>CALWRF010000022.1 GCA_944383885.1 uncultured Clostridia bacterium | reverse complement strand
CCTCCCACTGCTTCCTGCATTGCCTCCAATGTATTTTTCAGCATACAGACTTCTGGATGTTCGTGTGGCTTTACTTTTAGCACTTTAATGACATTTTCCTTCAAAATTTTCACCTCCTTCTAAAATTTGTCGAAAAAATTTTTTCAAAAAGTGGCTGTTTTTTTGAATACCTCTTTTTTATCAATTCTTAGAAACAAAAAAAGGCAGCAAGATTTTTTCATCTCACTGCCCGAAAATCGTTTTTTAACTCCAAAAACGCTATGTCATCTATAAAATTCGAATTTTTGGGGCCTTAAAAATCGCCCTCAAAAACCGCTGGAAGCCTTGATTTTACTCATCTTTCGGCTATGTCATCTATTTTGATCACTCATCCCAGTTATGGTAAACATTCTGAACATCATCGTCATCATCAAGAATATCAAGAAGCTTATTCATTTTCTTAATATCTTCCTCATTTGTAAGTGTTGTATATGTTTGAGGAATCTTTGTAACTTCTGCTGATGCCATTGGTATATTGTTAGACTCAAGGGCTTCCCTTACTGCTGAAAAATCTTCCGGCGATGTTGTTATCTCATAGCTGTCTTCCTCAACAGCAAAATCCTCAGCTCCTGCCTCAATAGCCATCATCATAAGCTCATCTTCGTCCATGCCTTCAACTTCTTCTTTATCAACTACAATTAATCCTTTGTCATCAAACATAAAAGATACACAGCCGCTTGTGCCCATGTTCCCGCCGCCTTTTGTAAAAGCGTTTCTAACATTCGCAGCCGCTCTGTTTCTGTTGTCTGTAAGAACTTCAACAATAATAGCAACGCCATTAGGACCATAGCCTTCGTATGTTATGTTTTCGTATTCAACGCCGTCACCAGGACCAGCAGCCTTTTTAATGCTTCTTTCAATTGTATCATTAGGCATATTGTTTGATTTAGCCTTAGCTATAACATCTCTAAGCTTACCATTATTAGCAGGATCCGGTCCGCCTGCTTTTACCGCAACTGCAATTTCTCTTCCAAGCATTGTAAATATTTTACCTTTTGCGGCATCATTTTTTTCTTTTTTATGTTTAATATTAGCAAATTTTGAATGTCCGGACATTTCGGATAAACCCCCTTAATTAGTGTTAACTATAATATTTTAGCATTATTTTAAACTCAATACAAGCCTTAATCATACATTTTAAAGCCCTCTTCTGTGCATGCCCCCCGCAGAGTACCTTTTAGTTGAGCCTGAACACTGCCAGATGTTATTTCTGTTATTAGTGCTTCAAATATGCCAGCTTTGCTGTTTTCTATATAAACAGTGTATGATACTTTATCTGTAAAATCTGTATTTTCAACAAAATACCCGCCTTTTGAAAGTTCGTACTGTATTTTGCCGCTTTGAGTGTAATCACATTCAACAAAATATTTTTTGTATAAACCAATCTGGCATATACCAGCATTATCAAGCCCGGCTTTAGCCGCCGCAGTATATGCCCTTACAAGACCGCCTGTGCCTAAAAGTATGCCGCCGAAATACCTTGTTACCACAACAGCTGTATTTTTTATATCTTCTGATGAAAGGACACCCAAAACAGGCATGCCTGCCGTACCCTGCGGCTCACCATCATCGCTGAAACGCTTAAGTTCGTTTTTTTCGCCTATCTGATAGGCAAAAACATTGTGTCTGGCATCATAATACTTTTTCTTAATTTCTTCTATAAAAGCTCTTGCTTCTTCCTCACTCTTAACTGGTTTTGTATGAGCTATAAATCTCGATTTTTTCTCTGTAATTTCAGCATAACCCGGATTAACAGTAGTTTTTATTATTTCTTCCAACATATTACAACATAACACCACCTAATTTAATTTGAAAAATATTCTAAACCATAATCACCCTTTAAACAGTTTGTCATACTATATAATCAGAACAGCAAATGTTCTAAACAAAAAGGAGGACTTAAAATGGCAAATATTGATTTATGTAACAACTGTCCGGCTTTCCAGCCTAAACTTGAATGCGTATCAATTCCTAAAATTTTCGACCAGTGCAGACTTCAGGTTTGCCTTACACCAAATGAAATCGGCGCAGCTAAAGTAGACTACAGTCCTATTAACTGCAATATTAATAAAAACACATGCCCAAATCAGTGCGGACAACAGGTTCAGGGCAAAAGGACGTCATGCAGCGGCGAAACACTTATTCCGCCTCAGAATGCCGTTTCAGTAACTATAGAAAACTTCTGCATTAAAAGCATGAATGTATTAAGCAAAACAAAAAGCGGATTCAGAAAAGGTTTCTTCGATGTAAGCATTCGCTTTATATTCAGCTATACTCTTAAATTCTATAACGCAGACAATATGGAAATAAGCAGGATGCCTGCGTGCAGCTCATACACAACAACTGTTTCTCTCTATGGCGGAGAAGACATCTGCGTTGCTTCATTTAACGAGCTTTACAACGGCATTACAACAAACGGACCTTTTGTATCAATAGAAGGCAGCGCTATGAATCTTGCAGCAGCCCTTAGATATCCTTGCAGCTGCGGTTGTGGCTGCGGATGCGGCTGTGGAAGCTGCGGCAATGGATACGGCTGCTCAGACAACGGCTGCGACAATGGATGCTCAAACTTATCACCTACAGGTGTTGATGTAACAATTGGTCTTTTCGCTGTAGTTAAGCTTTTAAGGCTTTCCAATATGTCAGTTAATTCCTACGGCAACTGCATGCCTTGCGAATGCTCTGATATTTCAGACATCAGCCCATGTGATTTCTTCGATAACCTTAAATTCCCTACTGACCTTTTCGCGCCGCAGGCTAACTATAAACCATGCTGCGACACATCATCAGAGGATACACCAACAAACGGCTCATGCTGTGAAACATGCTGATAAATTAATTGATAGCTTAAAAGCTGCGGGGTGTGGGCAAAACCCATGCCTTGCAGCATAAATTAAATTTTCATACAAATATTTTATATAATACTCCATTCTTTATCAACTGTTATTTTATAAGCAAAAAGCAGTATTGCCTTTTTACCGGTAATACTGCTTTTCTGTAACTTATTTTTACTTATTTTTACTTTTTACAACTTTTTCTAACATTTTATGATTTTTTCCAGCATAAGACAAGCTTTTTGCTTTAGTAATTTATTTTAATACTTTGCTGTAATAGCTTTCTGTAAGATAAAGCGGCATAACCGCATTATGACCAAGAACTCTGTCTTTAGTAAAAAGCACTGTTGCAGGAGCCTCGCTGTATTTTATAAAAAGCGAGTCATGCCCTACACAAAGACCCATTACTACATTTAAGTCAGTTTTTTCGTTATTCAATATTTTAGCCTGCAATATAGGATTGCACATAGGTTCATAGCAGTCTGGATGAATTTTATCCTTATCGGCAATGCCGATTTCAGTTTTATCCCTGTTGCCTACTTTACATGCGGCTCCAACAACTTCAAGACCGTTTTTCCTAAGTATTTTGGCAAATGTCCTTGCTTCTCTTATAGTACCTACACAAGTAGCAATACCTACTTTTTTTGCGCCTATTTTTTTAGCAAAAAGCACTGTTTCCTCAACTCGTGTAAGCTTACAATAAAAGTTCCCTTCAATTTCAGCCGCAGATTTAGCTATAATATTGTTTTCTTCCATTTTAAGCAGTTCAACAGCTTCATCAGATAATTCTTTGTATTTAACCGTTTCGCAAAAATCAGGATAAGGCATGTTCTGATTTTCACAAGTTGTTTTATAGCAGTCAATACAGCTCAATTCATCCTTCTCCATGTAGAATAACCCCCTTAATCCACAACTAAGTCTTTTAAAACAGCGTCTGTATATTTTACAAGGTCGTCAGGCGATATAATAATCTGGCAGCCTCTAACACCGGCGCTTACACCTATCTCATCAAAAAGCTGAGCTGTTTCATCTATAAATGTAGGAAATTTCTTTTTCATGCCTATAGGTGAACATCCGCCTCTTATATAACCTGTTACAGGCAGCAAATCTTTAACATGAAGCATTTCTATTTTCTTGTTTTTGGAACAAACAGCCGCTTTTTTAAGGTCAAGCTCTTCAGCTACAGGTATGCAGAAAACCATATATCCAGTTTTATCGCCCTTTGTAACAAGAGTCTTAAAAAGCTGCTCCGGCGGCATGTTTAGTTTTGCCGCAACAGTAACACCAGATAAATCATTTTCATCATATTCATAAGTTTCACTGCGGTATTTTATTTTATCAGCGTCTAAAAGACGCATGGCATTTGTCTTAACCAAATAAAACATCTCCGTTTTTATAACATTTATAAGTTAATTTATAAATGAATATATAGTTCTCATAAAATTGATTACTGGCGGTATATAGTAAATAACCGGCACAGCTATTGCAGGAAGCATGTTTCCAACTTTGAACTTTTTAATTTCAAGCGTATTAAAACCAATAGCGGCAATCATAATTCCGCCTACTATGGAAATTTCAACAAGCATTTCTTCTGTAAGGTATGGCTGTATTAAAGAAGCAAAAACTGTAAGCAGTCCCTGATATATAAATACCGAAACTGCTGAAAGCATAACGCCTATTCCAAGTGTTGAAGCAAATACAAGAGCCATTACCCCGTCTATAACGGCTTTTGTAAAAAGTGTCGTATGTACTCCCTGAACTCCGCTTTCAATAGAGCCTATAACCGCCATTGTTCCAACACAAAATGTAAGGCTTCCCGTTACAAATCCTCGCGAAACATTTCCGCCTTTTGATTTTGTAGCCGACTCAATTAAGTTGCCGAAAGACTCCAGCTTATCCTCTATCTTAAAAAATTCTCCTATAAGAGAGCCTATAACTAAGCTTACAATATAAAGTACAGGCTTTGCCTCATCGCTTAACATGCCTTCAAGTGCAGTTGAAATACCAATAAAGACTACTGAAAGACCTAAAACGCTCATTAATATTTCCCTGTATCTTGCTTTAAGCCCGCCTTTTATAAAAAGACCTACAAATGAGCCGAATATAATGGCTAAAGAATTTACTATTGTACCTAACATAAGCTGCTGACCTGCTTTTTAGTTTTCTTTTCTGAAGCCCCTATTTTGAACTCCCTTGCGTAATTAAACAGATACTGCTGTGCAAAACCTGCGTACTGTCCGAACTTATCGTATGCCGATTTATGTATAGTTTTAATAGGTGTGTCATTTCCGCCAAAATAAAAATAACTCATAACCCTTTTTACCCACACATCTGTCGGAAAAGCATCGCTTCTGCCCATTGAAAAAAGCATAACGCAGTCCGCAACCTTAGGTCCGACTCCTTTAATTGTCATAAGCTCTTTTCTTGCCTCATCAGTTGGAATATCTTTTAGTTTTTCAAAAGAAATTTCACCCGACATGCATTTTTCAACAGCATCTATTATATATTTAGCTCTGAATCCTGTTTTACATTCCATAAGTTCTTCTTCCGTAGCGTCAGAAAGCTCTTCAACGGAAGGGAATGAGTAATAGCCCTCATTATTAAAATCGCATATAAAATTTCCATATTTTTGGCTTATATTGGATACAACTTTTTTTATCATAGGTATTCTATTGTTCTGCGAAATAATAAATGATATAAGGCACTCAAAAAAATCCTGATTTAATATTCTTATGCCCGGCGCATATTTTACAGCGTTTTTAACAGTTTCGTCTTCTGACGAAAGAAGTTCTTTAATCTTGTTATAATCCCTTTTAAAATCAAAGTAATTGAGCCAGATATTTTCAAAATCTTCTTTTGTAGTGTTTTCAAAAACTATGCTGCTGCCTTTTTTCAAAATATGGAGTACTTTATTTTTTGCTATAACAATATAATCCTCATCGCCTATTTTTTCAAATCTGAAGCATTGCCCGCATTCAAGGGTTTGTGATATAACAAAACTGTCATATTCATTTAAAACTAAATTACCATCACAAAAACTGTATTTCATTTCCTTCTCCTTACTTATCCCAAATTATAAACAAAGGCATATTATTGCCGTAACCGCTTAATTTATCTTCAGCATCATAATTGCTTGCAACCTGAATATATTCCCAAGTTGTTGAATTATACCTTGCTAAATATTTAACTTGGTTTTTAAGCACTATATAATAATAATTTGATGCACCGCAAATATACTCAATATCCCCCGAACCTGTTATAATGCCTCTTTGGGACATAAGTATCAATACATCGTTTTTATATATGTTAATGCTGTTTTTAAAATCATAAATTGACCACTGCGGCAAAAGCGAAAGATTAAAGTCGGGCAGCTGTTTATTAACGGCAACCTCAAGTCTTGGCTCTTTTTCCAAACCAGTACATACAACTTCCCAAATTCCGTTGGAAAGCTTAAGTATATACTGCCTTATAATACCGCTGTCACTAACAGGCGAAAGAGTCGCTACTGCGTATTTTCCGTCAAGACGTATATTCCTTACAAAATACTGCTCATATTTGCCTTCATGCATATTAATAAAGCTCACAATCCTGTTATACTCGTATGAATCAGGATAAAGCCTTGATATACCGCCATGATTTTGATTATATTTTGCTAAAATACTGTTGTAGTCCGCAGAAGATATTTCGCCTCCGCCATAACTTGAAGAAATTATATATTTATCTTCATCAGGCACTTTCAGTGCGGAAAAAACCGTTAATCCAGAATCCGAACCGCTTAACGCAATTCCATTCAAATTTTTTACATCACTGCTGGAAAGCAGAAGGATACTGCATCCGCTGTTGATATATTTATTATTCAGATACCCTTCTTCAACAAGATAATAAGTATCAACCTGCCTGTTTCGCGACAAATTGTACATATATCCGTTTTTGGTTATTACTTTGCTTTTAGAAAAATAATCATTATAAAAGGTCTGCCCGGCTTCAACTACACTGTCCGCAATTTCCCACTGAGTTTTTAGCTTAGGGTCTCTGTTATTTATTATGTTTACGGAATCACTGCCGGCTGAAGTGTGCTTTTGAGGCACTTCATTAGTTTGTATTTTATCATAATCATTATTTTTATCGCTGTTGTCAGTATTTGTTTCATTTTTATCATGCTGAGTATTGCTTTGGCTGTTTGTTTCAGGCAACGGTTCTTCATTATCCTCAATTTTATCATCAGATAAATTGTTATCTTTAATTATTTCGTCTTTATCGCTGCCGTTATCCGTTTTTTCGCTCTCACTTGAAGAAAGCGGCTGTTCTTCACTTGAATGGGAATTATTAACAGCGCATGACGCTAAAAATATTAAAGCTGAAAAAGCCAATGCTATAATTTTGTAATTTTTAAGTATTGATTTTCTCAATTAATACTCATCCCTTTTGTCTATAATAGCCTCATATACCGACTCAAGTTCTTTTTTATGTATATTGAGTATACGTTTTATTTTTTCTTCCAGTTCATCAGTGTTTTCTGTAAACTCAAATTTAACATCCCATGTAGGATTGTAACAGTCATCTTCTTCGGTTATGCTCTCTGCTTCAGTTAAAACAGGCTCCGGGTCATAATAATCGTATACGGCGTCAAACTCCCAGTCTTCCACATCTCTGTCGCAGGTAAGCTTTAAATGTATGAAGCACTTTCCGCCTTCTTCAGATGCATAAGTGTTATAAATAAGGTTTTCATTTTCTTCTACTTTAAAGCTGACCAGTTCCTTATCAAGAAATCCCGTTTCACTGTCTTTAAGCATAATAACAATTAAAGTTTCGTCCATTACAAAATCTCCTATGTTCTATTAAGTCAAACAAAAATATAATTAATATTAATATTATACTATCACTGAAAAATTATTTCAACACAGCTCATAATTCGTAACAAATCTTAATATAAAATTAAAAACTTATATTGCCAAACACTGCCTCTTTCCAACAAAAAGCATGTACCGGCAGTATTTTTCCTGCCGGTACTTAAAACTATTTCAGTTATTCTTCTGATGGAACGCCTGTCTGTTCTTCTTCTGACGTTTCCCCTGTGCCAAGTATAATAAGTATATCCGTATCTCCCGAGAGCATTTCTGGGTCAACTATAATTTCAGCGTCATTATAAAATTCTTCTTTAAGGTCGTAGCCAAGACCTTCTTTATAAACAACAATTCTTGTATTAGGCTGCTGTTCATCGCTGTATGTGGAAATACTTGAGACAGTATAGCCGTTTTTTTCAAGCATTTCCTGATTTTCAGCCGCGTAACCGTTAATATTGCTGCCGTTTGATACTTCTATGTTTTTGCCTTTAGATGAAATATGCCCGTTTTCATCAGGTATGTCATCGCTGTAGAACACATGCCTTACGCTTGCGCTCAGCTCATCTTCATCAATAACATAGTATGACACATTGCCTATATACTGTCCAACTCCCGGCGCAGTTTCCATTGTAACATTATCCATATTTACATCAGATATATAGTTAGCGTATTTAAGACAGTCAGTAAGTGTAAAATCAGTTGTCACATCTTTATATAAAGTATTAATAAGTGTTGGAAGGTTAGTAAGTATTGACTCAGTGCTGAGCATTTTTTTTGCAAATTCCTTTAAGAAAAGCTGCTGTACCCTTACCCTTGCCACATCGCCTTCAGGATATTTCCTAAACCTTACAAGCTGCTCCGCCTTATCGCCGTCAAGGTGCTGCAATCCTTCATCAAGATGGATGTATAAATCCTGAACAGGGTCTTCATAATGCATAGCCTGCGGAACTTCAACATCAACACCGCCTATAGCATCTACAATGTTCCTAAATCCCTCTGTTGTAACTTTAACGTAATTGTCTATGTGTATTCCCAAAAGCTCCTCAAGCTGAAGAACAGTAAAATAATCCCCTTTTTCTTTGCCGGCGTAAGCATGAACTTCGTTTATCTTGCAGATTCCGCCGCTTGGTATATACTTCCCATTTTCCGAAAGATAATCATTAAGCTCATTTGTTATTTTAACGCGGGAGTCCCTTGGAACCGACATAAGCGAAAGCTTTCCGCTTTTACTGTCGAAATGGACAACAAAAAGCACGTCTGTCCTTGTTCCTTCCACGTCAACGCCCATTACAGCAACATTTAATGTAATGTTCTTGCCTGTAAGCGAATCTAATAGAGAAATTTCGCTGCCGCCTACACTTTCCTGATTTCCAGAATTTTCATTATTGTTCCTTGCAATCCTGGTATAAGCAAATATGCTTGCGCCAGCAAAAACAACAAATATTAAAACCATAGAAAAAACGATTTTGAAAAATTGTCCTACAAAACTTTTCCTGCGCGTTTTCTTTTTACGTTTTCCCATTTTATAACTCCGTTCTATAAAAGTATAATATCCGCTAAAAAAACAATATATCCGTGTTATTATATCAAAATTTGTTACTTAACACAACTATCCTTTTATTTACAGGACATTTTTTTACAAAAAATTCATAATGTTAACTTTACCGCGCAAACTTTAAATGTTAAATAAAAATTTAAAAATCAACTGTTTTTTAACATTATTCTTTACTAATTCATAAATTTGTAATAATATGTTAAGGATTTAAAAAATTTTGCTTTAAAAAAGTTATTAATCAGTAATCGTTTAGGTGGTATAAATGAAAAACATCCGGGACTTTATTAAATCTAAAAGAATAGAAATTCCAATAGGTCTATCAATAATTTTTTTAATTATCGCTTGTATATTAATAAATATAGTTGTTATTATGGCAGACCCAAATTCTTTTAAAACAAGCATCTCGCTGATTACAAAAATAGGCTCTGTTTTAGTGCTTAATGTTGTGCCTGTTGCAGTACTTATAGCTTTAGTATTTTTTATAACCAATAACGCCTTATTTTCAATATCGCTTTCAGGAGCTGTATTTATAATAGGTTCTGTTGTAAACAGGGAAAAAATAGTTTTAAGGCAGGACCCTTTTATACCGGGCGATTTATCGCTTTTTTCAGAGGCTTTCGGAATTGTAAAAAATTTTCCGCCAAGCCAGTTATTCACATACGCGTTAATAATAGCGGTTTTTATTTTAGTGCTTATTATTACTTTTTTATTTTTCAGAACAAAAAAAATCCGTTCATCTGTAAGAATAATCCTTGCGCTGACAACTGTGGTTTTAAGCGGAATACTTAATTTTACCGTTTATTCCAGCGACTCGCTTTACGACTCTTTTCCTGTAGAAGGCAACATATATTTTGATGTAAACCAGTATGCCTCAAAAGGTTTTGTATACAGTTTTATTTATAAGCTTAATTCAATGCGCATAGAAAAACCTGAAGGATATAATAATTCATATTTTATAGCCGCTGAGGAAGATTATGAGCCTGAAGAATACAACAGTAATGAACTGCCGCATATAATAATGGTTATGGGCGAGGCTTTTTCGGATTTAAGCGAAAACAGTCATTTTGATTTTACCAATTACAGCGACCCGCTGGAAAACTTTAAACGCCTTGCAGATTCAGAAAACGCCATATCAGGGCACATCATAGTGCCTAACTTCGGCGGAGGAACAAGCAATACCGAATTTGACGTGCTTACAGGCTATCCTACACATTTTCTTGTAAATGACGGAATAGCATACAGCTATATCCGTTCGTCAATAGACGCCATACCTAACCGCCTGCTTCAAACAGGGTACAGCACTCTTGCAATCCATCCGGGATTTTCTTGGTTTTACAACCGTTCCAATGTTTATCCTTATATGGGTTTTGAAAACTTTATTCATCTTTCAAGTTTTCAGGGCGAGGAAAAATATAAAGGCGGATATATTGCCGACAAATACGCCATAGATTCAATTATCGAAAACTTTAATTCGCATATTAAAACAAGTGAAAATCCGTTATTTGAATTTTGTGTAACAATAGAAAACCACGGTCCTTATGACGAAAAATACAATGAGGTAAACAATATGTTCGACTGTGACATAGAACTGACCCAGTCCCAGAAAACTCTGCTTAACAGCTATTTTATGGGCATTAAAGATAATGATTATGAAATAGGCAGGCTTGCTGATTATTTATCCGGTATTGACGAGCCTGTTATACTTGTTTTCTTTGGCGACCACCTGCCGGGATTTTCAAACGGCATGGAATTTTTCGACATTTTGGACTACAATATAAGCCCTAACGGAAGTATTGAACAGCAGCTTAATGTTTACAGCACGCCATTTTTAATATGGGAAAACGACGCCGCAGCAGAGCTTACAGGTTTTAAAGAAAAAATTAGAAACTCTCAGCTGCCTGAAAACAATAAAATAAGCGCCAATTATTTGGGTACGCTTACATTGGAGCTTGCAGGCATAGATAATATTTCGCCTTTTTACGATTATGAAGACGAGCTGCGACGTAAACTTCCGGTTATACGCGACGACAGTGTAATGTTTGCGGACGGACAATATTCAAATGAAATAGATGACAGTTTGAAAGCTGATATTAATCTGCTTATTCAATGGTCATATTATAAAGTTTTTGACTCCTAATTAATAACTTATGCAAAACGGCGCTAAACTGCTGTATTCAAGCGGTTTGGCGCCGTTTTAAATTTTATGTTTTATATAAGTAAAATTATCAGCTGCCTTATTTAATTTATAAAGGCTTTTAAGTACAGAATTCATATTCCAAGGCTTACAAGCAGGGCTTTGTTTACCTCATGCATAATTTCGCTGTCTAAATGGGATACTTTTTCCCTGAGTCTTTTTTTGTCAATTGTCCGGATTTGTTCCAGCAGCACAACCGAATTTTTCAAAAGCGAGTATTTCTTACAGTCAAGCTCAATATGCGTAGGCAGTTTTGCCTTATTAATCTGCGATGTTATGGCAGCGCATATAACAGTTGGGCTGTATTTATTGCCTATATCGTTTTGAATTATCAAAACCGGCCGTATGCCGCCCTGTTCGGAACCCACAACAGGGCTTAAATCCGCGTAAAATATATCTCCTCGTTTTACAATCACAATAACCACACTCCGCCGTCTTTAAAGACGCATAGTAAGCCCGAAAGTGTGATATAATCAAACTATTTTTATATGTACGCTTTTCTAAAGCACACTTCGGGTATGGTTTAATTATTTCCTCTTAACCCGAAGTATATTCAATTATTATACTAAAAAATTAATTTCTTTCTGTACTTTGCCGTTTTTGATATAAACTCTTGGCACGCGTTTTGAAACCATACAAAGGACTTCATAGCTTATTGTTCCTATTTCCTTGGCTATTTCATCTGCTGTTATCTCTTCACGTTCCTGTTTTCCCATAAGCACAACTTCATCCCACTGTTTAGCTTCAATTCCTGTAATATCAGCCATGCACTGATCCATGCATATCCTTCCTCTTAAAGGCGCCCTTTTGCCGTTAACAAGCACATATCCTTTGTTTGAAAGAAGTCTGTTGTAACCATCGGCATAACCTGCCGGTATTGTGGCTATAGTTCTTTTTGTTTCAGCCTTATATGTTCTGCCATAACCTAATGTATCGCCGTTTTCAATTTCTTTAATAAACATTATATAGCTTTTAAGGCTCATAACCGGCTTAATAGGAAGTCTGTCTTTCATAACATAATCAGACGGATAATATCCGTAAAGTATAATTCCCGGTCTTACAGCGTTAAAGAACAAATCGTCAAAATCCATAATACCGGCGCTTGCCGAAGCGTGTTTAAGAGGAATACTGATTCCACGTTTTTCAAGCTCATTAACAGCATAAACAAATTTTTCTTTTTGGATATATGTAAATGTCTTGTCTTTTTCATCGCTTGTGCAGAAATGTGTAAATATACCGCCTATTTCTATATTTTCAAGTTTAGAAATTTTTTCTATATCATCAAAATCCTCTTTTTTAGGTTTAAAGCCTATTCTTCCCATTCCTGTATCAATTTTAATATGTATAACAGCTTTTTTATTAAGCTCTCTGGCTGATTTTGATATTGCCTCAGCCGTATTATAATCAGATACAGTCTGTATAAAACCATATTCAACAGCTTCTTTAACGTATTCCGGAGGCGTTAAGCCGAGTATGAGTATAGGCGCTTTAATACCGTTATTTCTTAAATTAATTCCCTCGTCTATCATAGCAACTGAAAACATATCAACACCGTTTTCAGCAAGGACCTGCGCAACTTCAACAGCACCATGACCGTAAGCGTCGGCTTTAACAGTGCCTATTATTTTGGCTCTGCCGCCTACCCTGTTTATAATGCTTTTAATATTAAAATCAACAGCGTCAAGGTCAATTTCTGCAACTAATCTTTTGTAACCCAATTTAATAATCTCCCTTCAAAACAAACTGAACTTATTTTATGCCTATACTGAAAATATCGTCCTCAAACTGAGGGTCGTATTGGAATTCATTATATTCAATAACGTACTTTTCGCCTCCGTCAGAATCATATATTACCAATTTAACAGGATTTAAAGTTTCATTGTCTATCCAAAGCTTTTCCGTTGCCGTAAATTTATTATCTCCCGGTATAACTGCCTCAAGCACTGTGCAGCGGCTTTCATCTATACTTGAAACAGCAATGGATACTTCTTCACTGTTCATATAGTTTTTAACAAAACAGCCTAAAAACAATTCGTTTCTGGCTTGATTTTCAGGTACATCTTTTACAATTTTTCCTTTAACCCGCGGGTTATACTGGCATATTGTTTTTCCGTCGTAAACAGTAAAATTACCTGCAACCTCATCAGGTGATGTCATTTCCATTCTGTATTCTCCGCTCATTTTGTAGTACTGCTTAATACCGTATTTAGATTCGCCTTTTTCACTGTATCTTGTTAAATCAGCAGTACAATAGTATGATGAGAACGAATTAAGCCTTTCCTGTATATTCTCCATAGGCACATCAGATTTTTGCGGCAGAGCGCATGAACACAAAAGTAATGCAGCCAACGGAATAATGGATAAAAAGTGTATTATTCTTTTCATTATAAGGGTGCTCCTATGCGTCTTTGTTCCATATATTTATACGCAATAGGGCACGTTTAGTATTACTCCATATTTTTTAACACTTCACTTATCATATCGCTTATTTCTCCAGATAAAACTCCGTAATGCCCTGTATTTTCGGCAGCATAATCTCCTGCTAAACCATGAATATACACACTTAAAGCGGCAGCATTAAACGCGTTTTCCATTTGACAGAGCATAGCGCCTGTTATGCCGGTTAATACATCTCCGCTTCCGCCCTTGCTCATGGCGTTGTTTCCTGTTAAATTAATATATACTTTTCCATCTGGAGAGGCAGTAATTGTTCTTGCGTCTTTAAGAACAACAACTGTATTATACTTTTCAGCAAAGTCAACAGCTGTACTTATAGTGTCATCAAGTATTTCTCTAATGCTTTTTCCTGTAAGAGCGCTCATTTCTCCAGGGTGCGGAGTTATAACAGGCACTTTATTCATTTTAAGCAGAATATCAGGCTCGTCTGAAATAGCGTTTAACGCGTCTGCGTCAATTACAACACTGCACTGGGCATTTAAAAGTATAGATTTAACAAATTCATTAACTCCTTTTCCCCTTCCTAATCCCGGACCTATGGCAATTGCTTTGGCGTTGGAAATCTCGTTTTCTATTTGTTCAAAGCTTTTAGCAAACAAAGCACCGTTTTCACTTACAAGAGGTTTTGCCACAGCTTCTGGAAGCAGGCTTTGGATTGTACCAAGGCATTCTTCCGGCACGCAGGCATAAACAAGCCCGCAGCCTGCTCTGTAAGCCGATTTTGAGCAAAGGTAAGCCGCTCCGCCCATAGCTTTTGAACCTGCCATAACAAAAAGTTTGCCATAAGTGCCTTTGTTGCTCCGGCTTTTTCTTTTAGGAAGAATTTCTTTAGCTTCGTTAAAATCAAGTGCGTTGATTTTTATATCCATGCTTTTTCTTACAGCATTAGGTATAGAAATATTGGCAACTGTTAATTTACCGCATTTTTCAGCTCCCGGGTAAAGCATATTTCCCACTTTAGCCATACAGAACGAAACTGTTTCATCAGCATTTACGCAAACCTGTGAGGCATGACCTGTTTCGGAATCAACACCGGAGGCTATATCAACGCTTATTACGTACTTTCCGCTCTTATTTACCTTGTTTATAACCTCGGCTGCGTCGCTTCTCGGCTCGCCTGAAAAACCTGTGCCAAATATGGCGTCTACTAAAACATCTGCGTTCTTAAACAGCCCGTCTGCTTTGCTTATGTCTTTTTCAATATAAATGCCCATTTTTTTTGCCGCGTTGTAGTTAATAAGCGCATCGCCTTTCAGTTTTTCCTCTTTACCCATAAAGTAAATAATACTGTTAAACCCTTTAAGGGTTAAAAGCCTTGCAGATGCAAAACCATCACCGCCGTTGTTACCGCCGCCGCATACAAAAACAGCTGTTTTACCGTTTGTTCTTTCAAGTCTTTCGGCGCATTTTTCAGCAACTGCCGCAGAAGCGTTTTCCATTAAAACAATTCCCGGTATTCCGTATTCCTCTATAGAACGCCGGTCCATTTTCCTCATTTGAGAACCAAGAGCTATCTCCATAATCCTTACCTCCCTAAAATATTTTTTCAGCCAAAGCAAAAGCTAAAGCATAATTCATGCAATGGGATATACTTATATGAATATTGTTTATTCCTAAAACTGAAGCAGTTTTTTCAGCTTCAGACAGAAGGTTTACATAAGGCTTCATAAATTCGTCATGCAGTATTTCCACATCTTTAGGCATAAAACCTCTAAAACCAGTCCCTAAAGCTTTGCTGACAGCTTCTTTTGCGGCAAATATCCCTGCCGCAGTTTCCGGTCTGAAATTTTTTGATTTTAAATAAGCTGTTTCATTTTCAGTAAAGCATTTTTTAACAAAGCTTTCCTTTTTCAGCGCCTTTTCTATACGTGAAATTTCCACAATATCGGTTCCCGTTCCGTAAACCACAATATCACCGCCATATAATTAAAAGGCAGAGGTAGTCCCCTGCCTTAATAAATTTTTTATACAATTACAAACCTGCCATCTTTTCTTCTTGGCGCTTTTGGTTTTAAATCGCTGTAGCCGAGAGTAATCGCCGCCAAGAGATGTCCTTTCCCCGGGGCAAAGCGCTCCCTAAGCTCTTTTTCTACATGAAGCGGGGCTGTAAGCCAGCATGAAGAAATGCCTTTTGAATAAGCCGTAAGAACTATATTCTGCATTGCCGCGGCAGCACTTTCAACAGCTGCTGTATACTCATCATATTCTTCCTGCTGGAGGAAAGTAAGTATAACAGTATTGGCGCCGCCCATGCTTTTTACAAAATTAACCGTTTCTTCTATAACCTCCGGATTGGATTTAAAACGGTTATTAAGTACTTTTTTTAAACCGAATATAGAACCGCCCATTATGTCGTTAAGGTCTTTAAGCGCCTTATCTGAACGGCAAACTACAAAATACCAAGGCTGAAGATTAACAGCCGACGGAGCCCAAAGCCCGGCGTCTATTATCTTGTTTAAGTCCTCATCACTTATTTGTTTTTCGTTATATTTTCTTACGCTTCTTCTTGAGTAAACAGCTTCCTTTAAATCCATAAACAAGCCCCCTTACATCAATTTTTCACGCATTTCATTTACTTTCTCATCGTCTATATATTCGTCAAATGTTTCATGTCTGTCGATAATTCCGTTTGGAAGTATTTCTATAATTCTGTCAGCTATAGTATTAACAAACTCGTGGTCCTGAGAATCAAAAAGCAGTGTGCCTTTATAATCAATAAGACCGTTATTTAACGCTGTTATGCTTTCAAGGTCAAGATGGTTTGTAGGCTCATCAAGAATAAGTACATTAGCGCCGGAAATCATCATTTTGCAAAGCATGCAGCGCACTCTTTCACCGCCTGAAAGAACTTTAGCCGGTTTAAGAGCTTCCTCGCCTGAAAAAAGCATTCTTCCAAGCCAGCCCCTGATATCCGCGTCGTACTGCTCGCCTTCTTTGGCATAAGGTCTTAACCAGTCGATAAGCGAGTCGTCGCAGCCGTCAAAATATTCCGAATTATCCTTAGGGAAATAAGCCCTTGAAGTTGTAACGCCCCATTTGAAGGTACCCTCATCCGGCTCCATTTCGCCCATAAGTATTTTAAAAAGTGTAGTACGCGCAATTTCGTCAGTACCAACAAAAGCCACTTTCTCGTTAGGATTAATCCTGAATGTTATATTGTTAAGCACTTTCCTTCCGTCTATTGTTTTAGAAATACCCTCAACTTCAAGCAGGTCATTTCCCACTTCCCTGTCCTGTTTAAAGTTTACAAAAGGATAGCGCCTTGAAGAAGGCTTTATATTGTCAAGCTGAAGGTTATCAAGAAGTTTTTTACGGCTTGTTGCCTGTTTGCTTTTTGACGCATTAGCGCTGAAGCGCTGGATAAATTCCTGTAACTCTTTCATTTTCTGCTCAATACGCTTATTCTCGTCTTTAAGCTGTTTTTGCGTCATCTGTGTATACTGATACCAGAAATCATAGTTGCCGACAAACATTGTAATTTTGCCGTAATCCACATCGGCAATGTGCGTACACACTTTATTTAAGAAATGTCTGTCGTGAGAAACCACTATAACAGTATTCTCAAAATTCATAAGAAAATTTTCAAGCCATTTTACCGACTGCAAATCCAAATGGTTTGTAGGCTCATCAAGAAGAAGTATGTCTGGATTACCGAAAAGGGCTTGGGCTAATAGTACTTTTACCTTTTGGTTGCCTGTAAGAGAACCCATTAAAGCGTAGTGAAGGTCTGTTGGTATGCCGAGTCCGTTTAAAAGTATAGCCGCGTCGCTTTCGGCATTCCAGCCGTCAAGCTCCGCAAACTCGCCTTCCAGTTCTGAAACCTTTATACCGTCCTCATCGGAAAAATCCGGTTTGCTGTAAAGCGCTTCTTTTTCCTTAATAATATCATACAGCCTTTTGTGACCGTATAAAACAGTGCTCATAACATCAAAATCATCAAATTCAAAGTGGTCTTGTTTGAGTACCGCAAGCCTTTTGCCTGGCGCTATTACAACCTCGCCTTTATTAGGCTCAATTTCTCCTGAAAGGACTTTAAGGAATGTTGACTTGCCTGCTCCGTTTGCGCCTATAACACCATAGCAGTTGCCCGGTGTAAAAGTTGCGTTTACATCTTTAAAAAGTACACGTCCTCCGTACTGGAGTGTAACATTATTTACACTAATCATTTTATTATCTCTCCAAAACTAATATTATTCTGCCGCTTCCTGTGATGACGCCGCTGATGATGAAGCACCAACGCCATTTGCCTCGTCTATGCTTTCGCTAAGTCCCGGAAGGGATTCGCCTTCTGTAACATCAGCAGGTATTTCTTCTTTTTCTGTTTTATCAATATCATTTATGTCTATATTTATGCCGTAGCTGTTTACAACAAGCCTTTGGCTGTCTTTATACTCATCTATGCCCTGTGCTATATTGTAAGCATAGTCTGACACTATCTGGAAAGCCTGTCCTGCGTCAAATGATAGGTTTACTATATCGCCAGTTTTTGAGTCAACATAAAAAGTAACATGCATATCTTTAACGCCGTCAAAATATTCCTCATAAAGATTTGTAAGACCGTTTGCCACAAAAACACCGGCATTAATTATAACATCTGGCACATCAGCAGCCGGAATAACAGCATCTACCTTATAAGCCTCAACACCGTTTATATTCTCTTTACCGCCTACCGAAATATCAGAGAGGCTGTTAAGCACAATATTTGTGACTTCCCTTACATCATACTGACCTAAAACAGCAAAAAGCTCTGCGTCTGTTACAGGCATTTTATACCACTCATCGCCATAAGATATATATAAAGTCATATCGCCATTTTCAGCTTCATCAACATAAAATTCAGATGTTGAATAGTGTTCTCCATTTTGGGAAACATCCATTATAATGTGTTTAAATACCGGCTCTGTAACAGCTTTAATATCTGTAGCGACAACAGCTGTTGCTTCACCATTATCTCCCTGAAACTTAAACTCAGTTGTCATTTTAGCTGTAGAACTTTTTTGAGCTAAATTTCTCTCTAAAGCTGTCTGGACTATATTTTCAGCCGTAAAACTGTCATCTGGCAAAGCCTGTGATGAAATTGCAGCCTGTGACGCTGTTTGTGATGAATCACTGCTGTTTTTGCCGCAGGCAGTAAATGAAAGAGCTGCGGCTAAAACACATGCGGCAGCGGCATATTTTCTTAAAGTCATTAATATAACCTCCTACAAAGTAATATACAATTTATTTCCATTAAGTCAATATTTTATAATAAAGGCGCTGTTATTTCAAGCAAAAGAGCCTTAATAAGAGTATATGCCAAAACAAAATTATTAATATTCCATAATAAATGTTTTATGTAAAAAGCGGCAGCAAAAAATATAATGCTGCCGCTTAATATCTGTTATTTTTCATCTGAAATACAGAATATGTTTTGGATATCATCTGAATCAAAAACCATATCAGCATAGTCTTCAAACAACCTAAAATAAGCAATAGGTACATAATACATATCATTTACAAGTACCGCTCCGCTTTTTTGAGTTAATTTTTCACCATTTACCAAAGCACCTGTTTCAGCGCTCCACTGGATATCAATACCTAATTTGCCTGCTACTTCTCTTAAAGGCACATATAATGTACTCCCGCTCATTAAAGTTCCGTTTTCCGGATAGTATGGCGCACCGTTAAACCTTAAAAGGCATTTTTCACTTTTCCCGCTTTTAAGATATGAGTAAATATTTGTTTTAAGCACATTTTCCAATTCATCAGGAGAAATTGAAAACTCCATTATACCTGCTGCATAAGGCGCTATTTCATAAGGATTAAAATAAATTACAATGCTTCCTGTTTCATCAATATAAAATTTGTTGCTTAAATCCATATTTTCAACAGTTGTCAAAGCTTCAGGAAAATACATATCTTTTTGTTCATTTATTTTTTCTTTAACAATATTTTTTGCAGTTTTAATACCGTCTTGTTCTTCTTTGAAAAGGCCGCCAAGAGTAAATGTATCTTTTCCGCCTATATTTCCTGTATACGAAGCTAAATAATTCATTCCGTGAGCTCCACCGGAATAAACGTAATTTTCCGTTTTAACAGAAACCAAGTCGCCGCACATATTATACTGGTAAACAGAATAATATGAATAAATTCCTGTAGCCATATCCTCAGTATAATAATCCTGTGTTTCATTTATGATATTCTTCAAGTTTTCACGTACAGCCGACATACTATCTGTAATTTTGTCATTTATGACTTTAGCAATAGGAAAAGAGCTGTCACCAAGTACAGGATAAAAAATTCTTTCTGTATATCTTTCTTCTGATACAAAACTTTTTTCAGGTGTAACTACAAACCCGTCTGAGGCAAAGGCACATATACCGCAAAAAACTATAGCTGCCGAAAGAGCCATTGCCGCGAATCTCTTTTTCATAAAAATCCCTCTTTAAAATATTAAAGCACTTAACCCTATGTAAATTATAATGTTATTATATCAGGTTTAGATTAATTATTCATCACAATTTTTTTAATTTTTTCTTAAAAAGATTATTTATTTTTCCCTTTTATTTTCAATACTTTTTAAATTTTTGTCCCACTATTTTTATAAATAGTTTTTAAAAAAGGAATAAAAAATAATACTTGAATAAAAATTCTGCCTTTTCTATCTAACGCAATTCTGTCCTTGATTACCGCAAATGCCATTAAATGTGTCAAAATTTTTGTTTATTTAATCCTCGTCAAAATATCAAAAAAGAAGGTGTTCCTCAAGCCGATATAACTTTTAGAATACCCTCCAGTAAATCTAATTATTTCTTACTTTCTAACTTTGGCTTTCACGCATTTTCCAGCTTCAAAACCGTCCTCAAATCTTTTGGCTAATTCAAAATTTATCACATACTCAAGCTATAAAAATACTTCATCTTCAAAATATACCAAAAGTATATTAAGTAAATTTATGTAATTCTCACTAATTTCAGATACACGGCTTTCTTTACTTATTTTATATCTTTCAAAATATTCTTTATACATTTTAAATCTCCCTTTCTGCTCTTATAGTCAACATAGGCTCTGCTAAGTAACTTGGGATAAAGGTCTATTTAATTATAAAACAAACCTTGTGTGGGCAAGTGATATTACATACCTTAAGGTCGGCGGCAAATGGTACTATTTGTGCGTTATTATAGATTTATTTTCCAGAAAAATTATCTCCTACAACTATTTGAGCTTGTCTCTATATGACGGCTTTATTCAATTAGCCGTCTGATGTTCTTAAAGCGCATCTTCTTTAATTACAGACTCAACACCGCAAAATGTTTTATTAGCGTACATACGCCACATAATCTCTTTGTACTCTTCGCTTTCATGGTCTGTAGGAAGAGGCTTTGTTTCACCTGTCTTTGTGTCATATACCATTGAAGGAAGTACGGTTATTTCACTCTTCTTTTTACCTTTCATATCTAAACACCTCCCGTATATAATATGTTTTAGTTTGTATGTCCTATTTCAAAACATGTTGTACTTTTAAACTCAATGTCATATACTTTTATTACAGGCTGCTGCAACAGCCAAGTAATTGAGAAAGAAGTAATACTATGATATCTATGATAAAAACTGTTAACGGTTTCTGCCCTGTTCACCAGGAATATATGGATATTGATTCAAGTTCCAGTACTCAATAGTTTTGAAAAACAGCATAAAGCTATTAGATATTATTGCGAAATGGCTTCTGATGATTGTCCTGAATGTCCTATTTTCCAAGAAACATTAATGCAAACACCTTAATCCATTTTTACATAACTTTTATAAGGCTCAGATATTTCTAATAAAGCTCTTGATTGTATTGAGATTTTTTCAGCATTCAATTTAATAATTAATATTGGAAATCCAAGAGCCTTTAAATCTAAACTCATTTTACTTACCAAATGCCCTATTTCATTTCCGTTTATTTTTTTATGAATAAATGTTTGATTTATCTCCTAAAGATGTTAATTCTAAGTCTACAAGTGGATTTTTATTCTTTTTCATGTCTTAAACCTCCTAATCTTTTAACATCTCATCAATATTACAATTAAAAAGCTTTGCAAGCTGGATTAACTTTTCTGCTCGAGGCGTTCTTTCACCTGTTTCCCACTGAGATATAATATTTTGGTATACACCAAGTTTCATAGATACTTCCTTTTGTGTTAATCCTGCCTTATTACGTATTTCTTTTAATATCAAAAAATCTCATCTCGCCTTTAATATCTCTATTTGAGATTATAACAATTTAATTTCCTCATTTTTTAATACCTTTTTGAGATATTATTTAAAATTTGTTGCTCATTATCTCTTAATGTAATAATTTTAATTTAAAGGTGGTGTATTTATGATTAGACTTTCTGAATTAAGAAAAGAAAAATGACTTAGTCAAAAAGATTTTGGAAAAATTATAGGTTCAGCACAAAATACAGTATCTCAGTGGGAAAATGGCAGCAGAGAACCTGATAATGAAACAATAAACCGAATTGCTAATTTCTTTAATATTTCTATTGATTATTTACTTGGAAACGAATCAACACCTACACCTACCACTGATAACAGCTTAACAGAGCGAGACAATAGAGATATTGCAAAAGAAAAAGTATAAGGTCGATAAAAAGCAGGTGATTTCACCAATGAGCGATATTGCAAAAATAAAAAGCAAAGTTTCCTCTTTAGTCAATAAGTATAATACAAGAAACCCTTTTGAATTGGCAGATATTCTTGGAGTACTTTATCAGATTGGAAATTGTAAAAATGAAGGATGTTATATGTTTCTGAAAAATCACAGATACATATTTCTCAGTAACAAACTAAATAGTTTAGAATTAAAAATTGTTATAGCACATGAGCTTGGGCATGCTCTGCTTGACCGTAAACAAAACTATTACTTTATCAGAAATAAAACTTTGTTTCTTAACTCACGTTTTGAGAAAAGAGCAAATTTATTTGCCGCACATCTTCTTATTGACAGTGAATACTTAAAAGAATACTCATGGTGTACTACTGAACAGCTAAGCCATAGCCTTGGGTATCATTTAGAATTAATTTACGGTTGTTAGAATAACTATTTATTAAAAAACTGCCCTGTCTGGTAAGCAGTACAGCAGAGCTTTATAAGTTTGTAAAATATAGGTCAGAATAAATCCTAATTTAATAATGGGAATATTTCTTAATAATGTTAGGTGATTACATGAATAATAACAATATTGAAAACTATAACGAAACAATATTTGAGAGTATAAAACACATCAATGAATATGGTGATGAATTCTGGTATGCACGAGAATTACAAGAAGTTCTTACTTATAAGGAATGGAGAAATTTTTACAAAGTAATAGAAAGAGCGTTTGTTGCCTGTCAGGGTAGTGAAATAAACCCTTCTGAACATTTTGTTGAGGTCAACAAAACGATACCAATGCCAAAGAGTGCACGTAAAGTTGTAATAGATTTTATGCTTTCTCACTATGCTTGTTACCTTATTGTACAAAATGGTGACCCTCGTAAAAAGACTGTTGCTTTAGGTCAAACATATTTTGCTATAAAAACTCGTCAACAAGAAACTATGGACTTCTACACTCTTTCAGAAGATGAACGTCGACTTGAATTAAAAAACTCTGTAAAGGGTTTTAATAAAAAATTATTTAATGCTGCACAAAGTTCTGTTGTAGTTAAATGGAAAATTTTACAATTATGGTTATAAAGGACTTTATAACGGTGAAACCGCACAAGATATAAAATTACGAAAAAGACTTAAACCTAAAGATGATATTTTAGATTATATGGGCTCTACAGAATTAGCTGCAAACTACTTTAAAATTACACAAACAGAAGAAAAATTGAGAAACGATACAACTATTGATACTGAAGATAAAGCTAATCAAACGCATTTTGAAGTAGGGAAAAAAGTACGAAAAACTATGTTAGAAATTAGTGGCAAAGCTCCTGAAGATTTACCAACACCAGAAAAAAGTATTAAACAAATAGAAAAAGAACATAAAAAATTAGAAGATAAAAATAATTAATAAATCTCAAAAGTAATAAATAAAAGAAAGGGTCTGATACTATGCTTATAGGTGCCGCATACATAAGAGTCAGTACAGATGACCAGCTGGAGTTCTCTCCCGATGCACAAAAACACGCTATATTCCAATACGCTAAAAAGAACGATATACTAATTAACCCTGAATACATATTTGTAGATGAAGGCATTTCCGGCAGAAAAGCAGAAAAAAGACCTGCATTTCTGCGTATGATAGCAACTGCAAAAAGCAAGCCGCGCCCTTTCGATGTAATACTTGTTCATAAATTCGACCGTTTTGCCCGCAGCCGTGAAGACAGTGTTGTTTATAAGTCAATGCTCCGTAAAGACTGCGGAATAAAAGTAATAAGTATAACAGAACAGTTTGAAGATGATAAGTTTTCGATTATACTTGAAGCTATGCTTGAAGCTATGGCAGAGTATTATTCTCTTAACCTGGCTGATGAAGTTAAAAAAGGCATGTTTGAAAAAGCAAGGCGTGGTGAGCATATTGGAAAAGCTCCTTATGGTTATGACCTTATAGACAAAAAGCTTGTTCCAAACAAATACGAAAGCGAGGTAGTCAAAAAGATATTTCACCTTTATATCAACGAAAAATACAGTGTAAGCAAAATAACAAGATACCTCAATACAAGCGGTATAAATACAAAGTACGGCGGAAAATGGAGAAACTGCACTGTTGACTATATATTGAGAAATAACGTATATACCGGTCAAACAAGATATAATTATATCAGTCAAGATAAATATACACCTAATCCGGAATCTGACTGGATTATAGCTCAGGGCAGCCACACTCCGCTTATATCACTTGCAGCATATAACTCAACAATAGAACAGCTTAATTCATCTGAAAAATTAAAGTTTACAAGTGAAAAAAATCAAACAGCCGGCACATGGCTTAGGCATCTTGTTTACTGCAAGGAATGCGGCAACAGAATGAGAGTTACCTGTTCCAACCAAAAATACTACTCTTTCAGGTGCAACAATGCATCTTCGGCATTCTGTTCCAAAAAAGGCTCTTATTCCGCAAGACGCCTTGAAGCAGCCGTACTTGACGCCATTGAAAGTGACCTCTCCCGCCCTTCTTCAATTCAGTTTCAAACAATAACACAGCATGTAGACAATACCGAAATAAATCTTCTGCTTATGCAGCTTGAAAAAATAAAAGAAAAAGTAAATCTTGCAAAAAAGGCTTACTTTGCTCAAATCGACACTTTGGAAGAATACAAAAATAATAAGCAGACACTTGATAAAGAAAAAGAACAAATATTAAATAGAATAAAAGAAATAAATTCAGCCGGCAGACCAACGCCAAAACAGCGAATAAAAGAAATAAACGACTATTACATAGCTTTAAGGTCCCCAACTGTTTCAATAGACGAGAAAAATATTATTGCTAAACAGTTTATGTCAAGAATAGACTTTGACCTTTCAACAAAAACAATACAGATTAATTATTATGTATAATTAACACTTTGCTCAGCTAACCCAGCGTGCCGGCAACTTCCTTGTTTCCCGGACTAATGACACAGATTTTAAATGGAGTGATTTAAAAGGCAAGTCAATAATAGGCGGCAGAACAGGCGGCATGCCTGAAATGGTGCTTGAATATGTTCTTAAACAAAATGGTCTTGAGATAGGCAAGGATTTGGAGATAATAAACAATATATCATTTGAGTCAACAGCCGGCGCATTCTCAGCTGATATAGGCGATTATACAGCGGAATTTGAGCCTACAGCTTCCGCACTTGAAAACAGCCAAAAAGGATATGTCGTAGCATCTTTAGGAACAGAAAGCGGCTATGTGCCATATACGGTATATATGGCAACAAAAAGCTATATAAATGAAAACCCTGAAATAATACAAAAATTTACCAACGCAATTTATAAAGCGCAGATTTGGATGAGTGAGCACACAGCAAGCGAAATAGCTGAAGCTATACTGCCTTATTTTACTGACAGCGATATTGACACACTAACAAAAATAATAGACAGATATAACTCACAGGACACATGGAAAACGGACCCTGTATTTGATAAAGATGGCTTTGACCTTATTCAGGATATAATGGAAAACGGCGGAGAACTTGAAAAACGTGTTCCTTTTGAAGAAATGGTTACAACTGATTTTGCACAAAAAGCAGTTGACAGTATAAAATAATATATTATAAAAAATTGCCCCGCTGGATTTTTATTAAACCAGCGGGGTGAATTTTTATTCTGCTATATTTTCCATAAAAGCGTAAGTAGCTTTTGCCAAAGTTTCATAACCGAAATTATTAGGATGTGTAGTATCTGTAACTTTCATCGAGCTGTCCTGATTAAACTCGTCTACTGTGCTGATTGTAAATTTAAAATCACCAAAAGAGTCTATATTCATATAAACCGGGCAAAAATAAATATCATTTTCTTCCGAACCTTCAAAATGCTCTTTTAAGCTCTTTACAAAAGCTAACCTTTCGTACTTAGCAGTTTTTGTAGTGCCTGAGTCAAAGAGCATAAGCGGTTCGTTCCATATAATCTTAATACTGCTGTCATAAGATTTTATACTGTCTATCATTTCATCAAAATACGATAATATTTCATCATGGCTGTTATGCCCTGAAAGATTAATGTCATTTATGCCAAGGTTAACAACAACATAATCTGCTGAATCATACCCATTATTTTTCATGTAATAGCCAAAATCAAACTTTCCGTCTTCATTAAGGAACGGATTTGAGTAGCCGTATTTACTTCTGACATTGCAGTAATCATAAGCCGACCAGCCGCCGCGGCCTTCATGTTTGCTGCCTTCGTTTCCTCTTGTGCCTAAAAGATTCATGCCTTCATTTTCAGCAATTTCCGTAAAATACTGTGTATACAGATTTTCATTAATTAAGCTGTCGCCTAAGAACATTATATTTTTATTGTCAAAAATATTATCTTTAATATTCTCAATAACTATTTCTGTGTTTCCCAGTTTATTCCCGTTTACATATAAATAATAGTATCCGCTGCCTATATCATCTGTTTTAATACGGCCGTCACTGGAAACTATATTGCCGTCATCGTCCATAACTTCTATCTTGTCGCCAAAATCAGCGCTGCAATTTAAAAGAGAGTTATTAAAATCTACTGTAGTGCCTTTAAGAGCATACACTTTTTCAGGAAGAACAGCTTCTTTTTTTGTAATGCATTCAGGTTTTATTCCTGTTAAGCTATAATTAAAATCTCCTGTTACGTTCTCAGCAGGAACATGATAGTAATTAAGATATACATACATTTTTATAATTTCATTTGCATTTTCATTGTCAGAAACAAATTCAAGCTCAGTATTTTTTTCACTTATAAAATCTGCTTTTGCAAAACTGAGAGTTGAAGAATATACATTGCCCTCTTCGTCACTTACAGTAAACTTTACACCGCTTTTTTCAGGATAAATACCGCTTACATAAAACTTTTTATCCTCATCTGAGTTATATATCTTTAAGTCTTTTACAACTGAAAGGAATTCATTCATTTCCTCACTGCCGCTGTCCTTATTAACAAAGTAATTTGTATTTTCCTCTTTTACAGAGTCATATTTAATTCCAAGACAGTAAGGGTCAATATTTCTAACCTCAGAAGGTTTTACTGAATTAAGCTCTTTTTGAAGCTCATCATCAAAAGGTGTAAATTCCGGCGTGTCGAGGAAATAGAAAAACTTAACTGGTGTTCCGTTGTCATACTGTGTTTTAAGATAAGTTTTTAATGTATCTACATCCTTAACATTCCTTACATTCATAATTCTCATAAGAATTGTGTCTGTTGTTTCGCCAAAAGATATGCCGTCGTATCTGTTTGTTTTCTGCGAATCAAAAGTATGTACATCAAAATGAGTAGATGCCCCATTAACAATTCTCGGCGCATTTTCGCCAAAAGAGCATTGAAAGATTGTAGTATTATCATTTTTAAAAGCAGTCTTTGTATATAATTTCCAGTCCTCGCTTCCATCAAAAATCTTTATTCCAACATTTCTTTCAATACCCCAAATTCCGTCAATACATGTAATTTTGTCTGTATATCCGCCGCTTAGCCTGTAAAGCGGGTAATCAAGAGGAATTTCAATTTTTCCTGTAGTTGTAAGAAGCGTGTATAAATTACCTTCGCCAACTCCGGATACAGTTGATACGTTATACGGATTTATGTTATAAGCTGTGTCAGGTCTTACAGCGTGATACGCCCCTTCAATTGAAAAACCCGCATAGGCGTTGACAGTAAAAAGCGCTGATAAAAAAAGTGCCGCTGATAAAACGGTTTTTTTCATTTAAACTACCTCCTAAACTAAAACTAATAATATTTAATGATAATAACTAAACACAATTTACGTCAACTATTTTTATATAAATTTAAAAAATATTTATATTTCAGCTTCTGTTCAAAACAAGTTTAAGTGTGCTATACTGTAAATATTTAAAATTAAGAGGTGATAAAATGTCAGGTTCAATATTCGGTAAAAACTTTCAAATTTCCACTTGGGGCGAATCCCACGGCGAAGCCCTTGGTGTTGTTATAGACGGGTGTCCTGCCGGGCTTAGTCTTTGTGAAAAAGACATACAGGCTGACTTGGATTTAAGGAAGCCTGGAGCAAACAAATTCGGGACCCAAAGGAAAGAAAGCGACACTGTTCATATACTTTCAGGCGTTTTTGAAGGCATAACAACAGGCACTCCCATTTCACTTGTAATATATAACGAAAACCATAAATCAGCTGATTACTCAAACATAAAAGATGTATTCCGGCCGGGACATGCCGATTACACATTTACGGCAAAGTACGGTTTTAGGGACTACAGAGGCGGCGGACGTTCCTCCGGCAGGGAAACGGCTTCAAGAGTAGCGGCAGGCGCTGTTGCTAAAAAAATACTTTCGGAAATAGGCATTGAGTTTTTAACATATTCCAAAGAAATAGCCGGCTTTGAGTGCAGGAATATTCCTTCAGCAAAAGATGAAATTTTATCAAACAATCTTTACATGCCTGATACCCAAACAGCGCTGGAAGCTGAGGAATACTTAAAAAAATGCATTGAATGCCGAGACTCAGCAGGCGGCGTTGTAGAATGCATAATTAAAAATGTCCCTGCCGGAATAGGCGAAACAGTTTTTGATAAATTAGACGCAAGCCTTTCAAAGGCAGTATTTTCCCTTGGCGCCGTAAAGGGTTTTGAGGTAGGGACAGGATTTAAAGCTTCACGCTTAAAAGGTTCAGAAAACAACGACCCGTTTATTTCCAAAAACGGTAAAGTCACAAAACTTACTAATAACGCCGGTGGAATATTAGGCGGCATGAGCGATGGAAGCGACATAGTCTTCCGCGCGTATTTTAAGCCGACACCTTCCATATTCAAACCTCAGAAAACAGTTGATATCAATCTTAATAATACAGAAATAGAGATTAAAGGCCGGCACGACCCTATAATAGTGCCAAGAGCTGTAATCGTAGTTGAAGCTATGGCGGCAATTACACTTACAGACCTTTTATTCAGCAATATGTTCTCGAAATTAAGCTCAGTAAAAGATTTTTATGCTAAAAAGTAATCATATAACTCGTCCCGCCTCTCATATACTCATAGAGAGGTGAGACTTATGAAAAAAAGCAAAAGCACATGTCCTGTTGTTTTTATTTTAATTTGCGTATGTTTTATATTCGGCATAATAGCCGGCTCTGTTTATGAAAGCGTTACAGAAAGCACTTTTTTAATTGATAAAATAGCCCTAAACGAAACAATACCTCAAAAAATGCCTTTTTATATGTTATTTATAAAAAATATAAAATTCGGTATAGTAATACTTATTTTATCTTTTATAAGCATCGGCATACCTCTTATATTATCGGTTTTTATATTAAACGGAATTTTTTACGGCTGCGCATTTTCACATATAATTTCTTTAAACGGTTTTAATGGTTTTAAAACTTTTGTGTTAACAGTCCTGCCATACAGTATGCTCCGCTTAATGCCTCTTGTATTTGCCGGATGTTTTTCTTCTTTATTTATAATGCATAGATTTTTTAAAGAACGCTCATCTAAGTCTTACCTTAAACGAGAAATACAGAAAACAAAATTGGAATTTGCCATAGTTTTTTTCATGCTTTGCATTATAACATTTGCCTCATGCTTACTTGAAACAAAATTAAACATGCCCCCTGAATTTTACCAATAATTTACGATTTTATAAAAGAATTGTTATAAAAATGAACTAAAATGTTAAAAAATGTCGACAGAATGATATATTTAGTATATAATCTACCCTGTATTATGTTGGTTGAAAAGGGGAAGAAAAATGCAAGAAGATGACGCTGAATTTTTGGCATATCTAACGGAAACAAAATGTGCTTCCGAAAACACTATACTCTCTTACAGAAGGGATTTAAGAAATTTTTTTCAATATCTTGAAAAGTCCGGTATAACCGATTTCAGTAGAGTAACAAGCGTAACTCTTTCATCATACACCCTCTACTTACAAAATAATAATAAAGCAAGCTCGACTATATCACGAAATATTGCTTCGCTCAAGTGCTATTTTTCATTTTTATACTCACATAACAAAATTAAGTCTAATCCTGCTGCTGAATTAGAAGCTCCTAAAGTATCAAAAAAACTGCCTGAAATACTTTCAGTTGAAAATGTAAGCCTGCTTCTTAACCAGCCTGATTTAACTGATACAAAAGGCATACGCGATAAGGCAATGCTTGAAGTTTTATATGCTACAGGCATGAGGGTTTCTGAGCTTATTTCACTTAGTGTAAAAGATTTAAACCTTAACCTTGAGTTAATTCACTGCACAAGCAAAAATAAGTCGAGAATAATTCCTTTAGGCTCTAAAGCTATTTACTCTTTAAATGTTTATTTAAAAAACTCAAGAAATCTGCTGCTTAAAAACCGTGAGGAGTCCTGCCTGTTTGTTAACTGCAATGGTCATCCTATGACTCGGCAGGGATTTTGGAAAATTATAAAGGACTACGCTCATAAAGCCGGCATAACTGATGATATAACGCCTCATACACTAAGGCATTCATTTGCAGCGCATTTAATAGAAAACGGCGCTGACTTGCAGTCCGTACAGGAAATGCTGGGGCATTCAGATATTTCTACAACTCAAATGTACGCTAAGCTTGGCAAAAGCAAGCTGAAGGAGGTATATTCCAAAACCCACCCGAGAGCGTAAAATTCTGCGTGAATTCCTTTACGGAACTCACGTTTTTTTATTCTTATAACTTGTGCCGCGCACGACATTAATGTTATACTAATATGACTTATAAAAATTTTAACAGGTGATTGAATTGAAAAAAATACTTATTATTTTATCAGTTTTAGCCGTTACCATTATTTCAGCCGGCTGCAGCGAGAAAGAAGTATCTCAAACTGCTTTTTTGCTTGATACTGTTTCAACAATTACAATTTACAAATACTCCGGCGATGAGCCCGCTGATGATATAATAAACGAATGCTTTTCTTTATGCTCAGATTACGAAAGTAAATTAAGCCGTACAATAAGCACAAGCGAGATTTCAGCGATAAATTCTGCTGAAGGCAGCAGAACACAGGTATCAGAGCAGACTGCCGAGCTTATTAAAAAGGCTGTTAAATACAGCGAGCTTTCAAACGGAAAGTTTGACATTACAATAGCCCCTGTCAGTTCTTTATGGGATTTTAAATCAGAGTCCCCTGCTCCGCCAAACGACAGCCAGATTAAAGACGCCTTATCCCATGTTAATTATAAAAACATATCGGTAGAAGGCAATACTGTTCAGCTTCTTGATAAAAACGCCTCTATTGACTTAGGCGGTATTGCTAAAGGCTATATAGGCGACAAAGCAAAAGAGTTCCTTATTGAAAAAGGCGTTACAAAAGCGCTTATAAACCTTGGCGGAAATATACTTGTTATCTGTCCTGAAAACGACAGCCTTATAATAGGCATTCAGGACCCCAACGGACAGGAAGGCTCGCTTACAGGCGCCGTATCAACTAACGGCAACAGTCTTGTAACAAGCGGAATATACCAAAGATGTTTTGAATATAACGGAACATTATATCATCATATTTTAGATACTTCTACAGGTTATCCTATTGACAATAACTTAGCCTCAGTAACAATTATAGGTCCTCAATCCGCTGACTGCGACGCTTTAAGCACAGCTGTTTTCTGTCTTGGGTCTGAAGAAGGCTTAAAACTTATTAACAGCCTTGAAGGATATGAGGCAGTAATAATAACTAAGGATAATGAAACATTATTTTCCGATGGAATAAACAAAACAGTCGAGTACCGCTCATCCAGCGAACTTAATTAAGGGAGTGAGTAAATTGCTGCAAAACGAACACAGGGCTACTTCAAGGGTTTTAGATATACTTGAAATGCTTTCTTCATCAAACGACGGCTATACATTAACAGAAATAGCTAAACAGATTAAAGCGCCTAAAAGCAGTATTTTTCCAATAATCCATACTCTTGAGGACAGACATTATATATCACTTCAGCAAAACAGCGGAAAATACCGTATAGGCATAAGCGCTTTTGCTGTGGGTTCTACATATTTTAACTCAAAATCCATATTAAGCCATATAAGCGCGGCAATGAACGAGCTTGTATCGGTATGTAATGAAACATGCAGTATGGGCGTTTTAAACGGCTCAAATGTTTTATATGTAGCCAAAATAGACTCTCCGCAGTCGCTTCGTCTTGTAACACATGTGGGCAAAAAAATACCTGCCAACTGCACCGCATTGGGAAAAGCCCTTTTAAGCCGCACAAGCTTTGAGGAAATGAAAGAGATATTTCCGCCGAAAATGCTCTCCTGCACCAGATACTCCATTACCGATATTAATAAGTTTTATGAACAGGTGCGCAGTGTTGAAAGCGAAGGTTTTGCTTACGAAAACCAAGAATTTGCTGAACAGATAATATGCATAGCTGTGCCTATAGTTAAAGACGGCTCTGTGCTTTATGCCATAAGTGTTTCAATACCTTCTTTCAGGTGTGACAGCAAAAAGCTTATAACTGTTAAAAATGAACTTAAAAAGCTTAAAATTAAAACAGAGCTTCTGCTTAGGAACTATTCAGGTGATATATTGCTTTAACAGAATAAATTTAAAAGGCTCAAACCGTATTTACCGGTTAGAGCCTTTTTTGTTTAACTCGCGTTTTAAATCATGTATGTATGCTATCTGCTGTTTTTTAATATATGATTTAATAAAAGGAATTAAAAATATATTTTTAGGTGTTATTTCTTCTGTAAAATGTATTCTTGTTCTGCCGCCTTTATTGGAAAATACGCCTTTCCAACGACCTTTTATATACTTGTTTTCCAATTCAAACTCCCAGTATTTATATTTAACAAAAGCTGTTGTTTTAAAATACGTTTTAACCCCTTTGTTTGAATATTCTACAAACTGATGTTTTCCTAAAACCTCTATGTAGTTAATATCACTGCGCCATTTATAATCACTTAAAGATGTCACTTTATTCCAAAGAGTGTCAATTCCGCATTTAAAGCCAGCTTTAATACTTGAAACAACAATATATTTTCTCATAAGACACCGCCAAACTTTTAACAACTGCCTGTAAGCTTAATTATTAATACCAAAATCCAACTCTACTATTTTTTCATTTAAACAGCATGCGCAATAAGGATACGCACCATAACCAGAGCCGTCCGCAAGTATTAAAAACCTGTCTGTAACACTTTTTAAATAGTCTCTTGTTGTATAAACAGCATTTTTTATGTCGTATTCATTAAACTTTTTAATGTTTTGAGCATATTTTAACGCATCTTTTTCATTATCACAGCAAAACACAGCCCCAAATCTTCCGCTGAAAGCTATACACCATAAACTATTTTGTATATATTCAAGCTCATCGTCTGCCGATTCACCATCGCACAAAGGGTTGCCTATAATTCCGCCGCCTATATGAACAGAATTTTTTATTATAATCCCTACTCCCACAGCCGGCACATTTTTCGGCGATACCCTGCTTATTAATTCATAAAGCTTAATATCAATTAAATAATCATCTTTTAAATCGTCAAAGTCGGCTTTTTCAATGGCGGATTTATAAATTTCCTTTGTTTTTTCTCTTTCTCCGTCTTCGCAGAAACCGCATATATACACTTTCTTTTTGCAGTATGTAAAATATTCATCACAAAAACAATCCATGTCAATTATTCCTTCATATTTTTTTTAACAAATGTCCAAATCCTAAAAAGCGCCCTTTCTATGTTCTCTATGGAATAAGCATAAGAGCATCTAATAAAACCTTCTCCGGACTCACCAAAAGCATTGCCCGGCACAACTGCCACTTTTTCATCATAAAGCAGTTTTTCACAGAACTCGTTGCTTGTCATTCCTGTTTTTTTTATGCATGGAAATACATAAAAAGCTCCTCTCGGCTCAAAACAGCTAAGACCCATCTGCCTGAACCCATTTACCATAACCCGGCGCCTTTCATTATAAGCATCACGCATAACAGCAATATCTTCTTCACGCTGTTCACTTGTCAAAGCTTCAATGCCGGCATACTGGCTTGGAGTAGGCGCACACATAGCAATATATTGATGTATCTTATTCATGTTAAATATAAGCTCTTCCGGACCGCAGGCATAGCCAAGGCGCCAGCCTGTCATGGCAAACGCTTTTGAAAAACCGTTAAGCACAACTGTCCTTTCGTACATTCCCGGAAGGGAGGCTATTGAAACATGATTTGTCTCGTATGTAAGTTCCGAATAGATTTCATCGCTTATAACAAATAAGTCATGTTCTATTATAACCTTTGAAATAGTGGCTAAATCTTCTATTTCCATTATTCCGCCTGTAGGGTTATTAGGATATGGAAGGATTATAGCCTTTGTTTTAGGCGTGATTTTACTTTCTATATCTTCAGGCATTACTTTAAAATCATTTTTTTCGTATGTGGTAACAGGCACAGGCACACCGCCGCACATTGAAACACAAGGCTTATAAGAAACATAAGACGGTTCAACTACCAATACTTCATCACCAGGGTTAACAACAGCCCTTAAAGAAATATCTATCCCTTCGCTTGCACCTATTGTAACAAGTATCTGGCGCTCCGGGTCATAACTGATTGAATATTTTTCATCAAGATAATCAGAAATAGCTCTCCTAAGCTCAATCATGCCTGTATTTGAAGAATATGATGTATGACCTTTTTCAAGTGATGATATTGCCGCTTCCCTGACATGCCAAGGTGTTTCAAAATCAGGTTCTCCAACACCCAATGATATTGCGCCTTCAATCATGTTTGCAACATCAAAAAACTTCCTAATGCCTGAACTTGGCATATTTTTTATATTATCAGATAAATATTTATTCATTATTAATTTCCCCAATACTGTTTTATCATTATTAATATACTTAACCCATTATTAATACTGTTGCAGACAATTATACCACAATTAAACATCTTTGCAATTAATTTTTTTAAACTAATCGATTAAAATTTTCAATCGATAAATGTTATCACTGCACATTTTAAATACTAAAATATTCTATAAGGCGCAAATAAATTATATGCCACGCAAAAACAACGGCGCAAAATCCGCCGTTGTTTTATTATATGTTATATGTTTTTAATATTATCCGCTGTTTAAAAATTACAATATATCAGCAGCATTCTTTTTCAACCTCAAAAGGATTTGCCTTCGGCTTAATATGCAGTTTCTTTCTAAAAGCATTGGAAACTCTGTCAAAGAGCATATAAAGCAGCGGCACAACAACAAGGGTAAGGAATGTTGATGTGGCAAGCCCTCCGGCAATTACAAGACCCATTCCTCTAAGCATTTCACTGTTTGAGCCGTTTGAAAAAATCATAGGGAACTGACCTAAAATAGTAGTTAAAGCCGTCATTAATATAGGTCTCAGCCTTGTGGGACAGGCAGTAAGAACAGCCTCTTTAAGCTCATAACCGTCTCTTTCTCTGAGTATATTAATATAGTCAATAAGCACTATTCCGTTGTTAACCACAATACCTACCAGTATAAGGCAGCCAATGAGCGCCATCATGCTTATAGGCTCTCCTGTTATAAAAAGAAGGAATATGGCGCCTGTAAAAGCAAGAGGTATTGTAAACATAATTACAAACGGATTTATCAAAGACTCAAACTGAGCTGCCATAACCATGTATACAAGAATAATAGCCAAAATTATTACAAGACCTATTGATGAGAATGTTTCATTCATTGTTTCATTGCTTCCACCGACTTTTGCGGTATACCCCTGAGGCATTGAGATTTGTGAAAGCATTTTTTGAACATCATTTCCTACACTTCCGCTGTCCCTTCCGTAAACCTCACATGAAACTGTAACATACCTGCTCTGGTCCTCTCTGTTAATTGAGGAAGGCACATCTTCCATTGAAATTTCGGCTATAGCCGAAAGCGGTATAATGCTTCCGTTTCCTGCCGTAATTGACATATCCTCTATATTTACAAGATTAGATGTTCTTTCTTCCGGAAGAACAATTATTATATCCATTTCATCGCCATCGGCTTTCAAAGTTGTCGCGGTATAGCCTGATACGGTATTTTTAACCTGACTTGCTACATCTGAACCGGTTAAGCCGTACTGTCTTATTTTATCTTTATCAACATTTAAAGCTATCTGTGTGTCTTGGTCGTCAAGTGAGCTTGTAATCTGCCTTGTACCCTCAATCTGCGACATCTGGTATTCTATCTGTTCGCTTATTTCGCGCAGCTTATCCAAGTCATCACCTGTTATTTCAACCTCAACTCCGCCGCCCAGCATAGAAGACATGCTTGAGCTTGCAGAAACTGTAATTTCTGCTCCTGCTATGTTTTTTACCATATTTCGTACATCTTCCACTATTTCATCAGTACTTCTGTCACGTTCTGTTTTATCTACAAGAGTGCAGTTTATTGTGCTTTCCTCGCTTGAGGCGCCAATTGAACCTGATGAGCCAGAAAGAGAAACAGACATTGAAACAAGCTCCGGTATTTCTTCAAGCATTTCTTCTGCCTGAAGCGACAAATTATCAACTGCTTCCAGCCTGCTCCCCTTTGGCGCTTTAACAGTTACACTGAATTCACCTTCATCAGAAGACGGCATAAGCTCCATGCCTACTGAAGGTAAAAGACATAAAGAAGCGGCAAACATTACCATTACGGCAGCAAGGGTTATTTTTTTGTGTCCAACTGCCCATTTTAAAAAAGTTCCGTAAACAGAATCGAGCTTTTTAATAAATCTATCAAATAAATCCAGTATTTTATTTATAAAATCCAGCTGTTTAGGCGCATGGTTGCGGTGTATATTATTAACATAATTTCCGGCAAACATAGGAACAACAGTCACAGAAGTAACAAGCGACATTGTAAGGGCAAATATAATGGCATAAGCCAAATCTTTCATCATTTCAATCATCATTCCGCTGACAAACACGAAAGGAACAAATACTACTATAGTAGTTAAAGTAGACGCTACAATAGAAGCACGCACTTCTTTTCCTGCTCTGTATGTACCTTTTATTTTTCCATAACCAAGCGTTGTTCTATATCGGTATATGTTCTCCAGCACAACAACCGAGTTATCTACAAGCATGCCAACACCCACCGAAAGACCGCCAAGTGAAATCATATTAAGCGTTGTGCCTGAAAAATATAAAAGCACAAATGTGCCTATAATAGAAATAGGCATTGAAACAGCAATTACGCCTGTTAAACCAATATTTTTAAGGAATACAAACAAAACAATAATCGAAAGCACTGCGCCTGAAAATATGTTTGACAATACATTGTCTATTGAATTTTCAATACTGCTTGCCGACTCGCTTACTATTTCCATAGTTATATCAGGATAATCATTTGAAATTGCGTTAATCTCGTCCCTGACATCATTTACTACAGAAACGGTGTTTCCGTCGCTTGATTTAGTTACCGAAACAGATATACACCTTTCGCCGTTATAGCGGCTTATAGATTCTGTTTCTTTTTCACACTCCGTAATTGTGGCAATATCCTCAAGTTTAAGCACTGTCCCTTCTGAAATCTGTATAGGTGTGTTTTTAATGTCGTCTATGCTTTCCATTTGAAGCTTTGTACTTATTGTAAGAGATTTATCGCCGTAATCAACGCTGCCGCCTGCCTGATTGCTGTTTTCAAGAGATAAAATCTGACCTATAGATGTCACGCTGAGTCCCAGACCTTCTAAAATTTCAGGTTCTATTTCTATTTTAATTTCTTTTTCGGCTCCGCCCATAACATCAACAGATGCTACGCCGGACTGTCTTTCAAGGCGAGGCTCAATATTATCTTCTACAAATGTTTTTAACTCATACTCGTCCATACTGTCAGAAGCCACAACAGCAGTAAGCACAGGCATAGAGTTCATATCCATTTTCATAATAGTTGGCGAGTCGCAGTCATCCGGCAGCAGTACCTCCACCATACTTATTTTATCCCTTAAATTTGTAACTGCCGTATCCAAATCAGTACCGTAGCTGAACTCAACCATTACAATTGAGCTGCCTTCTGACGATGTGGAAGTTATTGATTCTACATCTTCCACATTAGCAACCGCACTTTCTATTTTTTCCGTAACAAGACTTTCAACCTCTTCCGGTCCGGCGTCTTCATAAGTTGTCATTACCATGGCTATAGGCATATCAACATCTGGAGTTAATGCCATTTCCATTTTGTTAACCGAAACTATACCTAATATAACTATAATAAGCATTACCATTATAATGGCTACCGGACGCTTAATTGAAATTTTAGTAAAATCCATATATGTATCACACACCTTCCTGTCAAAATTCAATTAAGATTCCGTTATGCTTACAGTGCTTTTGTCACTAAGGAAATCCTGACCAGTAGTAACAACTTTATCTCCAATGCTTACACCGCTTGTAATTTCTATGTATTCATCATTTTTAAGTCCTGTTTCAACAATGGTTTTATGCGCTGCACTGTTTTCGTCCACAACAAATACATACTTCTCTCCGCCGCTTTCAATTACGGTATTTAATGGTACTGAAATTGTGTTGTCTTTTTTATCCAGCACAAGCTTAATTGAGGCGAACATGCCCGGCTTAATTTCATGGCTTCTATTTTCCAAATAAGCCTCAGCAGTATAAAGTTTAGTCTGGCTGTCTGCCGCAGGCGAAATATTTGAAATAACTGTTTCAAAAGGTTCTTCGGATACTGCCGAAATTGTAATATAAACTTTAGAGCCTGTGGATATTCTGTTTATAACATCTTCCGAAACACTGAAAGAAACTTTAATATCATCTAAGCTTGTTATAGTCATAGCCTCACTTTGGGCACTTACAGCAGAGCCTTTTGTTATGTTAATGCTGCCTATTGTGCCGTCTATTTCAGCACGGACTTTTGTATCTTCAAGACTCTTTTGAGCACTTTCAAGGGAAACCTGAGCCTGCTCTACAGAAGCCTGTGACTGGTTAACAGCTGCCTGCGATGATTTTTTTGTTTCTTCTGTTATTTTATTTTTCTGCACTTCCAACTCATTTAAGGCAGAATCCAGCTGAAGCTTTGTCTGGTCAGCACTTAACTGAAGTTCCTCAAGTTCCTGCTTTGAAACACTTCCTGTTTCATAAAGTTTTTGATACTTCTCCAAATTTTTCAAAATGTCGTCATATTGTATCTGCAATGTATCTGCATTAGACTGAAGCTGCTGAAGCTGTACTTCCATGCTTCCGCCCACATTTGATTCGTAATTAGCCTTCGCCGACTCCAAGCCAGCCTGAGCTGAATTTAATGAAGCCTGAGCCTGCTGAACTTCCAGCTGAGCGTTTGTATCGTCAATTTCAAAAAGTATATCACCAGCTTTAACATTATCCCCAAGGGAAACATATACATTTTTTACTGTTCCACTGACTTTAGGCACTACAGAAACCTGACTAACCGATGATACTTTGGAAGATACGCTTACATACTGTTCAATTGTAAGAGGCTCTATTTCACTTACTTTTACAGATACAGCCGTTACGCCAGTGTTTTCCTCTGCAGCTTCAGGAATCTGTGCGCCGCAGGCTGTGCACAGATATACAACAGCAGTAAGTAATGCTATACCTATCAGACTTTTTTTCATAATTCACTTCTCCTTCTGTTTAATATTCTGCCGCTGAGATAAAATTAGTTTACATTTTTAATATCTCATCATTTTTAAGCAAGCTTTTATTTACTTTTTATAAAATGCAAGCATTTATTTGCCTTTTGCTTAATATGCGTTTGTTACGCCACTGTCTTCCATTTATAGGATTTAACAATTTAAAAGTATATATTTGCTTTATGAACTGAACATCAAGCCAATTTAAACTGAATATTAATTTTTTACACGTTAAACCATTTAATTACCAAAATCGGCTTTGTAAATTATTTTTTAACATGGTTATTAATACTCAGTTCATAATATGCATTTATAATAAAACCATATAAAATGACAAAAGGAGGTAAATTTATGTTTCATATTTTAGTTGTTGAAGATGACAGTGAGCTTAGAAATCTGTTCTGCACTGTTCTTGAAAAAAAAGGCTATACATGCGTACCGGCACAAAACGGGAAAGAAGCCCTTGATTTGCTGGATTCAGAATATATCGACCTTATAATAACGGATATAATGATGCCTGTTATAGACGGATACGACTTTATAAAGTCTCTAAGGGACGCATCTTATAATCAGCCGGTTTTGATAATAACGGCAAAAGACAGTTTTAATGACATGGAAAAAGGCTTCCGCGCGGGTACAGACGATTACATGGTTAAACCAATTAATGTAAATGAAATGGCTCTGCGCGTAAAAGCACTTTTAAAACGTGCCAAAATAAACAATGAAAGAAAGCTTACTGTGGGAAACACCATTTTTGAATATGATTCTCTTACTGTATTTACAAATAGAGGAGAGGAAACTCTGCCGCAAAAAGAATTTCTTCTCCTTTTTAAGCTTATATCATACCCAAACCATATTTTTACAAGACATCAGCTTATGGACGAGATATGGGGCATGAACTCTGAAAGCGACATCCGAACCGTTGACGTACATATAGGCAGGCTGAGGGAGCGTTTTAAGGACAATGCTGATTTTGAAATTATAACTGTCCGCGGATTAGGATACAAAGCAGTAAAAAAATAGTAAAATACAAAAAAAATAATAAAAGTACAGTAACGCGTCAATAAAAAACAAAAAACATTGTAAAATAATGGTGATTAAAAAATGAAAAAAATACCTGATTTTAAATTAAGCGTATTATTCATACTGCTTGTATTTATAATACAGTCAATAAGCTCCTCAATTTTCCCTTTAATAACAATAATAGCCATTAATTTAGAATATATTAAAAACCCAAACCCAGTAATAATGCTTATATTTATATTAGTTACAAGCATAGTAATAGGCGTAATACTGGCAAAAATAATAAGCAAACGTGTTTTAAAACCTATAACAGACCTTAACGAAGCAACAAAAAAAGTTGCTAAAGGCGATTTTAACGTACATATAGATGAAATAGGCATAGTAAAAGAAATTAAAGAAATGATTCACAGCTTTAATATAATGACAAAAGAGCTTAAAAATATAGAAACTTTCAGGAGCGATTTTATCTCAAATGTGTCCCATGAGTTTAAAACACCTCTATCCGCTATAGAGGGATATGCTACCTTGCTTCAGGACGAAAATATTTTAAAAAGCGAAAGGGAAAATTACATAGAACGCATTATTTTCAGTTCTAAAAGGCTTTCAACCCTTTCGGGAAATATACTTATGATTTCAAAATTGGAAAATCAGGAAATAGTTTTAGATAAAATTAAATTTTCACTTGACGAACAAATAAGAAGCTGCATACTGTCGTTGGAAAATTTATGGAGCGAAAAAAATCTATCACTTGATATTGAAATGGACAATGTTGTATTTTACGGCAATAAAAGCATGGTGTCGCATATATGGTTTAATATTATCTCAAACGCCATTAAATTTACACCAAACGGAGGACTTATATCAGTTAAGCTGAAAAATGAAAATGACTTTATAAAAGCAATAATATCCGATACCGGTATAGGCATGTCTGAAGATATAAAAAAGCATATTTTTGAAAAATTCTACTGTGCCGATAAATCACGTAGTGACAGCGGAAACGGGCTTGGCTTAACTCTTGTAAAACGCATTATTGAATTATGCGGCGGCACAATTGAAGTTGAAAGCAAGAAAAATATAGGCACAAAATTTATAGTAAAACTTCCAAACACAGATGGATATTAATAAAACAAAGGGCATATAATAAATATTATATGCCCTTTTACTATAATTAATTTTAATTTAAAGCATCTGCTCAGCCAGACGCATTATAAGACTTTCGGAATACTTATAAAAGCTTAAATACAGCATTGTGTCATCGGTAAATCCGCATTTTTCCTGTATTATTTTCTTAGACTCTTCAAATGTGAGCGTTTCTTTTTCCATACCATTATATCCTCCCGCCTTAATTATTTTAGGAAAATCAACATAAGAAATATCAGTATCCACAAAGCCGCTTATGCCGTTTACAGTACCGGTTGAGCTGTTCTGCCACATATCAACTCTGCCATTATACGTGTACTGACCGCTTTTATATTCCGCAAGCCAAATACTGTAGCTTTTAACTTTATTTGCATCAATATAGTTCATAAGCCAGTATTTACTGGCGTAAAGCATAGGGTAAAAGCCGAATTCCTTAAGCCTTCCCATAAATGCCAGCGCTATATCTGTTATTTTTTCTTTTGTAAGGCTTGTAAGGGAACTGTCCTCAATGTCTACTGCGGCAGGATATGTGAATTTATATTTTTTTATAACGCTTATGAAAAAATCCGCTTCCTGAACTGCTTCATTTTCCGTTTTAGCCAAACAATAATGATAAACTCCCGCATCAATGCCCTGAGCATTGGCATTAGCCATATTTATATCAAAATTTTTGTCTTTAAGGCTTTTGCCATAAGACGCTCTGACCATAGCAAAGCTTTTGCCGGATGATTTAACTTTTTTCCAGTCTATGCTCCCCTGCCATATTGAAACATCTATTCCGCTTAAGGACATTTTAAAACCTCCTCTCCCTATTATTTTATATAATATATAATATGAAAAAGCTGTTTAAAACGACATAAAATTTTGAAATAAAATTTATTTTTTGTCAAAAAAATCCGAACTGAATTTATCAGCCCGGATTTTAATTAATTATTTAATACCGTTCAGTTGTTCTTTTGTTTTTAAAATCATATACAGGCAGTTGTTCCATGGTGTAGGCACACCATTTTTTAGTCCTTCCTCTATAACTACTCCTGAAAAACTGCCAACTTCTGTTTTTCTGCCTGCTTCCATATCCTGAAGCATTGATGTTTTGCTATTTGGCTCAGAACCAACAGCTATTCTTACACATTCTTCCACATCGTTTTCATCAATGTTTATACCTTTATTTTGAGCTATAAACATAACTTCCCTCATTACTTCCCTTAAAGCCCTATTAAGCTCAGGTATTCCGCCAAAACCCCAGTACGGCGAACCTGTTGCGGCAGAAAGCTGATTCATGCCTACATTGCGCATGAATTTAACCCATACTGCCCTTATCATATCTTTACATATATCATTTTTTATGCCTGCCCTATCGAACAAATCTTTAACCGCCTTAACTTCAGGGCTTATAACTGTGTTGTCAGCTTCTCCAAATTCAATTACTCCTTCCCACGAGCATTTAATACCTTCAGGTGTTCTTTCTGCATCAGACTTGCTAAGACCATAAAGAACAGTATTTTTAGGATACGCCTCTTTAATTTTATCCCTTGCCGTAACACCGTTAAGTATAGTTAATATTATTGTATCCGGAGTAATTATATTTTTAATATCATTAATTGCGCTTTCAAGCTGATAGTTTTTTACTGAAAAAATAACAAGGTCAGCTTTCCAATTTTCATTATCCGGTTCCACAACCAAAGGCATTATATTTTCTCCGTTTATTGTTTCACCCTTTTCCCTGAGTCTTTTTGCACGGTTTCCTCCCGCAATAACTGCAAAGCTGTTACCCATTAAATTATAAAGCCTTCTGCCGTAAGTGCAGCCAATAGCGCCAAATCCAACAATAGCCGCTTTATTAATATCCATACTTTCCTCCTTTTAAAAATCAATGGTTTTTCCAATCCAGCACACCGCCTGTTGCGGCAGAGCTTGCCTGGGTGGCGTAACGGGCAAGGTATCCTGTTTGAACTTTAGGTTCATACTTCCATTGAGCTTTTCTCTTTGCCAGTTCTTCTTGGCTGACATGAAGAGTAACTTCTTTTTTGTAAACGTCTATTGTTATTTTATCACCATCATGCACAAATGCAATAGGTCCTCCTTCAGCAGCCTCAGGAGATATATGCCCAACAAAGCAGCCATTGTTTGTGCCCGAAAACCTTCCGTCGGTAATAAGCGCCGTGCTTGTGGCAAGTCCCTGCCCGTTCATAAGTTTCATAGGTCTGTACATTTCTCTCATGCCCGGACCGCCTTTAGGTCCTTCGTATCTGATTACTACTACATGCCCCGGCTTAATTTTAAGCTGTTCAAGAGCTTCAGAACATTCTTCTTCACTGTCAAAACATATAGCTTCACCTGTAAAGCGCCGTACTTTATCAGCAATAGCCGCCGGTTTGGCAACACCTGTATCAGGCGCTAAATTGCCCCTCATAACAGCTACTCCGCCTAATGTGCTGAAAGGATTTTCAAAATGTCTTATAACATTATCATTGCACGAACCATACATATAGTTAGCATTTTCAATATTTTCCGCCAGTGTTCTGCCTGTAACAGTCATAACATCTGTATTGATATGTTCTTTCAGATACTCCATAACCCTTTCAACGCCGCCGGCTCTATAAAAATCTTCCATATCATAATCGTTTGAAGCAGGATTTATCTTGGCTATATGCGGAATAATGCCGCTTATTCTGTCAAACTCCTCCATTGTCCAAGAAGGGTCAATGCCTGCCTCATAACCAATAGCAGCAATATGAAGCACGGCATTAGTGGAGCCGCCTGTTGCCATAACATAAGAAATAGCATTTTGTATGGATTTTTTATTCACAATATCTTTAGGTCGTATGTTTTTATATACAAGCTCTACTATTTTTTCTCCTGTCTTTTTAGCGCTTCTAAGTCTTTCATTGTAAACAGCCGGTATGGCTCCGCCGCCGGGAATGACAAGTCCAAGGGCTTCAGCGGTGCAGCTCATAGTATTGGCAGTGCCGTAAAAATTACATGAACCGCATGTAGGCTGTGTAATTTTTTGAAGATTCAATACTTCCTCCCACTGTGCAAGACCTTTTTGGTACTTTCCGTATGTTTCAGCAACTGTTGTGCTATCGGCTTTTGTTTTCTGTCCATACGCTGGTCCGCTGAGCATTGGACCGCCCGGAACCATAATTGCCGGTATGTCAGCCCTTAAACAGCCCATAAGCATGCCCGGAACTATTTTGTCGCATGAACCTAAAAGCACAATACCGTCTAAACGATGAGCCTTTGCCATTATTTCAATACTGTCAGCAATTACTTCACGGGAAGGCAATATGTAATGACCGCCAACAGTACCATTGCCTACGCTGTCGCAGCAGCCTATTACACCAAACTCAACAGCATTTGCGCCTGCAAGATGGACGCCTTTTTTTACAAACTCAGCTACCTGCCTAAGATGGAAATGCCCCGGCACAATATCGCTGAACGCATTGGCTATGCCTATTGTGTACCGCTCCAAATCATCATCATCAAAACCAACTGCCTTATACACTCTGCATGGGTGAAGCTGCATTTTCGCTTCATTATTGTTTACTGCTGAATTGTTAGAACCGTTAGACATAAAACCCCTCCTGACTTGCTAATGACAATAATATTTTTCAGTTTTATACTAACACAAACATTATATTTGTCCACTTCCAAAATGTATATAAAAACATATAATTAATCGTTATAGATTGACTTAATTTAAGTATATTTCACAAATTATATTATTAATATTTATTATTTTAAATTAATTATTGAAATTTAATAAATAATTTTCAGTTTTATTTTAACTATTTTGCTAAACAGCTTTTTTTTGCAAAAAGAATTAATTTTTTTCAGTTTATATAATTTAAAGCAAAAAATTAAACCCCCATGCCGTAAGGTGCAGTATAAAAATATACCGTCACATTCCGCCATGGAGGTTTTTGCATTTACTTATTTCTATTAATTTTTAGGCACAAAATTCACATAACTTAATTCTAAAATTCTTCCGTCACTGTACCGCGCCTGCCAGATTCCATTTCCCTGATTTGACAGCCTGTCATAATATACCTCTAATATATTAGAAGATGTCTGAAACATTTGAACAGCGCTTATACGCTTAAGCTCTCTGTTATTTCCCAAATAATAAGCCGATATTCCGCAGTTAGCTGATATTTGCGAATAAACTTTCTCTCCGCCGCTTTTTTCCATATTTATATTTTCATTTAAGTGGCTGGCTAAAACAATAATTTTATCAGCTTCTTCCCTTGTTACAGGACTTTCCGGTCTGAAGCTGCCTCCGCTCGGTATTGCGCCTTCTCTTGCCAGAGCCTCAATATACTGACATGCCCAGTAATCTTTCGGCACATCGGAGAATATTCCCTGCGGCTGTGATAAGTTAAATCCATAGCTTCTTACTGCCATAACGGCAAATTCAGCCCTGCTTACAAAATCCCATGGATGAAAAAGCCCGTCTGAAGAACCGCTTACAACACCGTTAGCTAAACCCCAATCAACTATTTTTCGGTCGCTTTCTGATAATGTTGCTGTATCAGCAAAGTCAGCTGACGTCTTTTTAACAGTTTCAATTTTTTCAGGTATTTTTTTTGAATTTAAGTCTATTAAATTAAATGTAAGATTTCGTCCGTTATATGTAACCCACCTGAAAGTCCTGTCAGCTTTGTTATAAGACAGCCTGTCAAAACATGAAAGATACACTCCGTCAGGAACACTCATTGGGTAATCATTTAAAACATTTCCCCGGCTGTCAATTTCCAAAAGATGTATTGAATTGTGCTCATAATCTTTGTCAAATCCGCTGCCATATATTATGTTTGAGTTTCTTGCAAGACCGGTGAATTTATTTTCTTCATAAAGTATGGCTGTATTGCCATTTTCCATAACAGCAGCACGGACAGCGCCGACTTCAGCTGTTTTATAGTCTGTATAATGTGTAAGGTATACCGGCTGAGAATTATCTGTCATTTTCTGTATAAATAAGTTCCTTGGCGACATAATCCTGTCATCAGTTGTGTTCTCATAAGCTCCTGTAAGCCAATTCTGCCCATTCATATTTACAATATCTCCGGCAATACTGAATGTATTGTTATTTATATCTGAATACGTAATAATAGGTACATAAGTATTGCCGTTTATTGTTTCAGTTTTTGTTTTATCTGATTTTTTAGCGTCGCTTTTAAATTTAAAAGACTGCCATTCATTTACCCTGCTTCCATTAGAATTATAGATTGTCACATCAAAAGCTCTTGGGCTGGCGTCGCCTCTTTCCAAACAATAATATAACCCGTCGTCATAAAAAGTAAGCTGCGATAATGAATGCGAAACACCGGAAAGCTCTTTACTTAATGTTTCCATTTTGTCAGTATCCACAAATATAGTGCATGAACCTTGATGCCTAAGTCCGCTTACAACTCCGTAATAATCATTGCCAACATGAGCTGAATCAATAAGCCTGCCAAAAAGTATTACGCCCCTGCCTTGCTGAACTGTCATGGAACAGCCGCTGTCAAAAGGCTTAACTGTGTCAATGCCTGCTTGGGAAAATGACAAAGCAGCCTCTCTTTTTCCGCCGCTTGAATACTTAACAAGCCTTATAGATTCTTCTTCTTTAAAATCTGTATTTTGACCGTATAATACAAATATATTGCCTTTTTCGTCTTCTGTAAAAGCCCCAACAGTATTGAGTTCCTTTTCTATTTGAATGCTGCCTGTAATATTTCCTTTTTTGTCTAATTTTAATATAGTCAGTTCACCTGTATTAGGTTCAAGCAGAATATCAGTTGTGCCGTTTGAGGAATAATACGGAAATATTTCTTGATTGTACTCCCGTCCTAAGGCAAAATTATAACCCATTTCAGGTTTAGGCAGCCAGTCAAGGCGCTTAATTACTTTTGACTGAATATAAGGTTCAAAATCTTGACCGTAAGCATTTACGCTAAGCAATACCAATATAACTGCAATAACAATGCTGATTGTATTTCTTATACGCTTTTTAGAAAAACACTTCATGTCCGCCATATTATTACCTCCTTATAAAATTAGCTCGGTCAAACCATATTAATGGTTTTATATAAGTCCAAATATAACACATTTTTGATTTATAATTTATTATATCATACATTTGTTTCCTGCTGAATCTTATATTTCAATTATATACTGTTTTTATACTTTCCAAAAAGCTATTTATATTCTGAAAAATACACAGCTTATTTTATTTTAAATTTTTTTATAAACCCAAACATATTTATCCTATTTATAACAGATATCATAATTCTGAGTATTCCATTTAACATTCAGCACATTATATATCGTCGCGGCATTAATACTTTTCATGTATATTCTGTTTTTGCACAAAATAAAGACGGAAACAAAATATTTCCGTCTTTAAACATTAATCACTGTTCCATTTGCTTTGCTAAAAAGCCTGCCGCTGTTTGAGCTAATTTCCCCTCAATTTCACCCATTTTTTTATCTTGCGACAAAAACATAACCGCACCTATAACATCTCCTTCGGAAATAATAGGCGTAACAAGCTGATAGTTGTAACTTTCGTCACTTTCATCATCCAGAACCGGAACAAAATTTCCGTCGCTCCTTTTGGCATTAAGGGTGTTTCTTGAATTAATGCACTCTTCCATAGCATCGCTTATATGTTTTTCGAGGAAATCCTTTTTAGGTCCGCCTGATACGGCTATAATGTGGTCTTTATCAAGTATGCATGTTATATGACCGGCTGTCTGGGCAAGGCTTTCGGCATATTCTTTAGCAAATGCGCCGAGTTCTCCAACAGGCGAATATTTCTTAAGTATTATTTCGCCCTCTCTGTCTGTAAATATTTCCAAAGGGTCGCCTTCTCTAATTCTAAGAGTACGCCTTATTTCTTTTGGTATTACAATTCGACCAAGGTCGTCAATTCTTCTTACAATCCCTGTAGCTTTCATTCTACATCCTCCTGTATCTTTTTTAAACGGAAATTTAATTCCGTTTTTTAATCTTTTTGTACTTGTAGTATTTGTATTGAGTTAAAAATTATACAAAAAAGGAAGATGTGAAATGTTGTTGAATTTTGGTAAATTCAGTTCAAAATTATAACATATATAAAATAATTAAGCTGTGTTAAAGTATTAATCTAACCTATACTGCAACTGCTATATTTGCTCTTATTTGAAATAATAATATAATCTTTCCTGTGACTGAATGCTTTTACTTTACAGGCTTACAGACAATTTTTTCAAATATTTTTACTGCATGTATCTGTATTTTCAGTTTATTATAACTTATGGCTTTATAAACATTACTTTGTCATTCATATTTTCTATATGTTCCTGCCATTTTTCTTTTAGTATATCTTCAATAGACACGGATACAAAGCTTTTATCAATTCCCAATTCATCTGCCAGAAAGTTTTGAACATTCTTGGCAAATTCTTTTTTAGCCATCTCATCTTTTCCGAAAATCATAGTAATATCTACATGCGTCATTAATTTTATCCTTAATATAATTTAGTTATCTCATGCTTATCACTGTGCCATTTTCGATTTGCCCTATCTGTTCAGCGCCGGAAAGCAGGTGTGCAACAGGCACTAAATCACTGGAGGCATTTGCATTTCCATAAAAGAAACATAAATTACCCCAAGGAACATAGTAGCATAAGTCACCAATCTGCGGCTGATAAGCTGTCCTGTTTTCTTCAACTTGCAGTTCTTCTGATAAATAGCTGATTTTTTCTGTATTATTATAATCCTCAAACTCCATGCTTACCGGAAAATCAGATAAAAAATCATTTGCTGTTACATTATTTTCTGCCAAGGCATATAAAACTGTGTCGCCAAAAGCAATTTCAATCTGCTGAGATTGGTTTGGCGCTTCATTGGATTCTTCACTAACATTAAGCCCAATTTCACTAAGCCACTCCGACGCCATTTCTTCTGCACGATTTATATTGCTGCTTGTAACAGACAACCCCTCCAGCACTTCAGATTCAGGGCAGAGTTCCTCAATGGAATTTACAGCTCCACCAATACCACTGGAGCCGCTTGTGGAAAACGGCGCTATTGTTTTTCCATCAAAATCGTAGCTTTCTAAAAATGTCTGGATAATCATAGGTGTATCGCCATACCAAATAGGAAAACCAACCATCACTACTTCATACTGCTCCATATTTTCTACTGTGCTGCTAATTGCAGGACGGGCATTATCATTTAATTCCCGCTGTGCCTGTTCCAAACAAGCATTATAATCCGTTGGATAGTCTTCTACAGGAGTGATTTCAAATAAATCTCCGCCTGTCATATCTGCCAATGCTTCAGCAACGCTTTCTGTATTGCCTGTACGGGAGAAATAAGCAATTAGAATATCAGTATTATTTTCTGAAACATCTTCTTCCATCTCATTTTCATCAGATGTATTTGTATTTTCTGATTGATTTAACCAGCGATAAATCATTGAAGAAATTTCAGCCCTTGTGGCAACTCCATTTGGATCAAAACGATTTCCTTCTTTTCCGCTTATAATTCCATTTTCTCTTGCCCACGCTACTGCCTGTTTTGCATAAGAAGAAATTTGGCTGCTGTCAGAAAAAGTTGTTTCTTCCTCACCAGCGGGAGCTCCCTCGCTTCTCCATAAAATTGATGCAAACTGTTCCCTTGTAACAGCATCATCTGGACCAAACTGTGTTTGATTATATCCATTCATTATATTATTTTCTGATGCCCACATTACTGCGTCATAATACCAGCTGCCTTCTGATACATCAGCAAAAATACTGTTTTCTTCCGCTTCCGGGCTGTCCTGCAATCGGTACAAAACAGATGCTATCATTGCCCTTGTAGTTTGTCCGTCTGGAGAAAACTGATATTCTCCTGTGCCGTTCATAATTCCCTGCTCACTGCAATATACTACACTGTCTGCATACCATGCGTCAGAAGCAACATCTATGTATCCCGTATCCGAAACAGCCGCAAAAGAAGAAACGCTTATTGCAGCTGTCATAGCTGCTGCTGCAAGCCCTGTTTTTAACCAACTTAAACTTTTCATTTTATATCCTCCTTATTGTAAATATTTATATTACTTGTTTATTTACTGTAAAATAACACATTGACTGCCTCTGTCTGAAAATACCTTTTCAAACTGCTCTTTATCATATTTTATTTCTCCGCTTATAGGGTCTGCCATAGTAACGGTTTCTTCATCATACCCTATTAAAACTGCTCCATGGTCATTTGTGCTCCACTCTGCATACTCACCTGAATCGGTATACCATCCTTGGGTCTGCCTGCGGTCAGCCATTCCAATTGTTACCCATACAAGAACCGGTATATTTTCATCAATAAGTCCATACAATTTTTCCGGACTGCTTCCTGAAATATCAGCCGCCCTTAAATCACTTTCCTGTTCCGCCAAATAGCTGTCCGCAGCGGTGCAGATTGCACCTGTGCCGCATATAAATCCGCCTATTGTACCAGGGTCTCCTACAAAATATTCCCTTAAATCAGGACCATACATATTCCCATTATCATCATAATAAAAATCGGCATCTGCTGTTGGCAAATAGTCAAAAGCCATTGTTGTCTTTTCTGCCGGAAATCCATAATACTGTAAAATCATAGTTAATGCCGTAACCTCACATCCTGTTGGAAGCTCGGGCATTTGCATAACAACAGGAAAATCATCTATTGAATTTCCGATTGTTTTATGCTCCTGCAAATCAGCCAAGAATTCATCTGCAATATTCTCGTCATTTATTCCTTTTACATCTATATTTAATAAGCAGTCTTCCTCTTTATAAAATGAACAGAATACTGCGTCATTTTTTTCGCCATAAGATGCAAGGATATTTTTATTGCACCAACCTGTTAAAAATATAATAAATACAAACATAATAGACAGGTATACCTTCACCTTCTCACCTCCTGCAATATGGAATTCAAATTATAATTACAGCAATATAACAAACAGCAAAATAAAAATATTATATAACAGGCAGTAAATAGCAAATATTTTTGCAACACTTCCAAACCTGTAATTTATGTTGCGACTCCAATAACTGTGCTGCCTATAACCATTTTGTCTAAAACCAAATGCTAAATTATGGAATGATTTTAATTTATGCTGTATTTTAGTGTTTTCACAGATACGTTAATGCTAAAAAAGTTTTTGCATTTATAAAAATATCAAATAATCAGGCATTAACTGACCCGCAAATAAAGCAGCTTATTATTCATGCCGCTGAAACCGTAGAGCCATGCTGTGAATAATAAGCTGCTGATTAGTAAAACAGACTCAAAATAAATTCAACTAAAACATAATGTTTTATTCTGCCATTATATATTTTATATGACTTAATGATTGGTGCACTTCTTCTGTTAACAAACATATTAATTACTGCTTTCTATCTCCTGTTTTCCAACAGACCATACATGCTTTTCACCCGCTGCCTGCGGTGTGTTCTGCGCCATAACACCCACAAGATTATGAGGTACATAATCTTCCTCCAAATATGTCATATCTTCTGGAGAAAGCTTCATATCCACAGCCTTAACAGCCCCTTCCACATGGGAAATCTTTGTTGCGCCAACTACAGGAGCGGTTACTTTTGCCAAAAGCCATGCTAATGATATTTCTGTCATAGACACATGATATTTATTTGCCAAATTAGCAACCCTTTTAATAATCACGCTATCCTGTTTTGCACTGGCGTCATATTTCAGCTTTGCGTAGCTGTCCTCTTCAAGTCTTTTTGATGTTTCGCCAGGCAGCTTTGCAAGCCTTCCGCCTGCCAATGCGCTGTATGGCGTCATAGCGATATTATCCTCTTTGCAAAGCTTTGCCATTTCCCTTTCTTCTTCTCTGAAAATCAAGTTATAATGTCCCTGCACAGAAACAAATTTCGCAAAGCCCTCTTTTTCTGCCAATGCGTTGGCTTTTGCCAGCTGATAGGCAAAGCAGTTGGAAATGCCAATATATCGAGCTTTTCCCTGCTTTACTACATTATTTAAGCCTTCCATAATATCATAAAGCGGTGTCTGGTAGTCCCACATGTGATAGATATAAAGGTCCACATAATCCATACCAAGATTTTTTAAACTGGTATTAATCATATTTTCAATATGCTTCTGCCCTGTAATGCCGTTTTCTATTTCCTCCGCTGTTCTGGGCAAAAACTTTGTAGCCACCACAACATTGTCTCTTTTAACAAAATCTCGCAGCGCCTTTCCTAAATACCGTTCACTGCTTCCACTTTGGTATCCGATAGCTGTGTCAAAAAAATTAATGCCTAAATCCAAACCTCGTTTGATAATTTCACGTGAGTGTTCTTCGTCCAATGTCCAGCTGTGCTGTCCATTTTTTGCATCACCAAAACCCATGCAGCCCATACAAATGCGAGATACGTTTAACGCTGAATTGCCTAATTGTGTATATTTCATGCAGCAAGACCTCCTTATTTCAAATGGCAACAATTTCCATAAAGCAATATGTTAGTTTCAGAAAGATACTGTGTCACAATATTTTCTATTTCTTCTCCTCCATCATTAATAACACTAAGGCATTTATGGACTTTTGATTTTTTGCAAATACTCTGAACATCTTTTTGCATATTTCCGGGTACGCCGCCGCAATGGGAGCAAAAAGGATAAATATCTTTTCCAGAAAGCTCATTTCCTTTCAGCCATGCAAAAAGCGGCGGCGCAATAGTTCCGCACCAGTTAGGTGAACCAACAAAAACAATGTCATAATTATGAGGCGAATATGGAAACGGAAGAAGTCTGGGGCGGTATTTTGCCGCAATTTCTTTTCTTACCTGCTCAAGCAGTTCCGGAAAAGACATTGGGTATGGCTGCCAAGGATAAATGTCACAGAAATCTCCGCCAGCTATACAGCTGATTGCCTGTGCAATTTTATGTGTATTTCCTGAGTAAGAATAGGCAACGACTAAAATTTTCTTTTCATTTTTTTCCAAATGCATATTCTTATCACTTCTTTCTGATGTGATTAAAGACACATTTTTAAAATATTTACTACATCGTTTTCTTCCAAAGGTACATAAGCTTTTTTTAGACTGCCAATTTCTACGGCTTTTTTTGCCATAACTTCAAACTTTGTATCATCAATGCCAAATTCACTTAATTTAGATGGGAGACCAATTTTGCTGAAAAATTTTTCTGTATAATCAATTCCCTGATTAGCCAGTTTAAATTTATCCTCACTTCTTTCTAAGCCCCATACATTTACCGCATAGTCACAGAATTTATCCACTGTTGAATCAGAAAGAATATATCTCATCCATTTTGGTGTTATAACTGCCAAACCTGCTCCGTGGGTAATATCGTAATAAGCTGAAAGCTCATGCTCAATATAATGGCAGCTCCACATAAAGCTTTTTCCTGTTGCAAGAATACCGTTTAAAGCAAGGGAACTGGTCCACATAAGCTGCGCCCTCGCTTCATAATCTTCAGGGTCCTGCAATGCCATAGGTGTATATTTAATTACGGCGCGAAGCAAACCTTCCGCAATAGCGTCTGGAACAAAAGCCTCTACAGTATCAAAATAGGTTTCAATAATATGGCTCATCATATCAGCAGAACCTGAAGCTGTTTGGTATGGCGGCACAGTAAATGTGTTTTCAGGATTTAAAACAGCGATTTTAGGCAGAAGATATGGATGACCCATAAGCAGCTTTTCGTTTGTCTGCATATTTGAAATTACAGCTGCCTGATCCATTTCGCTTCCTGTTGTGGCAATAGTTAATACAACAGCAATCGGAAGAGCCTTTGTTATTTTTCCTTTGCCGGTAATCAAATCCCACGCATCCCCATCATAGAAAGCCGCTGCCGCAATGGCTTTGGAACAATCAATTGTGCTTCCGCCGCCCACTGCTAAAATTAAATCAATGTTTTCTTTTCTGCATATTTTTGCGCCTTTATTTACACTTTCCACTCTTGGATTTGGGTCTATGCCGCCTAATTCAAAAATCTCAAAGCCATTTAATAAGTTTTTGATTTTGTCATAAAGTCCGCTTTTTTTAATGCTTCCGCCGCCATAAGTCAGCAATATTCTTTTTCCATAAGCCGCTAATTTTGCAGGAAGCATTTCCTCCTGTCCTTTGCCAAAAAGTATGTCTGTTGTTACGCAGAATTCAAAATTATTCATATCTTACTGCTCCTTTCTTATAGTCATACATTTTCCAATAACATCACCTGTAGACAGGTATTCGTATGTAGGCATTTCAAAAAGAACAGGTTTAAGCAAATGATAATCAATTTTTCCATTCTTATTCAAAATGCTTTCTTCAGCAAACGTTTTTTCGATTTTGCATATAAAGCTTTCAAATCCTTCCGTTACATAAATATCTTTTACAGTACATTCCATAGAAACAGGGGATTCTTTTATTATAGGAACACCGCCATCATCAATTGTATATTCAAAAAGATTTGACTTATCTGTATTTGCACCGCTGAAGCAGCCTGCATAATCAGCCTTAGGGAGCATTTTTTCATCTACAATATTAATAGATAATTTTTCCGTTTCCTTAATGCCCTGATTTGTATAATGCGCTCTGGATAAGCTTACCAATACACGGTCATGACCTATAATGCCGACATGTCCAACCAAAACCCAGTTTGGTTTTTTATTTACCATTGTTCCCACAACAATCAAAGGTGTTGGATATAACGCAAGCACGCTTCCGATATCTTTTTTCATAATTTTACCTCCATTGAATTTTTCTATTATAATTTATATTGCTGTATTTCAATTTTCTGAAAGCCATTCTGACACATCATCTGCCATGGACTATCCTTTGGAATAATTGACTGCAAGATAGTCTTTTATTTCTGCTTCAGGCAAAACTTGGCAATCATAATAAGGCTTTGACCAAATCTTCCTCCCTTATGGCTGCAAAAATGAAGTATTTTCTTGTCTGAAAAATTATATTTTTCCAAAAAAGATACAGCCGGCATTGGGATTGATGTGTTATGATATTCCATTAAAACATAAACAATGCTGTAATAAAAATCATGCTTATTTACATTTGCCGCCTGCTTTTTATTGCAGCATTCTTATTTATGCTTACTGGTTTAATCCCAATGCGGATATCCATTCATTTATATCTTCTTGGGCACCTGCTACATTATCTCCCAAAACATGAAGCCCTTCACCCATAACCGCGCCTGAGGAACTTTCCTCAACAGAATCTAAGCTCTGTCCAAATCCGCTTCCTCCGCTGGTACAAAAAGGAATCAAAGTTTTTCCCGACCAGTCATAGGACTCTAAAAATGTGTAAATAATCATTGGCGCATCATTCCACCAGTCCGGGTATCCTACAAAAACCACGTCATAGTCATTCCAGTTTTCAACTTCAGCTGATATTTCAGGACGAGCATTATCTCTTTGCTCCTGCTGAGCCTGGTCTAAAAGCGCGTTGTAATCATCTGTATAAGCTGTTGCCGGAGAAATCTCAAACAAATCAGCGCCTGTTTCTTCCTGTATCATTTTTGCCATTTGTTCAGTATTTCCAGACCATGAAAAATAAGCCACCAATGTGCGATTTCCCTGTTGTTGTGTGTCAACATTCTCTGCTTGAGCGGTTTCTTCTGCTTTTTCTTGTTCTTCTGTTTCTTCCACAGCAGTTTCTGAAGATGTATTGTTTTGCTGTACATTCTGTTCCTCGCTTGAATTGCTGCCAGCGCATGCAGCCATAGAAAAAATAAGTGCCGCAGATAAAATAAATGTAAATAATTTTTTCATTTAAGTCATTCCTTTCATTTTTAGAAAATTTAAACATGTTTAAAATTTGTTTTTTTCTAATCACAGTATATATAACACTTTAAAATATGTAAAATACTTATAATTCATAGTTTATCATTCATAAAATGTATATTATTTTGGAAATAGATTGAAAATAGCTTGAAAGTAATTTGGAAATAGCTTGAAAATAACATGTAAATAGAAAAAACAGTAAAGAAAAAATAGTTCCTTACTGTTTCCTAATACAAATTTGGATTATGGCTAAATATTTTTATTTACTGATTGAAGCGTATGTTATGCAAACGATAAACTTCATCTATGCTCCTCACATCTAATATTAAACTTTTCCCTTCGTCTAATTTGCTTATTTTATTCATATCCTCTTTAGAAAGCATAAAATCATTTCCAATAAAGTTTTCCTCTATGCGTTCCTTGTGGACAGACTTTGGAATTGCCGCAATTTTATTTTGCATTAACCAACGCAATATTACCTGAGCTGATGTCTTATTATAATGTCCGCCAATTTCGTTAAGGACAGTATTTCCGAAAATACCATTTTGCCCTTCAGCAAAAGGCGCCCATGCCATAGGCTGGATTTGATACTTTTCCATAACTTCCCTCAACGGCTTTTGCTGGCAGAACGGGTGTAGTTCTATTTGGTTTACAGCCGGGGTGATTTTGTGGCTTAAAATCAAATCTATTAAGCGGTCCTGCTGAAAATTGCAGACGCCAATGGCACGGATTTTTCCCGCTTCGTACAATTCTTCCATGGCACGCCAGCTGCCATGATAATCCCCAAAAGGCATGTGTATCAAATAAAGGTCTAAGTAATCTGTCTGCAAATTTTCTAATGTCTTTTGGAAAGAGAGTTTTGTTTTCTCATAACCTGAATCCTGAATCCATACCTTAGAAACAAGAAATATCTCTTTTCTGTCAATCCCACTCTTTTTTACCGCAGTACCAACAGCCTTTTCATTTCCATATCAAGCGGCTGTGTCAATCATGCGGTAACCTGTTTTTAATGCGTGCAAAACGACCTGTTCACATTCGTTTTTATCTGTAATTTGAAAAACACCAAAACCGAGCTGCGGCATTTCAATATGATTATTTAATATAACAGTATCCATATTTGTCACCTTTCTTTCAATATCTTAACTGCCAAAATATTTCACATCTTCACCCAATAACTGAGCGCAAAATTACAAGCTTATTTTAAATAAAATTTCCGCTGGATATATTGGGAATATCTAAATATATATTGCATATTCTTTTTTCATTTTACTTTATTTTAGAAGAAGCATTTTATAATGTCTAATGCTTATAATTTATAGTTAACTATACATTTTATATATAATTAATTATAGAAAAACGCTGTATCTTTAAATCCCGGCGTTTTATGTACAAAAACTTTATTTCATATAAGAACGCATCATGTTAATTTCCTGAATAAATAATGACGTTGCAGGAGAAAACATTTGATTTTTCTTCCACACCAATACACTTCTTGTAGTATGCTCCGGCGATATTGGTATAAAACGTAAATCAGGGCTGTTTCTCAATGCCAAAGCTCCGTCTAAACAAAAGGCACATCCCAATCCTTCTTCCACCAAAAGAACCGCATTGGAAAGAAGCGTATAACTTAAAGGAATACATAAATCTTTTTCTTCTTTACCAATCCAGTTTAAAATTTCAGCTCTTACTTTTTCCCTTAACGGCAAAATCAACGGATAGTCCGCCATTTCCTGGGCTGAAACAACATCAGATGAAGCAAGCGGATGGTCGTTGCGCACTAAAATTCCCCATGTCTCCTTTTGCGTAAGCCTTACATAATCATATTTTAAAATGTCAACAGGCTCCAATAAAAGTCCAATTTCAGCCAGTCCTTTATCCAACCGGTCCTTTATAGTATCAGCCATTTCATTATATAAATAAAATTGGACTAAAGGATATTTTTTAGAAAAATTCTGAATTAATTTTGCCAGCATTCTGCTTCCAACAGCCTCTGTTGCCCCAATGTTAATTACTCCGCTTATAGTTTCGCTTTTTCCTACAAACTGGCGTTCCAATCGTTCTGCAAGCTCTATAATTTCTTCTGCCCTCTGACGAAAATAAAGTCCGTCATCTGTTAATGTCAATCCCTTTTTTCCTCTAATTACCAAAGTTGTGCCAAGTTCTTTTTCAAGATCCATAATCTGCCTGCTTAGCGTAGGCTGTGTAACATGAAGTATGTCAACCGCCCTTGTAATATTCCCTTCCATAGCCGTTGCTAAAAAATATCGTAATGTACGAAGTTCCATAAGCTCACCTCTTCTTTACTTTATATTGAGTATAGCATAATAATACAATACATTCAACGTATCGTTACAGCAATATCATTCATAATTATTATAATATTGCGTTAGAATATTTATTTTAATTTTTTTCAAAACCTAAAAATTCTTTTGTGCTTACGGATATTTATAATAGAAAATAGTATTTTATTTCACAATCATAGCTTTTATTATTTATGTGGATTTTTATATTCTATTACCAATTGAATGAATAAAATAATTATGTTATTATGAAAAAAAGCGTGTTCTTATGTCGTAAGGAGGTATCTTTATGCAGGGATTATACAAAATGGCGATAGTTGGTACGAAAGAACAGCTCACTGATTTTTTAAAAAAAGTTAATAACAATGACCCTGATTCTATCTTCAATGAATATGCTGTTGAAGAAGGCACCGGACTTAGAACAATACAGGGACATGGTTTAGAGAAATTTCTTAACCGCTACAAGCTTGTCATTGAAAATGATGGTTCTGGAAATATCAGCGGCATAGATGAAATGGCTTCTGAAATAGGACAGATTGCACCCGAACTGGAACTCATGCTTTTGACACAATATCTGGATTATGACGATGATGACACTTGGACAATTTATTATAAGCCTGCCGGAGAAACCGAACCTTCTGAAACCGAAGGAAGCCTTTGCAAAGGAACAGGTTTTGACGCATCTTCTTTTGGTGATTTTCTGAATTACAGGTCTATGGGTGCTCCTTTTGTTACATTAGACATTGACCGGGAAAAATTCAAGGAATATTTTGATGTATACAATGAATATGAAGAATTGAGCTATGAAGAAATGGAGCCGCTTCTGGATGCCGTTGATGATCCTGACTGGACAGATTTCTCGGAATTTGAAGATACGCTCGACATGTCCCTTGTGGAAGACGTAATAAACGGTTATCTGGAAGAACAAGGAGTACATGGAGGTGCGCCCTATACCGCAGATGGAAACGGTATTCCTTCTATTGAATATATTGCCAGATTGTTTGCAGGCTGCTGGGGTATCGACTTTGGTGTATCCTATCGCTTCCATCCAGAAACATTCGATAACCGTTTTGCTGGAAAAACCTTTGTTATCACAGGCGAACCAGATGACTATGGCAAAAACAGTGCAAAGGAAATCATTGAGAATTTCGGCGGTGTTGTCCGAGGCTCTGTAAGCGGAAAAACTGATTATCTTCTTGTTGGAGTTTATTCCGGTGATAAAAAAATTGAAAAAGCGCAAGAACTTGGAATCCATATCATTGATACAGATGATTTTGAACAAATGATATCTTAAATCACACTTTGCGTAAACAAATCAAAATCTGTAATATCATTTGTGAAAGACATGATTTAAAAGAACTTAAATTTTGGAAAGTATAAATAAAAGTCCGTAAATAAAATTTTTCTATTGTAATATTGGGTGAAATGTTTGTTCACCCTTGTTTTATATATACCATCTGTTTGACAACATGTCAATAACAGGCGGATATTTTGTCTGTTTTAACAAAGCGCTAAAAAAGTTGGATAGAAAAGCAACGAGCTGACCATAATTTCTAAAAAAATGGAATAGTACTGTGTTTTTTTCTGTTATTTGCAATTGATATGCTGTTTTTTTAAATAACAAAAAGTTCTCCTATGTTTTAGATTTACCATAAGAAAACTTCTTAATTAAGTATTAATCATATATATGCAGAAAAAGTTTCACCCTTCCTTTTAAGCGGTCGGGTTATCTCTAATTCTTCTATGTTTTCAAGTATATCTTCTTTTGTTAATTGTTGGCTGTCAGTATTTACAGAGATATAACCAAAAAACAAATCATTCTTATCTTTGTCCGTAACATTTAGCAGCAGTCTGTCTGTCGATTTGCATTGATAAATCCGCTCCAGAAAATCTAAAATCAACTCGGTATATTCTTCCGCGCTTTTTCCGTTTTCAAGGCGGGCATTTACACGTACGTTACCGCTTGATTTTTCAAGAAATTCCTGTGCGTCATCTTGCGGTGTCCATGCGTATTCGGTGTAGCCGCACTCAATTTTTACGGTAAAATCTACAAGATACGGCGTACTTTCACAGACTGCTTCTATCTCGCCTGTAAGCACATCCCAGAATATAAATTCCCCGTAGGTATCTGTCACCGCTCCTGTCTGTAATGTTCTTCCGCCAAAAATTTGTTCCGTGTTATCCGCAGGGGCAACCTTCGCAACATAAACGTCCCCGTAAATAGGACCGTATTCATCATACGAATCGGAAGAGATAATAATAAACTCTTTTCCATACCGTTCTTTCAGACCTGCCAGAAGATATTTTTCAGCTTCTTCTTGATTTTCAAAGTAATGTTTCCTGCCAATAGCTCCTGATTTTTTAATATATTCTTCGATTGTTTCAAAGCTGTCGCAAATCGCGTAGTTTGCTTTTTCTCCTTGCTCGGCAAGAAAATCACCCGCTTTTTCCTTCACTTTTTCTGTAATCTGTTCTCCGCAGCCGGAAAGACAAAGCATAAGAAGTATTGCTGTAAATACAGTTATAAACCTTTTCTTTTTCATGGTAAATCTCCTTTTCTGCCAGTAAGTTTCTTAACACGAAATATTTTGTTTCCAGATAGTGTCATTACTGCGGCAAGCAAAAAGCAAAACATGGCGGCAACCCCAAATCTCAGCAAAAGCAGAGTTAAATGGTGTTCCTTCTGCCATTTATTATCAAAATTGTAAAACACGCCATCCATATTAACCCCATATTCCCCGCATACGGCGGCAAGGCGGCTCCGGGCGATGTCCGTCATTCCTACCTTCTGACCAATATTAAGAGTGACACTTGAGCCATTTGCAATTGCGTCTGCTTCTTTATCCGAAATCTGTGCCAGTATAAAGGTGCGGTCTGGAAGTTCTAAAATGTAATATTGATTATAGTTTCCAAAAATATCCATGTTAGATGTAATGACATCGGCTTTGCGGCTGCCAGTGCTTGTCCTGCCTTTGTATGTATGCGTGTTGTAACGGCTCACCCATGGTTTCAGGCTGTAAACGCCAGTCGGTACAATTCCAACAGGCTCAGCTGTAACATAGTCCATGTTATAACTGATTTCCAAAAAATCTGCCGCGCCGGTCAGCCGCGGAATATCTTCACCGGCTGCTGAACCAGTAAAATCTTCTGCGCCGCCTTCCTCAATATCATTGATAGTAACTGGTGTTTCATCCTGTTTGAAAAGGGCTTCCGCATTCCAGTTCATAAAAAACATATAAGCGCAGACAATTGAGAAAATGACTCTGGCAACTGGGATTATAGTTTTTTTATTCATATCAGACTCCTCTTTTATCCACTGGCTGTTAACTGATTAATATTAACAGCTCATGGCTTATTTTTTAATCTTTTAAACGGCACTCATATCAAATTTTTGCCGCTTTATTACATTTAGGACTTTTTCACTTACAATCAGTTGTTTTTTGGTGAAATAAAAATCATGTTTCAAACCATTCAAATTTTCTGCAAAACAATGTCACAATTTAATGTTTCTCAAGTCTTTATCAGCGTTTTTATTCTTATATGCCGGAATTTTGATGTGTTAGCAATAGCATCGCCTTTATTCCTGCACAGCATTTTCAGCCATCATTATATCAAAATCACCATGGACTAACAATAACGTCATATTAAAATATGATATACAGTCAAATTTGTTTTCTGCCGTTTCCGTATCCAGTGACTCAATGTATAGCGTATTGTGTAATAGTCTGATTACTGCCGGGCAGATAAATATAAATAATTCTGTCTGGAAAACGAGTTTTTTTGATATATTATGGTGACATAAAAAGGACACGGCAATACCTCAATAGTGGTTTTCCGTGTCCTTGCAAGCCGTAATTAGTCTGTATAAGTTCAAATTGAAAAACATTTTTTGCCCATGCCCGGCAATATTAATATTTTTTACTTTTAGCGGCAGATACTGCCATAAGTGCTATACCTGTAAGCAGTAAAACACATTGAGCAATTACTGTTCCTATGGATAAAGAGAATGCAGGGTCTAATACGTTAAGAGTAAGAGGACGCTCCGCAAATACACTCCCGTTCAGCAATCCAAGAAATTCCGGCAGCGGCAGCAGCATCCACAAAAACAGCAGCCAAGCCTTAAAATGCCCCATAAACCAGCCGCTTCCCAAAGCAAAAACCAAAGTCGGAACAAATGTAAAAAATGTCGGCAAAAGCAAAGAACTCCATGCATACCAATTAAACATCTGTCCATAAAACACTATTGCCAGCAGAATGACCACTAAAGCAAGCAGCGCTGTTCCTGTCATGGCGGCACAGAACCGTACCAGTCCATAAACAGACGGCTTCACGGGTGTCGCGGAGGTTATAGCCTTTCTTCTCTGTTCCGCCTTAGAAGTAAAAAATGTCAGTAAAAATAACGCGCCAATCCACAGCAGCGGAATCATTCGGCTCAAATAATCCCCATAACTCCAAGGGGAAAATGGCGCTGTGTGGGATACCCCCAGAATCGTCACACGATTCAGCACCTGCCAGCCATAGAACAGTATCACCAGTATAATCCCAATAAAAAATTTACTGCAAATCAGCCGTTTACACTCATATCCAAATATTTTACGCAAGATTCAGGTCCTCCTCAGTCAGCCCGCAGGCATTCAAAAATTCCTGATATGTCAGATATGGATACATGGGGTCTAATTCCCGATTAAACAGTCCGTTTAAAATCTTATCCATAGCTTCCTCACCGCCTACCAGAGCCTCAGCCTTTAATATTTTCAGCGGCATTTCACAATATTGCCGCACATAGGTTAGATTATCCGTAATCTCCAGCTGCTTATCCGCCGGCAGAGCAGCCAAATATTCCGGGTTACGCACATAGAAGTCCAGATAATAGTCATCTACCGCCTTCTGCCATTGAGCGACATAGTACTTCTGAGCATAATCTTCACCGTACAGCTCTTTGACAATACGGTATGTCGTATAAACCGTCAGCCCTTCGGCAGACCAAAGACTATTTGGATATGACACATCAAACATATTGCCAAGTCCCCACCATTGATGTACCAACTCATGAATCATAACCTCTCCGGATTCCGAGCCTTTATCGGCATTAGAAAGATTTTCAGCAGTGAAGTCAGCCTCATCCAGTAAGCTGGCTCCGCCTGCCGCATAGCCGCCGCCTAAAACACGGCTTTGAATAAGTTTGAGCTTATTCTCATCTCCAAATGATAGATAACCATAGTGTTCAACGCAGTAGTCCACAACTGACTTAATGGCATTAACTGCCCCGGCTGACTCCATAACTGCCTTATGTTTGCTGCCATAATAAAACTCAATAGTAAAGCCGTCAACTACAACTTCTTCCCGGATATAGTTTCCTGCATAAACAATGCCGCCGGTGCTGTTTCTCTTGTAACGCCAAGTTTTGGTTCCGTTCTCATGTTCTGCGACTACCTGAGCGTCACTGTTCCCAAATGGAATTAAAGTCATGGAATATGGCAAAGTAATCTCAATCGCAGCTGGGTACATATTTTCATCAGGCGGAACATTCATCAGCCGTGGGGAAAGCGTTGCATTTTCCAGACACATATATTCCTCGCTGATTTCGGTGCTGCCCTGCATAGTTGACATATTTGCGTTTTCCCTTGGGAAACCGCCATATTCCATTGTAAGTTCCACCTGCTTGTCGGCAGGGATTGTAATCTCCAGCATTGCCTCGTTATATTCCTGATAATCGCTTACTAAGAACGGTACATCTAAACCATTGGCTTTAACATTGGATACGGCATAACCGGGATTGATACCAAACGCCACCCTCTGTTCCTGACCGGAGCCGTTTTGAAATTGATAGGCAGTATAGCCGGACAGTGTTCCGGCATTGACATCCGGGAATATTTGAGCAGTGTACCCAGTGCAGACTACATCCTCTGTATATGGCACTTCGTTAAACAACATTGCCGTTTCATCAGGATTGCTGTTATCTACCATTGGCTGACCTGCGTAGGCAATTACGGAAAATGTCAGCAAAATCAGCGCAACAGTCGGACGGTAAATCCGTCTAACGCTCAATAGTAAAGAACCTAAGAGTCCTTTTCCATATTGTCGTAAGCAAAGCCAAGAGATTGTCCACACGCCGGACAGTGCCACAAGCCACGTCAGGCGCATATATACCACTGAACGAAAAATCCGGAAGTTTGAAAAGTCATCAGAAAGCGCCCACACGCATGGATTAAGCCAGCATAACTGCCAGTTATCCGCCCATAGGGTTAAGCTAAGAGCGGCAAATGCGGCAAATAGCACCATTGTCAAATCTGCCCTTTGTGTAAACTGATACGCGGCAGCGGCAGATAGAATTCCCAACGGCATGGCAAGACCCATAAAAATCGGATATGCCAGTACATAATCTACAAAGCCGAAAACTGAGCCAATCAGTAATTTACTTACTGGCAGCCAAACCAGCATAGCAAGTCCCAATGTTATCAGCGCAGCAATCATCAATGTTAATATACGCACCAGCGCCATACAAAGCGGAGAAACCGCTGCATATATTAAAATATCCACACGGCTCCGGGCAGCCCGGTCTAATTCAAAAACAGCCAGCATTCCGAACATAATTCCGCTTGCCATACCTCCGGCAATGGCTGGATTTGCAATATATATAGAAAGCATTGTGCTGGCAGCAGCCGGTTTATATAAAATCAACCCAATCACAGGTGAAAGCACAGACAGCACTATTATCAGATAAGTAAAACGGCTTTTCAGAAGCCTGCATAATTCCAAATGAAATAAACAGATTGTTTTCATTGCACAGCCTCCCTGGAAATCAAATAAATATAAGCATCTTCCAGTGAGGGTTCCTCCGCCTTTACATAGGAAGGAAGCTTATCCGCTACCGCGCGACACCGTACGCCATGCCTTGTATTTACCCGTGATGTGATATGCAGTCCTTTCTCAATAATTAAATCTTTTTCCCAAAAAGCGCCTACATGACCAACAGCGGTTTGAATCAGTTCTTCCGGTGTTCCAGTAAACAACACCCTGCCATGATTAACTACAATGATTTGGTCGCATATAGATTGAACATCTTCAATAATATGGGTAGAAAGCAGGACCAGTCTGTCTTGGGCTGTGCGTGAGAACAGATTGCGGAAATGAATGCGTTCCTCCGGGTCTAATCCCACTGTAGGCTCATCGAAAATAAGGAAATCGGGATTTCCCAGCAGCGCCTGGGCAATTCCCACCCGTTGTCGTTGACCGCCGGACAATGTACGGATTTTTGATTTGGTTTTCTCCACAAGATTAACAGCCTTAATGGCTTCTTGAATTGTCATTTTGGGACTACGCAGTCCTTTTAGAGCAGCCATATAATCCAAAAACTGCGCTACGGTTAACTCGTCAAAAAGACCAAAGTTCTGCGGAAGATAACCCAAATTTGATTTTAGCATACGTTCTGCTTTGGCAAGCGGCTGCCCGTTTACTAATATCAAGCCGTCTGTAGGCATAAGGGCAGCAACCATAAGTTTCATAAGGGTAGATTTGCCAGCTCCGTTGGGTCCAAGCAAACCAATAAGGCTGGGAGATTTCAACGAGAGATTCAAATGCCGCAAAACCTGCTTTCCGTCAGGATATGTCATGCTCAGTTCTTTAAGTTCAATTTGCATAAGTTTATCTCCTCTCTTTTAAATTTTAACCATAGAATAACGAACCTATATGGAGTGGATATGGAGCCGATATGTGTTTTATATGAAAAAAGCGTATACCTGATTTTATCAAGTACACGCTTTTACTTTATGGAATGTTTATTATGGATTTTTAAAGCAAACAGTTGCCAAAACCCCTTCAGCGGTATTGTCTAAATAGCATTTTGCTCCATGACGTTCCAGAATAATCCGCACCAAGTAGAGTCCCAGACCGCTGCCGCCTGTACGGCGGTTTCGGGATTGTTCTTCGCGGTAAAACGCCTCGAACAGATGCGGTAGAGCTTCCGTTTTAATATGTACGCCCGTATTTTCGATTGTTAATACAGGACTATTTCCTTTTAAACCTGACCATAGGCGGATTTTTTCACCATCAGGGGAATAAAGCGCCGCGTTTGAAAGCAGATTTTCAATGGCTTTTGCAAGCATAGATGTATCTCCATACACAATCAAACCGGGGCATAAATCGGCAGTTACATTTAAGTGCCGCTGATGAATTAAATCGGCATCTAATTCCATCTGGCGCCTTACCACTTCAGAAATATCTATTTTCTCTTGAATACAGGAAATATTCTGCGTTTCCATGCGGGAAATTGTCAGGATTTCTTGAATCAGTTTTTCCATGCGGGCAGTTACCTGAAGGGAACGGGCAAGATATTTTTCTCTGTCCTTATAGACGTCTACACCATCCAGCATACCAGAAATCTGACCTTTCAGAATGGTTACAGGTGTTTTCAGCTCATGAGATGCAGCGGAGAAAAACGCAAGACGCTGACGTTCCAATTCACGTTCCTGTTCCATTTCTCCCCGCAGCGTCTCATTTGAGGCTTTAAGTTCACGCAGGGCGTTTGAAAGTTTTTGCGCCATCTGATTTAGACTACGTCCCAAATAACCAATTTCATCTTTGCGGTTTTCCTCACAAGCCCAGCTGAAATCCAAGTCAGCCATTTTTCCTGCTATTCCGCTTAGCCGTACAATGGGACGGGTAATGTATCTTGAGTAGACAAGAGCAACCATTAAAGAGAAAATAAGCAGAGTCAGCAGCAGCCACGGAGCCATTTGAACCAGAGCCTGTACAGCCAAATTTTCTGTTTGCAGCCGAGGTGTAACGTAAAGCGTATAAACACCCGGTTGATTATAAAAGTATATATCTGCTGTGAAAGTTGCTTGATTAGACATAGTAACTGTTACAGACTCATCTGTACCCAACACGTCAGTTGCGTAAGTAACAGCAGAACTATCATCAATTACTGATACAGTATCCATATCCTCATATACGGGTTTAATCGCAAACTGAGAGCCGGTATTTATAATTTGTCCGTCCGGACCTGCCAGCATTGCGTCAGCCCCAGAATTGCGGAGAAAGGCATCCAAAACCGGACCGCAATCCTCCAGAGTGGTATCCGCCAACTTTTCTGCCAATGCATTTACCTGTCCAGTCATATCTTCATTAAGAACAGCTGTATATGTACTTGGGGTTGCCCAAACAATCAAACCAAAAGTGATAGTGCCAGCCCCCAGTAAAACGAGAGCAGTGATTAAAAAAATATGAACAGTCAAACTTTCATGGATTTTCTTTCGCAGCACGATACCCAGCTCCCCTTACAGTTTCTATATATTCTGTACCCAATTTGCGCCGTAAATTTTTAATGTGACTATCCACTATGCGCTCATCTCCAAAAAAATCGTAACCCCACAATTTTGCAAGAAGAACTTCACGTGTAAACACACGCCCGGGGCTGGAAATCAAGGTTTGAAGCAATTCAAACTCACGTGTGGTTAAATCCAGCGGACGGTCCGCCAAAACAGCATCCATTCCATCCAAGTCTAATGTTAAATCTCGGTAGTGCAGACATCTGTTTTCTTCTTTTCCTGCTGAAGAACGGCGCAGAATCGCCCGAATTTTTTGCAGTAAAATAGGCATTGAAAATGGCTTAGTTACATAGTCGTCAATTTCTTTTTGAAATCCGCGAAGCTGTTCCTGTTCCCCATCAAGGGCTGTAAGCATTAAAATCGGCACATTAGACTCTCGGCGAATAAATTCACATACACCAAATCCATCAATTTTAGGTAACATTAAGTCCAAAAGAATTAAGTCAAATTTATCCTTTTGAAATTTTGCCAGAGCTTCCACGCCATCTCCTGCGATAGTTGTTTCATATCCCGCGTCATGAAGATA
>CALWRF010000021.1 GCA_944383885.1 uncultured Clostridia bacterium | reverse complement strand
AGGCTGAACTATATTATCAAAACCTAATCCTGACATATTATAAAATCTCCTTGTATATTATGTTTTTCCTATTGTCAAATATTGCTATCTAAACATTATAACCCATTGATTAAATAATAACAAGTAACCAAAACTACCCGCTTAGCGGGTAGTTTGCTCTGCCCTATAATGGCATGGTACTTGCCGGAGCCTTAAGGCTCCTTGAATCAGTCTGCCAACCGCTTTCGCTCTCAACTACCGCTTAAGCGGTTTTTTATTTGTTCTTTTTTACTGGCTCTCCAGTAAACGGGTCTACATATTCCTGTAAACTGATTTGGTCTGCCGCTATATCTTCTTGTAATTGATTTTTTACATATTCTCTTATTGCCTTTTCATTTCTCCCCACTGTATCAACATAATATCCTCTGCACCAAAAATGCCTGTTTCCGTATCTATATTTTAAATTTGCGTGTCTATCGAATATCATTAAAGAACTTTTTCCCTTTAAATATCCCATTACACTTGACTCGCTGTACTTCGGTGGTATTTCTATCACCATATGTATGTGGTCTGAACATGCCGTTGCCTCAAGTATCGTTATACCTTTTTGCTCACACAGTTTTCTTAATATTTTTCCTATATCTGCCTTAATTTTTCCGTATATCGCCATTCTTCTGTATTTTGGTGCAAACACTATGTGATATTTACAATTCCATGTTGTATGTGCTAAACTGTTTTTATCCATTCGGATACCTCCTTTTGTATTCTGCGGTTGGCAAACCTTATTGTAATTATACAAAAGGAGGTTTATTCTTTTCCTCATAGCTAAAGCTTTTTTAAACTACCGGCATAGCCGGTAGTTTTTGTTATACAACAAGGGTGAAAAGCTCATTCTTAAGCCTTTCACCCAATCTTATCATAGAAGAATCTCTTTTACAGACTTTTCTTCATAGGCCCCAAGGCATATCTTAGGATATTCCCTGTAACGGTTTTAATTTAATTAAGAGGCTTAATCTCCCCTGTTTTTAAAATATTCATATAGTCTTTATAGTTTTCTTCCAAAAGCTTAGGCGTATCAAGACCATAAGGACATTTAGCTGCGCAGGCTCCGCAGTGTATGCATTCTGCAATCTTTTTCATGTTGGCTTGGACTTGCTCTGAAAGCATTCTGTAAGACGGCGCCCTTCTTATCATAAGAGACATTCTTGCGCAGTCGTCAATTTTAATCCCTGCCGGACAAGAACTCATACAATAACCGCAGCCGCGGCAGAAATTGCCGGAAAGCTCTTTTTTATCTTTTTCAATTACAGCTTTTAATTCTTCTGTAAGCTTAATATCCTGCTGGGCATAGCTCAGGAACTCGTCAAGCTCGCTTTCTCTTTGTATTCCCCAAATAGGCACAAGAGAGTCAAACTGCTCCAAAAACGCATAAGACGCTTTTGAGTTTGTTATAAGTCCGCCTGACATAGCTTTCATGCATATAAAGCCCATGTCAGCCTTAACAGCCATTTTGTAAACTTCCATATCGTCATCAGAAACAAGGTAGTTAAAAGGATACTGTATAGTTTCAAAAAGACCGCTTTCAATTGCTTCCTTCGCTACATTAAGCCTGTGGTTTGTAATACCTATATGCTTAACTTTTCCGTCTTTTTTCGCTTTTTCCATAGCTTCGCAAAGACCTGTGCCGTCGCCCGGTTTATAGCATACCCTCGCGTCATGGAACTGATAAATATCCAGATAGTCGGTTTTAAGCATTCTTAATGTTGTTTCCAAGTCGTTGTTAAAATCATTGGCGTTTTTAGCCATTGTTTTTGAGGCAATTATTATTTTATCTCTAACAGGGGAAAGAAATCGCCCTATTTTTTCTTCGCTGTCTGTATAAAACCTTGCTGTGTCATAAAAATCTATTCCGTTATCGTATGCTTTTTTCAATATTTTTTCTGCCTGTTCAAAATCCACCCTTTGTATAGGCAGCGCTCCGAACCCATTTTTGTTTACGTTTATTCCTGTTTTTCCAAGTGTAACCCTGCGCATTATAACCATACCATCCTTTCTCATATTATCCGACGGATTTTTACAATTGAATTATTTTTAATTATAAACTATAATATGTAATATATCAAATTTTTATTGTAATTAATAAAAAAATCCATGCGGTCTTAAATATCGCACGGATTTTACATAAAACTCATATTTTTATAGATTTTCCTGAATTTTTCTAACTTTTTCTAACTTTTCTTACTCATTCTAACTTTTACCGCCTTTTAGGCTTATTTTTAATATCTGTTTATATTTTTTTCATGTGAAGGTATTTATTTTTTGTAGCAATGCCGCCGCGTATATGTCTTTCCGCCTTATTAACTTCAAGCACACATCTTACCTGACGGGCAAGCTGTGGGTTAATGTGTTCAACACGGTCGGTAATGTCTTTATGCACTGTACTTTTGCTTATTCCAAACTGTTTTGCCGTCTGGCGGACTGTAGCGTTGTATTTTATAATATAGTTTGCTATTTCAACAGCTCTTTCCTCAATATACTCCTTCAAAAAATCAGCTTCCTAAGATATGATTAATAATTTATATTCAAGCTGGTCTTAAAGTATGCTAAAAGCTGTTTTTCTATATGCCATTCCTTATATTTTCCCATATAACCAATGCAAACCTAATTTAAGTAAAATAAAATCACCAAAAATTTTCCGGTTTTACAGCTTATTTTATATGGTTGGTTTTCGCAATATATTATATTTTCATTTAATTTAAAATAAAACCCCCAAACCGATTATTAAATGCCGCAATCAGTTTGAGGGTTTATATAAACTTCGTGGTGTTACATATTAAACTTATTCAGCAAAACGCATAAGTATAGACGCTATCTGGGCTCTTGTTGCGTAACCCTGAGGCGCAAGGCTTCCATCGCCCATACCTGATATAAGCCCTTCGCCAACTGCCCAGCTCATAGCTTCAAGTGCATATTCAGAAATATCTTCTTTATCTGTATATATGCTTAAATCACCTTTTGATGATGTATCCATGCCTTTATACTGAGCGTAGCGGTAAAGAATAGCAGCCATCTGCTCTCTTGTTATGTTGTCATCAGGAGCAAATGTAGAGCTGTCATAACCGCTTATTATTCCGTTTGCTGCGCCCCATGCTACGGCATTTGAGTAATACTCATTCTGCGGCACATCAGCAAATCCGGCTGCACGGCTTACAGAAGGCGAACCTTCCAAACGGTAAAGTATTGCGGCAATCATGCCCCTTGTTGTATTTGCGTTTGGCGAGAAAGCTGTTTGGCTTGTTCCGCTCATAAGACCGTTTCCATATACATATTCAACTGCGTTATAGAACCAGTCTCCGGCATTTACATCGCTGAAATTCATTTGAACAGGAATTTCTTCAGCTTCACTTTCTGAAGTCTCCTCTTCCGGTTCTTTTTCCGGCTCCTCATTTTCTGTTTCTTCAATAAATGTTACTTCAACAGAAACATCTCCATCCGGCATTTCAAATATATATTTGTCTGCTGATGAACCTTCTTTAACTTCTATTATGTTTCCGTCTTCGTCTTTTACTATTACCTTGTCAACAATATATCCTTCGTCTGGCTTAACTGTTATTGTAATCTCATCGCCTTTATCAGCTCTTGAGGAATTTACGCTGAAGCTTCCATTATCGGTATCTTCTTTTTCAATCTTTCCGTCATAGCTTTGGGAAGAACCGCCGCCACCGCCATGGCTTGAAGATGAGCCGCTGCTGCTTTTTGCTTTTATAGTAAACGATATTGCGGCTTCAGTTGTTGTAGCGTAATATGTATCTGACTCTTTAGCTGTTATTATTATACTTGTGTTTCCCTGCTTTACGCCGGTAACAACGCCGTCTTCTGTAACAGTTGCTATATCCTCGTTTTCACTTCTGTATCCGAAGCCTTCTGTGAAATCTTTATAATTTGTTATAAAGCCTTCAAGTTTAATTTCTTCGCCTTTAAAAATAGTCGCTTTATCTGATGAAAGCTGAATTGTAAGAGCTTTTTTCTCGTCGTCAGGCTCTTCTGGTTCTTCTGGCTCTTCAGGTTTCGGCTCTTCTTCAATTTTTGCAAATGAAGCTTTAATTTCTGCGTCGGTTTTTACATTTTCAAATGTGTACTCGCTTACTGCGCCTTTTGATGTTCCATCTACTATAACATCATCTATTTCATAACCCTCGTAAGCTGTTATTGTAAATGTAACTCTTTCGCCGTCTTCCACTTCAACACTGCCGGAAGGATTTATTTTTCCGCCTTCTCCGGCTGTGGCAGTAATTGTGTGTTTTGTTACAGGTTCTGCAACTTCTGTAAATTTAACAGTAATAGTTGTATTTCCTGTTACTGTAACTGTGTAAAGTCCATTGTCGCCTGCTGTTAATATTTCTCCATTAGCTTCTACACTTGTTACCTCAAAGCCTTCTTCAGGAGTTACAGTAAATACAAAATCTTTTCCTTCTTCAACAGTGTATGTTCCATCAGATTCAGGGTCAAATTCATCAGCTGTTACAGTACCGTTTTCAGCTTTCACAGTAACTTTATATGTTTCAGCTTCCTGTTCTTCTGATGTTATTTCTCCAACTGTTGTTGTTTTTGTTTCTCCGTTGTAAGTAATATCAACACAAAGTGTTTCTCCAGCGCCGTCACTTGCTACAGTATACTCTGCTTCAGCAGATAATACTGTTTCATCATCACCTTCATAATACCATTTATATGTAACTCCCTCTGTTGTTACCGTATCGTCTACTTTAACAACAGCTTTTAATTTTTGTCCCGCAACAGGTGCTGTTACAGGGCTGCCTTCTTCATCAACAACTGTTACTTCTACCGTTTTTTCCTTAGCTTCGCCTATTGTATACTTATTTGTAAATTTAGTTGAATAATCAGAATCTCCCGGATAAGTAACTTCAGCCTCTTCACTGATAACTTCGTAGCCTTCTGTTCCACTTGATACATTATCTGATATATCGCCTACAGCGTAAACAATTCCTGAGCCTGTTATAACAAAATTGCCTAAGCCTTCTTTGTCAAATATGTATGCTGTTCCGGCTACATTAACTTTTCCAGTTGTCTTTTCTGTTCTGTCCTCATATATGCCGCCTTCGGCTACAGTAAATATTCCGCCGTCTTCAATTTTTATATTTGAATCCCTAACAGCTTTGAATATTCCATTTACAGTAAACTCAGCTCCGTTTTCTATTACGCTGCTAATAGGCATATTTTCTGTTAAGTGCAGATAATATGTTTTTCCTTCAGGGATATTTGCTTTTGAATTTTCCGTTAATGTTACAGTTTTTGTACGAAAATCATATATAACAGAACCTTCTGTAAGATTTACACGGGCTGTTTCATCTTTTCCTATCCATGGTTCCATTCCTTCTTCTGCTGTAGGAAGAACAACCACTCCGCCTTTGTTAACCTGCACTTTTCCTTCGCTTGAAAGGAAAGACTCAGCTGCCTCAAGTTCAACCTTAAATGTTTTGCCGTCAGGAACAACAAGTGTTACTCCCTTACCTATAGCAGCAGACTCCTCGGCTGTAGATACCGTTACATCTTCCAAAAGAGTTACTGTATCGCCGCTTTCAGCATTCTCAAGCGCCTCTTTAAGTGTTGAGTAGTTTGTTGTTTTCTCATCGCTTGTTGTAACGCTGACTGCCTCGCCTTTTGTACTGTAATTAAAAGTACCGCTTATTCCTTCGGAAACAGAATCATAAACTTTAGGAATACTAAGTTTGTTTAATGTGATTGTTCCGCCGCTTTCGTTTTGAACACTAATGCCTTCGCTTTCATCGGCATAAACAACACCGTTACCTTTTACAATATATGTTCCACCTGAACCCGGTTTTTCTTTGCCTCTGAATATATAAGCTATTCCTGACAAATTAATTTTTCCCTGTACTGTAACTTCTGAACGTTCCTCTAATGTACCCTCTACATTAAATTCTCCGCCATCATCTACAGTAAGAAAGCTTCCGTTTACAAGAGCTAATGTAACTCCTTCAGGTACTGTGGCTTTAGCACCGTTCTTTACGTTAATGCTGAAAGGAATATTTCCATCTTTGGCTTTAAGCAAAGCTTTAAGCACACCGTTTAAACCGTTTACTGTAGCCTCTCCGCTTTCAAGTGTAATGCCTATGTAAGGGTTTTCAGCATCTTCTGTTCCATTAGCGTTGGCAAAGCTTAATACAGCCTTTGCATTTTCACTAAGGATAATATACCCATTTTCTTTATTTAAAACAGGAATTTCTGAATAGCTTACCGTAGCTCCGCCTGAAATATTAATAGGACCGTCCATACCAAGTCCTTTATCAGGAGTTGTACTGTCCATTTCTTCTTTACTCATTAAAGGCAGGTTAAGTGTTCCGGTTTCTCCCACATTAACTTCACCATTTATTACAAGGCTCTTTTTAACATCAAGTGTTCCTTTTACATTAAGTGTAGAGTCAGAAACAACTTTAAATGTACCCTCAACTGTAAGATTAGCGCCTTCAGCTATAACTCCAGTAATTGGCACCTCTTTCATTAAATGAAGGTATTCAGTTTTACCTTCCGGAACTTTGGCATTACCTGTTATTACCATTTCTTTTTTGCCAAAATCATAAGTTAAATATCCGGTTTTAATCCACAATCTGGCATTTTCATCAGCGCCTACCCAGTTGCATAATTTATTTTCTGAGTCCGGCATTTCGACTGTTCCGCCTGCTTCTACTTTTATTATACCTTTCCAGTTAGAAGCGTTAGTAACTCCACTTAAATCAATAGTAAGTTTTTTCTCTGTTGGAACAACAAGGGTAACGCCTTTTTTAAGAGGATTTGTAACATTATAGTCAATTGTAACATCAGCCGCAAGGGTGATTGTATCGCCGGAAGCAGCTTCATTAAGGGCATCATTAATGCCATAGCAAGGGCTTCCATTAAGATATGCAATTATTCCTTCTCCTTCGCCTATTTTAACTGCAAATGCTGTATTTCCGTCAGCATCAGTAAATGAAGTTAATTTATTTCCACTATCATCATACAGATTATTAGATAAATTCTCATTTTTACTTCCACGATTTACAACTTTTCCACCCTTAGATAAAGTAAAGTTTTTAACACCTGTAAAATTATATTCTGTAAATCCTTCTGTTAAAGATGCACTGCTTAAACCTTTATCTCCAATAACTACTTCACCTGTACTACCTACTTTCAATTTAGCACTTTTAGCTAAAGACAATAAACCATCAGTACAATCAAGTTTTCCGTTAACTATAATTTCAGAAGGAAATTTTCCGCCAGAAATACCTCTAAGTCCGCCGGTAACATTAAGCGTTGCTCCTTTTTCAATAGTTAAGCTTCCGCCACCTTCACCGATGGAAAAGTCTTTTATACCTAACATACTCAAAAAAGTATTTATTCCTTTGCCGGGCTGTAATGTTGTATTTTTACTGCACTCTACAACTGAACCTTCTTCAATAGTAACAAGGAATGTTCCGCTTTCAAGACTAAAATTGCTTATTTTTATACTTCCTTGCTCTATATAATAGTAGGAACCTTCTCCCCCTATATATTCTGTTCCTGTAGAAAAACTTCCGCCCTTATATATCCTTATAGAGCCTTTGCTGTTAAACAAATTTGTTAAAATTCCTTTTATAGTTTCTTCTTCTGATGCAGTATCTAATTCAATTTTTACTCCTTCTGGGACATTTAAAGTTACTCCTTCAGGAATATTTATCGCCTTTTTAATTTTAAAATCTTTTTTAAGAGTTACAGAACTTCCTGTAGCCTCAGCAAATTCACTTCCGCCTAAAGCCTCAACAAGTTTTTGCGCCTCTTCTGCCGCGTCCCCTTCACTTTGGGTCTGAACCTGCCCAGTTTCCGCTGGCGCTGCCATTGCCGTATACGGCACGCTTGAAAGCGTAATGGCTGCCGTAAGCGAAAGGATCATAAGTTTTCCCATTTTCCTTTTCAATTAAATCTCCTCCCTTAAAATATAAAAAATCAAAGTTTCCAATAATGATGCCTTTTTTATCAAAAAGTGTACTTTTTAAAAGTCTGATTATTTTTATAAATTACGGAGTATTTTTGGAAAATGTTTGATTTTAAGAATAATAAGTTGTATAATTAGTAGGTGTAAAATGCCTGTCAAAAAGTACACTTTTTGGCAGGCATTTCTTATTTAATGAAGTTTTTTGTTTTAAGCTCTCTTATTCTTCTGTAAAATGTCGACTGGCTGAAACCGCACATTTGCGAGGCTTTTTTTGCGCCTATATCGCCTTTTAAATAAGATAAGACAATATCATAAAATCCGTCATTAAAAGGAATAGCAGGTCTTCCGAATTTTATGCCTCTTTTTTTAGCCGCCGCAATACCTTCCGCCTGGCGTTTTTTTATGTTCTCTCTTTCGCTTTGCGCCACAAAAGAGAGTATCTGCAAAACAATATCCGCTATAAAAGTTCCTATAAGGTCTTTGCCTTGCCTTGTATCCAAAAGCGGCATGTCTATAACAACAATGTCAATGCCTATCTCTTTTGTTAAAACCCGCCACTGGGTTTGGATTTCTTCATAATTCCTGCCAAGACGGTCAATAGTAAGTATATAAAGCAAATCGCCTTTTTTAAGCTTTTTAACAAGTTTTTTGTACTGTGGTCTTTCAAAATCTTTTCCGGATTTTTTATCTGCATAAATCATTTCATCCGGAATGTTTTTATTTTTCATGGCTATAATCTGCCTTTCCTCGTTCTGGTCATTGCTGGAAACTCTTACATACCCATAAATATTACCCGACATAGTTTACCTCCGTTATATTATTACTTTTGTCTATCATACATTCAGCAGAGAGATAAACAATACTTGTCCAATTGTGAAAGCCACCATTATATATTTATTTAATATAAAAATTAAAGCATACTAAAAAAAGCCTGATATAGTATAAAACTTAATCAGGCTTTTTAAACTGTTTTTATTTATATATTCAAAAAATATTAATATAACTATGCCGCTTATGAAATTTTTACCTTAAACATAATAAGCTTAAAGCTGAGTTGCCAATTATTTACATAATATGCTGCAAAAAGCAGCCTGCCGCCTACAATTCGGCATATTAATGAATTATACGCAAAAAGTATTGCCTGTTTAGCAAATCCTTTATTCTATATTATAAAAATACAAATCTCAAATACAAAAGGAAATGCTAAGCCGCATTGTCTTTCATATATGAATTTAGGCGTACGCCTATATTTTCCTGTAAATTGCGGTAGAAAAACTGATAATCATAAATATGGTAAATTCCGCTGTCAAAAATAGGAAGCGCCGGAGGGTATTCCTCAGGTGTTACATCAGTTACTTTCAAAGCCCCGCGCACAGGGTCGATATACGCCCCTGTAAGGTGCTTAATCTCAGTAACTATGTTTCCGTCATAGTCAGTAAAGCATGCCCCTATATTTTCTTCTTTTCCGGCAGGCGTGCTGTCTGTTTTCCAGTTAAGCGGATTAATGGCAAGTGTACGTGTACCGGCAGGTATTATTATAGAATCCGTAACTTCCTGCGCCTCACTGTTAAATGATATTATAACACCAGTGTCTTTTTCGCCTGCTGCAAATTTAATATGAGGATATTCCTCAATCTCTTCTTCTGTAATACTCCACCCTATGGCGTAACATGCTACCAGTTTTTCGTTTATATCTTCATCTGCAAAACATTCCTTTAACAGGCGTATACTCATATCAGCGCCCTGAGAAAATCCGGCTAATATAATTGGTCTGCCGTTATTATAGTTGTCAAGGTAGTATAAAAACGCGTCTTCTACATCTTCATAAGCAAGGGCAAGATACTCTTTTCTCTCTTCTTCAGGCATTTGGTATACATTTAAACCTGCCTGACGGTAATATGGGGCAAAAAACCGGCAGTTATCATCATATATGCCTTTTTCCATATTAGTTGCTCCCAAAAAATCCGCCTTAACTTTTTCGTCATTCATAGGCATGTTAAAATTATTCTCATCGCCGCTGTATACAGTAGGGCAGATAAAAAACACATCTGCCGAAGCCGTTTTATCTGTTTCCATATAAGCCCAGTTTTCTTCATTGGCATACACCGATGGTTCTTCATTGGTTCTGCACCCTGCCATTACAAATATCAAAACAAAGGCAGCAAACATTAAAACGCTTTTCTTTCTCATTAGTTTATTCTCCTTTTTGAAATATAAACCGTAAAACAGTTAATTTTCTCCTTACGGAAAGCAGACTGAATTAAATTTGCAATTAACCGCATTTCCGCTTTCCGCATAATTTTAACAATATGGCTTGTATTATTATATTCCGCCAATTACCGCGCTAAATGCCGCTTTTTAATAACGTAATCCGTACAGGCTTTTTACTTTTTTGCAGCCGCGCATTTTTATTTAATTATGTTAAATTCCAACATGTCTTTCAAGCCATGCCTGCGCGTATGTACAGGTGGCATTAACTTTTTTGCCCTGCTCTTTTATCTGGTCAACTGCCGCTTCGACCAATTTTCCGGCAACATTCTGACCTCTTAATGAATTATCTACAAAAGTATGTTCTATTGTGCAGACTCCTTCTTCTGATTCCGGGAAAGTAACTTCCGCGATTAATTTTCCGTTTTCGTCTTTCGCATAAATCCTGTTTTGTTCTTTTATAAAGTCCATATAAAGCCTCCTTGTAAAATTATTTTCTGAATACAAACAAATACTAATGGGCAATAAGCAAAAAATTATATTTTACGCTTTTGTTTTCCAGCAGATATTTGCCCGGCAGTTATGCTGTTCTTTTATATAAGCTCTTTTAATTACTTAAATTATTCATTACATCAAATAACATGGGTGTTTTTGCCTTGTGTCACTCATAAGTACAGCTTTATTGTTTATTTTATATCCTAAATGACAATTTTTACTTTTTAACTCATATTCATTATTACATGAAATGTAAGATTTATATATGTCCCCTGCCCATTTTAAAAAGGGCTTAACTTTTTTATCATCGTTTTTTA
>CALWRF010000020.1 GCA_944383885.1 uncultured Clostridia bacterium | reverse complement strand
AACGTCTTTTAAAGTAACTGTTGTTTTTTCCATATAATTTGCCTCCCTTTAATAATGAAATATTTTCTTTATGATATAACATTTTATTAATATTTCTCTTTGAGGATATTATATTACGGTCTTGTTTTACTAACAATTATCAGTATATACCCAAAAAGCTATAACAAATTGTTATAGCTTTTTTAATATGCAGTATATTTTCATGCCGGTATATAAATTTTATAAATATTATAAGTTTTTAACAAACAATGCCCTTGTAGCATTTAATATAGCAAGAATCATTACGCCTACATCAGCGAATATTGCAAGCCACATATTGGCAATACCGACCGCGCCAAATATAAGGCATAAAATCTTAATTCCAATTGCAAAATATATATTTTCATGTACTATTCTTAAACACTTGCGGGAAATTTTAATAGCTTTGGATATTTTAACAGGGTCATCGTCCATAAGTACAACATCGGCAGCTTCTATTGCGGCATCTGAACCCATAGCGCCCATTGCAATGCCAATGTCTGCCCTTGATAGCACAGGCGCGTCATTTATGCCGTCACCAACAAAAACAACCTTGTCTTTGTCAGCAGCCTTGCTTTCAATCAGTTCTTCCACTTTTTTAACCTTATCTTCAGGAAGAAGTTCCGCATATACATCATCAATGCCAATATCTTCGGCAACTTTTTTGGCGGTTTCTTTTGAATCGCCAGTAAGCATTACAGTTTTGTCTATTCCTGACTTTTTAAGCCTGTAGACAGCTTCTTTTGATGTAGGCTTTACAACATCTGAAATAACTATATGACCGGCATAAACACCATTTATGGCAACATGTATTATTGTTCCGGAATGAGTGCATTGAATCCATTTTGCTCCTGCTGATTCCATAAATTTTGAATTGCCTACATAAATAATATCACCATTTACTTTTGCCTTTATTCCATATCCAGAAATCTCTTCTATATCAGACACATTACAGTCATCTGCCTCATTAGGATAAGCTGCCCTTAAAGAATTGGCTATAGGATGAGTTGAATACCTTTCTACATGCGCAGCTAAATGCAAAAGACCTGTTTCATCTATATTTTCCGGATGAACAGCTGTAACCTGGAATACACCTTTTGTAAGCGTTCCTGTCTTATCGAAAACGACAGTTTTTGCTAAAGACAGTGTTTCCAAATAATTAGAACCCTTAATTAAAACACCTTCTTTGCTGGCTCCGCCTATCCCGGCAAAAAAGCTTAAAGGTATGCTTATTACAAGCGCGCACGGGCAGCTTATAACAAGGAAAGTAAGGGCTCTGTAAATCCAAGTTTGCCACATAGCCGTACTGCCAAAAGCCACAAGCGCCAAAGGCGGTATAATAGCCAAAGCAACGGCGCTGAACACAACAGCCGGTGTGTAAATTCTTGCAAACTTAGTAATAAAATCTTCTGATTTTGATTTTCTTGAGCTTGCGTTTTCGACTAAATCAAGTATTTTTGATACTGTGGACTCTCCAAATTCTTTTGTTGTTTTTAATTTTATTACTCCATTTATATTTACGCATCCGCTTACTGCCTCATCTCCAACACTTACATTTTTAGGAAGACTTTCACCTGTAAGGGCAGATGTATTCAAACTTGTTGTACCTTCCGTAATTATTCCGTCAATAGGTATTTTTTCTCCAGGCTGAACAATTATAACAGTTCCTATTTTAACCTCATCAGGGTCTACTTTATTAATTTGACCGTTTTCATCTATAATATTCGCATAGTCAGGTCTAATATCCATAAGCTCGCTTATATTCCTACGACTTTTTCCAACAGCATAGCTCTGGAACAATTCACCTATTTGATAAAAGAGCATTACGGCTATAGCTTCAGTATAGTCACCATTATCATAAAGCGCCAATGCGATAGCCCCTATTGTTGCCAATGCCATAAGAAGGCTTTCATCAAAAGCCTGAAGGTTCTTTATCCCTTTAAAAGCTTTTATAAGAATATCGTAGCCTATAATCAAATATGGAATCATATAAAGCATAAATTTGAATATACCATCGGCTTTGACAAAATTTAACGCAATTACTAACACAGATGAAATTATAATTCGAATAAGATTTCTTTTTTGTTTTTTGTTCATAAGCTCAACACCTTCAGCAATATCTTAAAAAACTGCGCTAAAAAGCGCAACCCGGCAATTAATTAAAAGAATATGTCACAGTCACTTTCTACCTTTTTGCAGTTTTTTCTAACTTCCTGCATAACTGTTTTTGGTTCAAAACCTTCTTCAAACTCAACATTCATTTTTAAAGTCATAAAATTAACTACAGCGTTTTTTACGCCATCAGTTTTATTGGCTGCTGCTTCCATTTTGTTTGCGCAGTTTGCGCAATCTACATCTATTTTATAACTCTTTTTCATAAAAACCATTCCTTTCTTAAAACGATTTAAAGATTATTTAATTGTTGAATATAATATAATCTATTTTTTCTATAATGTCAATACAATTAAACAATTAAATATATTTTTAATTATTTCGTAATATTGATATTTACACTGTTTTCAAATATAATATTTATTGTGGAGGTGCACAGTTTATGTTAAATAATGAAAATTCAGATGTGCTGCCGCATAAACATGCGGAAAATGAATACCAATTAATCAAAGACATGCCGTCAGACGACACAATCCGTTCTGTTTCTGGTATATTAAAACAGCTTGGCGACCCGAGCAGGCTGAAAATATTCTGGCTTTTATGCCACTGCGAAGAATGTGTTATAAATATTGCGGCTATTACAAATATGACAAGTCCCGCGGTATCGCATCATTTAAGGCTGCTTAAATCAAGCGGTCTTATTATATCACGCCGTGAGGGCAAGGAAATGTATTATAAAGCCGCCGATACAGAAATGGCAAATTCCCTTCATTTAACAATAGAGAGCATAGCTGATATTTCATGTCCTAATTAAAATTATACATAAATAATATATTCCCGAAAAACCAATAACGACATTGGTATCGGGAATATAAAGGGAATTTTTTATTATTTATTTAAAAGTATTTTTTAATCTGCTCATAACATCTTCCAGCGTTTTTCTCGGGCAGGCAACATTCATTCGGAAAAATCCTTCTCCCATAGCGCCGAACATTTCTCCCCTGTTAAACCAGACGCCAGCCTCATTTAAGAGCTTGTTTTCGATTTTATCAGAACTCAAACCTGTTTTTCTAAAATCCAGCCATATAAGATATGTAGCTTCAGGTCTTACCATGCTGATTTCTTTCATAGGATTAATAATGCTTTCAACATATAGAATATTGTCGTAAATATACTCTCTCATGCAGTTGTACCACTCTTCGCCTTTAGTATACGCCGCAATGCATGAAACAAGGGCAAAAATATTAAGTTCATCACATCCAACACTTTTTTTGAAACTTATAAATCTGTCACGAATTTCTTTGTTTGGTATAATTATATTTGCCACTTGAATTCCGGCTATATTAAATGTTTTGGAAGGCGACTGACAAACTATCATTCTGTCTTTTAGTTCCGGAACAGCTTTTAAAAGGGATATTGGCTTATTTTGCCCCCAGACAAAATCAGCATGAATTTCATCACTTAAAACAATCATATTATGTTTTAAAAGCACATTGCCAAGTTCTTTCAGCTCTTGCTCAGTCCAGTAGCGACCTACCGGATTATGAGGATTACAGAGCATAAAAAGTTTGCAGTTATATTTTTCTATTTTATTTTCCAAATCTTCAAGGTCCATTGAATAAAATCCGTCATTTTCTGTTAAATCATTGGATACCATATTCCTTCCGTTTTGAACCACCATATTTTTAAACGGATGGTAAACCGGCTGCTGAATTATTACACTTTCTCCAACAGATGTAAAAGCCCTTACGGCATCGCTTAAAGCAAATATAATACCCGGTGTTTTAACAATCCAGCTGCTGTCAATATCTATGCCATAATGTCTTTCAGCCCAGTAAGCAACAGCTTCTTCGTACTCTCCTGTTGTATCTGAGTAACCAAATATTCCATATTCAGACTTTTCTTTTAAAGCTTTTATTATTTCCGGCGCTGTTCTAAAATCCATGTCGGCAACCCACATAGGTATGCAGTCCTTAGGCTTTTTGTTTTTCTCTTTAAAATCATACTTATAACACATAGTATTTTCCCGGTTTACCAATACATCAAAATAAGACTTGTCCATAAAAATCCGCTCCTTTAATATAATAATTAATAGTAAAAACTCAAAATATTATAATTTTTTGTTTTTAATTGTTATAATTTAATTATAATCTATTATATAATATTTGTCTAACGTGAAATATAAATATATTTAAACTTAAAATTACATGAATTGATAAATCCTAAATTTAGTAATGCGGTTGTTAAATCTGAATTATTTTACGTATAAATCAAAAATAGTATTTTATCAAAAAATATAACTTATGTTTAGTTTAAAAATATAAATCAAGTAAAGTTAAATAAATTTTTTTCGAGTGGGCTGAGCTTATGGTCAGGAATTTTGCCTGCTGCAAAATGGTCTGCAACCGCCCAAATATCTTTGGGGTTCCTTGTTGCAAAGGTCGCAAGCCTCCTCGAACTCCAGTTAGTAATATTTGACCACGCTAAAAGACCCAATACGCACGGCTTGAGAGTATGTTTTAAATAAAAATTAAACATAAAGAAATTTTAATTGAAAAACTTCAGTTTTCCGGTAGTTCAGGGGTCATAGACCCCTTGCTCGTGGATGCGCTGCTTTTGGTAATTTTCCAGAAAAGTACATATAATTTACATCTAAAACAGAAATATTTTTAAACTGCCGAAAAAAATTCAAGACTCCAACAGTTTTATATTTCCCATATTAGGGCATAAAAATAGACCGTATATAAATACGGTCTATTAAAACTTTCAATTATTCGTTTTCATCAGATTCGCAACCGCAGCAGTCATCTGAGCATTCATCTTCATTATCCCAATCATCATAAAAATCATCATCATTGCATTCGTTGCAGCGCTTTTTAATAAATATAGCCGCAATACCTATAGCAACAGCTGCAACTGCTACAAATACTCCAAGGAGAATATAAAGAGATTTTTTCTCCTCTGAGTTCCTAATGTCCTTAATAATTGTGCTTACATCTTCTACGCTGAAATTTTTCATTGAGCACCCCTCCTTAAATTTTTAACAGTAGTTTTTGAAAAAGTTTTTATCTTCAAAAAAACTGTCCTTGTTAATTTCACTAAAAATTTGATAAGCTTTTTTTAGTATTTGTCTTTCATCATTAAATTTAAGCAGATGATAGGCTTCATGAAATTTATAGAAGCCGGAATCTGCAAAAAATTCCTCACTCTGCGGCCTGCTGAAAAATGAATTAGTCTCCATAAGATACCAGTGAACAGTTTTATTTATTATGTCTTCATCTCCATGAAAACTATACTGCGTTTTACCTACATATTGTATAATATTGGCGCTTGAGCCTGTTTCCTCGCGGACTTCTCTAAGTGCCGTTTGAGCATGGCACTCTCCTTCTTCAACTGTTCCTTTTGGAAGGACCCAGCCCATATATTTGCCATTTTGATTTTTGTATAAAAGCAGTATTTTCCACTTGTGGATTACAATGCCGCCGCAGCTGACTGCCTCTGTCACATTTAATACCTCCGTTAATTTCTACTACGACTGTTTTTAGTATATCTTATTTGTGACTTTTTTTCAATAACTTACTTACTAATAAGATGATTTATACAGCAATAATTCTAAAAAACAAAAGACCTTCGTTTCAGCCCGAATAAAAACAGGAATGCGCTGAAGTTAAAGATTTAAACAGCGCCCATTAATTTAAGACAGGCTGATAACCGAAAGCCTTTTTATATTTTTTATTTCTGAGTAAATGAAACAGCTCCAGAAGCGTCTTTTACCATACTGTATGTCTTAGTTACACTATAGCCATTTGAAGCTTTAAATAAAACCTGAAGTGTGTGTTCCCCTGCTGAAAGAGAAGTTGTATCAATATTTACACCAAACGGCATAGCTGAAGACGAACCTTTTTCTGCTCCGTCTACTGAATAAGTAACAGTTACACTCTGGTTTGGAACATCGCAGTATGCTTTTAATGTAATATTGCCTGTTAAACCGCTGGCACCGTTAAGTTTTACAAAAGAAGGAGCGATTTCGCCAAAAGATTTAACAAGTGCAGGATTATCAGCTGTAGCTTTGTCATAAGCAGATTTTACTGTAGTGTTGCCATTTAATGAGTACATAAATCCGCCCATATTATTATCAAAATGGAGTATAGCCTTAACCTGAGGATAAACCATATTGATTGTTCCGTAAAACTCTGTCAAACGATTTGCGGCAAATGCTGATAAATCCTCTCCGCCGCTTGAAGAAGCATATCCGCTGCCGGATTCAGTTACAATTATAGGTTTATTGTATTTAACTGCAATATCTGATACATGCTCAAGATTTTTAACTGCATCAGCGTACTGTCCAAGACCAAAATACATGTCATTTGCGTCACCGGCAGAAGCAAGGTTATTGGCAGACTGGTACTTATTCATATATAATGAAGCTCCTACCCAGTCTACAAGGGACGCATCAGGGAAAAAGCTTTCTATATCTTCGCCCCAAGGTGAAGCATAGCTTGGTGAAAATACTAAAGCAGTATTAGGTGCTTTGCTTCTTGCCATATTAGCTATACGAGCATAAGCCGTTTTAAAATCAGCCGGAGTTGTTTTATTAGTCCAAACATTCATTTCTCCGCCTATACGTAAAAATACAGGACCTTTAAGCGTTGCTAAATATGAAAGCGTTTCGTTTATTTCTCCGTCAAGACTTCCGCTGTTTACCTGCGAAACAGTTCCTCCTTCACTTGGGAAATTCAGATTTATTAATATGGCTCTGCTGCCGTTATCAAATTCATCAATCTTCCATGCGTAATCCTGCGCTGAATTATGTCCGCTTCCAAGCTCTACATAAAATGAGATTATAGAATAGTCAAACAGACTGCTTTCAGCCTCTTCTGTATAGCATCTGCCATACAATGTGCCGCTTTTAGGCTCATTTTTAGCTCCATAATATGGCGCTGGATTTGATGAAACAGTATAAACCTCCGCCTTAGGGTCTATTTTTCTAATTCTTTCTTTTGCCATAATTACCGCGTCTGTAAAATTAAGATATGTACCTGTATCAATTACACCCTGAAGAGCCTCTTTAGCCTGCTGCATTTTTCCCATGCCTTCATAGATTGAGTAATTGTTGTAATAAACATTGTACCTAACTCCAGCTGTGTCAGTATCCATAGGAAGTCCTGAGTAGTAATTAAGCAAAGCCTCCCCTGTTGAAACCATGGCATTTTTATCGCCTGACTGCTGCGCCTGCTGGAATGCCTGAAGATACGACCAGTATCCTGCCGGATGAGCCCCATAAGATGCCACTGCGCTTAAAAGTGAAAACCCTACAGCCAAAGCGGCTGTCCTTTTAGCGAATAACTTCATATTAAATCCCCCTTAAACATTTTTATTTAATACATTCTTTAAATAATAAAATTCGGCAAATTCATAATTAATTTATTCTGTTTCGATAATTTCAGAAATATCCGATACTTCAATATTCATAAGGCTTGTAATATCAAAAAGCCATTGAGTAAACTCGCTTTGTGAAGCCGTATTTGATAAATCATCATTTATAATAAAATATCCTGTAGCCGAAACTATGCTGTTTTCTCCCGGAATAAATGTTACACAAGCTGAGTATCCGCCGTCATATACATAAAAATACAGGCTGTATACGCCAGTAGTGTCACTTATAAAACTTTCATTTTTTGTCAAAATACTTGTTGCTGCTAAAGCTTCTGTACCTTCCATGGCATTTATGCTTGACGGAAAAGATGAAACTATGCGGTTTCTTGTTTCATATAAGATATCATCGGGAAAATCAGCATCTCCGCCTGCTGCCCCTAAAAAAATACTGTCTATTTCTTCTGGAGTAAATGCTGCTTTATAAACGGCTTTTGGCTCAGAATAGTCATTTTCACCAATCTCTTTAATAATGCCGTTTATATCCGGAGAAGATGAAAAAAGTGAAATATATTCATCACATTCAGCCATATCATCCATACTTTCAACTATACTAAGACCTCTTATGTAATAATCCCCATCAGAAACAGAATTAACTCTGCACCCGGCTGCGGAAAAAACTAAAACTATGGATAAAATTAAAACTGTGATATGTCTTTTCAAAATCCCACCTCGTTATAGTGTAAAAATTCCACAATATACATAAATTTATTTGAAATTAAACCGCAAAATTGATGTTATAATTATATGGTTTTGGCAAAATAAATTCAATATGCACATATTACAAATAAAATTTCTTATTTTAAGTGATTATTTTCATAAAACTTTCACATATTTATAAAAATAGCCCTGTTTCCAAAAATTCATTAGAAACAAGGCTATAATATGTATTAAAGTATTCCTATATTTTTCATTATGCTCCTTAATTTTTCTTCCTGTTTATCATTAATAGGCAGAAACGGCGGTTTAACATATTCGCTTATTCCTAAACCGCGTATATTAAGAGCTCTTTTCATTGTTGGTATAAAAGGTTTGTTTACAGCATAAATCTCCATAGCTTTATCTATAATTTTTTGATATTGGGCTATACCCTCTGTGTCACCGTTATTTACAGCTTTAACCCATTTTGAAAATATTTCAGGTATAAGGTTTGACAAACCGCCTATTACGCCTGCTCCTCCTGAAAGCGCCACAAAAGCAAAATTTTCATCAAAACCATTGTAAATTTCAAAATCCGGGTATTCAGGCAGAATATTATTAATTAAATCACGTGTATGTGAAACAAGAGCTGTTGTATCTTTAATGCCTTTAATGTTATTATGTTTCTTTAAAAGCCTTAAAATTAAATCGTAATTAATTTGGTGCCCTGTTATGTCTGGATAGTTATAAAGGTAAACGTCGCCTTTTATGCCTTTACAAACCAAGTCATAATAATACTCTATGCTTTCATCTGAAAGCTGCAAGTAATAAGGAGATATAATCATAACTCCGTCAGCGCCTTTTTCAATGGCGTAGTTTCCAAGCTCTATTGTTTCATCAGCTATCATACGGCTTGTTCCAATTAAAAGCCTTGTCCTGCCTTTGCAGTGAGAAGTTGAAATATCTATAAGCCTTTTAATTTCAGGCATTGTCATTTCAAAAAACTCGCCTGTGCTTCCCATAACCACTATTCCGTCTATACCGCCGGAAATTAAATGGTCATAAAGTTTGCAGCAGCCTTTTTCATCGACTTTTCCGGTGTTATCAAAAACAGTAACAGCCGGCGTTATATACTGTGCCTTCATAATTTATACCTCCTTGTTTTAAACAGAGATAGAAAAATACAGGAAATACCTTGCTGGTATTTCCTGTTTTATAACCGTTATAACTATTTATATTACTTCTTCATGTTATTTAAGGCGTTTTTAGCGGCGTTCTGCTCAGCTTCTTTTTTGCTTTTGCCAAAACCCGAACCAAGCTTATGCTTATTATGTGAAACCTCAGCTTCAAAGAGTTTTCCGTGGTCAGGACCTGTTTCATTAACAATAGTGTAGCAAACAGGCTCTTTACTGCTTTTTTGGATTTCTTCCTGAAGCCTTGTTTTGTAATCCATAAGCATAAAGCTGCCCCTGACAGAATCAATTACATTTTGCATAAGTCCCATAACGTACTTTTGAGCGCAGTTAATGCCACCATCAATTAAAACAGCGCCTATAACAGCTTCAAAAGCGTCTGCAAGTATACTTTCTCTTGTTCTGCCGCCTGTAAGCTCTTCACCTTTGCCTAAGAAGAGATAATCACCTAAATGTATGTCCTGCGCTTTTTTAGCAAGAGAGCCTTCACACACTACGCTGGCGCGAAGCTTTGTAAGTTCGCCTTCCGGCAGCTCAGGGTATTTATCATATATATAAGAGCTGACAAAAAATTCCAATACGGCATCTCCCAAAAACTCAAGACGCTCGTTATACTCAAATTTGCCAAGTTTATGCTCGTTAGCATACGAGCTGTGAGTTAACGCAAGAGAAAGTATACTTTTGTCTTTAAAACTATAGCCAATAATTCTTTCAAATTCTGCCAGTTGATTGTTCATAAATTATTCCACCGCCGCTTTAATATATTCCATAGCGTCGCCTACGGTTTTGATTTTTTCAACCTGCTCATTATCAAACTCGATATTGAATTCTTCTTCAAGAGCAGAAATTATCTGGAATAAATCAAGAGAATCTGCGCCAAGATCAGCAAATGCTGTTTCCTCTGTAATCTCAGACTCAGAAATTCCTAACTGCTCAGCGATTATTGAAATAACCTGCGCTTTATCCATAACAATACACCCTCCAAAAAATAAAATTGATATAAATTACTAATACATTATAGCTGTTCTTCTATTTTTAATACAATATCTTTTTCAACAAAAATTTCGCACTGTTTTATGGCATTTTTTATGCCTTTTGCCTTAGAACTTCCATGAGCCTTGACAACAAGGGATTTTAAGCCTAAAAACGGCGCTCCTCCAACTTCTTCTGAATCAAATCTTTTTTTGATATTTTTAAAAGGCTTTATTAAAAATGCAGCCGGTATTTTATATAATCCTGCTGTAATCTCGTCTTTTATAATGCTTATAATCGCTGAGCTTAAGCCTTCAGCAAATTTAAGCACTGTATTTCCCGCAAATCCATCACATACCAAAACATCAGCCTTCTGGAAAGGTATGTCTCTTGGTTCTACATTGCCTATAAAATTAAGACCTGATTCCTCTAAAAGCTCATAAGTTTCTTTTGTAAGTGCGTTGCCTTTTTCTTTTTCAACACCAATATTAATAAGACCAACCGTAGGGTTATTAACACCCATAACATGCTCAACATAAACTGATGCCATTTTTGCGAACTGTAATAGATAATTGCTTTTGCAGTCTACATTAGCACCGCTGTCTAAAAGAAAAGTAAAACCGCTGACAGTAGGCAGGCATGTACCAAGAGCCGGTCTTTCTATTCCCTTAATTCTGCCTATAATAAAAGTGCCTCCTGTTAAAACAGCTCCTGTGCTGCCTGCCGAAACAAAGGCAGAAGCCTCTCCGTTTTTAACAAGATTAAGACCTACAACAATAGATGAATCTTTTTTGCGCCTTATAGCGTTTGTTGGTGATTCTTCTGTTGAAATAACTTCTGTAGCGTTTTTAACTGAAATTTTTGACTTATCAAACGAATATTTTGCAAGCTCATTTTCAATTGTTTCCTGCGGTCCTACAAGTATAATATTGGAGCCGAACTCATTAACCGCCTCAACGGCGCCTTTAACTATTTCAAAAGGAGCATTGTCGCCGCCCATAGCGTCTACAGCTATTTTAACATTATCCATAAATTATATACTCCCGAAATAAAAATTACAAAAAAGACAGCATCAAGATTAACAAAATCTCAAAGCTGTCTTCCTGATGTTTAGATTATTCAACGTCTAAAACTACCTGTTTGTTGTAAGAACCGCAGTTCTTGCAAACCTTATGAGGTACCATTAATTCTCCGCACTTGCTGCAAGCTACTAATGTAGGAGTAGCTATTTTCCAGCTCTGTGCCTTTCTTCTGTCTCTTCTTGCTTTTGATACTTTACCCTTTGGTACAGCCATTTCTACACCTCCTCATCACACTTGAATAGAGAACGCAGACTTTCAAACTTAGGATTTATATAAGAAGTATCACAGTTACACTCACCTTCGTTTAAATCCTTTCCGCATACAGGACAAAGACCTTTACAGTCTTCACTGCAAACAACCTTCATAGGAAGGCTGAATAGAATGCTTTTTTTAACAACAGAGGAAAGCTCAATTGTACTTCCATTAAAAGTTTCTGCCTCTTCTTCATTGCCTGTATTAGTATAAAATTCATCAATGTCAAATAAAAGCTCCTGCTCAACATCTTTAAGGCACCTGCTACAGCTCAAAACCACACTAACAGAACCTTTAGCTTTAAGCTCAAACTTTCCGTCAACATTAGTAACTGTTCCTTCAACCTTTACAGGCGAGAGAAACTTATTTATATCGGGCTTATAATCATCTGATGATAAATCTTTTGAAATATCAAAAACGACGCTTCCGCCCTTTTTCATTATAATTTCAGAAATATCAACAAACATAATATCACCCCGAAAGTCACACTTTTATCATTATATACAACAGCAATAATTTTGTCAAATATTTTTTAGATTTTATATCAAAAAATATAAAAATTATACAGCCGGAGAAAAATATCATCCGGCTGATTAAAAATTAAGCCTGAGCCTCAACTATTTCTTTAGTATCTCTTGCTATAACAAGCTCTTCATTTGTAGGTATTACATATACCTGCACTCTTGATTGTTTTGTTGTAATTTCAACTGCCTGTCCTCTAAGTGAGTTCTTATAGCTGTCAAGTTCAATGCCTAAATATCCAAGGTAATTGCAGATAAGCTGCCTTGTAGGACCGCTGTTTTCACCAAGACCTGCTGTAAATACAATAGCGTCAACACCGTTCATTGTTGCAACATACTCGCCGATTGTTTTAGCAACTCTGTAAGCAAATGTTTCAAGCGCAAGAGCTGCCCTCTTGTTGCCTTCATTTTCTGCCTCTTCAATATCTCTGAAATCGCTTGATACACCGGAGATGCCGTAAACGCCTGACTCTTTATTAAGTATTCTGTCCATTTCATCAATAGAAAGATTTTCTTTTTTCATAATGAAAAGAACTGCCGCTGCGTCAATGCTGCCGCTTCTTGTTCCCATAGCAATACCGTCAAGCGGTGTAAAGCCCATTGAAGTATCAATTGAAATACCGCCCTGAACAGCTGTCACACTGCCGCCGTTTCCAAGATGGCATGTAATAATTTTTGTATTCTCAATAGGAACATCCATCATTTTAGCACATTCCTGAGAAACATATTTGTGGCTTGTTCCGTGGAAGCCGTATTTTCTAACTTTATATTTTTCATAATATTTGTAAGGTATAGCGTAAAGATAAGCTTTTTCAGGCATTGTCTGGTGGAAAGCTGTATCAAATACAGCTACCTGAGGCACACCAGGCATAAGCTTTTCACAAACTTCAATGCCTGTAAGGTTAGCCGGGTTATGAAGAGGAGCTAACTCAATATATTTTGTAATATATTCTTTTACTTCAGGTGTAATAAGAACTGACTTAGAGAAGTGATCGCCGCCATGAGCAACACGGTGACCAACAGCGTCTATTTCCTTCATATCTTTAATTACGCCATGCTCTGAATCAACAAGAGCTTCAAGAACAGCCTTTATAGCGTCATTATGGTCTTTTAACGGAGCTTCTGAAATATATTTGTCTTTGCCGGCAGCCTCATGTTTAAGCTTTCCGTCGATACCAATCCTCTCGCAGAGACCTTTAGCAAGTAAAGTTTCCGTATCCATATCAATAAGCTGATATTTTAATGATGAGCTTCCGCAGTTAATAACAAGAACCTTCATTTTATTTTCTCCTATCTTAATTCTTTTTATTAAAATTTATCATATAATCTGTGCTTCAAAAGCTGTCATGGCAATAACAGCAACTATGTCGTTTGCATAGCAGCCCCTTGAAAGGTCGTTAACAGGTTTAGCAAGACCCTGTATAATCGGTCCAAAGGCTTCCGCTCCAGCAAATCTCTGTACAAGCTTGTAACCAATATTGCCTGCATCTATATCAGGGAATATAAGCACATTTGCTTTTCCGGCAACTTTGCTGCCAGGAGCTTTCTGAGCGCCTACTGAAGGAACAATAGCGCTGTCGAGCTGAAGTTCGCCGTCAAGGTTAACATCTGGGCGAAGCTCGTGAGCTATCTTTGTAGCTTCAACAACTTTGTCTACATCAGGATGGGAAGCTGAACCTTTTGTTGAATGGCTTAACATAGCAACTCTTGCCTCTCCGTCACAGAATGCTTTGTAGCTGTCAGCAGTTGTAACAGCGATTTCAGCAAGCTGCTGTGGATCAGGCTGCTGGTTAAGCGTGCAGTCCGCAAACATAAGAATGCCGTCATCACCAAATTCTTTCTTGTCACAGCACATTACAAAGAATGTAGAAGCTGTTTTAATGCCAGGTTTTGTTTTGATAATCTGAAGGGCAGGACGCATAACATCCGCTGTTGCATGTATAGCGCCTGAAACCATACCGTCTGCAACGCCCATTTTAACAAGCATAACTCCAAAGTAAAGAGGGTCTTCAAGAGTCTTTTTTGCCTGTTCAGGTGTTAAGCCCTTGCTCTTTCTTATTTCACATAAAAGATTAACCATTTCGTCATATCTGTCATAATTTTCAGGATCAATAATTGTTGCTTTTGATACATCAAAGCCGCCTGCTTCCTGTGCAGCCTTTGTTATTTCGTCTTTGTTGCCGATAAGGATTATATCAGCAAACCCTTCTTTAAGTGTAGTTGCAGCAGCTTCAAGATTTCTCTTTTCAAGAGATTCCGGAAGAACAATAGTTTTCTTTGCGGCTCTCGCTTTAGCTTTAATGCTTGTTAAAAAATCCATTTTAAATCCTCCTTATAAGTCTTAAAGACTAATAAAAACTTTTACCATTTAGTATTTTTAACACATGTACACCAGATAAAGCGCTTTAGCCAAATTAATAAAGCGCTTAGTTCCGCTATACATGTATTAATTATCAAACAATATTATATACAAATGACAAAACGGTTACAATAGTTTTATAAAATTTTTCTCCAAAAATTACTTATTTTTTAAATTCTCTGATATAATCAAGTTAAAACACTTTACGGAGGAAATATATGATAAACACTGCCATAACAGCTGAGTACAATCCTTTCCATAATGGTCATAAATACCACATTGCCAAAAGCCATTTTATTACAAAAGCAGATTATATACTTGCCGTAATGAGCGGAAACTTTGTTCAGCGCGGCGAGCCTGCCCTTTTTGATAAATGGACAAGAACCAAGTGCGCTCTTTTAAACGGAGTTGATATTGTAGTTGAGCTTCCGGCTTTTTTTTCCTGTTGCAGCGCAGAATACTTCGCCTCTGCCGCAGTTGACATAATGGAAAAAACAAATATTGTAAATTATATTTCTTTTGGAACAGAAACTGATGACTTAAATGAAATAAAAACATTTTCCAAAGCCGTCTTAAAAGAAAATGATATGTTTAAAGAAAAACTTTCAATATACCTTTCACAGGGTCTCAGCTATCCAGCCGCAAGGGAAAAAGCACTAAAAAAATCCGGTATAAATACGCCAGTTTTTTCATCGAATAATATTTTATCTTCCGAATATTTAAAAGCCCTTAATAAATTAAACTCAAATATTGCGCCTGTTGCCGTAAAAAGAACGGATAAGGGCTATAACAGCATGGAAATTACAAAAAACTTTGCCTCAGCAACCAAAATACGCTCTTTGTTTAACGAAGATTTGGAATCGGTTAAGAATTTTGTTCCAGAAAACATTTTTGATTTATTAAAAACAAGCTATGTAAACGGCAATACAGTTACTGCCGACAGCCTTTCTCATATACTTAATTACATACTGAGGGTTTCTTCTTCAGATGAATTAAAAGCCATACTGGATATAAGGGAAGGCATTGAAAATAAAATTTTAAAATCGATTAAAAACAATTATAATTTCAAAGATATCGCCTTTGATGTTAAGTCCAAAAGATACTCATTTACAGGCATACAGCGCATGCTTATTCATATAATACTTAACTTAAAATCAAAAGATATGTCATATTTTAAAGAAAACGGCTTTTGTCAGTATATACGTATTTTAGGCTTTAAAAAAAGCGCGCTGCCACTTTTAAAAAACATTATGGAAAATTCTTCTGTACCGGTTATTCTAAACATTAAAAAAGATGAATCAAAATTAGATAAAAAAGGAAAATTCCTTTTTGATTTTGAAAAAAAAGCCGATGATATTTACTATATGTGCCAAAATAACCCATCTTACAGAAAGCCGAATAAAAATTATACAGTCCCTCCTGTAATAATTTAACACAATATGAAATATATAAAAATAAACAGCATCAGGATAAATATTATATGAAAAATATTTTGAAAATAAATTTAGTAACTTCTTCAGCTCTTTTAGCTATGGTTTTTCTTCTTATTTATCCAAAACAGACAATATATTTCGCCAAAAGCGGTCTTTTAGCATGGTTTAATAATGTCATACCGTCGCTGTTTCCTTTTATGGTAGCAGTAAATATTATAACATCACGTTCTGGAAATGCCGGTTTTCCGCGTTTTTTAACAAGACCATTTGGAAAATTATTCAATGTAAGCGAAAACGGCTTTATTGTTTTTTTGTTCGGGCTTTTATCAGGCTATCCTTTGGGCGCAAAAATAGCTGCTGACTTATACTGCAAAAATCAGATTAAAATACTTGATGTCCAAAAACTTATGGTTTTTTGCACCAATGCCGGTCCCATGTTTATTGTAGGTACACTATCTTGTGCTGTTTTAAACAGTGTGAAAGCCGGGTATATAATACTTTTTTGTTCTATATTGTCAAATATACTAACCGGTGCAGTAATTAACAACAGTATTTTAAAATTTACATCATCAGCCGAAAAAACCGTATTTGCCTGCTGTGATGAAAACAAAAAAAGTGCATCTGCTGTGCAAAACTCATGCGAAGCCGTTATACGCGTAGGCGGATATGTTGTTTTATTTTCCGTAATAGGCGGTATGCTGGAAATCCTTGATGTTACTGATGTTTTTTCATCCCTTATATCAAGCTTTCTTCCAATCAGCAGCTATGATATAAAGTCAATGCTCTCCGGCATTCTTGAAATGACCTGCGGTGTAAGTTCACTTTTAAACAGCCCTTCTCCATTAGCTCTAAAAAGCGCTTTAGGCGCGTTTATGGTTAGTTTTGGAGGAGTTTCAGTTATAGCTCAATGTGCGGATTTTCTTAAAGAAACAAAAATAAATATACCTTTTTTTGTTCTTTGTAAGTTTATAAACGGTATGTTAACGTCAGTTTTTACATATTTATGCATAACTGCTTTTTTGTGATACGAAGTGCTGTATGTATACAGATTTAAAATGCTTTTAACATGTATAATTAAGATTAAAAACAGCATAAAAGCGCAGAATATTTTTAATCTGCGCTTTTTTGATGTTTATGTAATTAAATCAGTTATTCAACTGTAATTCCTGTATAGTAATATTCAAGTATCTCTTTATAGCTGTATCCGGCTTCAGCCATGCCTTTAGCGCCATACTGGCTCATACCAACACCATGTCCGTTTCCTCTGCCGTAAAAAACAAATTTGCCGTCAACAGGATAGACCGTGCCGCCTTCATATATTTTGTTGCTGACAGAATAAACATTTGTATTCTTTTCAACAGAATTTTGAGTGCTTATTGTTTCTTCCCCATCAGATGTAACAGCATGTATTGTGCCAGAAACAGCCTCTCCTTCTCCTGAATAATTAACGGCATATAAATTTTCCGTGTCAACTTGTATTGTACTGTTTGTATCTGCCACAAAAATAGACCCTGTGCTATTAAAGTCCTCATTTGTATATTCTTCCTGAAAATCTGTACTGCTCTCATTAGGAGCATATATTTCATCTGAATTAACAGCATACATCCTGCTTACAAGCGAACCTTGTGAAGACGCTGAGCAGAATGTCCTCGTTTCTTCTTTTTCAAGCACAGCGCTTCCTGAAGAACCATTTACCTCTAATTTTTGGACCCTTCCGTATTGACCTGTATAAACAGTTATGCTTTCAACTGTCCCTACATTTTTGCCTTTAGCCGATAATAAAGAACCCAATTCCTCCTGAGTAAATGTTCTTGTCCACGAAGGAGCAGATTCATTAATTTCCGGAACAGCTCTTAAATAAGGAACTGCATCTGTCCAAACATTTTCAGAGTTATCCGTTGAACCGCCGCTTGATGAAAAAAACACCGCATTAATAGGCTGACCGTTATAATACGCTAATATTCCTTCAGTTGAGTCAACAGCGTTTTTTACAGACTCACTTTCATTTGTATACCCAATATAAGCCTGACAGTTTGTGCCATCACAAAGCTCATACCCATCGGATTCATGCACTTTCATATCACGTCTTGTAAGCGCATAGCTTCTGGCGGCTACAACTTGGGCTTTTATAGCTTCAATATCCCAAGATGACGGCATTTCGCTTGGAACAGCACCGTAAAGGTATTCTTCAAGCCCTACAACATTAACGGCGGTAATATTTCCTCCTGTATACCTTCCAAACTCAATCCTGCCTCTATAGCTTCTGTCTGAAAGAGTTACCACATTACTGTCCCCTGATTCTATTTGGGGATTGATTCCGTCAAAGAACATAACCGGCTCAGATAAATCTTTAAGCACAATAATTTCTGTTCCGTCTGCAACTTTGCCTGACACTGTATCTGCGGCATACGAAATGCTGTCACTTCCTGTATCATATATATATACTCCCCACAGCCCTTCATCTACAAATGCCGGGACTGATATATACCCCCACATGTCATTCAAATCCTTACAGGCGTATAATGCCTTATCATAGCTTGGATAATACTCATTAGCATCTATAATTGTACTTTGAGGAACATTAAAAGTAAATGACGTTCCTGATAATTCCGTTTCCTCCTCAAAACTGCCGTTTTGCTCAGAACCAATTATAATATTTTTGTTTGAAACAGGCACAGAAGCAGCATTTTTATATTTATATTCAAGACCAACCCTTACAGTATCAGGTACGGTATAGCCCATAGCCGGCATTGGAATAACTAAACATGCGCATAAAGCTGCGGCTGATACTAATATTCTTATAATTCTTTTCAATATAAATCTCTCTTTTCATTTAGTTTGAATGCATATAAATTATTTTAGCATTATTTAATTTCAGCCGCAACAAAAAAGGATAAAAAGAGACACCTTTTAAGGCGTCTAAAATATACATAAAATATAAGTTTAGGATTTTTAATTACTAAAATAATTAAGGCATCTTAAAAAAGATGCCTTAATTAACTGCCAATTATTATTTAGTTTCTGTTTCGCTTGAAGATTTATCTTTTTTAAACAAGCCGCCTAAAAGAGATTTCTTTTCAGGTTCAGGCTCTTCTTCAACTTTATTTGTAAGGTTAGGTTCTTTAACAGCATAAACAGACTGTTTAACAACAGGTATTCTGATACCTTTATTTGTACCAAACTCAATTATATAGCACTCAGCTGTTATATCTACAACTTTTCCGTAAAATCCAGTGCTTAAAAGTACTGAATCACCAACTTTTATGGCATTTCTCATATCCTGCTGCTCTTTATCTTTCTTTCTCTGCGGTTTAATTGAGAAGAAATAAAATACAGCGAAAATAACAATACAGTAGAAAAGTATCATCATTATAGGATTCATTCCGCCGCCTGAAGTTGAACCGCTTGAGGCATTTGCGCCGTTAACTACTGTACTGGCATCTAAAAGTAAACTTGATAAATACATCTTTTGCATACGCTCCTTTAACATTAATTAAATGAAATATAATGCCGTTTGTTTTAAGACATAAGCTAATTATATAAAATTTAATAAACTCCGTCAACTAAAATTTAATTTAATTGTCATAATGTCTTGTTTCTTTTATATATAACTTTGTCATTTTCGGCAGTTTTAAATCCTTCAAGCCTCATTTTTTTATACTCAAAGAATGTATCATTATCAATTGAACTGCGTATTTCTTCCATAAGATTGTTGAAAAAGTACAAATTATGCATAACGCAAAGCCTCATTGCAAGCATTTCCTTAGCCTTAAACAAATGCCTTATATAAGCTTTTGAATATCTTCTGCATGTAGGGCACTGGCACTCATCATCAATAGGAGTATCGTCCAACTCATATCTCGCATTTAAAAGATTAAGCTTGCCCTTGTTGGTATAAACATGAGCATGGCGTCCATTTCTTGCCGGAAGGACACAATCAAAAAAGTCTATTCCTCTTTCAACAGCTTCAAGTATATTTTCAGGAGTGCCTACACCCATTAAATAAGTAGGCTTATTCTGCGGAAGATACGGCACCGTCTGTTCTATAACATGGTACATTTCCTCGTGGCTTTCCCCCACGGCAAGACCGCCTATGGCATAACCGTCTAAATCCATATCCGATATAATTTTAGCATGCTCTATTCTGATATCGTCAAATACAGCACCCTGGTTAATTCCAAAAAGCATTTGTTTTTTGTTTATTGTATCATCAAGGCTGTTTAACCTGTCCATTTCGGTTTTACATCTTTTAAGCCATCTGGTTGTTCTTGCAACTGAATTTTCTACATAGCTTCTGTCAGCTTTAGCCGGAGCACACTCATCAAAAGCCATGGCTATTGTGCTGGCTAAATTAGACTGAATACGCATGCTTTCTTCCGGTCCCATAAATATTTTTCTGCCGTCTATGTGCGAAGAAAAATAAACGCCTTCTTCTTTAATCTTTCTGAGCTGCGCAAGTGAAAAAACCTGAAATCCGCCGGAATCAGTCAGTATTGGCTTGTCCCATGCCATAAATTTATGAAGCCCGCCAAGTTTTTTAACTATTTCATCACCAGGGCGCACATGAAGGTGGTAAGTGTTTGAAAGCTCAACCTGACACTTAATCCTCTCAAGGTCCTCACTTGATAAAGCGCCTTTTATGGCGGCGCATGTTCCTACATTCATAAAAACAGGGGTTTGTATAACTCCATGCGGTGTATGGAACTCTCCTCTTTTTGCTCTTCCTATAGTTTTTAATAGTTTATACATTTAACTGCTCCTCAATATTTATTAATAATAAAAATATACCTTCTTTTTGTTATTTTTTCAATATAAATTCACAAAGCCTTTTATTTATGGTAAAATCTAAATATTACAGTCCGCAAAATAAAAAGAAACGGTGATTAAATGAAAAATATAAGATTAATAGCAACATCTACATTTGGTCTTGAATCATGCATAAAACGCGAGGCTCAGCACCTTGGATTTGAAAACATTAAGGCTTTCGACGGTCGTGTTGAGTTTGACGGCGATGAAAGCGATATAGTCAAAGCCAATATATGGATGAGGTTTCCAAGCAAAATACTTATTAAAATGGGCGAATTTAAGGTTCTTACTTTTGACAGTCTTTTTGAGTCGGTCAAAGCCCTTGACTGGGGAAGCTGGATACCAGTTGACGGCAAATTCACGGTTATAGGCAAGTCAGTTAAGTCAGCACTTCACTCCGTTCCGGACTGTCAGGCAATAGTTAAAAAAGCTGTTGTGGAAAAACTTAAGCTGAAGTATCATGTAGACTGGTTCGATGAAACAGGCGCAGATTATAAAATACAGGTGGCACTTCTTAATGATGTGGCAACTCTTACAATAGATACTTCAGGCGACAGCCTTCATAAACGCGGCTACAGACAAAACGCAATGGACGCGCCGTTAAAAGAAAACCTTGCGGCAGCTATGATAGATTTAAGTTACTGGCGCAAAAACAGAATACTCTTTGACCCTATGTGCGGTTCAGGCACAATACCTATTGAGGCTGCTTTAATAGCAAGAAATATCGCTCCGGGTCTTAACCGTTCTTTTGCCTGCGACCAGTGGGAAAGGATAGATAAATCCCTTTGGAAACAGGCTAAAGTCGAAGCCTATAAAGCTATAGACTATGATTTTCCACTTAAAATATACGGCAGTGATATTGACCCTGATGCTATTGAGCTGGCAAATGAAAATGCAGAAAAAGCCGGTGTTGACGACTGCATTGAATTTAGTGTTAAACCTCTTAAAGAGGCTTCTTTAATGGGAGATTACGGCTGTATGATAACAAATCCGCCTTATGGCGAAAGATTAGGAGAGCTTAAAACAGTTGAGGAGCTTTACAAGACTCTTGGAAAGCTTATGGCAACTAATCCAACATGGTCGTCTTATGTAATTACCTCAATGGAGTATTTTGAAAAGCTTTTTGGTAAAAGAGCTGATGCAAAAAGAAAACTCTTTAACGGGCGTATTAAAACAGATTATTACCAATTTTATGGTCCTCGTCCGCCTAAGGATTGGAATAACTGAAAATTTTGGAGGTTTGTTATGGATAAAATGATAAATTATATCAGAGGAACTGCTGAACTGAGAGAAAAAACATTCAAAGCTCTTAAACTTATTCAGGATTTTAACAGAGCTGATTATGATGATTTGGAAAAACAGGAAAAAATAATAAGGGAATTGTTTGGAAGCGCAGGAGTTAACATTAGTGTCCAGCAAAACTTTTATTGCGATTTAGGATACAATATTCATGTTGGCGATAACTTTTATTCTGGATACAACTGCACTATTTTGGACATGGCAGAAGTAAGGATAGGAAACGACTGTTTGATTGCGCCAAACGTATCTATTTATACATCAGGTCATTACCTGACTTCAAAACAAAGAAATAAAACAGGCTACGGCATGCCTGTTACAATAGGCAACAACGTATGGATAGGCGGAAGCTCTGTTATTCTTCCCGGGGTAAATATAGGCAATAACTCTGTTGTTGCAGGCGGTTCTGTTGTTACAAAAGATGTGCCAGACAATGTAGTAGTCGGAGGAAATCCGGCTAAAATAATAAAAGAAATAGAAATGGAATAAAAACTGAATAAGAATAAATATTTAATCATTTATTTATTATAGCGAAAAAGACGGTTCCTCTAAATACTGAACCGTCTTTTAATATTTTTATAATCTCTGCCGTACTGCCTCATACATTAAAACCGCTGCCGCAACTGAGGCATTCAGACTTTCGGCTTTTCCCGGCATAGGTATTTTTATAAGCGTGTCGCACATTTTTGCAGTTTCCTCACTTAACCCCCTGGCTTCATTTCCTATTACAAAAGCAGCCGTCTGCTTTAAATCGCACTCGTATGGCGTTTTTACACCTTTTAAATGGGCGGCATAAAGTGTTATTCTGTTTTGTTTAAACATCTCTACGCATTGCTTAATATCAATATCTGTAATAATTGGCACATGAAAAACAGAGCCCATAGTTGAGCGTAAAACCTTACTGTTATATAAATCCACACTGCCCTTTGACAAAAATACTCCGTCAGCTCCACATGCGTCAGCCGTTCTTATAATAGTGCCAAGATTTCCCGGGTCGTTAAGCTCCTCAGTGATAATATAAAGTCCTTTATCATTTTCTTCAATAAGCTTTTTAATATCAAACAGTTTTTTCCGGCATACCGCAATAATTCCCTGCGGATTATTTGTATCGGAAATATCTTTAAATGTTTTATCATCAAAAATATAGCATTCCGCCCTCTTTTCATATATATCCAAACTATTGTCTTTGGAGAAGCTTTCTGAAAAAGCATAGTATTCAACTTCAAAATCTTTTGGAATTTCATTTACAAACCTTAAACCTTCAGATACAAAAAGACCTGTTTCATCTCTGTGTTTTCTTTCTTTTAAAGATTTTATCTGCTTTGAAATTTTATTTGTTCCATAATGCGCCATTTTAACCACCACGGAAATTTTAACACAGCGAAAAAGCCTTTACAATAGAAAACAAAATATATTTTTTGCTTTTATTGCTAATCGCCATTTTATTTATTATAATTATTATTAAAACATTAAAATTTTTTATAATAATTAATTTTATTTAACAGGGGTAATAATTATGGCGGATGTTACAGTTTTAGAATTAGGCAAAACACCGACCAGAACAGTTTTAAAACTTTCATGGCCGGCTATAGTTGAGCAGTTTTTAATTTCAATGGCAAGCATTATAGATACTGCCATGGTTGGCTCTTTAGGTCCTAACGCTACAGCTGCTGTAGCAATAAATATTTCTACAATCTGGCTTCTGGAAGGTCTTTCAACAGCTTTAAGCGCCGGATTTATGTATGTAGTGGCTCATTCTTTGGGAGAGGGAAATATCCATTATGCAAAAATGGCTGTAAGGCAGTCAATAACATCAGCATTAATACTTGGCATAATAATAATGCTTTTTGTAGAGGCAATTGCGCCCTTTTTATGTATATGGCTCGGCGGTGAAGCAGCCATATACTCAAATGCCAGAAGTTATTTAACAATAATAGGCTTTGGTGCTGTTTTCAAGTCCTTAACAATAGTGCTCTCATCTGTATTGAGGGCTGCCGGCAATACAAAAACGCCGCTTAGAATAAATATAGCAGCTAACTTAATTAATATTATTGGTAATTTTATGCTTATATACAGCGCGCGTCAGGTATTTATCGGGCAGCACGTATTTAATGTTTGGGGCGCAGGGTTAGGCGTAGCTGGAGCGGCGATGTCTACATCATTTTCTCAGTTTGTATCAGGCATACTGCTTCTTGCAGCTCTTTACAGGGTTAATACTCCAATTAAACTTAAAATAAAAGGCGATTACCGGCTTTCTAAAAAGCTTATATCAAAAGTAATTTCAATAAGCATACCTGTAGCTATGGAGAGAATAACCATTTGTTTAGGTCAGATAGTGCTCACAAGAATAATATCAAGCGTAGGCACAATAGCCCTTGCGGTTCATCAGCTGGTAAACCAATGCGAAAGCATGATGTATCTGCCGGCATACGGCTTTGCGGCTTCCGGCACAACTCTTATCGGTCAGTCAATAGGAGCTAATGATATGAAAAAGGCAGATGAGTTTGCCAAAATACTTTTTATAGTAAATACAGTGTTTATACTTTGCCTGTGCATACCTATATTTATATTTGCCCGGCAAATAATGACACTTTTTACACCAAGTGCCGAAACAATAGCTCTCGGCGATATAGCCCTTAAAATTACTGCGGCTACTGAGGTTTTATTCTCCCTTACAGTAGTTATGGGCGGAATATGCAGAGGCTCTGGAGATGTTAAATTTCCGCTTTTTCTCTCATTAGGCGGCATGTGGATAATAAGGCTTCTCCCGGCATACATATTTGCAAATATATTGGGCTTCGGCGTTATAGGAGTAGAAACGGCGATAGGCATAGATGTTTCAATAAGAGGGCTTATATGCATTATCCGGCTTAAAAGCGGAAAATGGAAGCCAAAATTTCAACAATCAATATAAATCATTTTATCCGACTTCTATTAACAGATGTCGGATTTATTTAATACTAAACACGGAGGAATAAAACTGTATGAATAATAAAAAGGCGGCTTTTAAAGCTGCATTTCCCTATACACTGCCAATTTGCGCCGGATTTTTGTTTTTAGGCGCTTCTTATGGTCTTTTAATGACAAGCAAAGGGTTCTGCCCTGCTTATCCAATATTAATGAGTATGTTTATATTTGCCGGCTCAATGGAATTTGTAACTGTAAACTTGCTTTTATCTTCATTTAATCCTTTATATGCCTTTTTTCTTACACTTGTTGTAAACGCAAGACATCTGTTTTACGGCATTTCAATGCTGGATAAATTCAAGGGAACAGGCGTAAAAAAACTGTATTTAATATTCGGCATGTGCGATGAGTCTTTCTCTATAAACAGTACCGTTAAAATTCCAGAAGGAATTGACAATGGCGATTTTATGCTGTTTGTAACACTATTAAACCAAATTTACTGGGTAGGCGGAGCAACATTAGGAGCTGTATTCGGCAATTTCATTACATTCAGCACTGAAGGCATGGACTTTGTTTTAACATGTCTGTTTTATGTAATATTTCTGAACCAATGGCTTGAAAACAAAGACCACTCTCCTGCCGTAATAGGCATTGTTTCAACAGCTGTATGTCTTTTGCTTTTTGGTGCTGACTTATTTATAATACCGTCTATGGTTTTAATTATTGCTGTTTTTTATGTAATCAGAAAAAGAGGTGAAAATGGTATATGCCTGTTCAGGAAAAAATAATAACTATAATATGCGTTGTTTTAGGCACTATGGCGACCCGTTTTCTGCCGTTTATAGTATTTCCGCCAAATAAAAAGACTCCTGAGTTTTTGCAGTATTTATCTGTTGTGCTGCCAAGCGCCATAATAGGGTTCCTTGTTGTATACTGCTTTAAGAATGTTTCTTTTATTTCAGGCAGCCACGGCTTTCCAGAAATTATATCTCTTTTATTTATAACTATTTTGCATTTATGGAAGAAAAGCACTCTTTTAAGCATTGCAGGCGGCACAATATTATACATGACACTTGTCCAACTTATCTTTTAAGCGGTACTTAAAAAACCGCGGCATCAGCTTCAGGCTGTTAATCCGCGGTTTAAAATATTATGTGAATTTCATCATTTCCTTTTTAAGCCTGTTTATTATCCGTTTTTCAAGCCTTGAAATATAAGACTGCGAAATACCTAAAAGGTCGGCTACTTCTTTTTGCGTTTTTTCTTCCCCGTCTGAGCTTATGCCAAACCTCAAGCTTACAATCTTTTTTTCTCTGCTGCTGAGATGTGATATAGCTTTTTTAAGCAGGCTTTTATCAACCTCATCTTCAATTCCACGGCAGATTATATCTGAGTCTGTGCCTAAGATATCGCTAAGCAAAAGCTCATTTCCTTCCCAGTCAACATTTAACGGTTCATCAATCGAAACTTCAGTTTTAGTTTTGGAATTACGCCGCAAATACATTAAAATTTCATTTTCAATACATCTTGAAGCGTAAGTGGCAAGTTTAATCTTTTTTTCTGTTTTAAATGTATTTATGGCTTTAATAAGTCCTATTGTTCCTATTGAAATTAAATCTTCCACATTAATGCCTGTATTTTCAAATTTTCTAGCAATATAAACTACAAGCCTAAGGTTTCTTTCGATTAAAATTGATTTTGCCCTTTCCTCCTCATCGGTTCCTAACATTTTAAGTATAGCTTCTTCTTCCTCAGCCTCCAGCGGCGGAGGAAAAATATCGCTTCCGCCTATGTAATAAATTTCCTGTGTCCTTCGAGCTAATTTAAGCTTTAATGTTTCCAAATTATACTTAAATAAAAAATAAAAATACAGCAGGTTCATTTTCCAAGCCTCCTTATGCTATTGTAGTCATCTGCTGATATAATGGCTTTATATCCTCCTTTTGGGGATAAAATACCGTTATATAAAGCTAAATCGCTGTTATAAAATACACTTGTTTTTCCGTCAAATATGTACTCTGTTTTATTTGGTCTTATAACTTTAAGCATGCCTTTTCTGTTTCCAAGAGAAGCGTAATTAATTTCGTATAAACCTTTAGCATCGCCTCTTATAAATTCTTCAAAATTTTCTTTAAACATGGAGCATACAGCACCCGTTTCTGCCACAACAAGCGCACGGCTGTCTTTCGCCTTTAAAAAATTTCCGCTGTCAATAAGCGCAGTTAACTCGCATACAGAATCATTGTAATAAATTTTAATCCGGCAGAATTTATCTCTTTGGGCATAAAAAACATCTATCCATCTGCCGGAAAATTTAATAAAACCAAAGGAAACAGCGGCTGTAACTATAAGCACAAAAACCGTGTATTTCCCATAGCCCATTCCAAAGTAGGCTTTAAGAGCCTGCGGTATGTTTGAAAAACACATCAGCCAAATTGAAAGACCGCAAAGTGTAAATGCTGTTATAACCATAATTAGAGCCTGCTCTAAAAATCTGCGTATTGAAACAGGTTTAAACACAGCATATAGTGCCGCTAAGTTTGATAAAACAGCAATAAAAAATCCGGTTAAGCCAAAAATAATCCCGCTTAATGCCAATAAACAGTAAAACACGGATTCGGCAAGACATACAATACTTATTCTTTTTAAAGAAGCCCTGCTTTTTGATATTATTCCTGTTATGAAAAACACAACAAAATCCATAACAAAATTAATCAAAAAACAAACATCTAAATATACTGTCATGTTTAACTCACCTAATGAGATTATACATTGACAGGCATTAAAAAAATGCCGAATTATGTATCCGGCATTAATTTTAATATGTCAAATTATTCCCTTTTATTCATTAAACAAGTATTATTTTTATTTTACTTCAATAAGTTCATAATCAAGTGAACCCATGCCTATTTTCTGGGCATGTTCAAGACAGCCTAACCAATCTGTTGTAGGGTGCATAGCCGCAAAATGGTCATTTCCGCAGTCACAGCTGCCGTGGTCAATGGCGCTTCCGTGCATAACAGGCTGTTTGTTTGCCATATCTGCACAAGCCTTATCAAGAGCTACTGGGTCAAATGAAGCAAACATACCTACATTAGGAATTATTGGCACATCATTTTCAGCATGACAGTCGCAGTAAGGCGAAACGTCCATAACAAGGTTAATATGGAATGCCGGTTTGTCTTTAACAACAGCCCAAGCATATTCAGCCATTTTTTTGTTAAATGACTCTACAGACGCATCATAAGTAGGATTAATAGCATTAAAAGCACATACGCCTATACATCTTCCGCAGCCAACGCATTTATTAAGGTCAATTTCAGCCTTTCCGCTGTCGTAGCTTATGGCATTGTGCGCGCATATTTTTGAACAAACTTTGCAGTCAACACATTTTCTTTTTGAAACTGAAGGTTTTCCGTCGCTGTGCATTTCCATTTTACCAGCCCTGCTTCCGCTGCCCATGCCTATATTTTTAATTGCGCCGCCAAATCCAGCCTGTTCATGACCTTTAAAATGATTAAGAGATATAAAAACATCTGCATCCATAATTGCTGCGCCTATTTTTGCCTCTTTAACAAGTTCACCATCTATAGGCACTATTGTTTCATCTGTACCTTTAAGTCCGTCAGCTATTATAACATGGCATCCTGTTGTCATAGGTGTAAAACCATTTTCATAAGCGGCGCTTATATGCTCAAGAGCCTGTTTTCTTCTTCCTACATAAAGTGTATTACAATCTGTAAGAAAAGGCTCTCCGCCTAAAGAACGGACTACATCGGCAACTGTTTTGGCATAATTAGGTCTTATATATGACATATTTCCCGGCTCACCAAAATTAAGTTTAATAGCTGCAAATTTTTTATTAAAATCTATATTCCCAATTCCGGCTTCTTTCATTAATTTTTCCAGTTTCTGTAAAAGATTGTTGCCCATTTTTGCTCTCATGTCAGTAAAATAAACTTTTGATTTTTCCATATATTTACTCTCCTTTTTTAATTACGCAGTGAATAAAACAGCATTTAACGAGCATAATAATAATATCAAATTTGAGAGGAGGAATTGAAATGGCACGCAATACAAGCATTAAATGTACTGTAAATCAGTGCAAATACCATTGTAAAGGCGAAAACTACTGTTCTCTTGATACAATTACAGTAAGTTCACACGAACCAAACCCTACAAAAGACGAATGCACAGACTGCAAATCCTTCAAACTCGACAGCGGCTGCTAATTAATCTTTAACTGTAAATTTTTCTCAGACGTAATTTTTTATTAATTTTAAAAATGTAATAAGAAACACGATAGTCCTATCATAACGTATTTTTATAAAACGATATAATCGTTTTAAGCCTGTTAAAAATACGCAGATGATTGCCTGTTAATTACAACTATGCGTAAGGCTGTCTGATTTATTCAGGCAGCCTCTACATATATCAAAATTATGCTTTTTCAGGTTCAGGATAATCCTGACCGAAAGTTTCAACTGTAACTTCAGTCATTATCTGAGGCTCATCAGGCATGTCCATTCTGTCTGTTTTAACGCAGGCAAGCTTGTCCACAACATCCATTCCTTCTATTACTTTGCCAAAAGCGGCGTATGCCCCGTCAAGGTGCGGAGCGTCTTTATGCATAATAAAGAACTGGCTGCCGGCTGTATTAGGCATCATAGTTCTTGCCATAGAAATAACGCCTGCTGTGTGCTTAAGGTCATTTTTAAATCCATTCTGGTTGAACTCACCTTTAATACAGTATCCCGGTCCGCCCATTCCTGTGCCTTCCGGGTCTCCGCCTTGAATCATAAATCCTTTTATTATCCTGTGAAAACCGACTCCGTTATAAAAGCCTTTGTTGATAAGAGAAATAAAATTATTTACTGTATTAGGCGCTATTTCAGGATACAGTTCAATTTTAATTGTATCTTCTCCGTTAATAGTCATTGTTACCAAAGGGTTCTGTGCCAAAATTAATCATCCTTTCATATTATTATGTATTAAAAGAATATCATAAAAATGTTCAATAAACAATATTTTTAATCCTGACTGTAAATTTCATTGTATGCCTTTTTAAAATTATTTATCATCCAGTCAGGCAGTTTTTTTATTTGCATTTCTTCTATTCCAAGCCAATAAAAAGCCTCATGCTCACTGCTTAATCTCACACTACCGCTTAAATATGTGCATACATAAGTTATTATAACCAAATGAACATTAGTGCGTATTGCGTCATATACGCTTATAATTTTCTTAACGGAAATATTTAATCCCGTTTCTTCTTCAATCTCACGGAGCAAAGCGTGTATTGCTGTTTCACAGTATTTAACGCTGCCTCCAGGTAAATCCCAGCACTGGTATTTATTAATGTAACTTGAATCCATTTCACTTTTGGATCTTTTTAGGACAAGGAATTTACCGTCTTTTATTATAATAGCTTTAACAGCAAAAGCAAATTCCCCTCTCATTTTAAGCACCTCTTTTACTTAGAGCATGCTTCAGCAAGGAGTTTTTTTAATTCTTCCTCATCAAAATCATAAACTTTGTTACAGAACTGGCATGTAATAGAAGCCTTCCTGTCCTCTTCTATAATTTTAGCAAGCTCTTTTTTGCCAAGGCTTATTAATGCCTGTTCAACTCTCTGCCTGTTGCAGCTGCATTTATAATCCATGCCGGTTTTTTCAAGTATCTCAAGATTAAAATCACCTAATATTGTTTCAAGTATTTTTTCAGCATTTAAGCCGGAATTAAGCATATCAGTTATATATGGTATGGTAAGGAGCTTCTTTTCCAGCTTATCAATTATATCTTCCGGCGCGTCAGGCATAAGCTGTATAATAAAACCGCCGGAATGTTTAATTGTTAAATCAGTGTCCACCAATACTCCTAAACCTACAGAAGACGGCACCTGCTCGCTTTTTGCAAAATAATACGTAATATCATCGGCAATTTCACCGGAAACAAGCTCTATAGAGCCGGAATATGGTTCTTTTAAACCTATATCCTTTATTACTCTTAAAGAACCGTTTCCTATAGCACCGCCTACATTAAGTTTTCCATCAGGCTTGAGGGGTATGTCCACATCAGGATTTACAACATATCCTTTTACATTCGATTTGCTGTCTGATGTAACAAGAACGCCTTTTAACGGACCGTCACCTGTTATCTGCAAAGTAATTAAATCTTTTTCCGATTTAAGCATTGCTCCCATCATAGCTGCGGCAGTAAGCATTCTTCCAAGGGCAGCTGAAGCAACAGGAGTAGTCTGATGTATTCGTCTTGCTTTTTCAACAGTATTTGTGCTTATAGCGGCAAACGCGCGGATACTGCCGTTTCCAGCAGTAGCTCTAACTATATAATCTTCCATTTATATTCCTCCATTTATTTTACCATTTTCGCGAGCTATAAAATAAATACGCTCGCTTTTTTCATCTGGCGTATTAAATGTGAAAGCGTCATAACAAGATTGAAAAACCAATCCAGCTTCTTTAAGCGCTTCTTTGATTTCTTCTATTGTATATGCCTTTTCATAGTGGCATTCCTCAGTTCTTTCATATAAACCATTTTCCTGCCTGATAAAGAAATTAACATAATATTCGTTTATTCTTTCATTTTTGTCATAATAATTCTGCCATATATAAGCCGCGTTTTCCTCGCTGTCGGCAAAAGTATTTTCTCCAAGCATGTTTTTAAATTTGTATTCAGTATTGATATCAAATATAAAAATCCCGCCCGGTTCCAAATAATTATTAACAAGCTTAAATACTTTTACTATTTCATCGTATTTGGTAACATAATTAATACCGTCACAAAGGCAGAGTATTACGTCAACTGTTCCATAAAGCTCAAATTCAGTCATGTCCTGAAGTAGGTACAGTATATTTTTATAACCTTCATCAACAGCTTTCTGACGTGCCACTGAAAGCATTTCTTCTGAAATATCTATGCCTATCATGTCATAGCCTTCTTTAGCAAGCCTTCCGGTAATGTTTCCGGTGCCACAGCCAAGTTCCGCTATAAGTTTAGGGTTAATATTATATTTTTCCCAAATATCATGCAGATATTCAACCCACATATCATAATCCATATTATCCATAAATATGTCATAAACAGACGCAAATTCTTCGTAAGCAGCCATAAATGTCACCTCATTGCTGTTTGCACTTTAACAAAAACACTATTTATAATACTATAAATAACAGCACACTACAATGCGGAATTTAATTTTTATAATTTATAATAAAGCAAAAAACGGCATTTTACGTAATTTAACAACGTAAAACTCCGTTTTTAATTAATATTACTGCGTTTGTGATGAAAGCTCAGTAAGCTTCTGTTCTGAGCGGCTGAAAACGTCTGATGATGAAAACTCATTTACAATTCTGCCATAATACTCTTTTGCTTTATCATTATCCCCTTCCTGCTCGCTTATCTGTGCCAAATAATACAGTATATTGTCAGAAAAATTCTCTTTAGGCGCCATTTCAATAGCCTTATTCAAATCTGCCTTTGCGTCAGTTAAATTACCGCTGTTAAAAAGCTCCCTGCCTGAATCATAAAGCGTTTCACCAGCCTGGGGATAACACCGCGATTTTAAATTTTCCACATTAATTTTATCCTCTTCGGTAAGGATATCTGGTTTTAAATTATACAAAATATCCGCGGCGCTGTCAAATTCGCCTGACGCAATGTAAGCCTCAGCCGTCTGTATGTCAAGCTCCTGCTGTTTTACATTGTATTCACCTTGGTATTTTTCATTTTCTTCCTGAAGCTTTTTAAATTCTTCTTCAAGGTTATTATATTTAACGGCAAAAGCTGATGTGCCGTTTAAATTTTCTTCCTCAAGCTCGCTTATGCGTTTCTGCATGTCATTAATCGTGGATTGTTCACTGCTAATAATCCCCGGCATTACAAGAGTAATAAAAACAGCTGAAGTCAATATAATTCCAGCGCCAAAAAGAGCAAAGTCGGTTCTCACAACTGATGTTAATTTTTTTAAAATGCCGTTTGGTTTCTCGTTGTAACCGTTTTCAGCATAACCTTCTGCTTCACCTGCGCTGTCTTCTGGACCGCTTTTGACTGAAAGCGCTTTTTCGGAAGAAGTGAGCTCTGCCAGATATTCCAGCGCCTTAGGATTTCTCTTATCGATTTTAAGAGTCTTATAAATTGTCTTTTTTGCTTTAAGCTTTTGATTAACACTTAAATAATATGCGGTTAAAAGATTGTTAGCTTCAACAAGCGACGGATTTACATCAACAGCTTTCTTTAACTGAATAACTGCCAAATCATTATTTTCCTGTTTAAACTGCTCAAGGGCGTTATTATACATTTTAATTCCATCGCTCAGCTTTTCCAGAAGCCTGGCGTTTTTCTGCAAAGAATCAATATATCTTTGAGCTGGATTTTTTTCTTTTTTAATCGAGGCGCTTATTATCCACTCTTTAAGAGCATAAGTAACAAGACCTATTTGAAAATATGATATGCCAAGAAGATTTCTCGCTACAAAATTGCGCTTATCAAAAAGCAAACACTCTTTAAGAGCCTCAACAGCAGCACTGTAATCACCCTCTTTGGCAAAAATCACGCCTTTGTTATACTGCCTTAAAGATGCTGTCCTTGCCTTTTGAAGAAGTACATTATCAGCTCCACAGTTAAAACAAATGTGTCCTGTAGGTATTTCTTTAGAACATCTGCTACAAATCATCAGAACCGCTCCTTCTTCTTTTAAAGGAACCATTGCTTTGGCTTACTATATAATCAAGCATATCCATTATGTCTTTCATATCGGTAGAATGAATAGAGTCTTCTATATCACTAAGCTCAAGAATCTGTCCGTATTTTTTTATCTCATCCTTGAAATTAATCATATTGTACTCCCTTCAGATTTTCTGGCAAGCTTATAAAGCTCACCTATAAGATAAAGCGAGCCGGCGCATACAACAACATCTTCTTTGCCGGTTATTGATTTTGCAAGGCTGTAAGCTTCATCAATATCTTTTTCTATGTGAATTTCTGTATTATACTTTTCAACCAAATGAGAAACCTCATTTATATTCCATTTTCTGTTGCTGTGAGGTTCCGTAAAAACAGCTTTAGCTGCTATGGGCATAATAAGCTCAAGCATTTTTTCGTATTCTTTATCGCCTAAAATACCTATAAGCATTGTAATTTTTTTATCTGAAAAATACTTTTTAAGTGATTTAAAAAGCATTGATATTCCGTCTAAATTATGAGCTCCATCAAGAATAACCATTGGATTATTCTCCACTATTTCCATTCTGCCGTTCCACTTTGCTTTTGCAAGACCTTCTTTTATAATTTCATCGCTTATATCCATTCCGTTGTCTTTCATTGCTTTAAAAGCCATAAGAACTTCTGTGGCATTAACTATCTGATATTCACCTAAAAGACCTATTTTAATATTTTTAAATGAAACAACTCCGTTTTCAACATCAAAAACAGTTCCATTAATATCCTGTTTTATGATTTTTGCGCCTGTAGTTTCTGCGTAATAAAGTTTTGAACTTCTTTGAATACAAATTTCATTTATAACACTGTAAATCTCCTCATTATCAGTTAAAAGCACTGTTGGGCATCCGCTTTTTATTATTCCGCCCTTTTCATAAGCTATTTTGCCTAAAGTACCGCCTAAATATTCTGTATGGTCAAGACTAATTGAAGCAATAATTGAGCATTCAGGCTTTTTAACAACATTTGTAGCGTCACACCTGCCGCCCATTCCAACCTCAAGGACTACATAATCAACTTTATTGTCATAAAAATATTTAAAAGCAGCGGCAGTTACAACTTCAAAAATTGTAGGCTGACCTATACCGTTTTTAACTATGGCTTCGCAGTGTTTTTTAACATCAGTTAAATATTCAGCAAAGTCATCATCTGATATCTGTATTCCATTAATTGTAATTCTCTCGTTGTATTTTTCCAAATGAGGCGATGTATAAACACCAACTGTATAGCCAGCTGTCACAAGCACGCTTGAAACCATTGAACAAATGGAACCTTTGCCGTTTGTACCGGCTACATGTATAACTTTAAGGCTGTCCTGAGGGTTTGACATGCTCTCCATTAAAGCATATATCCTTTCAAGACCCAAGTCATAACCTAACATTCCGTATAATTCCTGTAAATATTCCAAAGTTTCAGCGTAATTCATAATTAATTAACCTCATTCCCTAATACATAATAAATCATATAATAAATCACATAAAAAATTAAAAACATAGCAACAGCAATATTATAGTACCATAAATACGACTAAATTCAACATATAAATATTTAATATTTTTAAAACAATATGTTAACATAAAAAGCACTGCCTAATTAATTGGCAGCGCTTTACTGTTAAATGCAAAATATTTTAATTTTCAGATATAATTATTTTGACTGTTCAAAAAGCCATGTTCTCATTTCAGTATCAGCATAAGCAGGAGTCCATGCAAAATGGGCGCTTGGATAGAATACTTCGCCCGGCTCATAAATTGTCGCATTGTACTCAACTCCGGCTTCATTAAGAGCAGCTATTGTTGTAGCTCCGTATAAATCATAAGATACAGCCGGGTCATCTTTTGCGTGGAATAACCAAATTGCGACTTTATCTTTAAGCACTGACGCTTTTTCAGGGTCAAGACCACCGCAGACAGGAACTACAGCTGCAAACTCATCTGGATAAGCAGCTGCAACAGCGAATGCTCCAAATCCGCCCATTGACAGACCGGTTGCATAAATTCTGTTTTCATCTACACTGTATTCTTTCTTTATTTCCTGTAAAAGGTTGTGTCCAGCAATACTCCAGTCTTGGAATTCATAAGGGTTCTCAACTTCTCCCAAATTATCGTATTCAATCATAAACTGTGTCCAGCCGTTGCCTCCTTCACCTACTACCTGAGGTGAAACAACTATGCACTCGTTAATTCCAGCTTCTGAATCCTTAGCCCATATAGTAGCCGACTGATATCTCTTTAAGAGCATATCAACAGACTGTGCCCTCTGACCTGCGCCGTGAAGTACATAAACTACAGGGTATTCTTTTTCCGGGTCATAGTTTGAAGGAACATATAATTCATAAGGAACTGTAAGTCCCGTTTCAGCATCTTCATAAGTATGCTCCTCAAAAAGTGCGTAAACATCTGCTGCGTTATCCCTTACAATATGTATTGTATATTCTTTCTCAGCATCTCCGTTAACAACTTTAATAACTGAATCTAAAGAATAATCAACGCCGTAGTCCTCATAAGCTTCAGAAAGAGGAACGATATAGCTGCCGTCTTCATTAAGGGCGTTTCCATCAACTGTAATAACAGCTCCGTCTTCAGCTGTTGGTGTAACTTTTACGCCATATATATCATCCTGCACATTAACTGTATATTCTGTAACATCTGCCGAAAAGTCAGGCTCAAGTTTTGTACCTGTCATTGAAATATCGGCAACAGTAAGAGATGTAAGCTCCGCCGTTGCTTCAGGAACAGTTTCTTCTGCCGCAGGCGTATCTGTTACAGGTGTTTCTGTCGCAGGAGCCTGTTGTTCAGGTACTGCAGTTTCAGCAGTAGGAGTTTCTTGGGCAGGTTCTTCTTTAACTTCCTCTGTTGTCAAATCAGGAACTTTAAGAACTTGTCCAGGGAAAATAAGGTCAGGATTATTAAGCTCATTCATCTCAGCCAGCTGCTGCCAAACAGTATTATATTTAGGTGCAATTTTCCATAAACAGTCACCCTTCTGCACTGTATACTCTCCAGCAAATACAACAGCCGATGTCTGTGTTAAAAGAGCTGCGGCAATCAAAACTGATGATGCCTTTAAGAATTTCCTTTTCATACCAAAACCTCCTTAAAAAATATATGGTTATAATAAAAGCCAAAAATATTTTATCACACTAATTTAACACAGTCAATTTATTTTAGGCAATATAATTATATAATATGTAAACTTACCAAAAAATAATGTAAGTTTATGACTAATAAAATATAATTTAATAAATTTTATTGTCTAATTTAAACAAAATATTATTTTTTGAAGTTAATACACTTTTTGGGTCAGATGTTGTTTTATTACGTGTTTTTAAATACTGATAGTTTTATAAAAATAAAAGCAGTATCTGTTTTTAACTGATACCGCTTTTAAATAATTAGGCTAATTATTACTCTTCTTGATTTTTATCTTCAGTTTTATCATATTCTTCCTCATTATCCCATTGGTCAAAATAGTCATAATCCTCACAGGTACAGCAGTGTTTTTTCACAACATAAGCCGCAATGCCCAAAGCTCCTACAGCAGCAACTGCCAAAGCACCTATAATCATATAAACAGATTTCTTTTCATCTGTATTTTTTATATCTTTTATTATGGCTCTAACCTCGTCAACACCGAAATTTTTCATACATTTTCCTCCTTATAACCCAATATTAATTAAAACTTAAATAGACTCCTAATTTATTATTACCGTATATTAATAACAAATACTATTTTGTCATGCCTTTTTAAAAGGCGATTTGACGCTTAGTATGTGTATCTTTTTTAAACAGAAAATCCATAAAAACAAAATATAAGGTATGAAAAATATAATATAAAACTCATTTTCCCAAATTAAAATCAAATTATAAACAGCATGGGCGGCATAGGGAACCAAAAATGTAAATGCTAAATATTTAATTCCCTTTTTATAATACGTAAAAGACGCTAAATTGTAACCCATTAAAACAGAAAAAAGAAAATGTCCCGGAACAGAAAATACCGCCCTCATAAAAGCTGTTTCCAAACCTCCAAGCTCTGGAGAAAAAACATATATTATGTTTTCCGCCCATGCAAACCCCAAGCAAACATAAGAACTGTAAATAACAGCGTCAAAAGGCTCATTTAACTGTTTGTTTTTAAAATTTAAAAAAAATACAAAAATAAGCTTTATCAGTTCTTCTGTTCCTGCTGAAAGAACAAAAACAGAAAACAGACTTCCCTGCTTTATTGGAATATGTTCAATAGCCAAATCCAATGCCAGCACATATCCGCATGATATAAAACCGAAAAGTCCGCATGTAACAAGCATAAAATAAGGCTCTTTTTCATATTTGTCTTTAAAAAATATAAATAGCGCCAGCATGGCTGCCGGCGACGCCGCTAATTGGAATAACATACAGCACCTCTTCAGGTTCTATTTTGTCCCAAAATTTTAATTATATGTTTTTATTGTATTACAATAAATTAAATATTTAGTTATAAAATGAAAATTATATGTTAAAAAATGCAAATTAACTGTATTTATAAAATATCTAATGCAAACATAATATAAAATTTGCTGAAAATAATAAAAAATTATGTTTTTTACAAAAAATCCTCTGCCAAACGATTGAATGAACATGTTATATTTGATAAAATAATTTTAAACATGTAATGTATACGTCAGGTATGAGTCAGTTTTTCTATTATTGTCTCAATTCTGACACAATAACTGCTTTTATTATATATTTATTAACTGGGAGGTATTTTACAATGGGCGGTTTTTTTGGAGTTACTTCCAAGACAGATTGTGTGCTTGATGTTTTTTTTGGCGTTGATTATCATTCACATTTAGGAACACGCAGAGGCGGTATGACTATTTATGAACCTGAGCGCGGATTTCAGCGCCAAATACACAATATTGAAAACACCCCTTTTCGTACTAAATTTGATAAGGATTTAATGGACTTTCACGGCTGCTCGGGTATCGGCTGTATTAGCGACAGTGACCCTCAGCCGCTTTTAGTGCGCTCACATTTAGGTCTTTACGCTATTACTACAGTTGGAGCTATAAATAATGCCGAAGACCTTATTAAACAGTACTTTTCTGACCATGGACATCAGTTTATGGCTATGAGTTCTGGAAAGGTTAATTCAACAGAGCTTATTGCGGCTCTTATAAATCAAAAAGATGATATAGTATCCGGTATACTTCATGCTCAGGACTTGATAGACGGTTCCGCTACAATATTAATACTTACACCAGAAGGAATAATAGCGGCTCGCGATAAATTAGGTCGCCTTCCTGTGCTTGTAGGCAAAAATGAAAACGGATACTGCGTATCGTTTGAATCATTCGCGTACCAGAAATTAGGTTATGAAAATACTTATGAACTTGGACCGCATGAAATAGTAAAAATCACACCTGACGGGTTTGAAACAGCGTCACCTGCCGGAGAAGAAATGAAAATATGTGCTTTTCTTTGGACATATTACGGATATCCTAATTCAAATTACGAAGGAAAAAATGTTGAGGTAATGCGCTACCGCAACGGTGAAATTATGGCACGAAATGAGAAGAAAAATGGGACTCTGCCTGATGTCGATTATGTAGCAGGCGTTCCTGATTCCGGTCTTCCACACGCTATAGGCTATTCAAAAGAAAGCGGCTATGCTTTTGCACGTCCTTTTGTTAAGTATACGCCTACATGGCCTCGTTCATTTATGCCTGAAAACCAGTCGGTACGCAATCAGGTGGCTAAAATGAAACAGATACCTGTTCCTGAGCTAATAAACGGCAAAAAGCTTCTTTTTGTAGACGACTCTATTGTCCGCGGCACACAGCTTAGGGAAACAGTTGATTTTCTTTTCAGCGCTAATGCGGCAGAAATACACATGCGTTCCGCTTGTCCTCCTATAATGTATGGCTGTAAATACCTTAATTTCTCCAGAAGCAATTCTGAGATGGAGCTTATAGCGCGCAGAACTATTCAGGAGCTTGAAGGCGATGAAGGTCAGAAGCATTTAGATGAATACGCTGACTCAACAACAGAAAGAGGCAAATGCATGCTTAAAACAATATGCGAAAAGCTTGGTTTCAACTCTCTTGGTTATCAGTCATTAGACGGTCTTTTGGAAGCTATAGGCATTGACCGCAGCAAAGTATGCACATACTGCTGGAATGGAAAAGAATGATAAATTAATAAATTAACATATTTTTAATTAAAAAGCTTTAAACTATTTATAAGTTTAAGGCTTTTTTATATATAATAAAAAATGCCGAACAAATTAAAATTCTTATTCGGCATATAAAATCTGTTTTAATTTAATTTTTGAATATACTGTAAATTTCAGTATAAAACTATTTCTCTATTCAGTATTTTAAAACAATTTAGACTTATTGCAAAACAACATAGTCTTTTAAGCGCGAGATTGTTTCTTCATCCATATACGCTTCAATAAGAGTTCCTTCAAAAGTATGCTCTTCGTTTATAATCTCGCATTTGCCATATATGATGTTCAAAAGTCCGCCTTCAGAATAAGGTATAAGAACTTTAGTGCATTTTCTGAAAGACTTCAAAACTCTTTCAATTTCAGCCAAAAGTTTTTCTAAGTCTTTATTGTTTTTTGCCGATATCGCTATCTGCGAAATACTTTTTTTATCTTCTGGAATATGGAAATTGCAGGCTAAGTCAATTTTATTAAATACAGTTATAATCGGCTTGCCTTCACATCCCAAATCTTTAAGTGTATCATATACAACCTTCATGTGCTCATCTGCCGAAGGGTCTGAAGCATCTACTACATGCAGCAGTATATCAGCATATTGCAGCTCTTCAAGTGTAGCTTTAAAAGCTTCTATAAGATGGTGGGAAAGCTTTTGTATAAAGCCTACTGTATCTGTAAGCATTATATTAGTCCCGCCCGGAAGCTGAGTCAAACGCGTTGTAGTATCAAGGGTTGCAAAAAGCTTGTCCTCTTCTAAAACACCTGCGTTAGTAATAGCATTTAATATAGTTGATTTTCCGGCGTTGGTATATCCAACAAGTGAAACTACAACTGAGCCCTTCTTTTTGCGCTGTGTTCTTAAAAGTTCTCTGTGAGTCCTTATTTCCTCAAGGCTTTCTTTTAACTCGCCTATACGTTCTTTTATATAGCGCCGGTCTGTTTCCAGCTTCTTCTCGCCCGGTCCTCTTGTACCAATTCCGCCTCCTAAACGTGATAGCGACGCACCTATTCCAGATAACCTCGAAAGCCTGTATTTAAGCTGCGCCAGTTCTACCTGAATTTTGCCTTCGCTTGAAATAGCTCTTTTGGCAAATATATCAAGTATAACCATTGTCCTGTCCATAACTTTTGTATCAAGAGCTGCCTCAAGGTTTTTAAGCTGCGCCGGGGAAAGCTCATCATCACAAACTACGCCTGTAGCGCCTAATTCAGCAACTGCATTCTTTAATTCCTCAACTTTTCCCGTGCCTAAATAAAGTCCGGGATTAATGCGTTCCCTTTTCTGTATAAGCCTGCCTGCTTCCACGGCGCCTGCTGTTTCTACAAGCCTGCTCAGTTCGTCAAGGCACGCGTTAACATCTATATTGTCATTATTTAAGTCTATGCCGACTAAAACAACTTTTTCCTGTATTTCATCTGTGGAATGAAGCTGTGTTTTTTCCGCCATTTGAACCACTCCAATATCATGTCAAAATTACCAGTTAAATTACTCAAACTCGAATTTTATGCCAGAAAGTCTTTCAGCAAAACTCTCAATTACAGACTTCTCTTCGTTTTCGCCCAACGCTGCAAATGTAACTGAAAAACGCACACCGTTACCGCAGTCTTTATACGGAACAGCAGCAATAAGTTTTTCATTTAAAAGCCATTGGCAGAAATCTTCAGATGTCTTAAATTTAATACCGTCCTTAATGCCTTTAGGGGCTTTAGCAAATAAGAACATAGAAGCTTTTGGTTTTTTTACTTTAAAACCGCACTTTTTAAGGACAGCAGTAAGCATATCCATCCTTCTTGAATATTTTTCAACTGTCTGGGCAGTTATTTCAGTATGTTCAAGGGCATATTTAGCAGCTAACTGCTCAGCTTTAAACTTGCTTAATCCGCTTAAAGCAGCAAAAGATGAAACTGCTTTTACAATAAGAGTATTGCCTGCCGTAAAACCTATTGCCCAGCCGGACATGTTAAACGAGCCGCTTAAAGAATGTATTTCTATACCTACGTCTTTTGCTCCATTAACACCAAGAAAACTAACTGGTTTAGCCCCGTCGTATACTACAGACGCGTATGTGGCATCATTTACAACAATCATTTTATTCTTTTTTGCAAATCTTACAATTTTTCTAAATACCTTCTCTGTTCCCATAACACCTGTTGGGTTATTCGGATAATTAATATATAAAACTTTTGCCCTTTCGGCTATATCTTCCGGTATAGAATCCAAGTCAGGCAAATACACATTGCTTTCCGTAAGAGGCAATAAATAAATTTCTCCGCCGGATAATTCTACAGCTTTCAATACATATTCACTTGCAGGCGATGTTACAACAGCCACATCGCCTGGATTAATAAAAGCCTGCATTACTGAAAATACTGCTGAATAAACACCGGAATTATAAGCAATATCTGTATCGGGATTTAAGTTTTCAACACCAAATGTATTTTCCATATATTTAGCTGCCGCAAGAGCAAACTCATTATCTGTACTGTTGGAATAAACTCTGTTTTCCCATATATTAGCCTGTTTTGCAAATTCATTTATAACACCGCAGTCTGCCATAGCATCCGGTTCATTTGAGCTGAAATCTATTAAAGTTAATTCAGGATGTCGAGCAACGGCTGAGCTCTTAGATACGCTTATTTTATCATTAACTGATAAATCCATATCCTTTCCAAATCTTCTGCCACCCAATCTTTCAGAAATAATTTTCTGTATGTAACTGTCAGCCATTTTAAATCCTCCCTTTAAAATTCTAAATATATAACATTCAATTAAGCAAATTAAATTTCAGCATAAACTAATGATATACCATATATTTTATTGTCTTAAAATGCTTATAAATTATAACATATTATAAATATATTTCAAAGCATAAAATGTTTTGTTTTGCTCTAATTTTAAGTATATTTTTCTGCAAATTAAAATATAAAAGCAAATAAAAAGCCGAATTAAAACTAAATTTTACAAAAATATTTATAAAATAAAACGGCACGATAAATAATAAAACCTATCGTGCCGATAATCTTAATGTGTATGTTTCGCTTCCTTTAAACTATATGCCGCGTCAAGCCTGCCATATATACTTAAACTGTAAAGTCCGGCTAAACCCACTAAGGCAAATATAATTCTTGCAATAAAACTTAAGCTGCCGTTAAATATTGAAGTTACAAGATTAAAATCAAAAAAACCAATAAGCCCCCAGTTTAATGCGCCTATAATTACAAGTGTAAGGGAAATCCAGTCAAGAATTTTCATAATATCACTCCTTTATATATTAATCTGTTAATAATGTTCCCTTTATATGGTTCAATTATTCGTGTGGAATATATCCGCCAGATTATTCAAATCTGAATTAGCTACATTGCCGCAGGCAGTAATTGAAATTTTTTCAAAATCAAAAATTTCATTAGCCACAAGCGCTACATCTTCTTTTGTTGCCATTTCTGCCTCTCTTATTGTTTCTTCCTGTTCATTGGCATAACCCAGCATTAAAACCGAAACACCGTTTGATGTCATTCGGCTTACAGTGCTTTCATTTCCTATTATAAAGCCGCTTATAAGCTGTGTTTTTGTTTTGTTAAGCAGTTCTTTTGAAATACCATTTGATTTAAGGTCAGATATGCAGTATTTAATAATACCGCACACGCTTTTTGTCTGGACAGGGTTTAATGCTGTATATATGGTAAAAGACCCTGTATTTTCATAAGATGACGGAAAACTGTAAATTGTATATGAAAGTCCGTTTTCCTCACGAACTTTCTGGAAAAGCATTGAGCTCATTCCTCCGCCGAAAACAGCGTTCAAAATGGCATAAGGGTATTTCATTTTATGCTCTCTTTTGTATGCAGGAAAAGAGAAGCATAAATGAAGCTGTTCTGTATCCTTTTCTTCTGAAGCTATTGAGGGATGATACTGCGCGTTTATTGTTAAAATTCTATCTGGTTTTTGAGTTTTCCATTCACCAAAAACTTTTTCCAGTTTATAAATCATTTCATCTGTTTTAAAACTGCCTACAACCGAAATAACTGTATTGTCATTTCGGTAATGGTTTTTAAAATAATTATATATTTTATTTGAATCAAAACCTGATATTGTTTCCTCCGTACCAAGTATAGGATGAGCCAAAGACGAGCCTTTCCAAATGTTATACTGCATTATGTCCTGAACTCTTTCCTCAGGGTCATCATCATACATATTTATTTCTTCTGTTATAACATTTCTTTCTTTAGCAATGTCGGCTTCATCAAAATTTGAATTTAAGAACATATCGCTTAATATATCTAAAGCCTTATCAAAATGGCTGTCAAGTGTCCTAAAGTGATAACATGTATATTCTTTAGTTGTATAGGCGTTTATCTGACCTCCAAGCTCGTCCATATCCTCTGCAATCTGTTTTGAAGTCCTGTTTTTTGTGCCTTTAAACATCATGTGCTCTATATAATGGGAAATTCCCTCATGCTCCTTGTCTTCGTGGGCTGAGCCGTTTTTTACATAAATGCCAAAAGCCACACTTCTTACATAAGGCAGTTCTTCAAGAACCGCCCTTACTCCGTTTGAAAGGGTTTTAAGCTGTATCATATTACACCTCCTGTTGTTTATACTTTCAATTAACATTAATTATATTCATAAAAATTCCACATTTAGCTCATATTGTTTTATGTGAATTAAAAAACGTATATTCAATTGCTTCCTTAGGACAAATACTCCTGCATTTTCCGCACCTTATGCATTCCATGCTGTTAGGGTTTTCCACAGGACTGCACCCCATTTTGCATACATCGGCACACTTTCTGCAATTTATGCATTTATCGGTATTTATTCTGTATTTAAAAGCTGAAATATGGTTAAAAAAAGAATATACAGTTCCAAGAGGGCAAATATATTTACAAAACGGTCTGTAAATTATAACAGAAAGTATTATAACCGCAATAAGTATAAAACTCTTCCAGCCATACAAAAAACCAACAGCGCTTTTCATTGATTCATTAAATGCAACCAAAGGCAGACCGCCTTCCAGAGTGCCTGCTGGACATATAAGCTTGCAAAACCACGGAAAGCCCTGCCCTATTATATCCGTTATAAAAACAGGCATTAAAATTACAAATATTAACAATACCAAATACTTTAAATATCTTAAAATCTTATCAAGCCTGAACGTATTAATTTTAAGTTTTAAAGGTATTTTATTTAGTAAATCCTGAAACAAGCCAAACGGGCATAAATATCCGCATACAAAACGCCCCATAAGCGTGCCTATAATTATAAAAAAGCCTGCCATGTAAAAAGAAAATCTATATTCATAGCTGCCTATTACAGCCTGAAGAGCGCCTATGGGACATGACGCAACAGCCCCGGGGCAGGAATAACAGTTAAGCCCCGGGACACATACGTTTTTTATTTTTCCCTGATAAATTTTTCCACGTATAAATCCTATAATATAGGCATTAGTAATTAAAGTCCAGATAGCCTGAATAATATGCCTAAAACTGTCGTTTCCATTTTTATTTTTAACCAATCCCTATACACTCCAAACAAATATTAACGGCTTTTTCAAAAACAATAACGCTTTCTCCACGGTATACGCCTATAAGAAGAAACAAAAGTCCAGCTAAAAGCATACACATTGTAAAAGATGATGTTTTATTCTTAAAACACATATTATTTACCTTCCAATTCATTAAATTTATCTTCTATTGCACTAAGCCAGCTATCTTTGTTTTTAGCACCTAATATCGTTTCTCCAACAAGCTTGCCTTCACTGTCTACAAAAAATGACTCAGGAACAGCTGAAACATACACTGCTTTATTTTCCCAAATAACTTCATCAGGCAATATATTTGTATATGTAACCCCTGTTGCATCAATTATCTGCTGAGCTTTTTCAAGCTTATCCCCGTTTACTTTTCCATAAGAATTAACATCAAGACAAATTCCTATAACATTAAAACTTTTGCCGTTTTCAGCAAGCTCATTTTTAATTTCTTCTAAATACGGCATTTCCTCTATACAATAACCGCAGTTTGTTGTCCAAAGATTTACAAGAGTTAAATCGTATTGTGAAAATATATCGCTTTTTACTTCGTTTCCTTGTAAATCCTCTGCGCTAAAATCTCCTAAATACGGACCGGAATTTTCAGAAGCGTTAAGGTTTTGTTTATTTCCAATGCTGCTGTCAAGGTAATTAATCAGGTCTTCATCAATCCAGCCTTTTTCTTCCATTTCATCAACAGTAATTTCTCCTGTTAATAAAGCCTGTGCTCTTTCATCAACTGGCGGAACCTCATTTTTTGAACATGCGGTAAAAGAAAATATAACAAAAAATACAGATATTACAGCTAATAATTTTTTCATCCAAAATCTCCTTTATGTATGTTTTTTAGAAGCGTTTATTTTATTATAACCTAAGATATAATTATTCATCAATCATAATTTAATGTTTTATAATATCATATAATAAATATTAAATGCAAAAATACAGCCTGAAAAGCCAGTTCCATATTGCGGAAAAACTGTATTTTATATATTTTTAAAGAACGCGGAAGACTTTTGGAAAAGCTTTATTTTCCAATTGAAATGTTATTCCAACAAGTAAAAGCCAAAGTTTTACGGCTTTTGGGTCCATAAAACTTTGGCTTTATACTTCTCTTTAATCATTAACAGCCTAAAATGAAATAAGTCTTTTATAACAGTTCAGCAACTTTCTAAACACCCTTGTGAGGCATAAAAAGACCGCTCAGAACTAATTATTATTGCAAAGGACAACTATTTTTTTAGGCGTTGTAACCGCCGGAATGCTTTTTGTTGCCGAATCATAAAATACTACCAGATTGTGGTCGGCAATGCTTCCGTTGAAATACTGACCGTTTTGCAGGTAAACTTTAGTTTCAGGGTCCATATTAATTTTAAGTGTATTATCTGAGCTTACAAAATCAGAGTTAAAATAATCAACTTTAATCTTCTGACTGTAATCGCTGTTTAAAGGTTCTGCAACTACAGCTTTAAACTGCGGCGGATATATAAGAACAGCCGGCTCGTTTGTATTGTAATAAAATGTAGCTACCATTCCCTCCCTTAAAGGAACATTCTCAGTAAAATATGTTGACCAGTCAACAATAAAATCATTAACTGTGCCGTCTTTTTTAACTACACTGAAAAGTTTAACGCAGCCGCCGTTGCTGAAATCAGTTATGCTTCTTATTACACCTGTAACCGGCATAAACACCGGAAAAAGCCCGTTGCTGTTATCTTCAGGATAATACATATTAATCCCCCGTTAAACGCTTTATTAATAAGTATAATATGCAAAAAAGCGTTATTGGGTACCGAAGTTTATGAAACAAAAACAGCTAAAAAAGGTATTGTAACAATGCAGATTAAAGTTGAAACAAATATAAATTTAGACGCCAAAACTGCATCTCCGCCGTACTGACCGGCAAATAAAGCGCAAAAACCGGCAACAGGCATTGAATGTCCTATAACAAGCACAGATAAAACCATTGGGTCTGTAATAAATATTTTTGCAAATATAAACACAAGAACAGGAATAAATATAAGCCTTAAAAATGATACCGCATAAACCCGCCAGTCTCCAAAAACAGATAATATCTTGTTGCCGTTTAAAAGCATTCCGCAGTAAATCATAGCAAGAGGTGTTGTAACAGAACCAAGTCCGCTTACGGCACTGCCTATTGATGATGGCAGCGACAGTCCTGTTACAAACATTATAATGCCTATAAGTATAGAAACATTAATAGGCGTTATAATAAGACTTTTCAATGACATTTTATTATTTTTATTATCGCCGTATTTTGATATAACATATATTCCATAAGTATAGGCAAATGTAGAAAAACCTAAATTGGCAAAAGCCGCGTAAAACAAAGCGTCTTCACCAAATACAGCACTCATAACAGGCCAGCCCATAAAACAATGGTTGGGAAATACAACGGCAAATATCCAAACACCAAGGGATTTTTTATCTATTTTTAAAAGCCTGCCTGATAAAACACCTATTATAATACTAAAAAAATATATTATAAGGCTTACTAAATATATAATGGCGCCTCTTTTTAAAAGTTCCGGTGTATAGCTTGTCTGGAATGTATTAATAACAAGAGCCGGCAGTGAAACACTCATAAGAAACTTAATTAAGCCAGACTCAAACTTTGAATCAACAACATTGCCCCTTCTGATTACATATCCAATTATTATATAAATAAATAAAGTTATAAGCTTATCGGCAACAGTAAAAAAAGCAGTCATATCTATCTCCTTACGTTTTTTGACTATATTATCATACCCAGCATAGCTTTACAATATTATAAAAATAATTAAACCGCCCGAACATTTAATTCGGACGGCTTAAAATATTATGCTTTTTCAAAAACTATTTTGTTGTCCTGTTCTTTGGCAATAACATTGCTTCCTGCCTTAAAATCACCTTCAAGAAATTCTTCCGCCAGCTTATCCTCAACCCTGCTTTGAAGTGCTCTCCTTAAAGGTCTTGCTCCGTAAGCTTGGTCAAATCCTTCACGGGCGATATATTTAACTGCTGAATCGTCAAATGAAAGATTTAAAGACATACTCTCTTTTGCCCTCTTAGATATGTCATCTGCCATAAGGCGTACTATCTTCTCAATATCTTCCTCAGTAAGGGTATGGAATACTATAATGTCATCAATTCTGTTAAGAAATTCCGGTCTGAACATTTTTTTAACCTCGTCCATAACACCTTTTTTCATATCTTCATACTGTTTTTGACTGTCCTCATTTTGGATAAAGCCCAGCTTTTTAGGCTCTACAATGTTTCTTGCGCCTACATTTGAAGTCATTATTATAACAGTATTTTTAAAATCAACGCTTCTTCCGTGGGCATCTGTAATATGTCCGTCGTCGAGAACCTGCAAAAGCACATTAAATACATCAGGCGACGCTTTTTCTATTTCATCAAACAATACAACTGAATACGGTTTTCTGCGGACTTTCTCGCTTAACTGTCCGCCTTCTTCATATCCTACATATCCCGGCGCTGAGCCTATCATTTTAGATACGCTGTAGTTTTCCATATATTCAGACATATCTATTCTAATCATTGCGTTTTCATCGCCAAAGAGCGCCTGTGCCAAAGCCTTTGAAAGCTCTGTTTTTCCAACGCCTGTAGGACCAAGGAATAAAAATGAGCCTATAGGTCTTTTTGGGTCTTTAAGACCTACCCTGCCGCGTCTAACAGCTTTTGCAACTGCGTTTACAGCTTCATCCTGACCTATAACTCTTTCATGAAGTATGTTCTCAAGATTAAGCAGCCTTTGAGTTTCTTCAAGCTGCAGGCTTTTTACAGGTATACCTGTCCAGCCGGCTATAACATCTGCTATGTCATCAGGTGTTACAACTTTTTTGGAACGGTCATTTTCCATATTAAGCTTCTTTTTATATTCTTCGAGCTTCTCTCTTAAAGAGCACTGTTCCTTTTTAACAGCTGCTGCTTTTTCAAAATCTTCAGTTTTTACCGCTTCTTCCTTTTCTTTTTCAAGCGCGTTTATATTTTCTTCCAAATCTTTAATTTCAGAAGGTGTTGTATATGATTTAAGCCTTATTTTAGAAGCAGCCTCATCTATAAGGTCAATAGCTTTATCCGGCAAAAATCTGTCGTTTATATACCTGATACTCATTTTAACGGCGGCAGTAACAGCTTCATCTGTTATTTTCACATTATGATGAGCTTCATACTTATCCCTTAAACAAAGAAGCATTTTAATTGCTTCTTCCTCACTTGGCTCCTCTACTTTTACCGGCTGGAAGCGGCGCTCAAGAGCAGCGTCTTTTTCAATATATTTTCTGTATTCCTCCATTGTTGTAGCGCCAATAATCTGTATTTCTCCTCTTGAGAGCGAAGGTTTAAGTATGTTTGAAGCGTCAATAGCGCCTTCGGCTGCTCCGGCGCCTATAATAGTATGAATTTCATCTACAAAAAGTATTACATTTTTGTCTTTTCTTACTTCATCTATTACATTTTTCATTCTTTCCTCAAATTCGCCCCTGTATTTTGAGCCGGCTACCATTGAAGAAAGGTCAAGGCAGATTATTCTTTTATCTTTTAAAGTTTCCGGCACATCGCCATGAGTTATTTTAGACGCAAGACCTTCTGCTATGGCTGTTTTGCCAACACCCGGGTCGCCAACAAGACAAGGATTGTTTTTAGAGCGCCTGCTTAAAATTTGGATAACCCTTTCAATCTCCCTGTCCCTGCCTACAACTGGGTCAAATTTGTTTTCTTCAGCCAATTTATTGAAATCCCTGCTGTATTTGTCAAGTGTAGGTGTTGTTGATTCTTCAGACGAATCCTGTGCCTGCTCCATTCCAACAGACGGTGTTTTCTGACTTTTTTCGCCTTCACCCAAAAGCTCCATTATTTCCTCGTAAAGCCGCTGTATATTAACTCCCAAAACAATGAGTATCCTAACAGCTATACAGTCGCTTTCGCCTAAAAGCGCTATTAAAATATGCTCCGTACCTATATAGCCGCTGCCCATGTTTAAAGCAATCTGGACACTTCTGTCAATTACCCTTTTTACCCTTGGTGTATATCCCTGAGGCACGCCTTTGCCTGTATTTATACCTATTGTGGCTGCTATTTTCTCGGTTATATCTTTTTTGGTTATTCCTTGGCTTTCAATGGCTTTAGCTGAAACAGAATCTCCTACCTCTGCTAATCCTATTAAAATATGTTCTGTACCTATATAATCATGACCAAGCTCAGAAGCTGCCTGCTGCGCCATGTCTATAACTTCTTGAGCTTTGCGTGTAAATCCTATATTCATGGTATTCCTCCTTTAATTAAGCTGACAAAAAACCTGTAAACCAAAGAAATGGTATATCAATTATTATTTTGCAAATCAGGTTAAAATTATCCTTTTTAAGAATTAATAATTAAATCAAAGTTTTTATCAGCCACTTCGACTTTTGATTGCTAAAATTTATCTAAATTAAAAGACTCACATAGAGTCTTTTAATATTCTGATTATAGCACAAAATATTTTTTTGTCACTATTTATTTTAATATTAATAAAAATTTTTTGTGAAAAAATTATTATTGACAGCTTTTATATTCTTAATTACAGAATTTTTCAAAAATTTCTCCTTTTGGAACGCTTTTAATATCAAAATTATTTCCATTAAATTGAAATTTAAGCCTGTAAGACCATAATGCAGTTGAGTAATAGCCATGTTTTTTATAAAAATACTTATTGTATTTAGTATCACCATATAAACCATAGCCACGGCTTGAAAACTGGACACGGATTTGGTGGTGTCTCCCTGTTAAAAGCCTTATTTCAATTAAAGACAAATATCCAAAATCATCATCGGCAATTGTTTTAATTTTATTATACTCAAGAACTGCTTTCTTTGCGCCTTTTTTATCTTTATCAGCTATTAATGATACATTGTTTCTTCCGTCTTTAACCATGTAATCCTCAAAATATCCGCTTCCTGCAATGTCTCCGCAAACAACAGCGTAATAATATTTTTCTGTTTTGCCCGATGTAATACTGTCGGAAAGGATTGCAGCTGTTTTACTGTCTTTTGCAAAAAGCACTAACCCGCCTACTGGTCTATCAATGCGGTTAATAATAAAACAATCATTTTTGCAGTATTTTTCTACATTTGTTTTTAAGTCATCATCACCTGTTTTATCAGGCTGCGACGGAATACCGCATTGTTTTTCAACAGCGATAAAATATTCGTTTTCAAATATTATACTAATTTCCATATTTTAGCAACACTCCATTGCGGCTTTTAATAAAAACTTCTATTTTTCCGTTATCAGTTAAATATATGTTTTCACTCTCTTCACCGCTGCTGTTAAATATAACTTTAAATTTTCTGCCGTTTTCAGCGCCGCATCTCCATACAGGTATATAAACCATCATATCATATTCATTATTGTTAAAAGCAGCCACCATAATATTCTCACCATCAAATCTGCCGTAAGAAATAAGACCTGTTCCCTCGTTTAAAAACATAACCGAACCGTTTTTAAGCACACTGTTTTCTTTTCTCAGCTTAATTACAGCTTTGTGAAATTCAATAAGGTCTTTGTCTTCTTTGCCCCATGGGTAAGTACGTCGGTTATCCGGGTCAGTCCAGCCGGTAAGCCCGGCTTCATCGCCATAATAAACTGTCGGCGCACCCGGCCAAGTCATCTGAAAAAGTACGGCTTCACGGAATATGTTTTTATTTATGCCCTCCGACGCGCTTATACTGCCATTTGTAGCAACACGGCCTTCAGACATATTAGTTCTTGTTAAAAATCTTGAATGGTCATGGTTAGATAGCTGATTCATGGCACTTACAAGCGACTGATATGGCAGTCTTGCCATAGCTTGAACCATTGCATTTGCAAAAGCTACTCCATTATTATATAAATCATGATTAAAATAGTCGCTGTGTTTTTCCATGCCTGTGAAAAAGTATGAAACCGGCTCCATGAACGCATCATAGTTCATAACAGTATCCCACTGATTGCCTGTAAGCCACGAAGAAGCGTCACCATAATGCTCAGCCAATATAACGGCTTCATGGTTTGTATCCTTAACTCTTTTTCTGAACTTACGCCAAAAATAGTGGTTAAAGCCTTCTGTTTTTCCCAAATCAGCTCCTACATCAATCCTCCAGCCATCGGCATAGTACGGTTTTTTGAGCCATTTAGCCGCCGTATCCATAATATTTTTCATTAATTCGTGAGAGTCCTCATAATTAAGCTTAGGGTGATTATTAAGCCCCCACCAGCACTCATAGCTTTCATTTTCCGGCCAGCCGTTTTCATCATGCCAAATAAAATAATTTTTATACCGGCTTTCCCTGCTGTGGAAAGCTCCTGTTGACTCCGTTCCGCTTTTTGTATATATATGTTCTCTGTCAAGCCATTTATTAAAAGCGCCGCAGTGGTTAAAAACACCGTCGAGTATAATTTTTATACCATATTCATGAGCTTTCTGCACAAGCAAGGCGAAAAGTTTATCAGATTCTTCAAGATTTGCTTTGTTTGTTGTTCTTATTATATATCTTTCTGCATTCTCGTTTGAGTGCTCGCCTTTTTCAAGTATTCTGCCTTTATCCTGAACAATTTTTCCTATGTGTGGGTCAATATGGCTGTAATCCTGAGTATCATATTTATGATTGCTCGGAGAAACAAAAAGCGGATTAAAATAAACCGCCTCAATTCCAAGCTGGCTAAGATACGGCAATTTATCAATTACCCCCTGCAAATCTCCTCCGTAAAAATTTCTAACATCGTCAGAAGACGGAAACTCATTCCAGTCTTTTTTAAATACAACCGGCTTTCCTAAATACATATATTCATTAGTAATGACATTATTAGATTTATCGCCGTCATAAAACCTGTCAACATATATCTGATACATTACGGCGCCGTTTATCCATTTAGGTATATCAAAACCGTATATAATCATAAAATCGGCATAGTGCAGTATCTCTTCACTGACACCGACTTTAGAATAGTAATAAGTTTTATCTCCTCTTTTTATCTCAAAATAATATTTTAAAATATCTTCATAGTATTCCAAATCACAGAAATAAAAGTCAAATCCGTTTATGCTTTCAAATTTTTCCATATCAACTTTATTGCCGCCATTTACTACGCAAACAGAGTCTATATCATTTTCCGCTGTCCTTATTTTAACAGTCACTCTGTCGCCTTTTTTAGGGGCAGACGGAAACCTGTAAAATTCTGTTTCATCGCTGAATACTGCAAGCCTGTTAAGTTCTGTTATATAATTTTGCAAATTCACCACTCCCGCATAGAGTATATTATTTTAAAAGATAAATTTTGTCAATAAAACACACAAGTTACTGCCAATATCAATGCTTATTCAAAAAAAACGTATGTGAAAAAGACAGTCCGTATAGGACTGCCTTTTTCACAAAGAGAAGGTATTTCAAAGTGGGATTGCAGTGTAACTGCTTACTATTTGGGAATCTCCACATATATTATAATACCACAATGTTAATTTTTTGTCTATAACTATTTAAAAAAATTTTTAGCTGCTGTAATTTTCTAAAACTCTATTGAGACTATAGTCTCCAACAACTGAAAATCCTTTTTTAAGGCGTTCTTTTTCAGCTTCAGTTAGACCATTTGTATCAATATTCGTAATCTCTTTAATTGCACCTTTTGTGCCATTTTCTTCATAATAAACAGTAATATACCCGTCTTTTTCACAAACTATATATCTTTGCGAATCTTTGCCGTATACAGTTTTTCGCATTACAACTTCCTGAGGTGAAAAAGATACTATGTCCCAATTTGTATAATATTTAACCATGTCATCAAAAGTTAAGCCAATCATAAAATACGGCGGCTCGTCCTCAGTAACTTTTGTAGAGCCCTCATCTGCGTAATAATATTGATAAACCATTTTTGTAGATGGATTAATTTTGTTGTCAGACGCCAAAACTGCCGCATATCCATTGTCAATACTATCTTCTATCGTTTTACTGTTATCTGAAATTACCGTATAGTTATCCCTTACAAAACTTAAAGCCGCACAATATCCTGCAATACCGCACGCAACGCATAAAACAGCCATTACGCTGAAAATTATTAATTTATTTCGGTTCATAATATATCCCCTTTCAGGGATATTATGGTCAAACAGCGCTATGATTATTCATTTTATGGCAGCAGCCTAATAAAAAACAAAAACACTTCTTAGACTTATCAGTTTCAGAAGTGTTCCTATTATTATAAAAGTGAAAGCTTTTCGCACACAGACGCAAGTTTTCTTCCGCCCGGCAGCATATAAATATCTTCTTTAAGTATTCCTTTAATAAAAAGCATTACAAAGAAGTACACTACAACACTTATTAATATTGATATTAAAGTAATTATTGTATTATTTGGAAGCACCATAAACAAAGCTTTGTATGCCCAATAACAGATAACGCCCATTATCAAAGAAGCAAACAGTGGTTTAAACAAAAGGTCAGCAAGCCTAAGGCGCATGTGTGTTATTCTTTTAAGCGACAAAAGGTTAAGAGATGACGCAACAGCGTAGCAAGCTATTGTTGATATAACCGCGCCTTTAACATTTATTGCGGGTATAACAATAAGTATATAGTTAAAGAATATTTTAGCTGCAGCGCCCCAAAAAGCGTTTATTGCCGGTATGCGGACCTTGCCTATTCCCTGCAAAGTTCCGGTTACTATTTGTGATAAAGCTAAGAAAATAATAGAAATAGAGCCTATCCTTAAAAGTTCTCCTCCCTCAGGTACGGTAGGAAAAAGCATAAGCAGTATCTGGTCTGCTAAAACAGCCATGCCTATAGATGCCGGAACAGATATGACCATTGAAATTTTTATTGCTGTATTTATTTTTCTTTCCACAGCATTCCTGTCTTTAAGTGCCATAGAAGCCGCTATGTTAGGCACAGCCGCAGTTGCTATTGATGTTGAGACAGCGACTGGAAGAGTTGTAAGAACAACATATTTCCCTTGGAGCTGACCATACAAAACCTCAGCTTCCTCATTAGTAAACGCGCCTGATTCCAAAAGACGCGACATAACCATAGACATATCCACAAGATTAGTTATGCTGTATATAGCTGTTCCAATTATTATAGGCACAGCTGTTAAAAGCAGTGTTTTTAAAATAGACGATGTAGACTCAATCTTATAGCCCTTTACAGGTCTTCTGTTTCGTCTGTTTATGCTTTTTGAATTGAGCCAATATACAAAAAGCATAACTATTAAACCGGCAAACGCGCCTATTCCCGTTCCTGCCGTACCGCCTGCCGCGCTTAAAGCAACTGACTGTTTAATAAATATATAAGCCAGCAAAACACTGAACACAGCATTAAATATCTGCTCTACTATCTGCGAGAACGCTGTTGGAACCATGTTATTCATGCCTTGAAAATAACCTCTTAAAACAGACATTATGCCGACTATAAATATAGTCGGAGCCAGTGTTAAAAGCGTATAATAGGCGCCGGGTATTTTACAAATATTATCAGCTATCGGCTGAGCAAACAGTATTAAAAGCACCATAAAGAACAAGCCCATAGCAGATGAAAACGCAAGAGAAACTTTAAAAACTCTATGCGCGTTTCTGTACTGTTTTAAAGCCAGCCTTTCGGAAACCATTTTGCCTATAGCAGCCGGCAGTCCTGCTGATGAAAGTATAAGCAGAAAATTATACACTTGGTATCCGGCTGAATATATAGCGTTTCCGCTGTCGCCTATAATAGCGGTCATAGGCACTCTGTAAAGAAAGCCTATAAACCGCACTATCATACTGGCTGCTGCAAGTATAGCCGCCTGTTTTATAAAAGAGCTGCCTTTTTTCTTTTCCATGGCACACCTACATCCGTACTAACATAAAATAACTAATTCAAAATATCAATCGTTGTTTTCAGCCTGCTGGGCACGGTTCCTTGCTTTTTTCCTCTGCTGGGAATCAAGTATCTTTTTCCTCATTCTAAGGCTCTTAGGGGTAACTTCCACAAGCTCATCATCGGCTATAAACTCAAGACACTGCTCAAGGCTCATTTCAATAGGCGGAACAAGCTTTAACGCCTCGTCTGAAGCCGATGTACGCATGTTTGTAAGCTGTTTCTTTTTGCATACGTTTACTTCCATATCGTCTGCTCTTGAGTTTTTGCCGACTATCATGCCTGCATAAACCTTAACTCCAGGTCCTATAAATAAGCTTCCTCTATCCTGAGCGTTAAAAAGTCCGTAAGCTACAGCCTCACCGCTTTCAAAAGCAATAAGAGAGCCTTGTGAACGCTTTGCTATTTCGCCTTTATATGGCTCATAATCCGAAAATACAGAATTTAAAATACCGTTTCCTTTTGTATCTGTAAGGAACTCATTTTTATATCCAATAAGCCCCCTTGCAGGTATAGAAAATACAAGCCTTGTATATCCGCCTTTTGAAGGATACATATCAGTCATTTCGCCTTTACGCGCACCAAGCTTTTCAATAACAGAGCCTACAAATTCTTCCGGCACATCAATATACACTTTCTCCATAGGCTCGCATTTTTCACCGTTAATTTCTTTAAAAAGCACCTGCGGCTTAGCTACTTGGAACTCAAATCCCTCACGGCGCATTGTTTCTATAAGTATTGAAAGATGAAGCTCTCCGCGTCCTGAAACTTTAAAAGCTTCTGTTGTTTGAGTATCTTCCACTCTTAAGCTTACATCAGTGTTAAGCTCTTTGTAAAGCCTCTCTCTTAAATGCCTGCTTGTTACAAACTTGCCTTCTGTTCCGGCAAACGGGCTGTCGTTAACCGAAAAAGTCATAGAAATTGTCGGTTCTGAAATTTTAACAAAAGGAAGCGGGTCCGGATGGTCTACAGAACATATTGTATCCCCAATATGTATATCAGAAATACCAGAAATTGCTACAATAGAGCCAAAAGATGCCTCTTTAACTTCTACTCTTTCAAGACCTTCATAAACATAAAGTTTGCTGATTTTAACCTTTTGATTTTTCTCCGGGTTATGAATATTTACAATGATGCACTCATCATTTACATGAATTGTGCCGTTTTCAATTTTTCCTATGCCTATTCTGCCTACATATTCACTATAGTCAATAGTGGTAATTAATGATTGAAGTGGGGCGTCGGCATCGCCTTCAGGCGCAGGAATGTGGTTAATAATTGTTTCAAAAAGGCATTTCATATCCGTTCCCGGTACATCAGGGTCAAGTGTTGCAACACCGTTTCTTGCGGAAGCAAAGACAAAAGGCGAATCAAGCTGTTCGTCGCTGGCGTCAAGCTCCATAAACAGCTCAAGAACCTCATCAACAACTTCTTTGCATCTGGCTTCAGGTCTGTCCATTTTATTAACGCAAACAACAACCGGAAGGTCAAGCTCAAGCGCTTTTCTTAATACAAATCTTGTCTGCGGCATTGGACCTTCAAACGCGTCAACAACCAAAACAACACCATTAACCATTTTAAGCACACGCTCAACCTCACCGCCGAAATCAGCATGCCCCGGTGTATCTACAATGTTAATTTTACATCCATTATAATGTACAGATGTATTTTTTGAAAGTATAGTAATGCCTCTTTCTCTTTCTATATCGCCAGAGTCCATAACTCGGTCCTGAACAACTTGGTTTGAGCGGAATGTGCCGCTTTGTTTTAAAAGTACGTCTACAAGAGTAGTCTTGCCGTGATCTACATGGGCAATAATGGCTACATTACGTATATCTTCTCTTCTTGTTCTCATTAAAATTACTCCCAACATAAAACTTTATATCTATATTAACTAACCAAAGTATTTTACCATACGGCAAAAATATTATCAAATTTTTTTCTCAAAAAATTGAAAATAACGCCAAACAAACAAAAAAGTCATTTGTGCTTTTAGACTTAATAAACATGATATTTTTGTTTATTTTTTACAATAAAATTTAATTTTATTAATAAAAAATTAAAAAAGACCTTCCCAAATTATGGGAAAGCCTTTTTGTATAACCTGTTATCTATATATCAAATGCCAAAATTGTACAGTTGACTATATTTCAAATGGATTATATGCGTGTTACATTAGCAGCCTGTGGTCCTTTAGCGCCCTGAACAACTTCGAATTCTACCTGCTGACCTTCTTCAAGTGTTTTGTATCCGTCAGCCTGAATAGCTGAGAAATGTACAAACACATCGTCTTCGCCTTCAACAGAAATGAATCCGAAACCTTTTTCTGCGTTAAACCACTTTACTGTACCTTTTTTCATTTAAAAATCCTCCTACTTTTAAAGCAAAATATTAATTGGAACAGTTAAAAGAATAGCACAATTTCCAAAGAGTGTCAACTGTTTATTTCATTTTAAAGATTTTTTTTGGTTACATTCAACAACCATATTGTTCGTCTTTCAACAAATTTTGACATACAATAGCATTTCTGGCTAATTCATCACATCTTTCATTTTCCAAATTGTCATTATGACCCTTAACCCATACAAATTTAACACTGTGTTTTTTTAATAAAGCAGAAAGCCTTATCCATAAATCACTGTTTGAGGCTTTTTCTGTTTTAGTTCGCATCCAGTTATTTTTTTCCCATTTTTCCATCCAGCCTTTGTTAATGGCGTCTACCACATATTTTGAGTCGCTGTAAAGAGTAACATTGCAAGGCTCTTTTAAAGCCGAAAGAGCTTCTATAACAGCCAATACTTCCATGCGGTTGTTAGTTGTCTTTTCATATCCTGCCGAAAGCTCTTTTCTGACGCCTTTATATATAAGAACAGCTCCGTAACCGCCTTTGCCAGGATTTCCAGAGCAAGCTCCATCGGTGTATACATCAACTGATTTCATTTATTTTCTCCTTTATTTAATATAGCCAGTCCTGACTGTAAATCCTCCGCAGTTGTGATTTTAATGTTGTCGTAGCTTCCTTCAATTATTTTAACTTTTCCGCCGTTTATTTCAATAACCGATGCGTCATCTGTTACATTACTCTCTGACGGAAGATTTTCATAGGCATTTTTAATTAAATCATACTTAAATGTCTGCGGCGTCTGAACAGCACGCAGTGTGCTCCTTTTAAGAGTTTTAACTACCATATCGTTTTGGTCTGTTTCTTTTATTGTATCTTTAACCCTAACAGCCGGAATGCAGGCTCCGTATTTTTCGGCTTCTGATAAGGTCTTTGTTATTATTTCTTCCGCAACAAACGGTCTTACTCCATCATGAATCATAACGTATCGGCATTTATTTTCAAGGAATTTAATGCCGTTATAAACTGAGTTGTATCTTTCTTTTCCGCCTTCCACAACACTGTAATTTGTTTTTTTACAGTATTTTTCGCACAATTGAACACAATATTTTATGTTATCTTTAGGAGCAACAACAACTATCATGTCTACTTTATTGCAGTTATCAAATTTGATTATTGTATGCGCCAGTATAGGCACTCCATTAAGCTTTAAAAACTGTTTTTTTACATCGCTGTTCATACGCGAGCCTTTACCAGCTGCCATAATAAGACAAGCACAGTTTACCATTTTTACCTCCACAAAAAACATGTCCGTGCCAAAAGGCACAGACATATAGTTTTTAATCCTTTTTCTTTCCAAATATCATTCTTCCAGCAGCAGTTTGAAGCACGCTTGTTACAACAACATCTATAGTTTCACCAATAAACTTGCTTCCTCCGTCAATAACAATCATTGTGCCGTCATTAAGATATGCGATGCCCTGACCATACTCTTTGCCGCTTTTTATAATTGTTACCTTCATTTCTTCTCCAGGAAGCACAACAGGTTTAATTGCGTTTGAAAGCTCATTTATGTTAAGCACTTTAACACCTTGAAACTCAGCAACCTTATTAAGGTTAAAGTCGTTGGTAACAACAAAAGCATCCAGTTTTTCAGCCATTTTAAGCAGTTTAGAGTCAACTTCCATTGGTTCTTTAATATTAAAGTCAACAATTTCAACGCTTACAGCAAGCTGTTTTTGTATCTCGTTAAGTATATCAAGACCCCTTCGACCTCTGTTCCTTTTAAGTGAGTCCGATGAATCGGCAATATGCCTGAGCTCCTCAAGTACAAAATTAGGAATAATTATTTTTCCCTCAATAAAGCCTGTCTTAAGTAAATCAAGTATACGTCCGTCTATAATAACGCTTGTGTCAAGTATTTTAGGCTTTCCGTAAGTAATGTTTTTGTTTATGTTCCGAGTATTTTCCAAAATAGAGCTAAATCCGCCTATCTCGTCTTTTTTGCTGCGCGCAACCCTATATCCCAGAACACCAAATATAATATTTAAAATAATAATAATACATGAACCTATAAATCCGTACTTGCTGACTGGTATTCCAAGAAGATTGGCTATTACTAAACCTACTATTATTCCAAAAATACTGGTTAAAAGCTCTTTAAGGCTCATTTTGCTCAGCCTTGCGGCAGTCTTATCCATCATATTCATTATAGCGCTGCTTATAATATGCGCAAATATAAAAAAGAAAATTACTCCAAGCACTATACCGGCTATTATATAAGAATATGATGGTAAAAAACCGCCGATTTTTTCTATATTCGCATTATAAATAAACTTTAAAAACAGACACATAATGAAAGTAAATATAACACTTTCAACCAGCTCAAGAACTCTTTTTATAACACACTACCCCCTTTCATACAGTAAAATTAAGATAAAAACCTGATTATATAATATCAGTAAAATAATTCTTTCGCAAGATATTCTTCAGCTTTATCTTTCTCCATTTTTTTTGAAAAAACGACTTCGCTCAAAACTATCTGTTTGGCGTTATTAAACATTTTTTTCTCGGCTCCGGAAAGACCTCTCTGCCTTTCCCTAAGGCATAAGCTTCTGGCAACTTCTGCAACTTCGCTTATTTTCCCGGTACGGATTTTTTCAAGATTTTCCTTATACCGAACATTCCAGTTGCTCTGTATTACAGCATGAGAGGAAACGGCTTTTTTAAGAGCTTCTGATATTTCGGATTCACTTGCAACAGGTCTTAATCCTATAAGTTCAGCCTTTGAAACACCAACCTTAATTTTAAGGTTACCGTTAGGTATGCGGATAATATAGTGCTTTTCTTCACAGCCGTTTATATTTTCCGTTTCAACATTTTCAATAACTCCAGCCCCATACATAGGGTATACAATTTTTGCTCCTTCTTTAAACATTCTGACACATCCTTTTTAATCCCAGCAAATAAAACTACAACATACTGTTAATATTTACATATTAAGCAGTAAACATACCAGAACTTGTATATGGTGTTTAACTTAAAGGATTAGTTAAACATCGTGAAAGATTGTTTAGGTCATAGAAAAAGTATTTATACCATTAAAAATCCTCAATATAACAATGTCTTAGTATAATTTTACAGATATTCAAAAATATTATAGCACAGTTTTTAACTCAAATCAAAAATTTTTATTTTATCAATTACCAAATTATATGTCAATACAAAAACTCTATATTTCGGAAAGAGTTTTTGTTTTGCCATAATATAATGTTATATTTTCATATTGACACTGTATATCTTTAATGCTAAATTAAAATTATAATACAACAACAAGTAGTATTTAAAACAATATGGAGGCCAAAAATGTCTAATTTTCAAATTTTTACAGACGGTTCGGCTGATATTCCCTTAGATGTAGCTGATGAAAAACAAATAAGCATTATACCATTTTATATTTCATTTGATTCCAAACACTATTACAAAGAGCTTTTTGAAATGTCACGAGATGAATTTTTTGACAAACTTATAAATAAAAAACTCTTTCCAAAAACATCCCTGCCATCTGTTCAAGATTATATAGACTCATTTTTAACGGCATTAGAAAAGGGAAATGATATTGTTTGCTTTACAATCACTGATACATTAAGCGGCTCATATCATTCCGCCTTAAATGCAAAAGAAATACTTTCAGAAGAGTTTCCCGAAAGAGAAATATATATAATCAATTCCTGGGCTGCAACAGGAGCTACCCAGCTTATGGTCTATGAGGCATGCCGGATGAGGGATAAAAACATCACCCCTAAAGAAGTTTTTGGAATATGTGAAAAAATGAAAAAAGAATTGAGAATAATTTTCATGGTTGGCGCCCTTACGCACCTTGAAAAAGGCGGAAGAATTGGAAAACTGATTTCTCTTTCCGGCGGCATACTTAAAATTAAACCGCTTATAGAGCTTAAAAACAGCGAAATTAATGTTGCCGGTGTAGTTCGCAGCCGAAAAAACGGTCTTAAAAAACTTGCTGAAATAACAAAAGAACATTTTATAAAAAACAACGAAAATCCCGAAAACTATGTCTTTACAATAGGCACAACAAATACGCCAAAAGAAGTGCCTGTATTTTTTGACGAACTAAAAAAAGAATTCTCAGTTAAAAATTTTATTTCGCCTTTTTATATCGGCGCAACAATAGCTTCACACACAGGACCCGATACTGTAGGCGTATGTTTTGTTAAAAAATATGAATGTTATTTGCAGGCTTATAAAAATTAATATTAACAAATACCGCAGGCTTTTACAGTCTGCGGCTTATATTATTATAATAATTATGCATTTATTTCAACAAGGCTTCCGCCCGCTTTTCTTTTTGTAACTGTAATCTGTTTGTCTATTCTCTCCTTCAGCTCTGATACATGAGAAATAATCCCTACAAGCTTATTGCTGTCCGTTACTTTAAGAAGCGCCCTTACAGCCTGTTCAAGTGACTGGGAGTCAAGAGAGCCAAATCCTTCATCAATAAACATTGTATCAATCTTTATTCCGCCGCAGCTTGTCTGCACTTGTTCCGAAAATCCCAAAGCCAAAGACAGCGCCGCTTTAAACGATTCTCCTCCTGAAAGACTTTTTATGCTTCTTACTGAAGATGTGTAGTGGTCTATTACATCAATTTCAAGACCAGTTCGGCTTTTTAAATTATCGGCTTCTGTACGTCTTCTCATTTCGTACTGACCATCTGTCATAATCATAAATCTTGTATTGGCTCTGCAAAGTATCATATCAAAATATGCTGACTGAATATACGCTTCCAATGTAATTCTGTCTTTGCCCGGTATGTTTCCATTTGCTGTATCAGAAAGAGGCTTTATAATTCTGAGTCTGTTTTCATATTCTTTTAATTCTTTTGATTTCAGCTTAATATTGCTATACACTTTTTTATTGCTGAAAATTCTATTTTGAATTAAATTTATTTTTTCAGTTAATAAATTTTTATTTTCTATAATTTTATTTTTTTCATTTTTTAGTGCTGAAATATTGTAGCTTTCCAACCCTTCTTTTTGCGTTTTGAGGGTTTTAATTTTTGAATCATTTTCTATTATGAGTTTATTTAAAGAGTCAAAATCCTTTTGAGCATTTTCGATTTTTATTTCATGTTCTTTTTTTAAATCAGTTAAACTTTTAATTTTGTTAAGTGCTTCTGTTTTATTTTTGAATATAAGTATTTTATTTATATTTTCCAACTGTTCAGCATTAGATTTATTCTGAGCAGTATCATAAGTTATTTCATTTTGAAGTTTAATTATATATTCTTTGCCTGTTTTAATACGTTCTTCAATATCCTCTGAATTTTCAGCCGCTTTTTCCTTCACTTTGGCATCTTTTTTCTTATCTTCCAGAAGCTGCTTTAAATCACACTCCATTGTTTTATTATTATTTTCTTCATTACCGATTATTTTCGGTATTTCATTAATATCTGTATTTTCCGGTATAAATGTGCAGCCTTTTTTTATTTCATTTTCTAAAGACAGAAATATTCCTCTCGCTTTCCCAGCCTCAGAGCTTAACGCGCCTGCTTCATTATTTGCAGTTTCTCTCTGCTTTTTTAAGTCTTCAAGCTCACTGTATGAAGGCGCATTGTCGGAAAGCCCTGCTTTTTTAGGGTGTATAGTTGAGCCGCACACAGGGCACATTTGTCCGTCTTTAAGGTCTTTTGCCAAAAGACCTGCCTGTTCATTAAAATACGCCCTTTCTTTTTGCAGATAAATCTGAGTTATTTCATTGTTCTTATTATATGAGACAATATATTTATATTTGGCATTGTTATAATCATTTAAAGCTTTGTTGTAATTTTTATAAAGCTCTTTAAATTTCTCTATTTCTTTTCCAGCTCTTTCCAAATCTTTAATCTTAAACTCAAGTTCCTTAATTTCGCTGTCTATATTTTTAAGTCTATCAACATCATTCCTGTATTCATTAAGTTTATTTTCAAGCTGGTTTAACTTAATATTTGATTTTTCAAGCTTTTTTGTATTATCGGATATTTTTTTGTCATACTCTGCAATTCTGATATTAAGATTATCTGCTCTTTCATAATTTTCCATCTGAGAATTTATGCTGTTTATTTTCTTTTCAATTTCTGCTATATCTTCTTTAAGTTTAAGAGCATTTTGAATATTTTCGCGGCTTTTTTCAAGGCGCTGCCTGTTTTCGTTATCGAAAAACAAGGCGGCATTAAGAGCTTTTTCTATATTTTCGGCATGTTCGGCTTTTCCCATAATAACATTTAATTCCTCAAGCCGTTCTTCCTCAGCTCTAAGCGCATTATTGATAGAAGCAAGTTCGTCAGTATCCTCAGCTGCAATTTTTAAAATTATATTTAAAGCCTCATCATATCCATTTGAATAATCCGCAGTTAAATCTTCTTCAGGTATTTCAGCATTTAACAGCGTATTTTCAATTTCAGCTCTAACTGAGTCATATTTATTTTTTAATTCAAGTGTTTCAGTTTTAAGTTTTTCTTGGCATATTTCAAATTTTTCTGTATTGAATATTTCTCTAAAAATCTTGTTTCTCTCTTTTGTCTGCTCAGTAATAAAGCGCATAAAATCGCCTTGAGCAATCATAGAAATTTGAGAAAACTGAGAAAAGTTAACGCCTAATATATTTTCTATTTTCTCATTTACAGATTTGTATCCGCTTATAACGCTTTTATCCGGTAATGTCAATTCAGCTTCCGCCTTTTGCTTAATTAACTTATCCCCTCTTTTTGATTTTCTTGTATATTCCGGATTTCTTCTTATACGATAAATACAATCTCTATGCAGAAATTCCATTTCAACATAAGTTTGGGTATCATCTGATGAATATTTGCACCTTAGCATTGAAGGCTCTCTGACTTTTCCGCTCGCAGTGCCAAAAAGAGCAAATGCGACAGCATCAAAAATACTTGTCTTTCCTGCACCTGTATCGCCTGTTATAAGAAAAATACCTTTGCTTCCAAGCTGCGACATATTTATTTCTGTTTTGGAATCATAAGGACCAAAAGCAGATATGGTTAATCTTAATGGTCTCACATCAATTCCTCCTCAACACTTTCAAACACTCTGTTTATTTCTTTTAACTGCTGGCTGTTTACTGGCATGTTGTTTTGAATTTCAAAAAGCTCGCAAAACAGCTCTGTCGGACTTTTATCTGTGTCAACACCGCCTGCAAAAGTTTCTATGTTAGATTTAGCTCTGGAATTATCATAATCAATATTCATTATATTAGGATATATGCTTCTTAACTTTCCTATTGCGTCTATAATTTCATCTTCATCTTTAAGCACTATTTTAATATAATCATCAGTATTTGTGTTAATATAGTTCTTTCTATTCGTTATTTCGTCATATAGTCCTTTAATCTCACGCATTTCGTGAAGCGGCACAAAAGGAACTTTATTTATTACAACATTTCCTTTTTCCATTAAGTCAACTACAAACATAGCTTTTTTTTGATTTATCTCCGAAAAAGAGTACTTTAAAGGTGAGCCGCTGTAAATAATATTTCTTCCCATTTTTTGAGGACCGTGTATATGCCCCAATGCAGTATAATCAAACATTTCAAAAAGCGATGAGTCTACATTGTCAATTCCGCCTACAGAAATTTCTTCCGAATCGCTTCTAACGGCGCCTGTTACAAACTGATGGGCAACAATAATATTTCTCTCACTTTCATTTACATTTATATTTTCCAAAACAATTTTCAGCGCTGAATTATAGTCCGATATTTCAGCATATTCATAAAATTTTTTTACATTTGCCGGCTTAATAAACGGCAAAAGATATATATTTACTATACCGTATTTATCCTCAAAAACATGTTTTTCAACTTTGCCGTTATATACACCGGAAAAATAAACGCCGCTTTTTGACATAATGTCTGAACCAAAGGCTATTCTCTGCGGTGAATCGTGATTTCCGCTTATGGCGTATATTTTTATGTCTTTTTGCGAAAGCTCGGTAATGAAGCGGTCAAAAACTTCAACGGCTTCTGCCGGCGGCACGCTTTTATCGTATATATCGCCTGAAATAATAACCGCATCTGCTTTTTGTTCTCCTGCGGTTTTTATAACTTGGTTTAAAACAAAAATCTGGTCATCAAGCATTGGAAACTCGTTTACCTTTTTGCCTAAATGTATATCAGAAATATGTATAAATCTCAAAACCTCACCTTCCTGTCAGACATTGTAAAATAATTATATCAAAATATGTGTTATATTCAAATACGGCATAAATTATATTATAAAAAATTTTTTTGTTGTTTATACGATAATTATATGGTAGAGTAATGTTTATTGTAATCTATATTTTTATTTTATTGGATTAGGGGGTTGTAAAATGGAAGGAACTATTTGGACATTAGTGCCGCCTATTCTGGCAATTACTCTGGCACTTATTTCAAAAGAAGTTTACTTCTCGCTTTTTGCCGGTATATGCGCCGGTGCTCTTTTTTACTCAAGTTTTTCTGTAAGCGGTGCAATATCAACTACAGTTGATATTATGGGCAGCAAAGTAGGCGGAAATATTTGCATTGTAATTTTCCTTGTTCTTCTTGGCATGATGGTGTCGCTTATGTCAAAATCCGGTGCCTCTAAAGCATACGGAAAATGGGCGTCTAAAAACATTAAGACAAAGCGCGGAACTCTTTTGGCTACCGTAGCATTAGGCGTACTTATATTTGTAGACGATTATTTTAACTGTCTTACTGTAGGTACAATAATGAGTCCTATTACAGACAAGCAAAAAATATCAAGGGCAAAATTAGCTTATATCATCGACGCCACCGCAGCGCCAGTGTGCATTATTTCGCCTGTTTCCAGCTGGGCGGCTGCTGTAAGTTCTTCACTTCCTGAAGGCACTTCACTTGACGGTTTTGTTATGTTCTTAAAATCAATTCCGTTTAACTACTATGCTATTTTAACAATAGTAATGCTCCTTATGCTTATTATACTTAATTTTGATTTTTCAAAAATGAAAGAATATGAGCTTAAATACGGCAGCAGCATTACGGGTGAAAAAGCAGGTATTGAAGATGAACTTATTTCAGGCGAAAAAGGAAAAGTATGCGACCTTGTAATTCCTATTTTGGCTCTTGTAGTATTTTGTGTAAGCGCCATGCTTTATACCGGCGGAATACTTGAAGGCAACGGCATTGTAAATTCATTTGCAAACTGTGATTCTTCATTTTCACTTGTTATAGGTTCATTCTTTACAATGATTGTTATAGCTCTTTTGTATCTTCCGCGAAAAGTTATAACATTTAAGCAGTTTGCTGAATCACTTCCTGAAGGATTTAAAGCAATGGTTCCTGCCATACTTATACTTACATTCGCGTGGACATTAAGCGGAGTTTGCGGCGATGAATACCTTCAGATTGGAACTTATGTAAAAGGTGTTATAAACAACAGCAGTCTGCCTCACGCAATTATTCCGGGCATATTCTTCCTTGTGTCATTGTTCCTTGGTTTTTCAACAGGAACATCATGGGGAACATTTGCTATACTTCTTCCTATAGTATGCGCAATATTTAATTCTGAAGCTACAAGCATTATGATTTTATCAATGTCATCTGTTATGGCAGGCGCTGTATGCGGCGACCATATTTCGCCTATTTCTGATACAACAATACTCTCTTCAACAGGCGCCCAGTGCAACCATATTGAACATGTAAACACACAGATGCCTTATGCATTGATTGTAGCCGGGATATCTTTTGTATGTTATTTAGTGGGCGGTTTTACAGGAAACGGCTATATAGGACTTATATTAGGATTAATAGCTACGCCGGCAATATTATTCGGAATATATAAAAAACAAAAAGAAGCATAAAAACAAATTATGCTTCATAATAAATAAATATAAAATTCCCACATACAGAATTGTTTGCGGGAATTTTTTTATTAATAAAATTATTAAACTATTATTTCTATTTTTAGTTAAGCTCATCTCTGTTAATGGCATTATACAGCATTTTCCGGGCTATAACAGAAGCATTGGCGCTTCCGTCCCCGTTTTCAAGCACAACCGAAACGGCATACTGCGGATTATCAGCAGGCGCAAAGCCTACAAACCACAAATGGTCGTTTCCTGAAGGATTTTCAGCTGTTCCGGTTTTGCCTGCCACCTGAAAATAATCTGAATTTGCGTTATATCCTGTTCCTCTGTTTATAACTTCAATCATCATTTCTTTAAGTTTATCACACTCATCAGGCGTAAGTATATTGGCATAAGTTTCCGGTATTGTAGTATCAACCGTTATTCCGTCATAATTTTCAACATGGTCAATAATATACGGCTTCATCATTACACCGTTATTGGCTATTGTCTGGGCAATGCTTGCCATAAAAAGCGGCGTAACCATAGTTTTCCCCTGCCCTATAGATGTTTCCACAAGCTCGCTTTCTGTAGAAGACGAATTAAGCTGAACAGAAGGCACGCTTACACTTAAATCAAAATCTACGCCTTGGTTAAACAGCATTTCATCTGCCGTCTGCCTTAAAGCCTCCGCTCCTATCTGGGTGCTTATTTCTGAGAAAAACACATTGCAGCTGTTGGCAAAAGCATCTATTATATTTTCTTTTCCATGCGCTTTATTATTAAAACAATGTATTACTTTGTCGTTAAAATATTCTTCTCCTGTGCAGTCAACTGAAAAATCATATACATTTGTCATATTCCTAAGTGCCGAAACTGTTGTGACTATTTTAAATACAGAACCCGGCGTATAAAGTCCCTGGCTTGCCCTGTTTAAAAGCGGGCTGTTTTCATCATCTTTAAGGCTGTCCCAGTTTTCGGCAACACTTTGTGGGTCAAACTGCGGTTTTGACACCATGCAAAGCACTCTTCCTGTAGACACTTCCTCTACTACAACAGCGCCTTTGTTTGTTCCCATAAGGTTAGATGCTATATCCTGCAAATCTTTATCTATAGTAAGATAAACATTATCGCCTTGAACCTCTGTCCCTTTTAAAAAGCTCCTAAGCCTTTGGAAAAGCTCATTATCTATATTCTGCAAGGTAAAATTTTCAGAAGCCTCTATTCCATATTTTCCAGCTCCTGTATATCCAACTACTTGGCATGAAGTAACGGCATCGTCATATTTGCGCACATATCCATCTGCCGTATATTCACTGTAGGCAAACACATACCCGTCTATATCGCGTATATCTCCACGCTTTATTGTATTGTCCGATGAATTAATTCTCGGATTATAAGAATTAACCATCATCTCACTGCGGTCGATAGATATGATTTTAATAAGGTACACGGCGCACATAGCAAACATAGCCATAAGCATTATGCTTACCCGCTTAATACTCTTTTTGCTTCCTTTCATCTTTCACGCACCTCATTTCTGTCAGCAGTTTTTTGATAACCGTTTACCCACTGAATAAAGCTGACGGAAAGTATGCTTACCAATATTGATGTACCGCCGTAACTTACAAAAGGAAGTGTGACGCCGGTTAAAGGTATTAGCTTTATTACTCCTCCTATTATAAGGAATGTCTGAAAAGCCATCATTGCTGTAAAACCTGCGGCTATTATGCTGTAATACCTTCTTTGGCATTTAAATGCTATCATCATACCTCTTATAAAAAGCAGCATAAAAACGCCAATAAGGCATATAGCAAATATTGTTCCAAATTCCTCACATACAGCCGCAAAAATAAAATCTTTTGAAACAACAGGTATGCTTAAAGGCATTCCCCTTGTAAGACCGCTGCCTAATAAGCCTCCTGTGCCAATAGCAAAGAGCGACTGGCAGATTTGGTATCCGCCTGAATCAATATCCGCCCATGGATTTCTCCATGCCGCAACCCTTACGCGTACATGCGAGAATAAATTATATGCTACAACAGAGCCAAGCATTAACGCCCCAATTCCAGAAAGAAACAAAGCTTCATTTGATGTTGCTATATACAGCATAACAAGATATGTCATATAAAAAATGAGCGCGCTTCCAAGGTCTTTTTGGAAAACAAGAAGTATAACCAAAAGACCGCTTAAAAATGCCGTAATTATAAATTGTTTAAGCTCAACTTTTTTTCTGAACACACTTGCCAGATAGAATATATAAAGGAATTTAACTATTTCAGAAGGCTGAAAACTAAAAGAACCTATATATATCCAGTTAATTGAGCCGTATTCTTTTGAGCCTAAAAGCAGTGTGGAAATTATAAGCATAAAGCTGAGTATAATATATAAATTTTCAAGTTTTTCAAACCGCGGCACCATTTTAACGCAAAAAGGCAGCCACATAGTTGCAAAAAAGCCAACGCATATCCAAATAAGCTGTTTAACCGCCAAAGCAAAATTCAGCCTTACAAGCATTATAATGCTTATATCAAGGAGAAATATTACACAGTTCCAAACAAGCGGACAACCTCCTTTATACACCTTTTCTGCTATTGAGTTGCCCATTATTATAAACACAAGTCCTGCTCCGCCTACAGCAAGTATCGGCAATGAGTAAGTAATGGCTTCTTTGTCGTAAGCAACTATCAAAAAAGCTGTTATATGCATAAGGGCTGTCATTGTCCGGCAAGTAAAAATGGAACGTCTGTGGCTGTGTTTTGTAAGACCTGCCTCATCAAGCAAATATGCTGTCCCGTTATATATAAAAACCACTATATATATTATAAACAGATACCTGCTTACTAAAATTAATAAATTAAACATAAACCCACTCTATTCTATGCCCCTGAAATAATGTCCCCTTGTACTGCCTTTTTCAGCCATTTCGCTTATAAGATGTCTGGCTTTTACAGACGGAATTTCCGGCTTATTTATCATATCAATATGTGCTTCAATTATTTTGCATACCTCAGAGGCTTCTTCATTAGTAAATAACAAACGCGTCATACTTGAAGGCGTATTTATTATTTCATCGAAAAATTTAAGCAGAAACAGCGGTTTTCCGTTAAGAATATAACAAATACACTGCTCGCAGTCCCTGAGGAGCGGAAAAATTTCGCCTTTCCTGTCCTTTAAATAATACTCTCCGGCACTTCCTTTTTTAGTGCAGTAAATATTATTTTCTTTTCCTCCGTCAAAATTGCCAACCGGGCATTGGTTGGTTGTCATAAGCGGAATATGCCCATAAACTAAAATTTCAGTATTGCTGTCAGCAAATGATTTTATTTCCTGCAAATTAAGCTCAGGCGAAAGACATAAGCTTTCCGCCCCTTCAGAACGCCAGAAAGCCAAATCGGCACTGTTAAAAATATTGGCGCTGTAATCAACTGCTATCTCTTTATTGCAGTTTCTATATTCTTTAAACTGACCATAAGAGCGCACTAAAAGACCATCTAAACTACTTTTCATAATACTTTTTAATGCTTCAGAGAACATTTTTTCAGTATACAGCCTTAAAACCCTTGGCAAAACAGCATAAAGCTTAATATTGTTGCCATGGCATTTTTGTATACAATATTCTAAATTCTCAATAAGGTCTTTGCCTAATTCAAAATAAATTATGTTTATATCATTAAACATAACTGCCGCTTCAAACTGGAGTATATTATTAACCTGAACATTAAGCTGCTTATTTTTTGTAATATTTTTTCTGACCGGCAGCGGGAGCTGCTTATAGTCATGACTTTTCCTTTTTGCTGATAAAATTATTTTTTTCTCTAATTCATCAACCGCATCACGCCTTAATTTATTAAGGGAAGAGATAGACGTATAAACATGGTTTCCCATATCCAGCTTAAAATCACAAATTTTAAAAGGCGTACCGCCTGTTTTTTCTATTTGCTGCTGAATTTTTTCAGCACTTAACGGCTGTTTTTCAGCCTTCAGAACAAAATCACCTTTAACAAAAACGGAGTTGCCCTCATTATCATAAAGCTTTAGTGACGCTTCTCTGCCTTCTTTAATAACAGCCTCGGCATATACGTCTTTTACCCTTGTATCTTTTTCAAATGTCTTTTTAAGTCCGTCCTCAAGGTGCTTGTCATGTGTTTTATAAACCACATCATTTTTAGAAATATCGCCTTTAACGGCTACATCTATTATTTCACCTGCCTTGGAAGCCTTATTAATGTTTGTGCCGCAATGAGGCTCTTTTTGCGTCCAAATCTCAATACCGTCACCCGGTACAAAAGGTTCACGGGTTCTTATAAAAACCCTCTCTCTTTTTTTATCATACCTGTCTACAATACCAGCTTTTAACCCCCAGCTCTTAGGTCTTTCAACACTCATCATGCTATTGCCGGAATGTGTGTTGTAGTACCCATTAGAAAATCCGCCGCGGTTAAAAAGCTGTAAAAGTGTTTTTATATCATTTTGGTCTACAGAATAGCTCTCCGGGTTATTAAAACACATATCTATATATTTTCTGTAAATTCCAGTTACTCCAGCCACATACTCAGCCGTTTTCATTCTGCCTTCTATTTTAAGGGATGCTATATTAGCCGACATTAACTGAGGCAGGATATCAACTGTCTGCATGTCCTTAGTGCTTAAAAGGTATCCTTCTGTTACTTTGTTATATTCCCTGTAAAGTGTATACGGCAGGCGGCATGTCTGGGCACATCTGCCCCTGTTGCCGCTTCTGCCGCCAAGCATGCTGCTCATAATGCACTGTCCTGAATAAGATACGCAAAGAGCACCGTGAATAAATGTTTCTATCTCTCCGGTGCAGTTTTCAGAAATATATTTAATTTCATTTGCAGAAAGCTCACGGCTTAATATAACTCTTGAAAAACCATAATCAATAAGCGCTTGGGCTTCTTTAAGCGAGTTTGTTGTAAGCTGTGTACTGGCGTTTAATTGTATGCCAAAACGCTCTTTAATAAGTTTTGCAGCGCCTAAATCCTGCATAATCAAAGCATCAACGCCTATCCTTTCAAGGCTTGATACATAGTTTAAAAGACCTTTAAGCTCATTTTCTTTGTAAATTGTATTTACAGCCACATATACTTTAACATTGCGTAAATGACAGTAATCGCAGACACTTTCAATCTCTGTTAAATCAAAGTTGCCAGCATACTGTCTTGCGCTGAAGTTTTTGCCGCCTATATATACCGCATTACAGCCGTTGTTAACTGCCGCCCTTACACAGTCGAAGTTACCGGCAGGAGATAAAAGCTCCGGTTTAAATAAAGAAGTCATTTTTATTTTCCTTTCCGTTAAATCTGCCTGTAGTAGCTGTTGTTTGTTTTAACTTTTTTAAGTTTAGCATTGCTGTTCATGTGAAACGGCTGTTTTTTAGCTTCAACAGGCTTTTCAGCTTCCTGTTCCTGATAATCCGCATTTTTATTATCTGTTGCGGTGTCGGCTGTTTCCGGCGTGTTTACTTTATTTTCAATAGCGGCTTTTTCAGCAGCAGCCTTTTTCTCATACTCTAAAAAACGGCTCTCCATGGATTTAAGATGATTTATTTGAGCTATCTTTTTTATATTATCCTCTTCAACAGTCTTAATTTTATTTTTTAATTCATTATTTTCAGTCTCAAACTGTTTATTGCTTTCTTCAAGCTCTGCTTTTTTATTTTTTAAATCTGCAATTTCAGCGTTGCTTGTTTCAATATCCTTCTCATACTGCTGAAGCTGCGCTTTTATTTTTTCATTTTCTTCTTTTAAATTTTTAAGTTCGTCAAAAGCAGCTTTTGTTATATATGTTTTATCAACACCTTCTTCAGCATCAATAGCCACCGGGATTTGACCTTTCAGCTTATTAATTTCTTCAAGCGCCTTAAAATAATCATCAGCTATGTTAATAGAAGTTAGAACAGATACCATCGTTGCGCTTAAATTTTTAGAATTATCACTGGAACGCAGCATAGCTGCTTTTTCCTCTATATAATTAGCTACCTTTGTTATATATTCAACTGATTCATTGCCTGTAAGAGTCATGGTTCTTCCGCAAACTTTTACAGAAACCATATTCTTATATGCCATAAAAACATCCTTTCTAAATTATATAAAATTCAATCTAATTCAGATTATTGCTCTTAATTATAGCATATAAGAAATAATTTAAACAGTATTAATGTTGCTTTTAAATAAGTTTTTCTTTTATTTTGCACAATATCTTTTTTTCCATACGTGATACCTGCACCTGAGAACGGTTAATAATGCGTCCTATTTCGCTTTGGGTTTTATCATCAAAATAACGCATTAAAATCAACTGCTTTTCTTCCTTAGTAAGGTCGTTAAGCGCGCTTCTTAAAACCATTATCTCATCGCTGTCATCGGCGGCATTATTAAATTTATCTATTAAAAATGTCTCCTTGCCTGAATCCGGAGATGTAACCTTTCGGTAAAGTGATTCAACTTCAGATGTAGATTCAAGCGCTATTATAAGTTCGTCTTCATCTGTTTCAAGCTCTTTAGCCATTTCGCTTATTGTAGGCTCGCATCCGTTTTTCACATAGTATGACTGGCTGAAAAGTTTTGCTTTAAGCGCAAGGGCTTTTGTTGAGCGGCTGACTTTTACAATTCCGTCATCTCGCAGAAAACGCTTTATCTCGCCTAAAATCATGGGAACGGCATAAGTTGAAAATTTTACATTATATGACAAATCAAACCTGTCAATGCTTTTAATAAGTCCTATAGCCCCTGTTTGGAATAAATCTTCCAAATCGTATCCTCGTCCAGCAAATTTTTTTACTATGCTCCAAATAAGAGCCGAATTCTGGCTTACAAGACGCGATTTAGCCTCTATGTCGCCGTTTTGCGCCTTTTGAATTAAAAGAGCGGTTTCATCCATATATATCACCCGTTATCAGCGCACAGACCTATATTTTTCTCCATAACTACCTTCGTGCCCTTGCCCACTTCAGAATAAACTTCCATTTTATCCATAAAACTTTCCATAATAGTAAATCCAAGACCGCTTCTTTCCTGTTCAGGTTTAGATGTATAAAGCGGTTCCATAGCCTTGCTGACATTTTCTATTCCCTTTCCGTTGTCTGTTATTTCTATGTACAGGCGGTTTTCTAAACAACCGCACCAAATATGAACAATTCCGCTGCTGTTGTCATAAGCATGTATTATTGAGTTTGTTACAGCTTCTGATACAGCCGTTTTTATTTCCGTAATTTCCGATACAGCAGGATCAAGCTGTAGAGCAAATGCTGCAACGGATACTCTCGCAAATGATTCATTGGCGCTTACCGCCCTGAAACTTAAAGTCATCTCGTTATCGTAATCCATAAAGCTTGTCCTCCTTATAACGCTTTTGCGGCTTCTTCTACAGAATTATAAATTTTTATTATTCTGTATAAACCTGAAATCATCATTATCCTTTTCAAATTATCGCTTAAACAGGCAACAGACGTTACACCGCCGCGCTTTACGGTCTGCTTATACCTGCCTATAATCATGCCAATTCCGGCGCTGTCCATAAAATCTACGTTTTTAAGGTCAAAAACAACATTTTTTACGCCATTGCCCATAAGGCGCGTATCTATTGATTTTTTAACCTCGTCCACAAAATGGTGGTCAATTTCACCTTCTATCTCAACAACAAGGCAGTTGTTCACATTTCTGAAACTTACGCTCATTACTTAAAAATCCCCTTCCTTAAAATAATTATTTTTATCCTATATATAATTTTTTTCTTTTAATATATAATTCTTCCTTCAATAATCGTATGCAAAATTAATATAAAAAAAGACAGGCTTTATAATTTTACCCGTCTTTTATGAAATATATACCAAATTTCTGTTTTTATTTTGTAAGTTTTGAAATAGCTTTAAAATGCGGATTTCCGGCTCCGCCTGTAAGCTCGTATAAAACAGCCTCGTATGTAGTAATAAAGCCGCCTTCATTTTCAGCTCTGCGGCAAGCCATGATTTTGTCGTTTTCTTTCCTTGAACCTATGCAGTCCTCAACAAGATATACATTATATCCTTCTTCTATAAGGTCCAAAAGTGTCTGCAAAACGCATATATGTGCCTCAACACCGCAAATAACAACATTTCTTCTGCCTGTATGCTTAATGGCACGGTTTATATTTTCGTCGCCCATAAGACTGAAGCTTTTTTTGTCAAATGGCTCAAAACCGCCTAAAGCCTCGGCAATAGGCGCTACTGTGTTTCCAAGACCTTTTGTGTACTGCTGGGAAACTATAATAGGTATATTTAATTCCCTCAAGCCTTTAATAAGGACTGATGTTTTATTAACTATTTCTTCGTTATTATTAATTACAGGAATAAGCTTTTCCTGATAATCTATAACAAGAGCAATTGTATCTTCTGCCAATAACTTCATTTTATACTCCCCTTTCAAACCTGTTCCATGCCTTTATTTGCCATTGCTGTCGCGTCGCCTTCAATAACAATCTCGCCTCTTTGGTTAACAATAGTCATTTTAAGTGTAACTATCCTTTTTTCTTTTTTTATTTCTGTAACCTCGCCTGTAATTGTAACTGTATCTCCGAATTTAACCGGTTTTACAAAACGGCAGCTTTGACCAAGGAAAATAGCGTCAGCACCAGGTATGCACATGCCTATCATTGTAGAATAAAGAGAAGCCGTAAGCATTCCATGGGCTATTCTTTCGCCAAACCTTGATTTTTTCGCATACTCAGCATTTACATGCAGCGGATTAAAATCACAGCAAAGTCCGGCAAAAGTATAAACATCATGTTCAGTTATTGTTTTTGTAAAGCTTGCTTTTTTGCCGATATAAAGTTCATCTATGCTGTAGCCTTTCATGTTTAAACTATCTGAATCAAGCCGGTCAGACATAAAAACACCTCCGTTTTAAATGTATAATTGTATACTGACTATATAATTATACAACTAAAAAGAGGTGTTGTCCATTTTGCTTATATTCTATTACATAAATTTTCTCATGTGTTTAAGAGCGCTTTTTTCAAGACGCGAAACCTGCGCCTGACTTATACCAACCTCACTGCTTACTTCCATTTGAGTTTTGCCCTCAAAAAACCTTAAATTTAATATATGTTTCTCTCTTGGGGTAAGATGTGTCATTGCTTGGGAAATTGAAATATTATCAAGCCACTTCATATCTTTATTCTTTTCATCGCTTATCTGGTCCATAACATAAAGCGTATCTCCGCCGTCGTGAAAAACAGGCTCATAAAGCGACATCGGCTCCTGAATTGCGTCAAGAGCAATAAGCACATCTGCCTTATCCATTTCAAGTTCTTTAGCTATTTCTTCTATTTTAGGCTCTCTTGAAAGCTTATTTGTAAGGCGTTCTTTTGCCTGAAGTGCCTTATAAGCCGTATCTCTTAAGCTTCGGCTTACTCTTATAGAATTGTTGTCCCTTAAATACCTTCTTACTTCACCTATAATCATCGGCACCGCATAAGTAGAAAACTGAACATTTTGTTCCGTATCAAAATTATTTATCGCCTTAATAAGACCTATACAGCCTACTTGAAACAAATCATCCATAACTTCCCCTCTATTTGAAAAACGCTGTATTACACTTAAAACAAGCCTTAAATTGCCGTATATATATTTTTTCTTTGCTTCCTCATTTCCTTTTTTTATCTCTTCAAAAAGCTCCGTCTTTTCTTTAGCGCTTAGTATTGGAAGCTTTGAGGTATTAACTCCGCATATCTCTACCTTGTTAAAAGCCATAAATTTACCTCCCTCTTCTGCTTTTTTAATTTTTCCCACAGAAGACATGTTTTATACGAAATGATTTGTATGGCTTTTAAAAAAAATTATCATTTCCTTTTTATTAATAATTCTTTATTTTTTGATAAAAATATTGTCAGCTAAAAATAATATGGTATACTATTTAAGTTCATAATAATTTGGAGGTTTTTGTAAATGCATAAAAACAGGAGAAAAAGACGTAACGTAAAAAGAAAAAGAAGAAATTTACTGCTTGAATTTATAGTAATAACTTTCTCTATAGTTGCAGTATTTTTTATACTGGCTTTCGCAGTTTTTATGTTTGCAATAGGTGGTTTAAATAGAGAAAACTTATCTGCAGAAAATCTTTCCGTAAATGAAGTTTCTGACGAATACAAAGACATGAGGATAAAAAACATCGCCCTTTTCGGCACTGATGCAAGAGAAAATATAGACGGCGGAAGGTCAGATACAATAATTATAGCTTCTGTAAACCCTAAAAACGGAGAAATAAAACTTATAAGTATAGCACGTGATACATACGTTGAAATACCCGGTCATGGTCAAACAAAAATTAATCACGCATACGCTTACGGCGGCGCAGAACTGGCAGTAAAAACACTTAATCTAAACTTCGGTCTTGATATAACTGATTTTGTAAGTGTAAACTTTGACCAGCTGACAGAAATAGTTGATATTCTTGGCGGAATCGATGTTGAAATTACAGAAAACGAAAGGCAGGAGTTTAACAGAATAATTGCTGAAACAACAAACGAAACTCTTTCTGAAAGCGGATTTGTCCATTTAAACGGCGCTCAAACATTATGTTACTCAAGAATAAGAAAAAGCGACAGCGATGATGCCCGTACAGAAAGGCAGAGAGAAGTTCTTGAATTAATATTTAATAAAATGTTAGATGTGTCACCTTTGCAGTATCCTTCAATAGTAAGGGAATTAATGCCATACGTTACAACATCACTCAGCACAGAAGAAATACTTCAGCTTGCAGGAGTTATGATAACCAAAAACCCTACTATGCAGACTTGCGGTCTTCCTAATGAATACATTGAACATACAGGAGGATATATAGGTAAGCTTTGGTGCTATTCATACGACTTGGATACAGCCTCTGATATGATTAAAAAATTTATATATGATGACATACCTTTTTCTGAGTATAACACCGCTTCTGAAGAGAACCAATATTCAGATATAAATTAAAGATACGCATTGCTGCCGCATGATATAAATTCATGCGGCCTTTTAATGCTGATTAATCATACAAAATTTTGCTTAAATCTCTTGATATAAAAGTATATTTTAATTTTTCTCATTATAAAAAATACTATACTCTTTAAGACATTAATTTTATAAACTCTATAATATGCTAAAAGCCGGACATACCATTATATGTTGATAAATCCGGCTTTAACTTTAAATATTTTTAATTTTCTAAGTTAATCATTAATTTCTTTTCAATTAATAATCAAACTTAAATTAGCAAAACTGTATTTTTAATATTATAATTCTTTAAAATCACCATCTATCGGTCCATTAGTGTTAGAACTTCCATCATCTTCAGGCATTACAAAAGCGCATATAAAGTATAAAACAACTCCCGGCACAATACTTGTAAAAAAAGTTACAGCCGCCCAAATAATACGGACAAGAGTAACATCAATGTTCAAATAATTTGCTATTCCAAGACAAACTCCACAAATTTTCTTTCCTCTTTCAGCCCTGCAAAGTCTTTTGTTACCCATAAAACATCTCTCCTTTTAAATTGAGTTTTTAACAAGACCTTCGTCTGCCATACTAAAATATTTGCCGTCAGCGACAATAATATGGTCTGAAACATAAATATCTATCATATTAAGCATTTTAATAATACTTACAGTTGTTTCTATATCGCTTGCAGAAGGAACAAGTCCTCCGCCAGGATGATTATGTGTTAAAATTATGCTTCTGGCATTGTACTTAACAGCCGCCTCTGCTACATTTCTTATGTATACATGAGTTTCGTTTACTGTCCCTCGGCTTATAAGCGAAGAATTAATGAGCCTGCTTTGAGCGTCCAAACAAATAACATAAAAACACTCTCTTTTCTCATTTGCCAAAAGATATACGGCATAATTTCCTGCTGTTTCTGAATTGTCAATTAATGTCCTCTTTTTATATCTCTGGGCTGAATATCTTCTTAAAATTTCAGACATTATTGAAAAGAACATTGCCGTATTTTCATTAAGACCGCATCTGAACATTAAATCTGCCGGGTCTGCTTCCACAAGCATGCATAAATTATTATCATACTCATTTAATATTTTATGAGCCAGCTCATTTGTGTCTTTTCTTGGAAATGTGTTATACAACAGCATTTCAATTAATTCATGGTCAGCAAAATTAGCAGCTCCGCCATTAAAAAATCTTTCTTTCATTCTTTTCCTGTGTCCTGTATGGACAGCAGGAGATTTATTAGATTCATTTTTATTCTCAGCCATCAGTTGTTACCTTCCTTTGGCAAAATACTTTCTATGCCCTTGCTGTAAATAATATTTAAAAGTCTGTCAAGCTGACGCAAAGCTTTATACAGCTGAGATGATGTAATATAACCATTTTTAAATGCCTCTGCAAGCTCGTCCAAATCAACAACTTCTATTTTGCCGTTTGAATAAACTTTAACATCAGCCAAAAGGTCGTTAAATATGTAAGAATTACTGTTTTTATTATAAACCGGCTCTATAATGTCACAGTAATAATATACTGTTTTGCCGCAGTCATTAATCATCTCGCTTACTTTATAGCCTTCTTTTAAATAATAAACCGAAATTCCTCTTGCAAAATCATTTCTCGGTTTTAATGTGTGCCATTTTGTAACTATAGTTTCGCAATCGGCATGAATTATTTTATCATCTTTTAGAAAAACAGTCTCGTCGGGAATATATCTTTTCCTATAAAGCTTAATATTATCCATAACGCGCCTCACAAACTAAAAATTTATTTAAGTTGATTATAGATTTTATATCACGCTTTGTCAACGAGACTTAATACTTATTTTGAAACCATCAGCTTTTTAATGGCTTTATCCAACGACTGGACTGTAAGAGGATACATGTCAAATTCCGCTTTAATAGCGTCGTACGTTTGACGCCAGTAACCTGTTCTCCAGCCTAAATCTACTATAGGATTAAGCCAAACTAAATGCTTGTATTTTTCTTTAAACCGTTTTAAATATTCAATGCCCGGTGTTTCGTTTCTCGCACCGTAGTTATAATAACTGCTTCCAAAAAGCTCGCTCGGCTCCATAGAAGCGTCGCCTACAATTATAACTTTGTAATCGGAAGAAATATTCTTTAACACCCACTCTGTTTCTACCCAGTTGCCATACATGCAGTATGGGTCTTTATATAACATTGAATAAATGCAGTTGTGAAAATAAAACACCTTCAAATCCTTAAAATGGCTGCTCTTTTGCACAGCTTGGAATAAAGCGCTGCAAAGTGAGCTGTAATAATCCATAGAACCGCCGCTGTCCATTAAAAGGAGCACTTTAACAGTATTTTTTCTCGGTCTGCCGTAAACTACTTTAAGATTGCCTGCGTTGTTGCATGTTTCATCTATTGTAGCGTCAACATCAAGCTCTGTTTTAGGCGCATCTATGCGGCTTGAAAACTGCCTGAGTCTTCTGAAAGCCATTTGGAACTGTCTTAAATCAAGTACGGTGTCATTTCTGAAATCTCTAAACTGCCTTTCACCAGCTACCTGCATAGCGCTGTGCCTTCTTGATACGCCGCCTACACGTATGCCGTTTGACGCATTTCCGTTATTTCCAAAAACAGACATGCCGCCTGTTCCAACCCAATAGCTTCCGCCGTTGTGCTCGCTGTCCTGCTCTTTAAGCCTTTCTAAAAGCATTTTCTGTATTTCCTGCAGGCTTAAAGAAAGATTTTTTTCGTCCTGAGCCTTGTCATAATTGTTTTTCTTTTCTTTCGGATTATTAAGCCAGTCAATAAGCTCCTTAGGCAGTTCTTCATAGGTCTGTATATCTTTAAAATACTCTAAGAAAGCGCCGTCAAACTTATCAAAATCACTTTCGCTTTTTACAAGTATGCTTCTTGAAAGATAATAAAACCCTGTAAGGCTGTTGTGTGCCAAATCCTTGTCAAGTGCTTCCATAAGCGTAAGCCACTCGTTAAGGGATACATCAAGCCCCTTTGACCTTAAAAGGTAAAAAAACGATGTAAACATTTAAACACCCCTTTTGCCTCAGGCACGAAACCTTCTGCGGCTTCTTTCAAGAGTATCAAGGTCCTCATTCTTTTTAAGCAGAACACCTGCAAAAGGAATTTCTTCTTTTATTTTTTCAGCCGGTATGCCGCCTATTTCAAGTGCCTGAATCCAGTCTATAACCTCTGATGTGCTTGGTTTTTTGTTAATGCTGCTTAAATCCCTAATCCAGTAGAACACCTCCATAACGCTGTCAAGAAGTTTCTGGTCAAGATTATCAAAATGTACTTTAATAATTTCCTCCATAAGCGGCTTATCAGGGAACTGTATATAGTGGAATATACATCTTCTTAAAAACGCATCTGGAAGCTCTTTTTCAGCATTAGATGTAATAATAACTATCGGTCTTTTTTTAGCCTTAACTGTTTCTTTTGTTTCCGGAATATAAAATTCCATTTTATCAAGCTCCCAAAGAAGGTCGTTAGGGAACTCAAGGTCAGCCTTATCAATTTCGTCTATAAGAAGTATTACCTGTTCGTCTGAAGAGAAAGCTTCTCCCAGTTTGCCCATTTTAACGTATTTTTTTATATCGTCTACGCCGTCTGTTCCAAACTGGCTGTCGTAAAGTCTTTGGACAACGTCATAAACGTAAAGCCCGTCCTGAGCTTTTGTTGTTGATTTAATATTCCAAATAATAAGCTTCTTATCAAGAGCTTTTGATATCGCTTGTGCAAGCATTGTTTTACCTGTTCCCGGCTCGCCTTTAATAAGCAAAGGCTTTTCAAGAGCCATAGCTATATTAACTGCGTTCATAAGTTCATTTGATACTACATAGTCGTTACTGCCTTTAAATGTTTCTTTCTGATTCATTATTATGTTTATCCTCCGTTTAAAAAATGTTCTTTATTCACTATAACCCGCTATTGAGAATATGCCTATGGAGTTTAATTCTTCGTTCCATGCAATTCCAAAGTCAACAGCCTTGGCTATATCTCTTAACTTATAGTAATTCATTCCGTCTATATTGTAGGCATTGACATCAACTTCGCTGCCGCCAATATATACTTTTGCTGTAGATGTAACAGCCTCTTTTGCAGAGCCGTTTCCTTTTTCAAGCTCTCCGCCGGCAGCAGTATAAGGCTTGCCCATATCTATAGTAATTACTTCTTTTTCACTGTCCCAAAGAGTATCAAACTGCTTTTCCGTGCCGCTTAAAGCACAAGCAATATCCCTTAGTTTGAAGTAATTATACCCGTCTATATTATAAGACTCAAAAACAGTATCAGTTCCGTCAACTTTAATGTTTGAGCTTGTAGGGAGAGCCTGTTTTCTTTCTATTGTCACACTGTTATTCTGCTCAGTGGAATTTCCTGTATTCTGGTTTGCGCTGCCGCTATTTGTGTTCTGGTTAGTCTGTCCGCTGCCTAAAGATGAATAGTAATTTCTAACTGCGTCTTTAACGGAATTAAAATTATCAAGCAGCATGCCTGCCCTGAAGAATATATTACCCTGTACGTTATTATAATTCTTATCTATTTCAAAATGGCTTGTTATCTCTTTTGCTATAACATCTTTGTATATGCCTTCGCCTATGTAAAGTTTAACGCCTGTGCCCTGAACAGTATTATTCCACCATTTAACAAGCTTGCTGTAAGAAGCTGTTGCATGGGAATCTTCCCAATAAATTTGAGGCGCAATATAATCAATCCAGCCGTTTTTAATCCATGTAACCGAATCTCCAAAAACAGTATAATACGATGATGAGCCTTTTATCTGATATCCGTCAACTACGGCGTCTTTCCAAATACCCATTGGACTTATGCCGAACTCAACATCAGGCGCATAAGAATTAATTGTATCAGAAACAGCCTTAACCATTTTATTTACATTTTCACGCCTTTGGTTGGCTTCAATTCCGTCCTGACTTTCTCCTGCTGAAAGAGGATAGCCTGAAGGATAGAAATAATCATCAAAATGAATTGCGTCAACATCATAATTTGTGATAATTTCTTTAACGGTATCGCATATTAAATCAATAACTTCCTGACGCGACGGGTCAAAAGTAAGTGTATCATTATAATTAATAAGCCAGTTTGGGTGAAGCCTTGCCGGATTATTTGACGCAAGGGTATTAATATCAGTATTGCCTTTCATAGTAACCCTGTAAGGATTAAGCCACGCATGAAGCTTCATACCCCTTTTATGCGCCTCGCTTACAGCAAATTCCAAAGGGTCATATCCCGGGTCCTGCCCCTGGACGCCAGTTAAGTATTGTGACCATGGATTAATTGATGATTTATAAAGAGCATCGCCGCATGGTCGCACTTGAAATATTATTGTGTTTATGCCCATATTTTTAAACTCGTCAAGCATATCTGTCAATTCTTTTTTCTGGGCATCTGCACTTAATCCTTTGGAAGAAGGAAAATCAAGATTTGTAACTGTAGAAACCCAAACTCCTCTCATATCTGTGCTTGACGCAAAAGATACAGACGGCAGAAAACTTAATATAAGTATTACGCTTATTATTAAAGCGGTTATCCTCTTCACTTTTTATTACCTCCCAATACAAAAAATTTATTTAGCACGCAAACAAATACACCAATGCTATTATATGAAAAAATTGAGATTATTTCAACCGATGAATTGCTTTTTTACAATAATGTAATATTAATATTTCTTTAAGACAAAATATTTTAAACTGAACATTAATACCAAATCCGCTTAAAATAAAGCTTTTTTTGATAGTTATTGACTTTAAAGTCCAATATAATATAATATTTTTATGGAAAAAATTTATATTTGCGGAGGTAAGCTATGTTTAAGTTTATACACATTTTCGGACCAATACTGATTTTATGGGTTATAGGATTTTTGGCAGAGATTGCCTGCTACAAATTTTTAACAGCCGGAAAAGAAGTTAATTTAAAAGATGATGAAGAAGAACTGACTGATACTGATTTAAAAGACGCTGTATCAGTATTCAAACACTTTAAAATAACATTTATAGTATATGTCATTTCTATAATTGCAAGTATGATAATACCTGTTACAGAATTAAGATGGCTGTTTTTCTTTGCATGTGCCATGGTAATGTGCCCTGTTGTTTATGATGTACTTTACTCAACACTTAAAAATGCTTTTAAATCAAAAGAGCGCTTTCTTATTGCGCTGCCGTCTTTATACAATATGTTAATAATAGCCATTACGCTGTTTTTCCACTACTTTGCTTATATGCATAAAGAATTCTAAAAACAAAAGCCTTTCCGAAATTAATGAACTGAACCATTAAAAACGGACAAGGCTTTTTTGCTATACAATATAAAACAAAATGATTGAAACATTATATTGAACTAATATTTTTTAAAGGAGTATGCATATTAAACCGCCGTTTCCCTCGTTTATTATCTTCTCCATTGTTTCCTGAAGCTTATTTTGCGCATCCTGCGGCATTGCGTACAGCTTTCCGTTTATACCCTCAGTTAAAAGTGAATCCAATGTTCTGCCGAATATATTTAACTGCCATACCTCTTCAGGGTCGTGCTTCATATTTTCTTTTAATTTATTTATGTATTCCTTGGTCTGGTCTTCACTGCCTATAACCGGACTGACCTCTGAATCAATATCAGCACGAATTAAATGGATACTGCTTCCCTTTGCTTTAAGCTTAACGCCGTACTGCGAGCCTTGTTTGTAAATCTGCGGCTCCATAAGCTTAATATCTTCTTTCTGCGGAAATACAATGCCATAGCCTTTGTTTAACGCCGCATTAAGCGCCGACTCTATTTTGCCGTAATTTTTCTTCATTTCAGAAAGGTCTTTTAGTATTGAAATCAACTCATAATCATCTTTAATGTCGCTTCCTGCTGTTTCACTTAAAACATTATAGAAAAGTCCGTCGTTAAGGGTTATATCAATATCGGCGCTTCCTGTTCCCATATCTATGCCTCTTATGTACGCATTTCTTATATATTGGCTGTTTTCAAGTTCTTTTGTATCCGGCGCTATATCTTTTATTTTGTCGGTGTTTTCCATAAAATTCTTAATTGCCGAAACTACATCTTTTTTAATTTCATGCTCAAAACTAAGAGTATCAAGCCATTTAGGAAAATCAAGGCGTACTTCTTTGATAGGGAATTCCATTAATATTTTTTCTATTATAGATGTAATATCTTCCTGTTTAAGCTGAGCACAGTTTACACTTAAAACTGAAATTCCATGCTCATCTTCAATGCTTTTCCTCAGTTCCTCAGTTTCCTGGGAATATGGGTGTACTGAGTTTAAGAGCACAATAAAAGGTTTACCCAATTCTTTAAGCTCATTAATCACCCTGTTTTCCGCATTTACATAGTTCTCTCTTTCAATATCAGTAATGCTTCCATCTGTAGTTACTACTATGCCTATTGTGGAATGGTCTTTAATTACTTTTTGCGTTCCTGTTTCAGCAGCTTTTTCAAAAGGCATTGGATTTGAACTCCATGGTGTATTCACCATTCTCGGCTCATCTCCGTTCATGTGCCCCTCTGCCCCTGGAATTACATAGCCTACACAGTCTATAAGCCGTACATTAAGGTTTAAATTATCCCCTAAATTTATTTTAACAGGCTCATTAGGTATAAACTTCGGCTCAGTTGTCATTATGGTTTTTCCAGAAGCACTTTGCGGAAGCTCGTCTTTCGCCCTTTCTCTTGTATATTCGTCTTGAATATTAGGCAGAACAAGAGAATCCATAAATCTTTTGATAAATGTAGATTTTCCTGTCCTTACAGCGCCTATTACGCCTATGTAAATATTGCTGTCTGTCCTTTTGGCTATGTCGTCATATATGTCATACACACTCACACAAATACCTCCTCTGTAGCTTTGTATATACATGCTAATGAAGTATATGTCTGTATTTCATAATTTAGACATAAAAAACGGCGGTAAATTCCGCCGTTCCAAAAATTACTTATTCAACACATCCGCTGTGTGGTCTGTACCCTGCGTTTTCGGCTTCCTGCTGAGTAGAAAAATACACTCTGTTTTCCTCATTAGGAAGCTGTCCGCAGTCATCAGCATGATATACCTTTGAGTTTTTATTCCCAATAATCTCATACTGCGGCGCTTCGCTTGAAGAAGCATTTTGTCCGCCTGATGTATCTTCTCCAATTCCAAGTATCTTTTCCGGGTCCAAAATATTTTCCAGTGTATCGTCTGTTGTTACATAAAGTTCTTCTCCATCTGAAGAAATAACTATATTGCCTGACTTGTCTGTCCTGTAAACCGTAGTTCCGCCACGCGCAATACGCATTATAATTTCATCTTCAGGCAGATTATATTTGTTGCCTTCCCCAACTTCGATAACAGCAATAGACGGTCTTACGGCATTTAAAAACTCCTGGCTTGATGATGTGCTGGAACCATGGTGACCTACTTTAAGCACGTCAGCGTTTAAATTGTAACCCATGCTTATAAGGTCTTTTTCGGCTTCTGCTTCCTGGTCGCCTGTAAACAAGTACTTAGTCTGACCGTAAGTCATCATTACAACAAGAGATATATTATTGGCATCCTCATACTGCTTAACAGGACCGAGTATATCAAAATGCGCCGCGCCTTCATCAAAACTATCCCCGTATTTTGCCACAATACGCTCAACATTATTTTCTTCTATGGAATAAAGAAGGTTAGTATATGTAACCGTATCATAGTCAAAGTCCGGCATCATAATTTTATTTACTTTAAAATTTTCAAGTACATCCTGCATGGAACCTATATGGTCACTGTGTGGATGGGTAGCGATTACTGTGTCTATTTCTTCAACTCCCTGTGATTTAATATAATTAACAAGATATTCATCACAGTCAGTATCTCCTGCGTCTATAAGTACATTTTCTCCTGTAGGCAGCTTTATAAGCTCGCTGTCGCCCTGCCCAACAGATATAAAATGAACTTGAAGATTGTCAGGTGACAGCTCTCCTCCCTTTGCCATTATAGATGAACAGCCTGAAGCAAAAACCGCCAAAACAGTTATGGCAATAAATGTTAATACATACTTTTTAAATTTTATAAAATTACTCATTTCCAGCCTCCAAACCACGCTTTACAATATCTCTTACATAATCATTTAATGTGTCCTGCTCCTGTTTTGTAAGTTTATCAACAAAAACAGGCTCATGGAACGTCAGGAATATATCTCCGGCTTTTAATTTATTGTTGTTGCCCTCTAAAGCCTTAAAAGTTCCGTTAATTGTAACAGGTATAATAGGTACTTTGCTTTTAGTTGCCAGTTTAAAGCTTCCGGCTTTAAATTCCATCATGCTCCCGTCACGCGTTCTGGTGCCTTCTGGAAATATAATCAAGGATTTGCCTTTTTTCAGCAGATTAATGCCTTCAACTATTGTTTTAACCTGCTGGCGCATGTCGTCCCTGTCCATAAAAAGACAGTTTATAACCCTCATCCAGTCCCTTAAAAGCGGTATTTTCTCAAGCTCCACTTTAGCTATAAACCCAACAGGTATGTTAATTTCCGCCAGCAAAAGCAAAAAGTCCAAATTACTTTGATGATTGCTTACAAAGAGCACGGTCCTATCCTTTGGTATATTTTCAATACCTTTAATGTGTATACGGCATTTAGTTGAGTTAAGCCTTTTTTTAGCCCAGTTTCTCACATAATTAAATATAAATTCATCAGTTACGGCATCACCCTTTTGGACACGCATTTTTTTTATTTTGCCCAAAACAGGATTTACAGCTATTAAGCTTGCCGCCAATTTAACAAAAAACCAAATTGTATTAAACATATATTCCTCCTATTTTTCAAGATACTGCTTAAGACGGTTCATGGAGCGGGCAGCATCAGCATACCCCTGCTTGTATAAATCATAAAGCTTTCTTTTATTTTTCTCCAAACGCCTAATTTAACAGGCTTTCTTGGTCTAATTACAAATATACCGCCGTTTCTTTCTTCAAGCTTAATGTAATCAAGCTTATGATTATAATGTATATGTCTTTAAAAGCTTAGGATATTTATTATAAACAATTTTTAAAAGCGGCATAAATTTATTAGGTTCTTTTCTGTAATTTGCGTCGCTTGTAAGTATTAAAACATTTTTTAAATGACCGTCGCTTTGTGATTTTTTCAAAGGAACATGGGCTGACACCCCTCCGTCTAAGTATTTTTTGCCTCCAATATTGATAATTTTGGCAAATACAGGCAGCGAGCTTGAAGTCCTGATATATACAATGTCTTTTTTCATGTCTTTTATATCTATATATTCAGCTTTGCCTCTTTCCGCATTAGTAACAACAGCTTTAAAAGAACCTTTATATTTATCAAACTCATCATAATCATATAAATTCAGTTTGTTAGGTATATCATCATATATCTTTTTTGCTCCAAAAAAATCCCCTGTTGTTATAAGGCTGTATAAACTTGCGTAATGCTTGTCTTTTAAATAATCCACATTTACATCAAAAGCACGCCTTCTCTGCTTTGACAGATAAATACAGCAATGGCACGCCCCTGCCGAAACGGCATAGCATACAGAAAACTCAATTTTATTATTGATAAAACAGTCTAAAACTCCAGCCGTATAAACTCCCCTCATTACGCCGCCTTCAAGTATTAGTCCAGAATCATACATTTTCATCACTTCCCAAACTTTCTCCGGCAGCTGCAAAAGTTAAGAAACAGACATTTTCAGCACCAGAAATTTTTAATACTTTGGCGCACTCATTTATTGTTGCGCCTGTTGTGAATATGTCATCTGCTATAATTACGTTCTTCCCTTTAAAATTGTAATTGCCAACACTAAAAGCGTTTTTTACGTTTTCAAATCTTTCATTAACGCCTAATGAGTTTTGCGGCACAGTATTTTTATGCCTTAAAATACCATCAGAGACAAATTCGATATTTGCTATATTGGCTAAATTTCCTGCCAAATACCCCGCTTGGTCATAACCTCTTGTTTTAAGCCTGTGTTTGTTAACAGGCACTGAAACTATACAGTCGGCTTTTTCAAAAAATCCGCTTCCTGCAAAGTATTCATACATTATTTCCGCATATTCTTTTCCCAAACTGCGCGCGCCGAAATACTTAAACCTTTCTATGGATTTTTTAACAAATTTATATTTAAAAACAGCTTTGCCGCCGTCAAAATAAACTTTTTGACCCAATTTATTTTTAAGTGTATAGGCATAGTCCCAATCATCTTCAACATACTCTGCATTTTCAGCACACTTATGGCATATTTTTATGTTTAAACAATAACCTGTTAATTTTCCGCATATAATACAGCGCGGCGGAAAAACAAAATCCATTATATAATCTATAACCATAAATGCCTCACTGATTAATAAATTCATATATATTTTTTATTCTGTAATCAAGAGTTGAGTATCTTTTTACTTCCCTGTCATTATCTACCATTTTCCTAATTGTATCAGCAAGACCTACAATAACAGCTAATTTCTTTGCCCTTGTTACGGCAGTATACAAAAGATTTCTGCTAAGGAGCATAGGCGGTCCGCTTATAAGAGGTATTATAACAACGGGATATTCACTCCCTTGGGATTTGTGTATTGTAACAGCATAAGAAAGTTCCAACTCGTCAAGCTGCATAAAATCATATATAACTTTTTTGCCGTCATCAAACAATACAGTTACAGTTTCATCGTCATTATCAATTTTTTCTATAATTCCACAGTCGCCGTTAAATATGCCAAGACCGGCGTCTGTCTGACGACCTCTTTCGTAAAGCTTCCACTCAATATTATAATTGTTTTTAATCTGCATTACTTTGTCGCCTTGGCGCAGTATATAGTTTTTAAATATTTTTTCTGTTTTTTTGGGGCTTGGAGGATTAAGAGTTTCCTGAAGATATTTGTTAAGCTCGTAAACTCCCAGCTGCCCTTTGCGCATAGGGGTTAAAACCTGCATGTCATTAAAAGAATCACAGCCGGAAAAAGACGGAAGCCGTTTTGTAATAAGCTCTTTTATGGTATTTACCGCGTCAAAACTATTGCTTCTTTTCACAAGAAAAAAGTCTTTGTCCCTTTCATTTAAAACCGGCATTTGCCCGTTATTTATTCTATGGGCGTTCATAACTATTGCGCTCTCCCTAGCCTGACGGAATACCTCTGTAAGACGCACAACTTTAATAATCCCGCTTTGTATTATATCTTTAAGGACATTTCCCGCGCCTACAGAAGGCAGCTGGTCAACATCACCAACCAATATCAGCTTTGTGCCTGTTTTAACAGCTTTTAAAAGACTGCTCATGAGCAGTATGTCAACCATAGAACTTTCATCTATAATTATAACATCTGCGTCTATAGGGTCGTCTTCTGTTTTGTCAAAAACCTGACGCCGGCTGTCGTCATCCATATAAGTTATGCCCAATATCCTGTGTATCGTCTGGGCGTCATGCCCCGTCGCCTCAGTCATTCTTTTAGCCGCTCGTCCTGTAGGAGCTGCTAAAACTATTTTTTTCTCATCATCTTCAAGAAGTGTGATTATTGTATTTATAATAGTTGTCTTACCAGTTCCGGGACCGCCAGTTATAACAAGCACGCCTTGAGTTAATGCCTCCATAACAGCCTCTTTCTGTTTTTCCGCAAGCTCAATGCCTGTTTTTTCTTCAGCTTTAGATATAAGTCCGTTATAATACTCATTGCTGTATATGCCTTTATTTTCATAAAGCTCAAGAAGCTTTTTTGCTACAGAAACTTCAGCATAATAATATACATTTAAGTATACACGTCCTTGAGTGTTCTCGTCTGATTTATCGCGCCAAATTTGGTGCTCTATTTGAAGCTCACGCAGAGCATTTTCAACCAAAACTTCATTAACCGATAAAATTTCAACGGTCTTTGCCGTCAGCTCATCTAAAGGAAGATAAACATGTCCGTCAAGAGATGCCTGATTAAGTATATATTTTATGCCGGCTTTTATCCTTTCTGCTGAATCCAGACTAAACCCTGACGCCGCAGCTATTTTATCAGCCATTTTAAAACCTATGCCAAATATATCGTCAGCAAGTTTATAAGGATTGTTCTCAATAATAGTCATTGTTTTGTCTTTATATTTTTTATATATCCTCATGGCATAAGATGGTGTTACACCGAATTTCTGCAAAAACATCATTGTTTTTCGCAGTTCATTCTGCTGGATAAACATCTGGCTTATTTTCATTGCTTTTTCGTAAGTAATGCCCCTTATTTCCACAAGACGCTCAGGCTTTTCCTCAATAACATAAAAAGAAGCTTCCCCAAACTTATCTACTATTCTTTTGGCTGTTTTCTTGCCTATGCCGGTAATTATGCCCGATGCAAGGTACTTTTCTATTCCTTCAATGCTTTCAGGCATAGTCTTTTCATAATATTCAACTTGGAATTGAAGACCGTAAGTGCTGTGCATAGTCCAGCTACCGGTAAGCTTTACATTCTCTCCTGTGTGTATATCAGGTAATGTACCAACGCAGACAACCTCGTCACCATCATTTTCTACGGAAAAAACAGTATATCCGTTTTCGCTGTTATTATATATAATGTCCTCTACCGTTCCGTTTATTGTTTCTTCCTTTTCCAATACACACACCTCCTTTAATAATATATCTTACCATTAAAGAAAAAATATATCAACGCGAACACTGCTAAATAAAATAAAAATGCACAGTATGGTTTGGTTTCATAAACAATACTGCGCATTTTATTTTTGTTTATTTATCTTATCCTGCTTAAAAAATTTGATGTCATTAATCAATTAAATTATCCAGCGGCGCCTGAATTATCAAGTCTTCTTCTTATTTTAGGACCAACGCTTAATGCTAAAATTATTTTTACAATATCAACAGCTATAAACGGCAAAACACATACTGCAAAAGCGTACGACCATGTACAATTCATTAAAAATACAAACCATGCCGTACCAAAGAAATAAGATACCGCCGTGCCCAAAACTAATCCTGCAAAAGAAATTATACTTGAGCCATTTGATTTTTCAATAAATACACCGCCTATAAACGCCAGCAATACAAAACCTATAAGGTATCCGCCCGTAGGACCCATAAGCTTTCCAAATCCACCGGAATAACCCGAAAACACCGGCAAGCCGAAAATACCTAACAGCAGATAAACAGCAACGCTTAACACCGTTCTTTTTTTGCCAATTACAAAAAGAGATGCATAAATAACAAGATTTGTAAATGATACCGGTACTGTACCTATAGGTATGCTCATTGGACCTAATATGCACATAACAGCCGATGAAACGGCGCAAAATGACATTGTTCTTACTGAAAACAAACTTTTTGGTTTTATTTCACTCATTATTAAACCTCCGCTGTGCTGAATTAAACTGTTTACAGTATAAAATATAAAAGCACAATTGTCAACTAATTAAATATAAATTGTTTACAATATATCCGCTTATTATTTACACTATGTCATCGCGCATATAAAAACTAATATTTGCAAGTACAAAAACAGCGGACAAAATTATCCGCTGTTTTAAGAATTTTATGTTTCTTAATACTATATAATTATTTTTCAAAAGCCGATTTAAAAAATGACTCTATTTTTTCAAAAGGTATTTTATCTATCCTGTCATACAAATCTATGTGTATCGCGTCAGGCACAACATACATTTCTTTTGGTTCTTTTGCCGCTTTATACGCATTTTCACTGAAATACTTAGAATGGGCATTCTCTCCTACTATAAACAATATAGGTCTTGGAGAAATAGTATCTATATGATTTAAAAGCTGGTAATTGTAAAATACAAGCTGGCTTGTTGTAGTAAAGCCGCCTAAAGCATTTTTACAGTGCCCTCTTTTAAGACCATAGTAAGAGAAAAATTCTTCTGATACAGGGTCAAGTCCTTCAGGCACTTTGTCAACTGGTCCTTCCGGGAAAAACGGAATATATTCCATTTTTCCATTCTCATAATCAACCCATCTTTGTCTGCTTAATCTGTCTATCTCAGTTTTAAGCTGTTGTGGTGTAAATGTATCTCTCATTGCGCTCATATCATACATGCTGGCGCATGCCACAGCCTTAATACGGCTATCCATCTGTGCCGCTGAAAGCGCAAAACCGCCGCTTCCGCAAATTCCTATTGCACCTATTTTTTCACGGTCTACAAAAGGCTGAACACCTAAATAGTCAACGCCAGCACTGAAATTTTCTGAAAAAATCTCAGGAGAAGAAATATGTCTTGGCTCTCCTCCGCTTTCTCCATTATAAGCCGGGTCAAAAGCTAAAACTATAAAACCTCTTTGACAAAGTTTGTTTGCATAAACTCCAGGGCTCTGCTCCTTTGTCCCGCCATAAGGAGGTCCTATAACAAGAGCCGGGTGTTTAACGCTTAAATCTGTACTTTTATCTGTATATAAATCACCGGCTATTGTAATTCCATATCTGTTTTTATATTTTACATGGGTGCGGTTAACATTTTCATCAAGTTTAAATGTATATTCCTCCATATTATAAATTCTCTCCTTCATCAATATTAAATGTGACATCGACAGAAGAACCGTTTAACGCATTTTCAAGCCCTTCAGCATTTTCTATATAACCTATTTTGGTATAGCTGTAGCTTGTGTCAAAGCTTTTATAAAACAGTACAACGCAGCTGCTGCCGTAAAGCATTATATCTCCGGCTTTTATGCTTCCTGCTTTTTCACTTCTGTTAGGAAATTCCTCGTCAAAATAATAATATTTTTCATTGCTGTTTAAATCATTCATACTTATGGTAACAGGCAGTTTTTCCAAAACAGCATCAGTTGTTTCGTTTTTATAAAAAACAGCGCTGAACTCTTTGCCTCCGGCTTTAATTTTAACTTTAGTTAAATCACTTTCAGAAGTCTTGCCTGTATTTTCATTTGTTTGATTTGTTTTGCCTGCTGCACTGGTTTCACTTGCTGGTTTTGATGATGTTTGTTGTCCTTTATATCCGCAGCCCATAAGAAATACAGCCGCGAGTACAAAAAGCACAAATATATTTTTCCTTCCTATTTTCATCTGACATTCAGCCCCATTTCATAGGCTTTAACAACAGCAGGCGTATTCTTTACAGAACCTGCCTCATTTGCTCCTTTTCCTAATACAACACCTTTTAAAGAACATTTTTCAAAACATTCAATCCAGCCTTTAAGCCCTTTTTCGGCTCCTTCTACAGCTGTTTCATCGTCCTCGGCACATGCGGCAATAAGGTATATGTCCCTGAATTTATAGTCCGATGTAAACAAAGGATTGCTCCTGTCTATCAAAGTTTTCATCTGTCCGGACATTTCATAATAATAAACAGGCGTAGCAAAAGCTATTACATCAGCTGTACGCATTTTTTCAACTATTTCTTTTGAATCGTCTTTTATAACACATTCTTTTGTTTTCTGGCAAGCAAGACAGCCCTTGCAGAAAGCTATTGTCTTATTGTTTAATGAAATAATTTCAACATCATTTCCGCTTTCGGCAGCGCCCTTTGCGAATTCATTAGCTAAAATATCGGAATTAGAGTTTTTCCTTAAACTTGTTGAAATAACCAGCACTCTTTTACCCATTACATTTCCTCCTCTAAATATTTAACAACTTTAGCCGGTACACCTGCGGCAACAGCGTTTTCAGGCACGTCTTTTGTAACGACAGAGCCGGCTGCAATAATTGCCCCATCGCCAATTGTTACACCTGGCACAACTGTAGCGTTTGAGCCTATCCACACATTTTTGCCTATTACAATAGGCGCAGGATGCAAAGTACTGCGGTTATTAGGTGAAAAATCATGATTTAATGTAGCCAATACCACATTATGTCCTATTAATGCCCCATCACCTATTGTTATTCCGCCTTGATCCTGAAAACGGCATCCAGAATTAATAAAAACATTTTTTCCAATAGTTATGTTTTTTCCGCAGTCAGAATAAAAAGGCGGGAACAAACCAAATGACTCATCAACATCTTTCCCAATTAACTCAGAAAACAATTTCCTTACTTCTTCCGGCGTATGGTACGCACCATTTAATTCAGCAGTAATACGCAAAGCATCCTGGCTGACTTTATGCATAAACTGATGTTCAGCTGAACCTCCTTTTATTGTTTCTCCATTGTTAAGTTTATCTAAAAACTCATTTAATTCCATATATATTCTCCTTCTTATTACTTATTTATCACTTGTTTAATGTACCTAAATTATAAACTTTAAAAAATAAAATAGCAAATACCTATAATAAATGATATAATATTCATTATAAGCATTTAATTTTTATATAAAAGGTGAATACATGGAAATAAGAGTTTTGAAATATTTTTTAACCATTGCTAAAGAAGAAAGCATTACAAAAGCCGCCGAGCAAATCCACATTACTCAGCCTACTCTGTCACGCCAGATTATGGAACTGGAAGAAGAACTTGGTGTTAAGCTTTTTAACCGAGGCGGAAGAAATAAAAAGGTTACATTAACCAATGAAGGCATGATTTTACGCAAAAGAGCTGAAGAAATACTGTCTTTAACAGAAAAAACAAAGTTTGAGCTTTCACAGCCAGACGAAATTGTAAGCGGTGACATATATATAGGAAGCGGTGAAACTGAGGCTATAATGTTAATCGCAAAAGCCGCTAAGAGCATTCAAAATAAATATCCCCATATACGCTACCACCTGTTCAGCGGTAATGCTGACGATGTAGCAGAAAGGCTTGACAGCGGTATTATGGATTTTGGAATATTAATAGAACCAGCCGATATAGAAAAATATAATTATATTCGTCTGCCTGTTTTTGATACATGGGGACTGCTTATGCCAAAAAACAGCCCTCTTTCTGATAAAAAATACATAACGCCTGAAGATTTAAAAGAACTGCCTTTAATTGTTTCGCGTCAGTCGTTTGTGCAAAATGAGCTTTCAGGCTGGTGCGGATGCGACTTCAATATTTTTAATATAGTTGCTACATATAATTTAATTTACAATGCCTCTGTCCTTGTTTCTCAGAACTTCGGCTATGCATTGTGCCTTGACAGACTGATAAATACAACTGGAAACAGCCCTTTGTGCTTTAAACCATTGAATCCGCCTCTTAAAAGCAACCTTGACTTTGTGTGGAAAAAAAATCAGGTCTTTTCCAATGCCGGAAAAAAATTCATTGAGGCTTTAAAACTTGTGTTATTAGATAATGAAAATAACCAAAATATTTAGTTTTTTTATTGTAGTTTTATTCTGCTTTTTATTTTAAAACACATACTTTAAGCTTAATTAACAAATACTAAATTAAACAAATTAAAAAGGGGATGCGTTAAAATAATAGAGCAGGACACAGTAAGGCTTTTAAGGGAATGTGATTCAGGCATTAAAATGGGAATTGACGCTATTGATGAGGTATTAAACTATGTCAGCAGCAGTAAATTTAAAAATATATTAACATCATGCAAAAACAGTCATAGCAAATTGGAGCGTGAAATTCATGAGCTCCTGAACACTTATAATAACGAAGGCAAAGAACCTAATACTATGGCAAAAGGCATGTCTTGGCTCAAGACAAATGTTAAAATGGCATTTGACGAATCAGACCAGACTATTGCAGATTTAATTACCGATGGCTGCGGCATGGGCGTAAAATCACTGAGTAAATATCTCAACCAATACAAAAACGCAGATGAAAAATCAAAAAGCATAGCCGAAAATCTTATAGTACTTGAAGAGAATCTTTCAAAAGACATACGTCAGTTTTTATAACAAATAATACGGCGTAACAGCCAAAAATAAATATAAGGCTTAACCATTTTTTACGGCTAAGCCTTATTTTTGTTTAGTTTAACAAATAAACTGAATAATTAAGATATCCAGCAAATGTTACCCAAAGCAGATAAAAAATCATAAGCTTTCCTGCTGTTTTGGAAATACTGCAAAATAAAACAGTTGTTGCCAAAATAAGCATCCAAAGAACTAAAAGGCAGACAAAAGCTAAAAGATAGTTTTGCGCGTTAAAGAAAATAACAGGCCAAATAAAATTAAAAATAAGCTGAACTAAATATACTGAAACAGCCGTTTTTATTTTATAAAAACTTTGACCTGATGTAAGTACAATATAAGAAGAAATGCCCATAAGTATATAAAGAATAGTCCATACAACAGGAAAAACCCAGCCGGGCGGAGAAAGATACGGCTTATTAATTGTTTCAAAAACTACCATGCTGCTTTGTGTAATTAAAGATGAAATCCAGCCAACTATAAGCGGCAAAGCTATGCATACAACTAATTTCCTTAAATGGATAACCATTAAATCCACCTCCGATATATAATTTATGTTTAACAGCGTGTCTGTATACATAAACCTATAAAATGGATATTAAAAGTATATGCACATCTAAACCGTCTCTCAATTATAAAAAATATGCAAAGTATAAAAGTTATAAAGAGTTATAAAAAAGCAAAATATAAATTGCGCAATATAAAAGCCGAAACATAACGGCTATGCCATAAGTTCCGGCTTTTTATATTTTCAAAAAATCAAATCTCTATTTTAGCGCCTAATAATTTTGCAAACTCACGGCAGATTGCTGTATCACCCGGCCACGCAGGGGCAGTAACAAGGTTTCTATCAACAACAGCCTGGTCAACAGGAACTTCCACATATTCACCGCCTGCAAGGTTAATATCAGGACCTACTGCTGAATATGCCGTTGCCTTGTAACCTTTAAGTACGCCTGCAGCCGTAAGTATCTGCGGACCATGGCATATAGCCGCAACAGGTTTATTGTCTGCAAAAAATTCCTTAACTATTTCAATAACCCTTGGGTTAAGCCTTATGTACTCCGGAGCACGTCCGCCTGTAATAAAAAGTCCAACATAATCTGATGTTTTAACAGAATCAAAATCAGCCGTAAGAGCAAAATTATGCCCTGTAAGCTCAGTATATGTCTGTTTTCCTAAAAAGTCGTGAACAGCTGTAGCCACAGTATCCCCCGCTTTTTTATCAGGGCATACGGCATCTACCTGATAACCCAACATTGAGAGAGCCTGAAATGGAACCATTGTTTCATAATCCTCGGTATAGTCACCGCAAAGCATTAAAATTTTCTTAACCATAATAAACTCCTCCTCGCATTATATAGGCTAATTACAGTAATTACTAAATTCAGCCGTTAATTTATTTTAACACATTTTGAGACATTATTTCAATTAAATTACTAAAAAATTAAAACTTGCTGTCTATTATTTTTTCTGAAAGGCGTTTTTCAAGGTTAGAAAAAATAGAAAATCCCAAAACATATAATATAGCAACAAATTCATTCTTGTTTTTAATAACATCGCTTAATTCTATGTTTTTAAAAAAATTCTCGTCAAATGACTGTTTTTTGCCAATAAGCTCGTAAGCCTCTTTCTGCATAAGTACAAAACTGCTGTAGAGTTCAGAAAGTATGCTGCTGTCAGGGTCCTCATTTAAAGCTTTTGTAACAGGCGCAATGAGCCGTCCTATATCGTTAATTGAAAGCATATTTTTAAGATGATAAATTATAATAAGCACCATTACATGATTTTTTGTATATTTCTTTTTAACAGGCGGCGGAAAAAGCTTTGCTTTAGCATAATTATTAATCATTGTTTTAGTAAGTATTTTATCTTTTTCATTTCTTTTATATCCGCTCAGCTTCGTTTCCATAAAAGTAGTTACTTGATCCATATAAAGGTCAATATTAGGTATATCATTAAGCTCTATAATAGAACTCTGGTCTTTTTTCCTGAATTCGTTAAAATCTATCTCCAAATTAATCAGCTCCATTAAATTAATTAAGATTTAATTTATTACATTATATAGTAATTATAACTATGTTTCAAGTATATTTATATATTGTTATGTAATTTTTATCTTTTTTATTATGCGAATAAATCTGTTGATTATAATCAAAATTTAATGTATAATGCCAAAGTCAATATATTCTTTGTCGGAGGAAAATTTAATGGGTGAATCAATAAATATACTTTTAATCGTATGCCCTCTTGTTTTTGCGGCAGGTTTTATAGACTCAGCCGCAGGCGGCGGAGGGCTTATATCGCTTCCAGCGTATATGGCGGCAGGCATACCGCCGCATATAGCAACGGGAACAAATAAATGCTCATCTGTATTCGGGACTTTTTTTTCAGCATGGACATTTTTTAAAAACGGAAAAATACATATTAAAGCCGCACTTATTTCCGCTGCTGCCGCTCTTTTGGGGTCATGGGCAGGCGCTATGCTTAATATGATAGCTTCTGACAATGCTTTAAGATTAATTCTTATGATTACACTGCCTGTTGTGGCTCTTTTTATAATATTCAAGAAAGATTTCGGCAGCGAAGACAGAACAGGCAGCATACCACAACGGCGCTTAATTGTTTTATGTATAATAATAGGTCTGTTACTTGGCTGTTACGATGGATTTTTTGGTCCGGGAACAGGCACATTCCTTATTTTATGCTTTACAATATTCAGCGGCTTTGACCTTTTGACAGCCTCAGGCAACGCCAAAGTAGTTAACCTTGCCTCAAATATAGCTGCATTTGTTACATTTGCCTTAAGCGGTCAGATAATGTGGCATATAGGTCTTCCGGCAGCCATATTCGGCATAGCCGGAAACATTTTGGGCTCCCAAATAGCTATTAAAAAAGGCTCGCGTTTTATACGTCCTATGTTTATAATAATACTTGTCATTTTATTTATAAAAGTATTTATAATGTAAGTAATTATTTTTACGCACTTTGAAAGGAAATAATAAATGAGCAGAATACTTGTGCTTCTTACCGGCGGAACTATAGCATGTGAAAAAACAAGCTCCGGACTTGTGCCGTCAAACGGAAAAGAATATTTCAAAAACTTACTTAAAGAAATTTCCGATGATGACTTTGATGTAAAAGAGTTAATGAGCATAGACAGCTCCGATATGGGCTGCGACAAGTGGAACATAATAGGCAATGAAATCTGCCGAAGCAAAGACAAATACACCGGCATTATTCTCTGCCACGGAACCGATACAATGGCATATACAGCCTCTGCTCTCTCTTTTATGCTTCAGAACATAAATATTCCTGTTGTGCTTACAGGTTCACAGCGTCCTGCATGCGAAAAAGACAGCGATGGATATTCAAACCTGTCGTTGGCTGTTAAAACCGTAAAAAGCGGTATAAGAGGTGTATTTGTAGCGTTTTATGACAAAATAATATCCGGCACCCACTGTGTCAAAACCCATACATTAAGCGACAATGCCTTTGAGAGCATAAACTATCCGTACACAGCGGTATTACAAAACGGAAAACTTGAAATTAATTACAATTCTTTATTTAACACAAGTTCAGCGTTTGAGTATTCAAATATCGCAGACAGCCGAATATTGTTATTAAAGTTAACTCCAGATATGGATACCGGTATATTTGAATACATATTAAAAAGCAGATTTGATGGAATTATAATTGAATGCTTTGGTCTTGGCGGAATAAGCTTTAAGTTCAGCAATACAGTTAAATGCATTGAAGAATTAATAAAAAATAATATACCTGTTATATTATTAAGCCAATGCCTTTATGAAAAAAGTGATTTCAGCGTATATGAAAGCGGACTTCTTGCACTGAACGCCGGTGCTGTAGAAAGCGGAATTATGACAACAGAATCTGTATATGCAAAGCTAAAATGGGTTCTTACTAAAACACATGATATTAAAACAATAAAAAATTATTTTAATACAAATTTTGTTGGGGAATTAGGCAATTAAAATATTTATGCCTTGATTTATTTTAAAATATATGGTATAAATTAATGTAATTTCATATTTCAGGCTTTGATAAGGAGCAGTAGGACTTAATATATTTTCAGAGAGCCGCCGGAAGGTGCAAGACGGCATTATGTTTTTTCCGAACTCGCCTTTGAGCTTCAGACTGAAATAGCAGTAGGTCTGGCGTATATCTGCGTTAAAGATTTTGAGTTGTGCCTTTTGGCAAAATAGAGTGGTACCGCGAGGAATGTCCTTCGTCTCTAAAGAGATGAGGGATTTTTTATTTCCGCTTTAAAATCAGCAGATAATAAGCCGGCTTTTAATAATCTTTTGGGAGGAAAATAAATGAACAGCCGTTATGAATTTGCTGCCATTGAAAAAAAATGGCGTGCTGAATGGGAAAAAAATCCCGTAAACAAAGAAGATGACAAAAAACCTAAATATTACTGCCTTGACATGTTCCCTTACCCTTCAGGTACAGGTCTTCATGTCGGACATTGGAGAGGTTACGTTTTAAGCGATGTTATAAGCCGCTACAAACTTCTTCAAGGCTACCAGATACTTCATCCAATGGGATGGGACGCTTTCGGTCTTCCTGCTGAAAACTACGCAATTAAGACAAATACACATCCTGAAGTAAGCACGAAAGCCAATATCGCAAATGTAAAGCGTCAGCTTCACGAAATAAGCGCTATTTACGACTGGAGCCGTGAAATCAACACAACAGACAAAGGCTTTTACAAGTGGACACAATGGATATTTGCAAGAATGTTTGAAAAAGGTCTTGCCTATGAAAAAGAAATGCCTCTTAACTGGTGCCCAAGCTGTAAGTGTGTTTTAGCCAATGAAGAGGCTACAAACGGAGTTTGCGAAAGATGCGGTTCACAGGTAACTAAGAAAAATCTCCGCCAGTGGATGCTGAAAATTACAAATTATGCTGAAAGGCTTCTTAACGACCTTGATAAACTTGATTGGCCGGAAAAAGTTAAGAAAATGCAGTCTGACTGGATTGGCAAAAGTTATGGTGCCGAGGTAGACTTTAAAGTAGACGGCACAGACAAAAAAATAACCGTTTACACAACAAGACCTGATACACTTTACGGAGCCACATTTATGGTTCTTTCCCCGGAACATAAACTTGTTAAAGAGATTACTACAGATGAATGCAGGCAGGCTGTTGAGGACTACTGCTATCAGGCTTCAACTAAATCATCTGTAGACCGTATGTCAGATAAAGAAAAAACAGGCGTATTTACAGGCGCATACGGCGTTAACCCATTAAACAACGCGCTTATACCTATTTGGGTTGCTGATTATGTACTTGCTGATTATGGTACAGGCGCTATCATGTGCGTACCAGCGCACGATGAACGTGACTTTGAGTTTGCCAAAAAATTCAATCTTCCTATTATTCAGGTAATTAAACCAAAAGATGAGGAAGAAAAAGAGCTGACTGAAGCTTATACAGGCGACGGAGTTATGGTTAACTCACCTCTTTTTGAGGGCATGACTGCTTTTGAAGCTAAAGAAAAAGCTCCTCACATGCTTGAGGAAAAAGGTCTTGGCAAAAAAACTGTTAACTATAAACTTCGTGACTGGGTATTTTCAAGACAGAGATACTGGGGCGAGCCTATTCCTCTTGTTCACTGCCCTCACTGCGGAACAGTTGTGGTTCCTGATGACCAGCTCCCTGTTGAACTTCCTGAGGTTGAAAACTACAAACCTACGGATACAGGCGAGTCGCCGCTTGCTGCTATTGACAGCTGGGTAAATACTACATGCCCTAAATGCGGCGGTCCTGCTAAGCGTGAAACAAATACAATGCCTCAGTGGGCAGGCTCATCATGGTATTTCCTCAGATATGCAGACCCGCATAATGATAAAGAGCTTGCAAGCAAAGAGGCACTTAAAAAATGGCTTCCTGTTGATATGTATGTAGGCGGTGTTGAGCATGCCGTTCTTCACCTTCTTTACGCAAGGTTCTACACAAAATTCCTTTATGATATAGGCGTTGTAGATTTCGATGAGCCGTTCCTTAAACTGTTTAATCAGGGTATGATTAATAAAGACGGTTCTAAAATGAGCAAATCCAAAGGAAATGTAGTATCTCCTGACGACCTTGTTAAAAAATACGGCTGCGATTCATTAAGAATGTATGAGCTTTTTGTTGGTCCGCCTGAAGTTGACTCTGAGTGGGACGACAGCGGTATCGACGGTGTATTCCGTTATCTTAACAGAGTATGGAAATTTATATACACATATAAAGATAAAAACCATGCCCCTACAAAAGAATCAGATTTTGTTAAAAACACAATGATAGACCAGATTACAAAACGTCTTGAAGCACTTACAACTAATACGGTTGTCAGCGGATTTATGGAATACACAACAAAAATGATAGATATAGCCAAAGCACAGGATGGTATTGATAAATCCTGTATTGAAGACCTGCTTATACTTCTTGCTCCGTTTACACCGCATATAGCTCAGGAATTGTGGTCTGATACAGGTCATGAAGGTTCTATATTTGACACTTCTTGGCCAAAAGCAGATTTATCAAAACTTACTGTTGATGAAATAACTATTCCTCTTCAGATAAACGGCAAGTTTAGAGAAAACCTTAAAATTTCCGCCGAAAGCGATAAGGAAACTGTTCTTGCAAAAGCAAAAGAAGTTCTTGCTACACGCCTTGCCGGAAAGACAATAGTTAAAGAAATATATGTTCCAAATAAAATAGTTAATATAGTAGTTAAATAATTTAAAACAAAAACGCTCCAATTTATGCTGCCTGCACAATTTGGAGCGTTTTACATATTTTTTTTGTATTAAGCTGCTTTTATTAATGCCCTTTTCTTTTTTCTTTCTTTTTTTCCTGTTTAATTATAAACATTCGTTCTTTATGCTCATTATTCCTTAAACGTCTGCTTTTTTTAGACAATGCCTTATTCTGCTCACGCATTAATTTAATTGCCTGCTGGGCTTTTGTTCCTATACCGCTATTTGCAGTCTGCCGTTTAATAAGCCTTTGCAGGCGTTTAGGATTAATATGTTTATCAGCCGAAAAATCTGCCTGAAAATATGGACTAAACCTCATATTCACAAAATTTTTAAGCATGAAATTATAAATCTCATAATCTTTTGGTTCTTTGCCGAAAATAAATCTGCAAACTTCGTATTTAATGCCGTCGTTTCTTTCATATACGCCCTGGTAGAATTTGCCGTCAAAAAATACTGTAAAAGTAAATTTCGTTTTATCCATATTCTCTTTCCTCCTTTTAAATAGGCAGCACCGTCCGGACAACCAAGGAGGCAGGTTACTGACAGTTATAAATAAGTTATAAAATAAGTTATAAAATAAGTTATAAATATACTGTAATTATTTAAACTGCGCCCGGACTACCAACCGGGCAGTGTTTTTGCCGGCGCCTTAAAATACTAAAATAAATGCCGATAAAAACCGGCACTTATTAAAAACATAATTATTTATAAATTGGGTATTTATTACAAATTTTTGTAACTTCTTCTCTAATATAATCAGCTTTATTATCAAAGTCTGTAATAACAAGGTTAATAAGCTCAGCCACCTTAGCCATGTCAGCCTCTACAAGACCTCTTGATGTAACAGCCGGAGTGCCTATCCTTACGCCAGATGTAATAAACGGGCTTCTTGGGTCGTTAGGAACAGCATTCTTATTAAGAGTAATATATACCTCATCGCACTTATTCTGAAGCTCTTTTCCTGTTATCTCAAGACCTCTTAAATCAAGAAGCATAAGGTGGTTATCTGTGCCGCCGGTAAGGAGTTTAAGACCATGGCTCATAAGACCGTCGGCAAGGGCTTTTGCATTTTTAACAACCTGAGTTTGATAAGCTTTAAACTCCGGTTTAAGCGCTTCACCAAAGCAAACTGCCTTGCCTGCAATAACATGCATAAGCGGTCCGCCCTGAATGCCAGGGAATATTGCTTTGTTAAAATTGAATTTTTCATTAATTTTGCTGTTAGAAAGAATAAGTCCGCCTCTTGGTCCCCTGAGTGTCTTATGTGTTGTTGTTGTAACAACATCAGCATAAGGAATTGGACTTTCATGCAGCCCTGCGGCAACAAGACCTGCGATGTGCGCCATATCAACCATAAGATAAGCGCCGCACTCGTCTGCCACTTCTCTGAATTTCTTAAAGTCAATCTTTCTTGCGTAAGCTGAAGCTCCGGCAATAATAAGTTTTGGCTTTGCTTCAAGGGCAATCCTTCTAAGTTCATCATAATCGATAAAACCATCATTATCTACGCCATAAGGCACTACATTAAAATACTTGCCTGACATATTTACAGGACTTCCGTGTGTAAGGTGACCTCCGTGGGCAAGATTCATGCCAAGTACAGTATCTCCCGGCTCAAGCATGGCAAAAAATACCGCCATATTAGCCTGTGCGCCTGAGTGCGGCTGAACATTCGCATACTCGCAGCCAAAAAGCTCTTTAGCTCTGTCAATAGCTATCTGCTCAATAATATCCACATTTTCGCATCCGCCATAATAACGTTTCCCAGGGTAACCTTCCGCATACTTATTTGTAAGTATGCTGCCCATAGCCATCATAACAGGTTCAGAAACTATATTTTCTGAAGCTATAAGTTCAAGGTTTCTGCTCTGGCGTTCAAATTCAAGCTCTATAGCTTCTCCAACCTCTTTATCATAAGCTGTTAAAGCCTTCATTACATCTTTAATCATTATAATATCTCCTTTTCTCTTAACTACTGAAAACAGCGTAAATTAATTATACTTTATCATTATAAAATCTTCAACAAAAAATTACATCTGCGCAGAAGCTGTTTGGCTTCTCTGCCTGAACAGCTTTTTGTAAGCATAAACAAATAACAGAACCTCAAAAGCAAGTGTAGCTATCCATGATATTGGATACGACAGGAAAAGAGTAAAATATGTCCTGTGTGTCTGGAAATAAGTGAATACAAACAGCAGTCTTATTCCGCATACACATACAAGAGCTATGCACATTGAAGAAAATGAATATCCTATACCTCTTAAAGCGCCTGTTGTTGTATCCATCATTCCGCAAATGAAATACGTAGCACACATTAAAGAAAGCCTTGTAAAGCCGTACTGTATAACTTCCGGTTCTTTAGAATATATACCAATAAGCGGAGTTGCGGCGGCGTATATGCCAATACCCATAACAATTCCTACAACACATACAAGAAAAATGCATTCACCGTATATTTTTATAATTCTCTTAATCTTGCCTGCGCCATAATTCTGGCTTATAAAAGTAAGAGCCGACTGGTTAAACGAGTTCATGGCAACATACATAATGTTCTCAATACTTGAAGCCGTGGCGTTTCCTGCCATTACAGCGGCGCCGAATGAGTTAACAGATGACTGTATTATAACATTTGAGAAATTAAAAACAACGCTTTGCAGCCCTGCCGGCACACCAATTCTGAACATCTGTATAAGCCTGTATCTGTATATTTTAAGTTTTCTTAAATTAAGCTTGTAATCCTCTTGTGTTGAAACAAATCTTTTTAGTATAAGCAGTGCTGAAATACACTGTGAAATAACAGTAGCTAATCCAACACCGGCAACATCCATATTAAAAACAATAACAAAAACCAAATTAAGTATAATATTAATTATTCCGCCTAAAGTTAAATACATAAGGGGACGTTTTGTATCGCCAAAAGCCCTTAATATTGCACTGCCGAAATTATAAAGCATTGTAACAGGCATTCCGATAAAATAAATCCGTAAATAGAGAGTTGATTTATTTAAAACATTTTCCGGCGAGCCCATTAAAATAAGTATCGGCTTAGTAAATAATACCCCTATAAAAACCAGTATCGCACCACTTACTAAACTTGTAAGCACGGCAGTATGTACTGTTTCTTCTATCCCATTTTTATCGCCTATTCCTATAAGCCTCGCTGTTACAGCATTTGCGCCTATTGAAAGACCTATAAAAAAGTTTACAAGAAGATTGATTAGTGATGTTGTGCTCCCTACAGCCGCAAGGGAATCACTGCCTGCATAACGCCCTACCACTATGGTGTCGGCAGCATTAAACAACAGCTGCAAAACACCTGTAAGTATAACAGGTATGGCAAATACAATAATTTTCCCCATTAAAGGTCCGTTAAGCATGTCGAACTGATTTTGCTTTTCCATAATAATACCCCCTTTTGTTACAATACCCCCTATATTGTTATATATTAAAACGCCGGAAAAATCCCGGCGCGTAATAACTGAAGCGTTTTATACCGCTTCATATCCTTTATTTTTTATTACATTTATAATGTAATCAACATTTTCCTCGCAAATTTCAGTTGTTTCAGCTTCAACCATTACTCTTATTAAAGGCTCAGTGCCGCTTTCCCTAACAAGGACTCTGCCCTCATTTCCAAGTTTTAAGGCAACATCGTTAACAGCCTTCTGAACATCTTCATCAGACTGCGCTTTTTTCTTATCCTTAACTTTTATATTTTTAAGTATTTGAGGATATATTTTAACCGGTTCTATAAGCTTGCTTAAAGGTACTTTTGACTCAATCATGGCTTCCATCATTTTAATCGCAGTTAAAATACCGTCACCTGTAGTGGCGTATTTTCTGAATATAATGTGACCGCTCTGTTCTCCGCCTATACGGTGGCCGTTTTTAACCATATTTTCATAAACGTATTTGTCGCCTACGTCTGTTTTTTCATAATGTATTCCCTGTGCGTCAAGAGCTTTATAAAGTCCAAGGTTAGACATAATGGTAGTTACAATAGTATTATTTAAAAGCTTTCCGCGGCGCTTCATATAACAGCCGTAAACATAAAGTATTAAATCACCGTTTACAACGTCGCCTTTTTCGTCAACTGCAATACATCTGTCGGCATCGCCGTCAAAAGCAAATCCTATATCAAGACCCTTTTCAACAACAAATTTCTGGAGGCATTCTATATGTGTTGAACCGCAGTTCATATTAATATTAGTTCCGTCAGGCTCAGCGTTTATAACATAAGTCTTAGCCCCAAGAGCGTCAAAAACACTCTTTGCAATCATCCAAGCACTGCCGTTTGCGCAGTCAAGACCAACCTTTATGTCTTGATATGAACGTGTTGCAAGAGAAATCAAATAACCTATATATCTGTTTCTGCCTGCCGAATAATCAACTGTCCTGCCTATATTTTCTCTATGGGCATTAGGCAGCTCCCCTGATTTGCCGTCTAAATAATCTTCTATTTTGAGTATTGTTTCTTCATCCATTTTTTCACCGCGGTTATTAATAAGCTTAATTCCGTTATCATAAAATGGGTTGTGGCTTGCAGAAATCATAATGCCGCAGTCAAAATCCTCTGTTCTGGCTACATAAGCTACACTCGGGGTTGTTGTTACATGCAGAAGATACGCGTCAGCTCCTGTAGAAGTTATTCCAGCTCCAAGGGCATATTCAAACATATAGCTTGAACGCCTTGTATCCTTTCCAATAACAATTTTACACCTTTCACTCTTGTCTTTCCCATAATACCATCCGAGGAACCTGCCTACTTCAAAAGCATGATTTACAGTCAAATTAACATTAGCTTCACCCCTGAAGCCGTCTGTCCCAAAATATTTTCCCATTTATATATCTTCCTTCCAATAAAAACTCAAATATTAAAATATCCTCATAAAAACTTAAGGCTATGCAGATTTTAACATAACCGTAACATGTTTTCAACATTATACATAAATTAAATCTGCATAGCCTTATAATTTTAATAAATATCGCTTATTTGATAAGATATCCTATCATCGCTTATTCTTAATTTAAGTATTCTGAAATCAGAGTTAATTCTTCCGTCATTAAGCCAAAGTGAAGGCAGGTTTATATACTGTATTCCGTCTTTTACACTTGTCCAGAATGCTGTAGATGATGAAGAAACAACCATAACATCTCTTCCAGCTTCCTCTATCTCTTTAAGCGCGCTCTTAAACAAATCGCCTTCCAGCTGGTCGCTGAAGTTTGAAGGCGAAGTATCCATAAAGAATACAACATATTTATTAGGTGACATCATTATGTCGTTTTTAAACCTCTGCCACTGATCCCAATTAGTATTTTTAAATCCGCCGTTAACAGCAGTCATGTTAACAAGCGTAACATTATCTTTATAGTAAACAGAATATCCATTCTGCCACCTTATAACCTCAATACTGTCGCCGGTTGATATATCACTTTTGCCGCCGTAAACCGCTAAATCCGCGTTAGTTTGGAGAATCTGGTGTATTTTGCTTCTTTCGCTGTCATATAATGCGGTATCGCTTACATTACCGCTTGATACTGTTCCGGCAATATTGATATAATAATATCCTTCTTCTTTTGTTGCGAAATCAGCATCAGAAACCGACTGGGCTTTAGGTACGTCAACATCAGCAGTCATTGGGTAAACACCTCTTAAATCGTCAAAATACATAGCCTGCTGGTCTGTGTTTGTATTTGTTAACGCTGCCACATAAATAGTATTAAGTGTAATTGGATATGCCACTCCATCAGGAATATCGGCTGTTACGTCCTGCCATCCCTGCCAGTTTACATCTCTCGAAAAATCTATTACACTCTCCGCGCCATTTGCGTCTGTTATTTTAGCCCTTACCCATTGACCTGTTCCGTTGCCGTATATCTTTAATTTAAGCTTTGAAGGTGTTCCAGCTATAGGCTGAGGGTTTACAAAATTAAGATATGCTGCCTGTGTTTCTTCAGACTGCTTAAAATAATAGCTTAAACCAAGACCTGTTGCCCCGTCGGTAAAGTTTTTCTTGGAAAGACCGGCAATACCCTGAATATCTGTTGGATATGAAGTAAAGTTAAGATACTGGATATTTTCAAATGAATCAATCTGTCTGTCTTCACTTCCTGATACTACTTCTACATAGCATGTGTTTCCCGCGTAAGAACAGGTTATGTAGCCGCTGCCTTTCTCAGATGCAGAATATATATTGCCGCTCATAGTTCCAAATGTTGTCTCATACTGTGTAATACTTGTAATATCCATGCTGCTGCCTGAAGATGTATGGGCTGTTACTTTAATTTCTTTGCTCTCTCCCGGTTCCAAGGAAATCTGTGACATCTCAGGTGAAATACTTGTTACATAATCAAGGCTTAATTTACATGTCTGGCTTATGCCGTTATAAGTAACAGTTATATTTGTGCTCTCTGCGGCGCCATAAGTATATGTATTACCATTAAATGCGCCTGAGTTATCATCTGATGTAAACTGAATCTGTCCTTCAGGTATGGCAATTTTATGCAGGTTTTCATCATAACCCTCTACTGTAAATGTAACATGACCGCCCGGAACGGCTACATCGCTTGAAGGAGTAACTTTAATGGTTGTTACATTCCCAACAGGGCTGTTGTCAAAAATACCTACAGCAGTCATAACAGCTCTCGCCGCACCTTCCGCAGGAGAATTTACTATTTCAATACTGCCGGAATCAGCATTTTTAACAGCCATTGTAGACGAACCGCCTCCGTCTAAGTTAAGACCATAATAGCAGCCTTCATCTTTTAATATCTGTATTGCTTCGTCAACATCAGCGCCTATGCTTACATTATTTCCATTGCTTCTTTTTCCATCTACAACAATAAGCTTTAATGTGTTTTGGTCCTGTGAAAGACCAAGAAGCGTTCTCGGCTGACGTCCTGAAGCCATTTCGCCTATATCCGCAGGTTTAACACCGTTATTAAGTATAACGCCGCCGCCGGAAATAGCTGTCTTAATATTATCCAAATCAAATGTTGATGTAATATTTACTTTCACACTTTGACCAACTGCTAAATACGGCAGATAGGCATCGGCGTATTCCGAGCTTAAAACAACTAAATACCCGTCATCAGGCACATTTACTGTTTCACCCTTTTGAGATATATATGTAATATGGTCGCCTTCAACTTTTAATTTAACAAGGTTAGGAAATCTTGCGTCTAAAGACGCTGTATTTTCACAAGCATTTTTATCAAGATATACCGGATAAACCATTTGCGTTATTTTATTAATGCTGGCAAACTCAAAATAATCTTTGCCCTCAACATTAAACATCATTGTTGTTTTAAAGTAGTCGAACATAGCATTGCCGTTATTATCAACAAAATATGTTCCAAACTGGTTTGAGTTGATATTCTTATCAGTATCAATTGAAACAATATCGCCTCTTGATATTTCAGGACCAAAAGATGCCGAATATTTGCTTGTCATTCCAAAGTATGCGGAGTTAACACCTGCAACAGCGGAATTGTCTGAAACAATTTTATCTACAGTCTCTCTTAAGCCCAGTTCTTTTTTTGAGTCAATAGGCTCAACTTCTATATTAGGATTTGTTAAATCAGCTGTAAGTACATAAATATCAAGCCATCCTTCAGTTGTAAGTCTGTGTTTTACTTTATAATCTATTCCCTTTGCCAGAACTTCCTGCGTTACCTGTTCATAAAGGCTTTGAGCAGCAAATGCAGGTATTGCAGAAAAAACCGCTCCGGCTATAATTCCGGCAAATAAAAACTTTTTTAATGAAATAAATTTTTTCAATTTGCAAATCTCTCCCTTAAATTACTTTAAGGCAGGTCACTTAATTGTGTAACCGCCTTTTACAATAAACCATGCTTCTTCAGAAGTTACAGCAGCTCCCCTTCCGTCATCTCTTGAAACAATAAGCAGATGATTGGCTGTAAGGCTTTGACCGTTATAGTATTCCTGACCTGATGTAACATCTATAATTCCGTCGGCACTTTCAGTATATGACAAAGCCGTACCGCTTCTTAATATTATTTCAGAGCCGCCTTTACCTAATAAAATCTGCCCTTCTTGAAGCGAAACCGGTTCAAAACCGCCGTCAGATTCCGTCTGTAAAGACAGGCTGCCTGTATCTTTACTGCTGTTTACAATGTTAAGCACATTAGCCATAGCCGTATCAACATAGCTTTTTGTAACAAGCGGATCACCGCTTGAACCAGCACTGCCAGATGAAGCAACAGCTGTATACATAAACGAACAGGCTGCCGCAGCAACAGCCGCGGCAAATGCTGCTGATTTAATTTTTCTGCTCATTAACTTCCCGTCCCCCTTACTTAATATATTTTGGTCACTATTTATTGCCTGACCAAACAACTTAAATCTTTATTAGCGCATTGTAATTATTTTATCACACATGCCAAATCATTTCGATAATGTTTACTATTTGTTAATAATAATGTAACTTAAGCGTAAACTTAGTTATTAATAAACATGTCAAGAGCTGCGCCGCCCAAATATCCGCAAAGCTGTGATTGGCGGTATCCTTCCTCACGCATGTAATTTTCTATATAATCACGCACATACCAGCTGCTTCTGCCCCAATTGGCAAAAAGCGTGTTTTCCTTAGGCGCTCTTGAAACTATCCTCTCCAAATACTGCTTAGGTGAAAGATATCTAATAAAAGCAGCCGTCCTTTTGGCGTATTCATCTAAAGAACATATTTCAAATTCACCGTTTTTGTACTGCTCTGCCATAACAGTGTTTTCCGCAATATATAATGAATGAAGCTTAACAAAATCAATACCTAAGGCTGATATAATTTTAGCTCCTTCTATACAGTCTGTAATATCATCCCACGGGAGATTGAGTATCAAATGGACACAAGTTTTAAAACCGTATTTCTTTATTTCCAAAACGGCTTCTATAAATTCAGCTAAAGTATGACCTCTGTTTATTTTATAAAGAGTATGGTAATTAACGCTTTGAAGTCCAAGCTCTACTGTAATTTCAATATTTTTCTCATCAGATATATTCTTTAATACATCAAGATATTCTTTTCTAACGCAGTCAGGTCTTGTAGATACTGCAATTTCAACAATGCCATGTTCGCATGCCTCCTGCATGTATTTTTTAAACACGCTTAAAGGCAGATATGTGTTTGTAAAATTTTGAAAATATGCGGTAAATTTATCAGCTTTATATTTCTTTCCTATGTACTCCCTGTTTCTTGCAATTTGTTCCTTAACAGAAAAAATGCCGGATAAATTATCAAATCCGGCACCTTTTTCATCGCAATAAGTACAACCTTTCAAACCGCCCTGCCTGTTAGGGCATGAAACAGGAATACTGACAGGCAGTTTATACACTCTGCATCCAAAATGTTTTTTTAAATAGTCAGAGTATCTGTTGTATATATCCATAATTATATAATATATTTTTTAACCTCTTCAGGAAGAGTTTCTGGCTTAGAACTGATTATGAATACAAAATCCACGCTGTTTTCTTTGGAAAGATTTTCAATCTCGCTGATAAATTCTTTAATATCGTCATTTGTAAGACCTTTAACTATGTTGTGAAGACCATCAATATAAATCTGCTCTATATCGCTGTCCTGTGAAAGAATACCGCAAATAAAACCAAATAAAATCTTTTGATCTGCCATAACAAGGTTTGTTTTAACAAAACGAATATTATAATGCAAATCATACATGTGCCTGTTATCGTCATCGATAAAAACAACATGCCCTTTGGACATTTTACCAGCATCATTTGCCATTTCTATAAGTCTTTTTGTTTTGCCTTCGCCTTTTTCGCCCGCAAGTATCTGTATCATAAAAACTCCCCCTTATCTGGATATTTTTACTTTATTATACAATATAAAAGTTTTTTGCTCAACCAGAAAAGCGATGTACTTTTATATTATTTACTTTTATTATTCTGCAAATCATTTAAAAATCCTTCTAAAAACAATCAATTTTTTAATAATTAATACAAATTAAGCAAAAGCAACTAAAATTTGTATTGACTCTAAAGCAAATTAAACATATTATATATAGAAAATTAATTTAAGAAAATTAATTTATATTTCATCTTGGGAGGTCTTTTTATGGACAATGACGAACGGTTATTGGTGGTAAACCGAGTAGGAAAATTAACTATTATAGTAAATGTAGTCCTTTCTGTATTTAAAATAGCTGCTGGAATAATAGGCCGAAGCGGCGCAATGCTGGCAGACGGGATACATACTCTATCCGATGTTGCTACAACTGTAGCGGTTATGGTAGGTATGAAATTATCAACAAAGCCTGACGACAGCGACCATCCTTACGGTCATGAGAAAATAGAGGCTGTCGTATCAAAACTTCTGGCTATACTTCTTGCTATAACAGCAATAGGCATAGGTTACGGCGGTATAAAAAATATTATTCATAATGACTTTACCCGTCCTGGCATACTTGCTTTAGTTGCGGCAGTAATATCAATTGTGGTTAAAGAATGGATGTATCACTATACAGTAAAAGCAGCTAAAAAAATAGACAGCCCTTCTTTAAAAGCAGACGCATGGCATCATAGAAGCGATGCTTTTTCATCTATTGGTACATTAATAGGTATAGGCGGCGCCATAGCGGGTATTGAAATACTTGACCCAATAGCTTCTATTGCGGTCTGCGTAATGATAATACGTGTCAGCATAGAAATTTACATTCAGGCATATAACCAGCTTATAGATAAATCAGCGGACCCTGAAGATATTGAAAAAATAAAACAAATTATATCAGGTGTAGAAGGTGTATGCTGTATAGATGATATTAAAACAAGGATTCATGGTCCTCGTATATTCGCCGATGTTGAAATCTCAGTTGACGGCAATTTAACAGTTTATGAAGGACATCAGATAGCACAGGAAGTACACGATAAAATCGAAAGCGAAATGCCTGATGTTAAGCATTGCATGGTTCATGTAAACCCATATTTTAAACTTAGCTGAGTATTAATATAAAAATATTAAACGGGCTTTTATATATGTCTTTTATCTGTTTTAATTGCTTATAACTTTATCGCAGTTTTATTATATCCATTTATTGAACAAAATAACAAGCACGAAACATTTATAAATTATGTTTCGTGCTTGTTATTTGTTTGCTGTGTCAAGCGTTATTTCTTGAAAACGCGCCTATGCTTTTAATATCTGTAAGGGCATTACGGTTTACAACAGCAGTTGTGCCGTCTCCTCGTTTAATTCTTACAAGTTCATCATATCCCGGTGTGCTCTCCTCTTCAGACAATGTATATTCAGCTAATGAATATGGTAAATCACTCCATAATATTAATTCGGCAACTTTCTGACCTGTTGATTTTTCTATTTTTTCATCTATTATAAATGCGTTCCAATCATCGCTCCAGTAAAAGTTTTGTTCTATTGTTCTGCTGTTTTTTAATGAATATGTATTATCCAAAGGAATATTTAATGCGTTTTGTTCATCTGAAACAAGATATTGCTGAGTGTAAGTGCTTTTAATAACAGGGTTGTCACCATTTTCAAGCAGGCTTTTAGTGCTCTGCGTAACTCTCTGCCAGCCTTCAGACGCTTTAGGCGTTCCTTCCTCCCAATTAGTGTTCCAATCAGCCTGTATTTTTACCGGATAATTATATATATTAACAAAGCTTTGATTTTTATCGTCCCAAATATAGCCTTTATCATACTCCAAACGCTCAAAAGCACCTATTTTTTCATTTAAAATTTCATTAATAAATATTGTATCTCTGTTTTTATTCTGTAAATAAACAACACGCGGGTCTTGAGTATTTGTAAAAACTCCTACTTCGTCTATAAATTTGTATTTATCTCCGTCCTGTTCATAAGCTGACAAAAGAGTATACCTTGGTCCAAAATCAGCCAAAAGCACAGCGTCTTTTTTACCCTCTCCTTTAAAATCGCCGTATAGCACATCTAACTTAATTATTTCTTCCGGCGTTATATCGCCTGTCCTTTCAGCATCGCTAAGCATAATGCCAGCTATTTTCACCATAGTTTCCATATCGGTTGTATTGTTCAAATCATCTCTCGTTATTTCCGGAGCTTCTCCAAATATTGTTACGCAAACAAGAAGGAGCATTGCCGCTGCTGCACAAAATGCAGGCGCCAGTTTTCGTTTCATATTATCATTTCCTCATGTTTTTTATATGTATATGTTTAATGAAAGCAATAAATAACAGCATGTATACAAATATTATAAAATTTAATATATAATTCATTATCTGTTAATACGGACATAATAAAAAACATTTATAATGCAGGATACATTACAGCAAAGAGAGATTGTATTGATTGATTTAATAAGCTCAGTTAAACCGCCGATTTTTCAGGCTGTCTTTCATGTTTATATCGGTTATATCGCCTCTTGTGCTTTTTAACTTGTTATACTATAACGCAGAATTAACAATACGGTTTTTATGGATAAATACATACAGCTCTTTAGCAGTCTGCCTGCTGTATAGAAATAACATTATACGAACAATTATTGTATTTTTAAGTTTCTGTTTTTTCTTTGCCGTATCCTTTATGCTTTTAGATTCAGGATTTAGAGTTATACCGGCAGTTATGTTTGCTGCATTTCTGCCTTTTATACCAAATCCGTGGCTGTAAAAATTTGTTTTCATTTTAAGCGTACAATATAAATCAATATTCCTTAAATTATATTAAAATCATCAGAGTTTTATTTAAACTCTATACATATTATTAAATCCAAATATTGATTTAAATAAAAAACAGCGATATAAGAGAGAAAAACAAATATCTTACACCGCTGTTTATTTTAAAGCACTTTTGATAAAAAGTCTTTTAATCTTTGATTTTTTGGATTAGCAAAAAACTCCTTAGGCTCATTTTGTTCGGCTATTACACCGCCGTCCATAAAAAGAACTCTTGTAGCAACTTCTCTTGCAAATCCCATTTCGTGAGTAACTACAACCATTGTCATGCCATCATCGGCAAGCTGTTTCATAAGATGTAAAACTTCCCCAACCATTTCAGGGTCAAGAGCCGATGTAGGCTCATCAAAAAGCATAACATCAGGATTCATAGCAAGAGCCCGCGCTATAGCTATCCTCTGCTGCTGACCGCCTGAAAGCTGTTTAGGATAAGAATTAGCCTTGTCAGGAAGACCTACTCGCTTTAATAGTTCCATGGCTTTTGCATCAGCTTCACTGTTAGACATAATACCAAGCTTAACTGGTGCAAGTTTAATGTTTTCCTTAACAGAAAGATGCGGAAACAGGTTAAACTGCTGGAAAACCATGCCCATTTTACGGCGGATACTGTCAATATCAGCTTTAGGGTTAGTTATATCGTTTCCTTCAAAAGTAATTGTTCCTTCAGTAGGTTCCTCAAGAAGATTAAGGCAGCGGAGAAAAGTAGACTTGCCAGAACCAGACGGTCCTATAACTACAACTTTTTCGCCTTTATAAATATGCTCGTCAATGCCTTTAAGCACCTCATGACTGCCAAAGCTTTTTTTCAAACCTTTAACGTCTATCACTTTCACGCAGCCTCCTTTCAAGTAAAGTGAGAAGCTTAGAGAGAATAATTACAAGTATAAGATAAATAATAGCTACTAAAACCAAAGGGAGGAATGCCTGATATGTTCTTCCCTGGATAATAAGCGCACCTTTAACCATGTCTTTAAGACCGATTACCGTAACAAGTGAAGTATCTTTAAGAAGTGTAATCATTTCATTGCCAAGGGCAGGCAGAATATTCTTTATTGCTTGTGGTATTATTATGTACCGCATTGTTTTAATATAATTAAGACCCAATGACCTGCCGGCTTCCATTTGTCCGGCATCAATAGACATTATACCGCCTCTTATAATTTCAGCTACATAGGCGCCGGAATTGATGCCAAATGCGAGTATAGCTACCATTGTAGTATTTGTTGATGAGGCAAATATAACAAAATACATTATAAGAAGCTGTACCATCATAGGAGTTCCACGGATAACAGTAAGGTATACTTTACAGAAGAAATCTAATATACCAAGTATATAATACAGCAAATCTTTTGACTTTTTATGCTTTCTCTGGTCGTGAGCCGAACGTATAACAGCTACTATAACACCAAATATTATGCCAAGTATAAGTGCGCCGACAGCTACAGTTATAGTTATGCCAAGACCTTTAACTATATAAAGCCATCTGTCATCTTCTATAAAGCTTTGGTTAAAATCATGCAAAAACTCCTGATAATGGCTTAAAAACCATTCTCTCATAAAATTCCCCTTTTCCTGCTTAAAACAAAATTACAAAAACAGGGGCGGTGTGCAGCCGTCCCTGAATAAGCCATTAATTAATTATTCTGCAGTAATATATTTATCAATTATTGACTGAATTGTGCCGTCTTCTTTAAGCTCAGCAATAGCTGTGTTTAATTTGTCAAGAAGCTCTGTATTATCTTTAGCTACAGCAATTGCATAATCCTCAACTGTATATTCTGTATCAAGAATTTTAAGTCCTTCATTAGCTTCAACAAAAGCTTTAGCCGGCTCGTTATCAATAACTACAGCATCAACTTTACCTGTTTTAAGCGCCTCAACGGCATTAGCGCCTGTTGTGTAAGCAATTACATTGTCCTCGCCGTAATCATCTGAACAAAAAATATGACCTGTTGTTGACTCCTGAACACCGATTTTGTGTCCTTCAAGGTCATCAGGACCTGTAATTTCAGAATCCTCTGGTACTATAATTGACTGAATGCCTGTAGCATAGCTGTCTGTAAAGTTAACATTTTCTTCTCTGTCAGGTGTAACAGTCATACCAGCAAGAACCATATCAACTTTGCCTGTCTGAACAGCAGTAATTAATGAGTTAAAATCCATATCCTCAATAGTAACTTCCATGCCAAGCTTATCACCAAGAGCCTTAGCTATGTCTGCATCAATGCCTACAATCTGGTCGTTTTCATAATACTCGTATGGAGGAAATGCTGCGTTTGTACCCATTATAAGAGTACCGCCTGTTGTTTCTTCACCTGAAGAAACAGCTTCTGATGATGTTGAAGCGCTTGCAGAAGCGGAACCTGACGCAGATGCCGAACCTGATGATGAGGATGATGAGCTGCCGCATGCTACCATTGAAGCGCACATAAGTGCTGCAGCTACTAAAAGTGCTAATTTTTTCATAAAATAACCTCTCCTTATACAAAAAGTTTTGTGCTGTAAACTGCACAACTTGTAGTATATACTTTTTGTTAAATTTTTGCAATATATAATGAAATTTAATTAAAAAAGCCTGTGGAGTAATCACAGGCTTTTAAAAATCACATAATTATTCGGCAGGAGCTTCTTCAGCAGGAGTTTCTTCAGCAGGTGCCTCAACTCCGTCCGCCTCTTTTTTGCTGAGACTGATTTTTTTAGCTTCAGTGTTTACTTCAAGAACTTTTACCTTGATAACTTCACCAATTTTAAGCTCATCCTCAGGTTTTACAACATGCTTGTTGGCAATCTGTGAGATATGGACAAGTCCGTCAACTCCAGGTTCAAGCTCTACAAAAGCGCCAAAAGGAACCATGCGTACAACTTTTCCTTCTACTATTGAGCCAACAGGATATTTCTCAGCAGCTGAAAGCCATGGGTTTGGGGTAACATTCTTAAGAGAGAGTGAAATTTTTCCTTTTTCTTCGTTAATGTCAAGAACAACAACTTCAACTTCGTCGCCTTCTTTAAGAATTTCTCTCGGGTTAGTAATACGTCCCCAGCTCATTTCTGAAATATGGATAAGACCATCAATTCCGCCAAGGTTGACAAAAGCGCCAAAATCTGTAATCCTGCTTACAGTGCCTTTAACTTTCTTGCCAACTTCAAGTGTGGCAAAAACAGCCTCTTTCTTAGCTTGAGCCTCTTTTTCAATAAGGGCTTTGCGTCCTCCGATAATACGGCGTTTGCTCTTATCAAGCTCAATAATATTAAATGTTATTGTCTGACCTTTAAATACGTTAAGGTCATCAACAAATCTGTTTGATACCTGTGATGAAGGAATGAAAACCCTTACTCCGTTAACAACGGCAATAATACCGCCTTTAACAACCTCTGTAACTTTTCCTTCAACAGGCGTCTTTTCATCGTAGGCTTTCTGTATATCGTCAAATCCTTTCATAGACTCAATGCGTTTTCTCGAAAGGAGTACGTTTCCATCACCATCATTTACCCTAACAACAAAAACCTCAATTTTATCTCCAACTTTAAGTTCCTTGCTTGGAAGCGCGTTTACATCGCTGCTGTATTCATTTCTTGTAATAATTCCGTCTGACTTATATCCAAGGTTAACAGAAACTTCTTCATTTGAAATCTGAATTACTGTTCCAGTAACAATATCTCCTGTATGTAATGTAACCAGATGCTCGTCAAGAAGCTGCTGGAAAGAAAGCTCTCCGTCCTCATTAGAATTTTTCACTGCATCGTTTAAAGCCTCGCTCATAGTACCAATAACCTCCTTTATTATTGCCGGTGGTGTTGATGCACCAGCAGTTATACCGATTTTATCATTTTTATCGAAAATATTCAACATTAAATCCGAAATTGTTTCAATATTAATAGTGTTTTTACAATTTTTTCTGCAAATTTCATATAATTTCTGAGTATTTGAGCTTTTTTTATCACCAATTACAATCATTTTATCAACAATTGAGGAAATTTCAACTGCTTCCTTTTGTCGTGTGCTTGTAGCGGAACAGATTGTATTATATATTTCCGGTTCTATTCCTTTGTTTTTTAACGTATCCACTATTTCGTCAAAAAGGCTTTTTCTGAATGTCGTTTGAACGACAATACAATATTTTGCATCTTTTTCTGTCTCAAACTTTTCAGCTTCCTCAACTGTTTTGGCAATAAAAGCGCTGTTTTGGCACCAGCCGTTTATACCCATAACCTCTGGATGGCTTTTATCGCCAATTATAATTATTTTATAGCCTTTATTATATTTTTCATTTACAATATCATGGATTTTTTTTACAAAAGGGCATGTCCCGTCTATTATTTTAAGTCCTTTTTTTTCTATCTCGCTGTATATATCTTTCCCAACGCCATGGGACCTGAGCACTATTGTCCCTCTTTTTATATCGTCTATATTTTCAATGCACTTTACACCGCGCTTTTCAAGGCTCTCTGTTACGGTTTTATTGTGTATAATAGGTCCGTATGTATAAATATCATCAGTGCCTATTGCGTCGTTTACAGCCTCAATTGCACGGTTTACGCCAAAACAAAAGCCTGCCGATTTGGCTAATATAATTTCCATTAAATATCTCCGACCTTTTCTTTTATAATGTTTATTATGGTATTTTTAACTTCTTCTATGCTCATTTTTGTTGTATCAACTTCAATAGCGTCATCGGCTTTTTTTAAGGGGTTAAGCTTACGGGTCATATCGTTTTTATCTCGCTGGATTATTTGATTTTGCACTGACTCAAAATCATATTTAAGCCCTAATTTATCCAGCTCGCCGCAGCGTCTTACAGCTCTTTGATACGCACTGGCGTTAAGATAAATTTTAACAGGCGCATCTTTAAGCACATTAGTGCCTATGTCGCGCCCATCCATAATAACAGACATATCCTTTGCCATATTGCGCTGTATAGAAACAAGCTTGTTCCTTACATCTCCTATTGCTGCCACGTCAGAAGCACCTGCGCCTGCCTTTTGGCTCCTTACATCATCTGTTACGTCTTCACCGGAAAGGTATATCCTCTGTCCGCCGTTTTCAAGCTTAATATCCATTTTAATTTCATCAAGAACAGACGAAACCTTTTTGGCGTCTTTTGTATCTATGCCCTTTCTTATGCAATAAAGGGCAACCGCCCTGTACATGGCTCCTGTATCGATATAAACTATATTAAGCTCTTTTGCTATAAGCTTGGATATTGTGCTTTTTCCGCTTCCGGCAGGACCGTCTACGGCAACTGAATAAAAACCCATAATATTTTACCTTCTCTCAAATTTATTTAATATCAGGTCTTAAAATTTTGGCTCCGCCTAAATAAACATGCTTTGCCTCTTTTTGCGTTCTGCCGTTTTCGGCAGTTACCATAACTCTTATGCATTTTTTAAGGCTTCCCTCTATATTAAGCTCCTGAACACACATAAGAGCGGCTTCTGTAAGACCTATTTCACGGGCGGCTACAGCCGGATAAACTTTGTCCAAATCAGATGTAGCAGTAAAAACAACAGAAATTATTTCTTCTAAATTAAGATTATTCTTTTCTATAATAGCTAACAGAATTTCCTTAGTTTTGGACAGTATCTCTTCCCTTTCGTTTTTATCCGCCGTTACAGCGCCCCTTATACATACAGCCATTTTTTATTCCTCCATACATACATTATTACCCGCGGCATATCCTGTTGAAAAAGCTATCTGAAGGTTATAGCCGCCTGTATAGGCATCACAGTCTATTATCTCCCCTGCAAAATACAAGCCCTTAATAATTTTAGATTCCATTGTAGACGGATTAATTTCATCTACATCTACACCGCCTCTTGTAATAACAGCCTGTTTAAAGCCGTAATCGCCTGTAATTGTAACAGGCAGGGCTTTTATTAAACTGCAAAGCCTTTTCCGTTCTTCTTTTGTTATATCATGTACTTTTTTGTATTGGTCTATTCCGCTTAATTTCACAATAACCGGTATGAGCTTTTTAGGCAAAAGCTCATCTAATGAGTTAATAAAGTTTTTATTTATGAATTTTTCAAAGTCACGCAGTATCCTTAAATCAAGCGCCTTAAAATCAAGCGCCGGTTTAAGGTCTATATAAAGCTTAGCTTTTTTAGAACCCAAATTTGTCAAATGGCAGCTTGCACTTAATATAACAGGTCCCGAAACACCAAAATGAGTAAAAAGCATTTCTCCAAAATCTTCATATATTTTTTTGCCGTTTTCGTCTTTAACAGTTACAGCCACATTTTTAAGGCTTAAACCCATTAAATCAGCGCACCATTTTTCTTCTGCCCTAAGCGGCACAAGCGACGGCATAAGCTTAGTTACAGTATGCCCGCAGTCTTTTGCAAATTTATATCCATCACCTGTTGAACCTGTTCCCGGGTAAGACAAACCACCTGTTGTTACTATTACGGCATCCGAAAAATATTCTTTTCCGTTTAAAAGCTTAATGCCGCAGACTTTATTTTCTTTTATAACCAGATTTTCAACCCTTGAATTTAAGTGTATATTTACTTTATTCTTTCTCAGGTATTTTTCAAGAGCATTTGCGATATCTCCGGCTTTGTCGCTTACTGGAAAGACTCTGCTGCCTCTCTCAACTTTCGTTTTAACACCAAGACTGTTGAAAAATCGGATTGTATCTTCACTTGTAAAGCCGTATAATGCGCTGTAAAGAAAATACGGGTTATTAGGTATGTTATTTATAAAATTTTCAACATCGCTGTCATTTGTTACATTACAGCGCCCTTTTCCGGTAATATATATTTTTTTGCCTAATATCGGATTTCGCTCAAAAATATGAACTTCATTGCCGTTTTCCGCAGCTTTTCCTGCTGCCATCATTCCGGCAGGTCCGGCGCCCACAACTATTACTTTACCCATAAAAACGGCACCTCCGCTACATTACTCCGTTATCCGGTACATGGGAGCTGTCGTTAAGCACCCTCAGCATTGCAGTGTTTTTTCTTATTTCAATAAGTGAAATTGAAGTATTGTCAATCCATGTGCTGTTATACAAATCCTCTTTTATTCCAAGAAGATATCTAATTATAAGCCTTATTATTCCGCCGTGGGAAACAATGGCAATGCTGACATTGTCTTTCCCGTCTAATATTTCATGAAGCCCTTTTTTTATTCTTTCTGTTACATTATCAAAGCTGCCTTCACCAGGAAAAGGCAGGTCCTGCGGATGTTTTATAAAATCATCAAACTCGTTCCCGTACAGCTCTGAAAGCTCGCTTCTTGTCTTGCCTTCCCATGCACCGAAATTTATTTCTTTAAAGTATTCCGATGTTTTTATATCCAAACCTCTCGCCTTTGAAATTTCCTCGGCTGTTTTAACAGCTCTTTTTAAAGGAGATGAATACAGCTCATCGATATGTATACCCTCAAACCTTCTGCCTAAAAGTTCAGCCTGCTTCAAGCCATTTTCATTAAGTTCAATATCTGTCCAGCCTTGAAACCTTTTTGCAGTGTTCCACTGAGTTTCACCATGTCTTATAAGATACAATTTAATCATTTTATACCACCTGATAATTTTAATCAAAATATTGTGCCTCTTTTAGAGGCACAATTTATAACTTTAATTATAAGCTTTTAAGATACTTAATTTCTTTTTCAGTAAGATAGCGGTAAGCGCCTTTTTTAAGGTCGCCAAGTTCTATTTCACCTGTCCCGACTCTTTTAAGAGTAGCAACCGGGTGCTTAATGGCGTCGCACATTTTTCTTACCTGCCTGTTTTTGCCCTCAGTAATAGTTATTTTACATATACAGTATTTCCCTAAATCCTCTAAAATTTCCAGCTTTGCCGGCTGAGTCATGCCTGTATCAATCATTATGCCGCGCCTGAATTCCTGGATATTTTTATCATCTGGTCTGCCGAAAAGCTTTGCTATATAAATTTTTTCAATTTTTTTGCTTGGGTGTGTAAGTTTATATGTAAGCTCGCCATCATTAGTAAGGAGCAGAAGACCTGATGTATCATAGTCAAGCCTGCCAACAGGCACAACCCTTTCTTTAACGCCTTTTATAAGGTCCATAACTGTAGGTCTGTTAAACTGATCTTTAACAGTTGTAACAAATCCTGACGGCTTATTAAGCATTATATAAACATGCTTTTGGCTTAATGCAACTCTTTTGCCGTTATATAAAACCTCGTCTTTTTTATCATCTATTTTAGTGCCTAATTCGGTAACAGTAACGCCATTTACCTTTACCTTTCCGGCAAGTATAAGCTCTTCAGCCTTTCTCCTTGAAGCTACTCCGGCTTCGGCAAGGAATTTTTGCAACCGTACTTCCATTTCACCCTCCTGAACCTTTTTTATAACCTTTTTACAACCTTTTATATATTTAATTAAGTATAAACTTAAAATCGCAGTTTAGCCATAGATTTATCGTTTTTTTAATGCATGAATTTAAGTCGTGCCGTTTTATATTCCCACTTGATACTATATCCGTATTAAAAAGAAGTTCGCCGCTTTGTGTATAAACCGAAACACTGCCAAGCACATCATTTATTTTTACAGGCGCCTCAACATTCTTTTTTAAATCAACTGTAGTTTTAAGATATTTTAACTCATCATCTGTAACACAGGCAAAACCGCTTTCAGCTGTTTGCGTGCTAACAAATCCTTCTTTAGATTTAAGTACAGGGACTTTGCCGGCACTTGCTCCTTTTTTAATAACTTCTGCAATTTGATAATTTTCAAATCCATAATCAAGTATGCTTTTTGTATCGCTCCACTTTCTTTCTTTGCCCGCATTTCCCCAGCCGCTGGCAAGGACAACTGATATAAGCTCCATACCGTTTCTTTCTGCCGCGCCTACAAAGCAGTTTCCGGCTTTTCCGGTAAATCCTGTTTTAACGCCTATAGCGCCTTCATACTCCTTTAAAAGACGGTTTTTATTATTAAAAGAATAGCTTTTTTCACCGCTGTTTTTTAAAGGTATTGTAATTTCAGGTGTATTTATTATATCTACAAAATCACTGTTGTTTAAAGCATACCTTGCAATAAGCGCCATATCATAAGCTGTAGAATGGTGATTGCCTTTATCCAGTCCGTTTGGTGTGACAAATTCAGTATTCAAAGCGCCTATTTCTTTGGCTTTTTCATTCATCATCTGCGCAAAACCCTCAACCGAACCGCCTATATGCTCAGCTATAACTATCGCCGCGTCATTGGCTGACATAAGCATAAGAGGATAAAGCAGGTCATAAAGCCTGTGCTCCTCCCCTTCTTTTATGCCCATTTTAACCTGCGGCGCCGAGGCAGCTCTTTTTGAAGCCACCGTTACATCTTCAAGCATGCCGCTTTCAAGAGCCAGCACAGCCGTCATAATTTTTGTTGTGCTTGCCATCGGCAGTTCCTCATTCATGTTTTTCTGCCACAGCACACGACCTGTTTTAAAATCCATTAATACAGCGCCTTGAGCGTATACCTGAGGCTCCTTAACTTCTCCAAAAACATTTTGGGAAAACATTAATGCCATTATTAATACAGTTATTAAAAATTTCACAATACCACCTCATAATATTTTATAATAAATATTATGGCGTATATGTTTTATTTATTTTAAATCGAAATTATTATTTGTTATCAATTTCATTTCTTATGTCCTGCATGCGGTTGTCCAAATCTGTGCAAAGCTCAGCGCACTCTTTAAGCCTTCCGGCTATATCCTCAGAATTTTCAAGGTCTTGTTTATATCTCAGCTTATGGTCAAGGCTTGCCCAAAAATCCATTGCTATTGTCCTTAACTGTACTTCAGCCTTCATATATTTTTTCTCGTCCGAAAGGAAAATAGGCACTTCTATAATAAGATGAAGGCTTCTGTAGCCGTTTTCTTTAGGGTTTTTAATATAATCCTTCATTCTTATAAGTTTTATGTCATCCTGATTAATAAGTAAATTCGCAACAGTATATATATCGTCAACAAAAGAGCATATAACTCTTATGCCGGCTATGTCAAAAAGATTTTCTTCTATAGATTCAACACTCAGCTCAAACCCTCTGCGGTTCATTTTTTCAATTATGCTGGCAGGTTTTTTAAGCCTTGTTTCTATGGATTCAATAGGATTTCTGTTATGATTAAGCGAAAATTCCGAGTTTAAAACATTAAGCTTTGTTTCAACTTCCATAATAGCGCATTTATACCTCATCATAAGGTTTAAAAAAGGCTCAGCCTTATCCAGCATTGCCTCAGGACCGCACTGGACTATATATTCTTTAGTTTCTTTTTCGATATTCATTATAAAGCACCTCCGGTTTTCTCTTGTTCTGACCCCCAGTTTTAAATTCATTCAAAAAGCGGAATACACAGTATTCCGCCGTTGGTACCAAATAAACGGCACCATTTTGCCAAAGGATTATCCAAGCCTTTGTTTTCTGGTCGTTTTTAATACTAATTAAAGCTTATTCCATAATTTTTTAATTAAATCACAGCCTTTTATTATGTATTTATATTCTTTCAGGCAGCAATATTTAATACGTCTGTTTAAGCGGCATATTTTTATAATAAAAAGAGCGCATATAATTTATTGCTCATTATTTTGAACATCGCTTCTTTCCGGCTTTATACTGTCAAGCTCTCCTAAAACAGGCAGGTCTTTTGGCGACCTTAGTCCAAAGTATCTTAAAAACTCTTTTGTAGTGCCAAAAAGCAGCGGTTTCCCCGGCGCATCAAGCCTGCCTACTTCGCAAACAAGATTGCGTTCCACAAGCCTGTTTACCGCGTGGTCGGCATTTACACCGCGTATTTCCTCAATTTGGGCTTTTGTAACCGGCTGTTTATATGCAATAATAGACAGCGTTTCCAAAAGAGCCTGCGTCATAAACTGCTGGCGCGGTATTTTGCAAAGAGCTGACACATACTCAAAACATTCCGGGGCTGAGCACATTTGGAAACTGTTGTCAAGCTCTATTATGCGTATTCCTCTTTTTTGCGTTACGTACTTGTCCGACAACGCCCTTATAACAGCGCGTGTTGTTGATTTATCCATATTTAATGCATTAGCTATATCTGTAAGCGGTACATCTGTGCCTGAAACAAAAAGCATAGCCTCAATAACAGATTCCATTTCTTCAATTTTCATACTTACACTTCCTGATTTTTGGTTATTATAATTTCGCCAAAATTAACGCTTTGGCTTATAATCATAAAACCTGTTTTTATAAGTTCCAAAAGAGCCAAAAACGTAACGGCAACCTCAGCTTTTGTAGTATCCTTTGTAAAAACCTCTTTAAACCGTATTTTAGGCGTTAAATACAAAAGTTCTTTAAGATAATCTATTTTTTCTTCTATTGTAAACTCATCATGGGAAACAGATTTAAAACCGCTTCTAATCTTATCAGTTTTTAAATCTTTTCTTTCCATAACAGTTTTAAAAGCATTAATCAAATCATCAAATGTAACGCCGTTCATAAAAGAGTCTATGTCGGTTGAATATTCATTTTTTATCTCGCTTAAAGCCTTATCCGGCTCTTTAAAGAGTCTTTTAGAGTACCTGCTTTCTTTTTCTTTAAGCATTTTAGCAAACTCGCAGTATTTTTTGTACTCAATAAGGCGGTTTACAAGTTCTGAACGCGGGTCTGTCTCATCATTTTCCTCGTTCTGGGCTTTAGGCAAAAGCATTTTTGACTTAATCTCCATAAGTGTAGACGCCATAACGATAAAACTGCTCATTACGTCCATATCCATTATTTCAGAATTATATATAACTTCCATGTACTGCCTTGTAATTTCGGCTATGGGTATATCATAAATATCAACTTTATTTTTTTCTATTAAATGATACAACAGGCTGAGTGGGCCCTCAAAATTCTCAAGCTTGAGAGTTATATCTTCCATAATACAGACACCGCCTGTTTTATTTTATAATACAGCCATAAAAAAGCTGACAATAGGATTAATTATAAAATTAGTGTATCCCATAAAAAGCAGAAGAAGAAATACCATCTGAATTATCTTCTCATACTGGATATACTTAAAATACGAATTGGCAGGAAGTACGCACGCAAGCACCTTTACACAGTCCATAGGTGAAACAGGAACAATATTATAAACTGCTATATAAATATTAAACTGCTTAATTGATACTAAAAGGTATGAAAGCAGTACTCCGGCAATTCCCATTTCCCCTAAAGGCGCAATATAATATATTACAGAAGAAATAAAAGCGGCGATTAAGTTAATAACCGTTGGAGCAACAGCTGTAATTAGTGTATCTCTTTTTCTGTTCTTATAAAACATAGGGCTTGTTTCCACCGGTTTGCCCCAGCCGAAACCAGTTGCCCACATAAGTATAAAGCCTACAGGTTCAAAATGTTTTACAGGATTTAATGTAAGACGCCCTTCATTTTTAGGTTTTTTATCTCCAAGTACAGTTGATACAGCCGCCCTTGAAAATTCATGCAGTGTAGTAGCGAATAAAACCGCCGGTATTTGCAGTGCTAAAATAATAAGATTTACGATAGATGCCATATAAAAAGTTTGTCCTTTCCTTTATTTAATATTTTGTAAATATATTATCTCTAATGCATAAATCACTAACTTTAATAATAACAAATTTTTTAAATATAGTCTATAATATACTCACTTTTGTTAAAAAACCGGCAATATGCATATATGCCAGTTAAATCTAAATAATTAATTACTATTTGTCATTTGTTATATCTCCGTTTCCGTTTACAGGTATTGCTTCGCCAAGATAAGTAGGCTCAGGCTTAATTATAACAATAAAAAAGTCTTTTACCCTTGCCGCAGCTTCTCTTAAATTACGATACTCCTGTCCTCTGTATATACGTACATCAGAAGGTACGCCATACGCCTCCATGCCAAGGCTGCGGGCTATATAAACAGCCCTGTATAAATGATATTTCTGTGAAACAATAATTACTTTATCGGCTTGAAATATCTCTTTTGCCCTGTACATGCTTTCGTATGTAGAAAAACCGGCGTGATCCATAAATATATCTTCAGATGGAACACCGCTTTTTATAGCAAAATTTTTCATAACATTAACCTCATCATATTCCTTTCTGCCATGGTCGCCGCTCATTAATATTTTATCTGAAACATTTTGTTTATAAAGCTCAATGCCTGTTTCAAGTCTGTCGTTAAGCATTGCGCTCGGTATTTCGTTATTTCTTACAGCAGCGCCTAAAACGAGTATGCAGTCAATATTTTCAATTTGTCCGGCTTCATCTATAGATAATATCCATTTTTCCGTCGTTTTTATCACATAAATATTAATTGCTGCTATGCCGCCTAAAGAAATTACAAAAAGCAAGAGTACAGCTTTTATAATTCGCCTTATTATCTTTTGCAAACTCATGTTTTTCACCTCATAAAATAATAAAACAAAAGTATTATACATTTATTTTAAACTAAAAAACGGCTTCTTACAAATATAATTGCAAGAAGCCGGTATAATTAATAATTATTTCATTTCTGTCCTTAAAACCTCTATTGCCTTGCTGAGCTGAATATCCTCGCTATGGTCAAGAAGCATAACGCTCGGCAGATTATCTGTTCTTTCAACTACATAATCCGGTGTTATTCCAACACCCTGAATGCATACGCCTTTAGGCGTATAATATTTTTCTATAGTTATTTTAACAGATGAACCATCAGGTATGCTGTAAAGATTTTGAACAAGACCCTTGCCGAATGTCTGCGTTCCCACAAGTTTTCCTCTGCCCCTGTCCTGTACAGCTCCCGACAATATTTCCGACGCGCTGGCGCTGTTTCCATTTACAAGCATTACAAGAGGAATATCAATATAATGCGAATCGGCATTAAAATCCTTTCTGTTTCCTTCTTTATCAATAGTATAAACAACATTGCCTTCAGGTATAATTTCATCAGCTATTTTTTCCACAGAATTTAAAAGTCCGCCCGGATTGTCCCTTACATCTAAAACAAGACCTTTTATCCCCTGTGCAACAAGATTGTTGTAGCATTCCATAAACTGGTCGTAAGTATTAGCCTTAAAACCGCTTAGGTATATGTACCCTATATCTCCGTCTATTACTTCGCCGTCAACACTTTGTATGTCTATAGCCGCTCTTTTAATATTAAATGTATGCTCTTTTGCGTCAGAATCCCTGTAAACAGTTATTTCAACTGTTGTTCCTTCCGGTCCGCGTACATTATTTACTATTGTATCCTGCTCCATGCCTATAGTGCTTTTTCCATTTACTTTTGTTATTTTGTCCCCAGGAAGAATGCCAGCGTCTCCTGCCGGACTGTTGTCCATAAGGTATGAAACAGTCGCAGTTTTGTCTTGGTTATTATACAAAATCCCAACACCTATGCCGCAGAATTCACCGTTTGTAGCATTCATAAATTCTTCTGTTTCCTCAGCTGAAAAGTAAGTTGTATATGGGTCGCCCACGCCGTTTACAAGACCCTCGCAAGCACCTTCAACAAGTTTGCTGCTGTCAATATCGTCAACATAATACTTATTAAGCAAAGATGAAATATATGTAAGCTTATTCTCCTGCGAAAATGTTTCACGGGTTTTAGCCATTATTCCCGCACTGGCAAAGCTCAAAACACCGAACACAACAGCAGCGGAAAGAACACCGGTTATAACACCGCTATAGAAACTTTTTTTATTCATTTTAAATAGCTCCTTAATCATTGATAAATAATTTATATTTTATGCAGCTTTAATTTATTACTAAATAAAGGGGCATATTAAACAGTATGCCCCTTTTACCAACAATAAATCCCTATTCAAAACAAAATACCATTAAACTTTAAGATATTTACGTATAGATGTAACGCTTCCAAGTACACCCAAAGCAATTCCTGCTAAAAGTCCTAAAGGAACAATCTTTGAGAATATCTCATAACTTCCAAGGAAAGAAGCAATATTAGTAAGTATTGAAAAGTGTTCATAAGCAAGAGATACGCATTTGCTGTAAAGCGGCCAAGAAATTATAAGCGGAATAGCAGCCCCAATAACTCCTATTACAATTCCCTCCACAACAAAAGGCCACCTTATGAACCAGTCTGTTGCACCTACATACTTCATAATATTAATTTCAGTTCTTCTGTTATAAACAGATATTTTAATAGTGTTTGTAATTATAACAACAGAAATAATGCCAAGTATGGCAATACCAATCACGCCCACAATACTTACAACTTTATTAAGTTTAAGAAGCACATCTGTAGCCGCCTGGGCATTTTTAACATTTCTAATGCCGTCTATCTGCTCTATGGCATCAAGTATTCCAGCTTGGTTTTCTATGCTGTCTATAGAAACCTCAAACGAATGCGGAAGCGGGTTATTTTCTCCGTCAAATCCGCTTAATATATCATCTGCATCCCATTCTTCTTTAAGCCCGTCAAGAGCTTCCTGCGGCGAAATATATGTTACAAGCGTAACATGTTCAATTTGATTAAGCTCATCACTTACTTTATTAATTAAATTCGAGTCAGCGTCATCGTCAAGGAAAACAACAATTCCTATGTCGCTTTCAAGCTGTTTAAGCATCGCATGAAGATTGCCTATAAGACAGCATGAAACAGTAACTATAAAAATACATGCGGCAACTGTTGCAATTGAAGCCACAGTCATAAGACTGTTTCTTAACAAACCTGAAATGCCTTCGTGTATGTAATACCTAACCGAACTAAGCTTCATCGAAATATCCACCTCTTTCCACATCTCTTACGATATTTCCATGATTAAGCATAACAACCCTCTTTTGCATTTCGTCAACAATATCACTGGCATGGGTAGCCACTACAACAGTTGTCCCACGTTTATTAATTTCATCAAGAAGATACATAATATCCCAAGCAGTTTCAGGGTCAAGGTTGCCTGTAGGCTCGTCCGCAATAAGTATAGGCGGATTATTAACTATAGCCCTTGCAAGAGCCGTCCTCTGCTGCTCACCGCCTGAAAGCTCATTAGGATATGCTCTTGACTTATTCTGAAGACCTACAAGTGAAAGGACTGTAGGCACATTCCTTGCTATATGCCTTGAAGACGCCTCTGTAACACGCATTGCAAAAGCCACATTTTCATAAACTGTTTTTTTAGGCAGTAGCCTAAAGTCCTGAAAAACTATGCCGAGGTTTCTTCTTAAATATGGAACCTGGCTTCTGCTCATTTTAGTTGTGTTTATGCCGTTAATTATAATTTCTCCGCTTGTAGGATCCAGCTCCTTCATAAGCATTTTAATAAGAGTTGATTTACCTGAGCCGCTTGAGCCGATAATAAATACAAACTCGCCTTTTTCAATATGCAGCGTTATATTTTTTACCGCCTGTGAGCCATTGGGGTAAACCTTTGACACATTATTGATGGTAATCATTTAATACTCCCTTTCCTGCCTTATAAAAACTTAATAAGACATTTTTTCCATAAAAAGCATATATCTGCTTACCATAAGCGTTATTTTAAATATAATGGCGTCATCGAAATTCCTTAAATCAAGACCAGTCATTTTCTGAAGCTTGTCAAGTCTGTAAACAAGAGTATTTCTATGAATATAGAGCTGCCTTGATGTTTCAGAAACATTAAGGTTATTTTCAAAGAACTTGCCGACTGTAGTAAGAGTTTCCTCGTCAAAATCGTCTATAGTAAGACCGTGGAGCACCTCTCTAATAAACATTTTGCAAAGCGGAAGCGGAAGCTGATAAATAAGCCTTCCTATTCCAAGCTGCTCATAATTAACAATATTCTTTTCAGAATCAAATATACGTCCTACTTCAAGAGCCATTTTAGCTTCTTTATACGAACGGGAAACGTCTTTAAGGTCATTTACGGCAGTACCTATTGAGATAAATACTTTGCTGCCTGTTTCAGCGCTTATGGTGTCAGAAATTGTTTTAGCTGTTTTCATTATTTCATCAGTTGCTTCTTTTTCACGGATTTCCTTAACAAGTATTATACAATGCTCGTCAACAGCTGTTACAAAGTCCTTAGTTTTGGCAGGAAAAATATTCCTTACCATTTCAACAATATTCATTTCCTTGTCAATATTTGTTTCAATAAGGAAAACTATTCTTCTCACATTGTTTTCTATGTGCAGCTTTTTAGCCCTGCTGTATATATCAACTAAAAGAAGATTGTCAAGAAGAAGATTTTTGATAAAATTGTCTTTGTCATATCTTTCTTTATATGCCACAAGAAGGCTTTGGATTTGAAATGATGTAATTTTACCTATCCTATAGCTTTCTTCATCATCGCCCTTTACCTGTACAATGTACTCCGGCACACCATTATCATAAACCTTAAAGTACTGGTATCCTGATACCATCTGGCTTTCAGCAGCCGAGCTTACAAAATCATTTATCCCTTCCAGCTGTTCGCCTGTCATTTCTTCTTCTGTTGTGGCTATAACTTTTCCTTCTTTTTCAATAACGCTTAAATCCTTTCTTGTAATATTTTTGAGTCCGTCAATAGTGCTTTGTAAAATTTGATTTGAAATCATAAATTTCACCCCGTCCTTATTTTTAGCATACACACACTTAATTGCAATTCACAACTATACCACAGGCATACTGTTTAAGCCTGCCTCAGTTTCCAACAAAGCAGAAAAATCTTTGTGAAAATTTAACAATTAATGTAAAACCAAATCATAAAAAAATCACTTTAGCCAATTTAACCATATTTTTGTACTGCTTTATAACATAATACCAAAAACTTTGAAAATAATCTATAAAAAAAAGACATTTTTTTCAGAAATTTTAAAATTAATATTTTTTTCTCTAAAAATCAGCTTCCTCAATTGTTCAAATAGTATGCGACAATAATACAATGCGGCATTTTAACATGTAAAAAAATTACCAATCACTTTTAATGCTTTACATCTTTAAACCCTTCACCCAGTACTTCCTTAACATCTGTTACTATTAAAAACGCATTTGAGTCTATACTACGTACAATGTCTTTAACAATTGATGTTTCTTTATATCCAAATACGCAGAGTAGCACATTCTTTTCATTGCCAGTATACATGCCGTTTGCCTTAAATGCGGTTACTCCACGTTCTATATTGCGCATTAAACTCTCCGCTATATCTTCACTTTTCTCGGATATAATAACAGCTGCCTTTGAAAACGAAAGCCCGTCCAGCACAATACCTGATATTTTTCCGGATATAAAAGCCGCTATTACAGCATAAAGCGCCCTTTGGGAGCCGAAAACAAATAACCCTGTCATAATAATTATGGAATTTATGACAAATATAATGGCTGATATTGACAAATACTGCTTGCCGCTATGAACTATTGACGCCAAAAGGTCTACTCCCCCTGTGCTTGATACGCTTTTTAAAACCAAACCTGTGCCCAAGCCGTCAAAAAGTGCGCCGTATACTAATACAAGCATAATATCGCCCTTAAATTCCGGCAGAAAAGCCGCTATATTAAACGCTGCCGAAAGCCCAAAAGCGCATACAGCGCTTTTTAATATATATCTTCTTCCCATTATTTTAAAACCAAATAAAAAAAGCGGTATATTTAAAATTATGTTAGAAATCCAAACCGGTATTCCAAAAGAACGGTTTATAATAATGCCCAAACCGGAAAATCCGCCTACGACTATATTGTTTGGCTCAAAAAATACTATTACAGATACAGCTATTGAAAATATACCGGCAGCAAGCATTATAAAGTTATTTTTTTTATTTGTATACATATATCCAGCCTCTTTTCGTAAATAAAATAAAGGGGAACGCCCATTGATTTTTTGTATCAATAAAGCATCCCCCTATTTTATTTTACGTTTCTTTTTAAAATAATAAGAATAGCAAATTCAGGAAGTTTAAGCATCCTTTTAAATCTTGAAGGCTGCTTAATAAGCCTGTAAAGCCATTCAAGACCAAACTTCCTGTATATTTTAGGCGCTCTTTTAATATTGCCTGCCATAACATCAAAGCAGCCTCCAACGCCAATAGCAGCTTTGGCGCATGTAAACCGGAGATTGTCATATATCCACTTTTCCTGCTTTGGCGAACCTAAGCCAACCAGAAGCAAATCAGGAGAAGCATTACGTATGTCAGAGAGAATCTGGTTTTCATCTTTAGGCGAAAAATAACCGTTTCTGTATCCAACAATTTTCAAGCCTTTATATTTAGCCATCATCTTTTTAGCCGCTTCGGCAGCAACGCCCGGACTTCCGCCAAAAAAATAAATCGTTTTGTCAGTATCCTTCATTTTTTCAAAGAGCTTAAGGCATAAATCATAACCGGAAACACGTTCCTTAAGCTTATTTTTAGAAAATTTAGACGCCCATACAATTCCTACTCCATCAGGAACCACTAAGTCAGCGGCAAGCAGTATTCCAAGAAGAGTTTTATCTTTCTGCGCTTCCATTACAATTTCAGGATTTGGAGTACATATAATGTGTTCTCCGCCATCTTCAAAATAGCCCATTATTTTTTTTACCGCACCGTTCATTCCTGAAGTATCAAAAGGTACATTCATAATCTTTACTACATCGTTCATAAATACACCAGCCCTGCCTTTTATCTGTCAAGTAGTTTAAGAAGATATTTAACATTATCCTCAGAACGCTTTTTCATAACATCTGATATTTCTTTTAAGCCTTCACTGTACTTCTGTCTATTATTTATAAGGTCTTTTAAACTTTCAAACGCTTTATTCATGTCATAGTCCTTCATATCTCCGCCTGAAGGCATTTTAAATAAGTTAAGGTAGTACTCAATTTTAGGGTCGTAAATAAATCCAAGCATAGGTACGGCTCTGTTAGCGGCAAATATAAGTGTATGGAGCCTCATGCTCACAACAGCTTCCATTAAACCTATAGCACCCATTATTTCTTTCGGCGTACAGTTAACAGAAAGCATATATGACGGGCGCCTCATCATTTTTCTCACTTTTTCGCTTACAGATGCGTCATAAGGCATCTGCATAGGTATAAACACAATGTTCCTGCCAAGCTCATCATATATTCTATCGCAAAAAGCTGCCATATCTTTCAAAAACGGCTCTATATCTTTCCAATTTCTCACAGATACGCCTATTATCGGCTTATCAATAGGCACTCCTGAATTTAAAAATGCCTTTTTTGCTTCCTCTTCACTTACGCTTTCCATAGAAAAAACAGGGTCGGCAGTGACTACAGCGTTTTTATTTTTAACGCCTATTTTTCTTAATTCCTCAAGAGAGTTTTCTTCTCTCAATGTAATAAAATCGGCACGGCTTACAACACGTTTTACAAGATGTCTGTTACGCTCTTTTTCAACAGGTCCTATTCCATTAGCGTAAAGCATAACCTTTTTATGAAACATTTTTGCCATTTTAATAATCGAAAGATAATAAATCAAAGACCTTGTACTTGTCCTGTCCTGAAGCAGGCTTCCGCCGCCGCTTATAAGCAAATCACAGTTTAATATCGCCAAAGCCACTTTAAACACATTGTACCTGTAAGTAACATTTACGCCGTATTTTTCAGCCGTCTGTTCAGGCTTATTTGCAAGAACCGTTACTTCTATATTCCTCCCTGATTTCATTATATTGGAATATATTGAAATTAAAATGGCGTCATCACCTGAATTGCTGAAACCGTAATAACCGCTCATAAGCACTTTGTACTTTCTCTTTTTCTTTTCAGCCAAAGCCGCTTTATAAGCCTCAATACAGTCGTTAGCCATTTTATTTACGGAATAATACTTAAATATAACTTCCCTGCCATACTTGCCAAGGCGCTTTCTTTCATTATCGTCTATGCTGTTAAATGTATATACAATATCTCTGTATAGGCTTTCTTCTGTAGACATTTCACAGCCGCGGCAGCAGAAATTATTGTCAACCGCCTTTGCAAAGCTTTCTTTATTAAAAAGACCAATATATCCTTCATTTCCGGCAAGTATAACCGGCTTTTCAGCCGCCATAGCTTCAAGTGCCGCACGGCTTACACCAACAAATACTTTTCCGGAAGCAACTATTTTATTAATATCTGTTCTCGCGCCTGTCATTATAATACATTTTCTGCCTATTTTGCGGTTAACTTCGTCAGAAAGTTTTTTAAGCTCATCAAAAACATTTCCGCCGCCGGCTATTATTATTCTTAAATTAGGTATAACATTATTAAGCTTTTGAGCGATATTTATAATCAGCCTTGCGGCATAAGCCCTGTCTTCGTCCATGCGGCTTACATAAACAAGCCTGTTTTCGTTTTCCTGAAGATTATATTCTTTGGCAAAATCGGTATAATCCTGCTGCGGAGAAAACTTTTCAGTATCTATTCCGTTTATAGTAACAAAAATATTTTCTTCTTTTACGCCATAGTTGTCAATTAAATATTTTTTTATATCATCGCTTACAGCTACAGTCTTTTGTCCCCAGTTTGTAAGATATTTAAGACCTCCATGTGTATCGAAAACCCAATGCGCAGTTGAAACAAAAGTAAAACGCATTCTTTTTTTCAAAAGACCGCACAAAAAACCCGGTATTCTTGCGTGGGCATGCACTATGTCTATTTTTTCTTTACGTATTATTTTTTTAAGCAGGAAATATGACTTGAGCATTCTTGGCAGGCTTCTTTTATTCATAGGCACTTTATAGTGCTTTATTTTATTCAAAGCCAGCTCTTTTTCATATACACCGCCATTTGAAGCCACAACAACCCTAAAGCCGAGTCTTGTAAGCTCTTTGCTCAGCTCAACAACGTGTGTTTCTGCCCCTCCTATATCAAGACCGTTTAAAGCCATTAATATTGAATAATGCTTTTTCATTTTCAGCTCACCTTACTCTTGGATAGAGTTAATATAACCATCGCACTCAAAATATTTAGTCATAAATTTCTTCTGAGTACCTCTGAGAAGTTCATAAGTCCTATTTACATAACATCCCGAGCTGTTTTCCACAGCTTCAGCTTCTACAGTAAGAATAATATTAATACGGTTTTCAACACTGCCTTTTACAATGCTTCCGTCAGTCATAATTACATAATCTGTAGCAGGCTCACTTTCAACATTAGTAATTGTGCCAATGGCGTTACCGCTTGTTTTATCAAAAAGTGTATCGCCTATTTCAATATTATTCAGGGCGTAATCCCTAACCTTTTCGATTTTAACTGTATAAGTAATAGGCTGCATAGCTACATTATTGCTTGTTTTATCCATAAACTTAAACTTATAAACAGCACCTGCTATAAGTATAATAACAATTATTATAACGCATAAATCAATTATATTGATTTTTCCAAAAAGCTTTCCTTTTTTATCTAAAAATTTCATTTCCGGGCCTCCTTATCTTTCTATGTCCAGAATATAACCTTTGCCTGAATAGCCGTTGCCCTTGGCGGATATTTCAAGACCTACTTTTACAGTATAATAACCATTAACTTTAATATCTGAATTGCTTTCTGTTACATTTGCTTCAACAGTTACTATCGCTCTTTCCTTTCCCGGCATAACAGACTCTTTGTATGTTCCAGTTGTTTTATCCTCAACGATTTTTTTATAAGGCTCGGTTTTTACATCAACAACTTTACCCATGTAATAGTTTTTTACGTTATCGGTTATATCGTCGCCTATATTTATTAAATCTGAAAAGCCCTCGTAGTTGTCTATAAACTCAAATGTATATCTTATAGTTTTTGTTTCCATTACTTTTTCCCTGTTAAAATATTTATATCCTGCAAAGCCAACAGCACAGATTACAACTATAATAACTATATCAAATAAATTTATTCCGCGTTTTTTTCGTTCCACGTTATTTGCCTCCTTTTAAAACTTTTTCATATTCTTTTTCTATATTGCGCGCGTAAATCTGCGCCGTAAACTTTTCATTAAATATTTCCTTAGCGCGTTTGCTCATTTTGTTATATATATTTGTGTCTTCATAAAGCTCCCTTATAAGCAGCGCCAGTTTTGTAGAATTTTTAAGCGGAAAAATAAAACCGTTTTCTCCATCTGTTATAACACCTGGATTGCCGCCAAAATCACTTACAACAGCCGGTATGCCAAGACTCATTCCCTCAAGAAGCGAAAGGCTTGTCGCCTCTGTGCCGTATGACGCGTTTACCTGCACATCAATAACAGAAAGCAGACCCTGGACATCATTTACAAAACCAGCCATAATTACCGTATCTTCCAAATTTTTAGCTTTAATTGTGTTTTTAAGTTCTTCTTCACAGCTTCCAGTTCCGGCTATAATAACTTTAATAGGTATTCCTTTGTCTTTAAGCATTTCAGCCGCTTCTATAACATAAATATGACCTTTATACGGCTCAAGACGGGCTAATATGCCTACAACAAAATCATTTTGAGATATTGAATAGACAGAGCGAATATCTTGTTTTCTCTCTTCAGAAACCTCACTAAGAGGCTCTACACCATTTAATATAACATCAATTCTATCTGGATTAATTCCGCCTTCTGTAAGGTTATCTTTCGCAGCTTCAGCAACAGCAATAATCCTGTCAGAAAAAAACTCATTTGCAAACTTATTAGCCTTTTGTCCCAAGCCTTTCTTTATTCTCGCGCTAAGCGGAAAAACCGAATGCCTTGTATATATAATCTTTGCTCCGCACATTTTAGCCGCTATTCTTCCGCTCATTGTTCCATGAGTATGAACAATATCCGGTTTAAGCCGTTTAATAATTCTTTTTAAGTTTTTAACAGCTTTTAAATCAAAAGACTTATCTGTAATGCCGTCAACTTCTATAACATCTGTTTTAAGTTTTTCTATTTCAGGTTTTAAAAGAGAGCCTCTCGGCACTATAACCTTAACTGAAAATTTTTTTCTGTCATAATATTTAAGAAAATTAAGAACGCACTTACCGGCGCCGCCTATATTGCTGTCGCTTATAATATTAAGTACCTTAATCAAAACTACTCCTCCTTAAGTGAAGCATAGCTTGTAGCAACTGCCCCTAAAGCCACATATATCCAGAAGAAAATCATTACCCTGTAATTATAGAATGTATAATCAAATAAACTTTGTACCAGAAATCCGGATAAGGACGACATAAAGCCTATTGTAAAAAGTCTGGCAGCTTTATCCTTTGTATCAAGATAAGAACGGAAAAGAAGCTTATAAAACTGGTAAATAACAGCTAAAAGCAGTATTATGCCTGTTATTCCTGTATCGCACATTACCTGAAGGAATGTATTATGCGCATGCGGCGCGCTTATTCCGTTATATCCGTAATACGGATAAACCTTGTTAAATGCACTCTGACCCGGACCTATGCCAGAGAGCCAGTAATCATTAAGCATGTGTATTGTACCCATGTAAATATAAAATCTGTATGAAGTAGAACTGTCTTCCATATTTCCAATGCTCATAAATCTGTTTACAATTGTATCAGGCAGTACAAAAGGCATTAATAAAAGAGCAGCCACTCCAAGGAGTATAAACCTTCTGTCCAAAAGCACAAGAAATACACCTGCGGCAACTATAATGCCTATATAGCATCCCCTTGAATAAGTAAGTACAAGACATACCATCATAACCGCAGTAGCCAAAAAATAAAAAATGCGCATTAAATTGTTTTTTGTAACAAAAAAGCATGCAACGGCAGTAGGTATAACAAGCAGGAAATATTCCCCCAGCACATTAGGATTGTCAAGTGTTGAGTAAACCCTGAACTGTATTGACTCAAACATATCAGTATCAACCCAAACGCCGCCGAACTTGCTTTGGTTAAGGAACTGATAAAAACCGTAAAACGAAACTGCAACACCTATAATTACTATGAATAACAGCATTGACCTAAACTGTACCTTTTTCCTTATACTGTTTGTCACAACGGCATAAAACATAATAAACAAAACAGTTAGCAATCCGCCGTAAAGGCTTCCCTTTACATCTACAGATATAAAAACTGATATAAAATATACTGCCGCAAAGGCATATACATATTTATTAAGCGGAAAGTACCTTAGTTTAGCTTTTGGATTACACAAAAGCCTTAATGTAAGAGAACCAAAGCCTGCTAAAGCAAAAAGTATAATCACCATTGTAGGCGCAACAGGCGCAAGAACAACAGTAACTGACGTCCAAAGGAAAACCATTTTAAATATGCTGCCTTCAAAAAGCTTTGTTATTTTAAGTGTGTCAAAAATTTTCCACAAAATGCCTCTCACAAGCCTGTATATCTTAAAAAATATACTTCCTCTTGATTCAGAGATATTTTCGTTAGGCGATAAAAAAATTCTGCCCAAGGCACTGTTTTTTACTAAATCCAATAAAAAATTACCTATTTTTGATAAAAAAGTATATACAATACTGCTTTCTATCAAGAATTACCACCTCTCTTTAAAAATTTAGAAACTATGCCTATAGAAAAACTCATTGAGTTAATTTTTAAAATAACAGCGCAGATTCCGTATACAGCTATGCCGGATAAAACAGAGCACGCTGAAATTATAATATTTGATATAAGCCCGCCTTCTAAAAATCCGCCGGCTGTTTCTTTAACCAAAATTACAGCAGCAGCCATAAATGCCGAAGAAATACACATCTTAATAATTTCTTTTATAAATGGACCTGTTATAATTCTGCTTTCTTTCTGCATAGGTATAAAAAGTATAACCGCTGCCACCGTTTGAGATACTGCTGAAGCAACAGCTAAACCTCCAACATCCATTTTGTCTGTTAAAGCCATGCACAGTATAACATTAACAGCTATTGATATTAATCCGCTTATTAAAGGCATTTTCCCTTTCTGCCTTGCGTAAAAAGCACGGCTTAAAATATTCTGCACACCAAAACCCGGCATGCCAAGACAGAAATAAAACAGTGCCCTTGAAGTTATTTCAGCTGCAAAATCGTCAAATTTTCCGCGCTGGTAAATTATCTTAACAACAGGCTCGCTTAATATCATAAGCCCTAACATCATAGGTATAATTAAAAATGCCATAGCCTCCAGTGTACCCGATATTGTTCTGCTGAAGCTTTCACCATCTTTGTCAATTGACATTCTTGAAAGCCTCGGGAAAATCACATTGGCTATTGAAAGCACAAAAACTCCTACTATTATGGAATAAACAGTATTTGCATAATTAATTGCTGATACACCTGAACCGTCAAAAAGCCCGGAAGCAAAATTTGTGTTAATTGCAAGATTTATAGGCTGAACCCATGTTCCCACCATAACAGGAAGCATAAGAACGAGTATCTTTTTTAAGCCTTCATCTTTAAGATTAATATAAAACTTATATTTATACCCCTTTTTAAAAAGCGATGGAATCTGTATAACAGCCTGCATTGCCCAGCCTATAAGAAACGCTATTGTTAAACCATATACTCCAAACCTGTCATTGAAAAATATAAAATACACTATAATAACCAAGTTTGAAGCTATGCTCATGGCGGCAGGGACGTTAAACTCATCCATTGACTGAAGTATGCCTACAAATGAGAATGCTATTCCAGTAAATATAGTTGTTGGAAAAAGCACTCTTAAAAGCATAGTGCATAATGCCGCCGTCTGTTCATCAAAACCTCTTGCAAAAATTGTTGTAATGTATGGTGCAAATATAATTCCTAAAACAGTAATTAATGTTGTTAATAAGCCTATAATCGTAACAAAATTGCTTGATAAAAGAAAAGCTTCTTTTTTGCCTTTCTTTTTCATATACTCGTTAAAAACAGGTATAAAACTCGCGGAAATTGCCGAAGCAAAAACCACATCAAAAAATATTCGCGGCATCTGGCTTGCAGCTACAAATGCGCTTGCTTCCATGCCTACCGAAAAATTACCGGCTAAAAACATCTCCCTTACAAGACCAAGTATTTTGCCTATAAGGGTTATAACCATCATTAAGCCGGCTGCTTTAACAGCGCTTTTGCTGTCGTTTTCCATATATATTAACCACTCCAAACAAACTGGCGGCTTAAAAACTGCCAAGCTATTTTTAGATTATATAATATACTAAAATTCAAGCTTTGTAAAACAATATTAATAAAATTCAACAAAATTTAAGCGTGCCGTTTTAATCAGCACGCTTACTCTTTTAGAATATAAATAAAACTGGTTTAAATTAAATTTTTTTATCTATTAAAACCGTGCGCATTGATAATTATGACTTTTTACGGAGGAAAGAAGGTATATGTATTTCGCCCTCATCTTCAAAATTATAAACAGGTCTTCTTGGTTTTTCTGTTTCATTCTCTCTTGAAGGCTCTTCCTGTTTGTATTCAGAAGACATATTTTCCTGTTCATGAGCGCCCTGCGTATCCTGACCATAATCATATCTTACAGTTCTGTCGTAACCTGCGTTGTCCCTAAGGCTTCTTTCAGAACCGGCAAAATCAAAAGCACTTCTTAAACTCTTAGGCGGAAGACCTTTTTCTTCATCTTCAAAGCCTGTAGCTATAACTGTAACAATAACTTCATCTTTGAGATTTTCATTAATTGTAGTACCAAATATAATCTCTGCATCCGGGTCAATAGCTTCCTTAATAAGGTTAGCCGCCTCATCTGCCTCAAGAAGTCCAAGATTTGCATCGCCTGCAAAATTAATAAGAACATAACGGGCACCATTAATCTTTGTCTCAAGAAGCGGACTTTGTATAGCAGCCTTAACTGCGATTTCAGCCTTATCCTCTCCTGTACCATGACCGATACCCATGTGAGCCACGCCTTTTCCAGACATAACGGTTTTAACATCGGCAAAATCAAGGTTAATAACACCAGGTTTAGAAATAAGGTCTGCTATGCCTTGGACTCCCTGCCTTAAAATCTCATCGGCTTTCCTGAATGAATCTATAATGCTTGTCTTTTTATCAATAATAGCAAGAAGCCTTTGGTTCGGTATAATAACAAGTGTGTCAACATGTTTTCTAAGCTCCGATAAGCCTCTTTCAGCATTAGACATTCTTTTTTTACCTTCAAAATTAAAAGGCTTTGTAACAACTGCAACCGTAAGAATACCCATTGATTTTGAAATTTCAGCTATTTTAGGCGCAGCCCCGGTGCCTGTGCCTCCGCCCATGCCGGCTGTAATAAATACCATATCAGCGCCGCTTAAAGACTTTGACACTTCCTCTTTTGTTTCCTCAGCTGACTTTTCACCAATTTCAGGGTTGCCGCCTGCGCCGAGACCTTTAGTAAGTTTTTCACCTATCTGTATTTTTGTCGGAGCTTTTGACTTTGATAAATCCTGCACATCAGTATTTACCGCTATAAATTCAACTCCGTCCATATTATCTTCAATCATTCTGTCAACAGCGTTGTTGCCACCGCCGCCGACACCTACTACTTTAATTACTGCCGCATTGCCCTGGCTTACAAATTCGAGCACAGCCATTACCTCCCCATATATTCTAAAAGAAGAAATTATTTTTAATTTAATGTATTCTGACTTATATGTATAAATAAATCAAAACAATACTATAATCATATAGTACCCATATTTTGATAAATGCCTGAAAACACAAAAATTACATTATATATTCTATCCTTTTTTTTAAAGTAATTCAACTAAAATCTTATAATATAAAAATTTTTTTGTGATTATATATACAAAAAACCACATAATGTTACAAAAATGATAATTTTATACAATAAATCCCAAAATTATTCATCTTAGCTTTCAGTTTCAGAAGCATACTTATAATTAAAAGACTGTGTATAAGCCTCAATTACTACCTCATCTTCCTGACTTACATCAATTGAGAAGCCCCATGGCAGAAGCGAATCAATAACTCCTCCTTTAAATCTCAGCGCAGACTCAAGAACTTCCGGTTCGCCTATCGCCTTAATTATAAACGGAGCCGCAATCCTTACTCCATTTACATTTATTATAGAGCCTGCGCACTTAATTGAACTTCTTGATGTAATTCTCTGCCCGTTAATAGATACAGCCTCAGCCCCAGCGCTGTTTAGTTCATTTACAAACAAAAGCAAGTCCTCGTCATGAATAACAAACGAGGCTGAAGCCGCGCCGTCAGCATCGGCTTTACTGTCGTTAACGGTTACTACTATGCCTTTGCCCTTCAGCTCAGTTTCGCCTGAAGCTTTTCTTGTTTTCTCAAGTTCTTCTTTCATTAAATTAAGGGCTGCATCATCTTTTGATACAGCATCTTCATAATCAGCAACCATTTTGTTTTTTAATTCTATTTCATCCATTAATTCTTTGTTTTTATCGTCAGCGCTTTTTAATAGCTGCGTTAAATTATTGATATTGTCAACATTAGCCTCATTCATTTTTGTATAGGCAAATACCAACGCAGAACATGACAGAAATCCGGCAAACAGACAGACTGCGGAAGCTAAAACAATATCACGTTTAAACTTAATCAAAAATTACATCTCCCATCATGTAAGGTATTTAAACACAATCGGCTTTGACAAGTCGCTTAAATCAAGGACACCTCTGTCATTTGGACCAAGATTTTTTACTACCTCTCCCATAGTACGTATTTTTTGGTCGCCGTTTGACATATCGCCTAAGTTGACTTCAATATTGTTTACAAATGCCGTTACTTTGTTTATATCACTTACATCGATTTTCACTACAATATCCAAAAGCTCATATTTATTCATAAGCTGAGCTATTGTAACCATTATATCAAAAGCTTCTTTGTTTTCAGCATTTATTTTTTCACCAAGAACAAATGTATCAAACTTAAGTCCCTCAACAACAGGCAGTGCCGATGACATTTGGCTGTTAATTTCCAAAACGCGTCCATACTCGTCTATGTAAAGGTATGAACCCATATAAGGAACATACCCTCTTACTTTTCTTTCTGTTATATCAATCTTAATTGTATCGGGAAATTTATAAGAAATATTATAGTCTTCTACATAATTATTGTTTTTAAGTACTTTAGAAGCTGAAAAACGATTAAACAAAAACATATTTGTGCCTGTTTTTAAGTTCAGCATGCTGCAAAGCTCATCTTTTGAATATTTATCCATAGTTGTAATTTCTATATTTTTTATGGTAAATACCGGCGAAAGCATAAAAAGCACAGCTCCGAAAAGCACACAAATAATAACAGCTATATTTTTTGGATTTAACAGTTTCCTTTTTCTTTTTTTAACATGTTTATTTTCAACACTGTTTTCATGTTTGTTTTTATTCATAGCAGTCACCTGCTTTCATACCTGACATTAGCTCCTAAATCTTTAAAGCTTTCATCTATAGCTTCATAGCCTCTTTTTATATATTCCGCTCCGTTTACAGCTGACATTCCGTCGCATGTAAGGGCTGCTATTATAAGACCTGCTCCGGCACGCAAATCAAAAGCTGAAATTTCACTTGCTTCAAGCTTTGTGACACCTTTTATTGTGGCTTCGGAGCCTTCTATTTCTATATTGGCTCCCATTTTATTCAGCTCAAGAGCGTGGTTAAATCTGTTTTCAAATACCGACTCATTAATAATACTTGTTCCTTGCGCCAATGTCAATACGCTCATAAGCTGCGGCTGCATGTCGGTTGGAAAATACGGGTATACGCCTGTTTTCACATTTTGCGGCATTATATCCTTTCCCGACGATTTTACATAAATTCCGCCATCACAAAATGATATTTTACAGCCGATTTTGCCAAAAACATTAACAACTTCCCTCATGTGTGCAGCATTGGCGTTTTTTAAAAAAATCTCTCCGCCAGCACAGCCGCAGGCTGCAATATATGTTCCGGCTTCTATTCTGTCCGGTATAATCGTATATTCCGTATCATTAAACTTATCTGTGCCGCATACAGTAATTTTTCCATTTTCACAAACTGTTTTAGCTCCAATAGATGTTAAGAAACCGGCTAAAGCTTCTATTTCAGGCTCGCAGGCTGCATTTTTAATAACAGTAACGCCATCTGCACAAGATGCCGACAGCATTATATTTTCTGTAGCGCCAACGCTTGGAAACCTTAAATTGATTTCGCACGGCTTTATTGCGCCTGCGCTGCACGAAAAACAGTTAAGACCTTCAGTTATAACTATGCCCATCTGCTCTAAAGACTCAATATGAATGTCAATTGGTCTTTTGCCTATCCTGCATCCGCCGGGCTTTGATACAACCGCTTTTTTGAACCTGCCGCAGAAAGCGCCCATAAATATTATTGAAGAACGCATGCTGCCTGTAAGTTCGTCATCAATTACTATAAATCTTGCTTTAGAAGAGTCTACAATTACAGTAGAACCATCCCATTTAATTTTACAGCCGGCTCTTTCCAGTATATGGCAGGTATTAAACACATCGGTTATTTTTGGGCAGTTATGGATAACATTCAGCCCTGAATTAATAATACACCCGCACAAAACAGGAAGAGCGGCGTTTTTACTGCCATGAATATCAGTAATGCCAAAAAGCTTTTTACCGCCGTAAACAATATATCTGCCCATTTAATCAAATCCCGGATACATGTTTACTACTATTATAACATTTTAATCAATATTAGTGTCTGTACTATTTTCTGTAATATATTTTTTTATAAAATCCCTGTCGTCTTTGCTAAGCTCAATACTCTCAAAAATATCTGGGCGCTTATTATATGTTCTTATTAAAGACTGTTCATGCCGCCATTTATCAACTTTCGCGTGGTCACCGCTTAAAAGCACTGGAGGAACGGCTCGCCCCATAAATTCCGGCGGACGTGTGTACTGAGGGTATTCCAGAAGCCCTTCTGAAAAGCTCTCGTCCATAAAAGATTCCTCTTTTCCCAAAACACCTTGTTTAAGTCTTGCTACAGCATCTATAACAGCCATGGCAGCTATTTCACCGCCTGTAAGCACAAAGTCACCTACAGATATTTCATCTGTAACTATCTCTTCTATTACTCTTTCGTCAATGCCTTCATAATGACCGCATATAATGACAATATCGTTTTCTTTTGAAAGCTCTTTTGCAGTTTTTTGATTAAAAGGTTTTCCCTGAGGCGTCATATATATAACTCTGGCTTTTTCAGCATTAAGGCTTTTAAAAGCGTCATAAACAGGCTTTGGCTTCATAACCATGCCTGCCCCTCCGCCGTAAGGGTAATCATCTACATGACGGTGCTTGTCATTGGAAAAATCACGCATATCCACAGTTTTTATGTTAATAATGCCTTCCTTTTGTGCCCTGCCCATTATGCTGTATTTCATGCAGTCATCAATCATTTGGGTAAAAAGTGTAAGCACATAAAAGTTCATATTACATCATTCCTTCTAAAAGCTTAACTGTCATTTTATTTTCTTTAACATTTACGTCAATAATACAGTCTTTTATGGCAGGTATAAGTATGTCATTTTTGGTATTTTCATCTCGTTTAACAGCATACACGTCGTTAGACGCCGTAAAATATATATCATCTATTTTGCCTAAATACACTCCGTCAGTTGTATAAACTTCCATATCGTAAAGGTCCCGGGCATAGTATTCGTCTTCTTCAAGCGGCAGCGCTTTATCATCAGGTATCAGTATGCTGGCTCCTCTGAATTTTTCAGCTGTATTTATATCATCTATTTCTTTTACTGTAAGGAGCACCATGTTTTTCTGGTAAGCAACTTTGCCTACATTAAAAGTCTGCTTATTTCCGTTTAAATCAAATATAACTTCTTTCAGAAGTTCAAATCTCTTTACATCATCCGTAGTTGGGAATACTTTTACAGTACCGCGTATGCCGTGTGTTGATGTAATTTTTCCTATACAGAAAAAACCCACTTAAATACCTCCTAAATATAAATATATAAAAATGCGAGCCTTAAAGCTCGCACACGATTTAACATTATTATTAATAAAAGCCGCGATTTAAGGCGGCTTGATTTAATAAACCAAAATTATTGGCTTTATAATCTTCTTAAACCAAACACCGATGGAACGCGCCAAAGAAGCATTTCATTAAAAACACCTGAAAGGCTGATTTGCATACCTTACAGTGTATTTATGTTTTCTTATGGCGCCAGCCATTAAAACCGGGGCTTTTATTTAAACAGTTGATGTATGCGCTCTTTATTGTACTATTTCTACTACAATATGCTTATCCTCATGGACAGCAGCCGCCTTAACAACCGTTCGGATGGCTTTTGCAATTCTTCCCTGCTTACCAATTACTTTACCCATATCATCAGGAGCTACCTTTAGTTCAAGAATAAGTGATTTTTCACCCTGAACCTCTGTAACTACCACATCTTCCGGGTGGTCAACAAGATTTTTTGCAATAACTTCCAATAACTCTTTCATATACATCCTCCCGAGGAAGAAGAAAATCAATCTTTGATAACGCCTGCTTTTTTCAATAAAGCCTTAACAGTATCTGATGGCTGAGCGCCGTTTGCAATCCATTTAGATGCTGCCTCAGCGTCAACTTTTAAAGATGCAGGCTCAGTTGTCGGATTATAGTATCCGATTTCATCGATTGATTTGCTGTTTCTTGCTGACCTTGAATCAGCAACTACGATTCTATAGAAAGGAGCCTTTTTAGCGCCTAATCTTTTTAATCTGATTCTTACTGACATTTCTTTTCACCTCCTGAAAAATAAACTGTTTTATCTAAAAGGAAACTTGAATTTTCCTTTTTTGCCCTTTGTCATTGAAGAAACCTGTTTTATCATTTTCTTCATTTCCTCAAATTGTTTAATAAGCCTGTTAACTTCGGCTATGGAACGCCCGCTTCCAAGAGCTACCCTCTTTTTACGCGGACCGTTTAATATTGAAGGATTAGAGCGTTCTTCTTTTGTCATAGACTGAATTATAGCCTCAACATGACTCATTTCCTTTTCAGCATCAACCTTATTTAGGGCGTCCATATTAATGGCATTCATGCCCGGCATCATGCCTATTAAATCTTTAAGCGGACCCATTTTCCGTATATTCTGCATTTGGCTTAAAAAATCATCAAGAGTAAAGTCATTTTCCCTTAATTTTTTTTCCATAGCAGCCGCTTCTTTGGCATCAATATTCTGCTGTGCTTTCTCTATAAGGGATAAGACATCTCCCATTCCAAGTATTCTTGAAGCCATACGGTCAGGATAAAATGGCTCTAAGTCCTCAAGCTTTTCACCCATACCTATATACTTTATAGGCTTATTTGTAACGCTTCTTACAGAAAGCGCAGCACCGCCTCTGGCATCACCGTCGAGCTTTGTAAGTATAATACCGTCTATACCCAGCTGACCGTCGAAACCTTCTGCAACCGTTACGGCATCCTGTCCTGTCATAGCGTCTACAACAAGCAGTATTTCCTGCGGTTTAACTGCATCCTTAATATTTTTCAGCTCGTCCATAAGCTCTTCGTTTATATGAAGACGTCCGGCTGTATCTATAAGTATTACATCATTCCTGTTCTGCTCGGCATATTCCAAAGCTTTTTTTGAAATTTCAACAGGGCTGACCTTATCGCCCATTTCAAAAACCGGTATATCATAAGTTTTGCCTACAACCTGAAGCTGTTTGATAGCCGCCGGTCTGTAAACATCACATGCTACAAGCAAAGGCTTTTTCCCCTGTTTCCTTAAAAGTCCCGCAAGCTTGCCACTTGTAGTTGTTTTTCCAGCGCCCTGCAAACCTACCATCATATAAACTGTAGGCGGATGGTTTGCAAATGTGAGCTTGCTTTGGGTGCTGCCCATAAGCTCAATAAGTTCTTCATTTACTATTTTTATAACCTGCTGTCCCGGAGTAAGGCTTTCCATAACCTCACTGCCAATGGCTCTTTCAGTCACGTTGTTAATAAACCGCTTTACTATTTTAAAGTTAACATCGGCTTCAAGGAGGGCTATTTTAACCTCGCGCATAGCCGCCTTAACATCGGCTTCTGACAGTTTTCCCTTACCCCTGAGCTGTTTGAAAACTTCCTGCAGTTTATTAGAAAGATTTTCAAATGCCATCAGGAAACCTCCTAATCCAAAATTTCGTCGGCAATGTTTTTAATCTCTTCAATTTTTTCTATTGCCTCACCGCTTATGCCGCGGCTTTTTTCTATCTCCTGAGCAAGACTTTTAATTCTGCGTACAGATTCTTTTTGAACACCGAATTTTTCCACCAGCTTTAGCCTTTGTTCATAGCTTAAAAGTATATTTTCTGTCCTTTTAAGCAAATCCCTAACGGCTTGGCGGCTTATGTCCAGCTCCTCACCTATTTCCGTAAGCGAGCAGTCGTTAAGATAGTAGTATTCAAAAATTGTCTTTTGCTTTTGTGTAAGCAGTTCTCCATAAAAGTCATATAAAAGTGTGGCCTTCAAAATATCATCCATATCAGTGACCCCTGTTTAATATGTAAAGTAAAATTACTTTACAAGGAAGTATAATACAATATTTAAGACCGTCTGTCAAGCATTTTTCCTTTACAAAGCCAAATAAATTTATTCAGCCTCAAAAAGAGCTTTTGCAAAGCTTTCAGGATTGAACTTCTGCAAATCGTCTATTCCTTCACCGACACCTATGTAACGGACTGGTATTTGAAGTTCAGACTTAATAGCTACTACAATACCGCCTTTTGCCGTACCGTCAAGTTTTGTAAGTATAATACCTGTTATATCGATTACCTCTTTAAAAAGCTTAGCCTGCTGAAGCGCATTTTGACCTGTTGTAGCGTCAAGAACAAGAAATACCTCTTTATTAGCCTCAGGATATTCCCTTTCTATAACCTTTGAAATCTTTTTAAGCTCTTCCATAAGGTTTTTCTTATTATGGAGCCTTCCGGCTGTGTCGCATATAAGGACATCGGTTTTTCTGTTTTTAGCCGCGTTGGCAGCGTCGAAAACAACTGCTGCCGGGTCTGAGTTTTCTTCATGCTTAATTACATCTGCGCCGCACCTTCTGCCCCATACCATAAGCTGGTCAATAGCTGCCGCACGGAACGTATCGGCTGCCGCAAGAATAACGCTTTTGCCCTCCTTTTTATAAACAGAAGCGAGCTTTCCTATTGTTGTCGTTTTTCCAACACCGTTTACGCCTATTACAAGCATAACTGTAGGTTTTTTAAGTTCAAATCCTTCTTCACAGCCTTCTGTAAGTATGGCGCTTATTTCCTCACAAAGCATATCTTTAATTTTTGAAGGGTCTGTGACATTTTCTTTTTTAACACGCTTTCTAAGATTATCGCAAATATCCATTGTTGTCTGAACACCTAAGTCTGCCATAATTAAAGCTTCTTCAAGTTCTTCAAAAAGGTCTTCGTCAATTTTAGTAAACGCCCCTAAAACACTGTCTACACTGCCAAGAATATTTTTCCGTGTTTTGCCGAGTCCTTCTTTAAGTCTTGCGAAAAATCCTTTTTTAGGCGTTTCGTTTATTTCTTTGATTTCGGTATCTTCTGCGGTTTCGTTGTTAATTTCAGTCTCTTTTGTATTTTCTTTTACAGAAATTTCTTCAGCTGTTTCTTCTGTTTTTTCATCTGAATAATTGGCATTTAATTCTTCTTTATTATTTTCTGAGTTTTCTTCTAATTCTTCTTCAGCCTCTTCTAAAACAGTTTCTTCCACTATTTCACTTAACTCTTCTTTTACTTCTTCTAATTCTTCCAAATTTTCTTCAGAAGCTTGGCTTTCAGTTGTTTCTTCTTTTTCAGCTTCAGCTTCTTTGTTAAAAATTACATTTTCCTGAGTATTTTCTTCTTTAACTTCCTTATTCTTGTTTTTAAAAAAATCAAATAAACCCATTTTATACCTCCGTATCTTTTATGTCGTCAAACTTAACAGACAATACTTTTGAAATTCCCTTTTCCTGCATTGTAACACCATAAAGCACATCTGCCGCCTCCATAGTGCCTTTCCTGTGGCTTATAACTATGAACTGTGTTGTACCTGAAAAGCGCTGTAAATATCTGGCAAACCTTTTAACATTAGCATCATCAAGAGCTGCCTCAATCTCGTCTAAAACACAAAACGGTGACGGCTTCATTTTTAATATAGCAAACAATATAGCTATTGCCGTAAGTGCTCTTTCACCGCCTGAAAGGAGCATCATATTCTGGGTTGTTTTCCCCGGCGGCTGAACTATAATATCAATTCCGCTTTCCAGTATATCGTTCGAGTCTGACAATTTTAATAAAGCCTTTCCTCCTCCAAACATTTCCCTGAAAACTTCATTGAAGTTTTCAGATATAAGCCCGAACTGTTTTTCAAACTGTTCTTTCATAAGTCTTTCCAAATCATCTATAATTTTAAGAAGATTATCTTCGGCTTTTTTAATGTCATCTCTTTGTGATGTAAGGAAATTATACCTTTCACTTACTTTGGCATATTCGTCTATGGAATTTATGTTTACATTGCCTAATTCTTTTATGCCTAAACGCAGTTCACGCGCCTTCTTTTCTTCTGTGCTGTAATCAGTGTTAACATTTTGAATTTCTTTTGCATTATGGTATGTAATTTCATACTGCTCCCAAATAGAATTAAAAAGCTTGTCTCTTTCGTTTTTCAAGTTTTCAACTGAAGTTTCATACTTAAACAGAGCGTTTTTAAGATTTGAAATAGTTTCATAACCTGTTTTTATAAACACAGATGTGTTTTCAATCTGCCGGTTTATTTCATTTCTTTTATCAGATGATGCTTTAAGCTCTTTTTGGCATTCATCTATTTTTTCTTTAAGGGACGAAATAAAAAATTCTGTATTTTTCAGCTCGTCTTTTTTAGCCTCAACAGATTCTTTATATTCATTTTTAAGCTGTGAGTAATTAATATTTTCTTTTTCAGCCTCGCTAAGCTCATTTTTAAGGCGCAGTATATTTTCTCTTATAGAATTTCTCTCCTGCTCAAGTGAGGAGATAGACACCTTAACCGATGTAATATCAGAAATAATTGCATCTCTTTTTTCTTTTGATTCATCAATAAACTGTCTGAAGTTTTCAATGTCTTTGTCAGTCTGCTCAATTTCAGTTTCAGCTTTTATAAGTTTTTGAGTCATAACATTAATGCTGTTTTCCAATTCAGAAATATTTTTTTCATTAAACAGCTTTTCATCTTCATTGTTTTTAACCAATAACTCATAGTCATTTTTTGCGCTTTGCGCTTTTTGAATACCTTCAGCAAGAGAATTTTTCTGCAAATCAAACTTATGCAGTTCAAGATAAATGTCATTTATTTGGCTTTCTATTTCTTTCTTGCTTTCAGAAAGGTCTTTTATATCGCTTTTTAAATTTTCGGAATTGTCCTGAAGCTGAGAAATAAAGCTTTTGAGCTCATCTATCTCACGGCTCCTGCCGAATATGCCTGATGATTTTTTTGCTGTACTGCCGCCTGTCATAGCACCGCCCGGATTTATAATATCGCCGTCGAGAGTCACTATTCTGTATTTTCTGCCTGTAAAAGACGAAACTTTAATGGCATAATCCATATTTTCAGTTATTATAACCCTGCCTAAAAGACTTAGTACTATTTTTAAATAACGGCTGTTAAATGATACCAAATCACTTCCTATGCCGCATACCCCTGAATAATTAAGCACTGAGCTTTTGTTTTCTATTTCCCGTCCGTTAATTACATTAACCGGCATAAATGTAGCCCGTCCAAGAGATGTGCGTTTAAGATACTCAATAGCCGCCTTTGCGCTGTACTCATCACTTGTTATTATGTTCTGCACAGCTGAGCCTAAAGCTGTTTCTATTGCCGTTTCATACTTTGCCTCAGTACTTATAAGCTCTCCTACAGCGCCTTCTATGCCTTTTAGCCTTCCGTTTATGCCTTCTTTCAGAACATTTTTAACGCTTTTGTAGTATCCGTCAAAGTCATTTTTCATATCCTGCAAAACTTTATAACGTGATATGGCTTCAGCATATTTCGATAAAATTTTCTTGTGTTCCGTTTCGGCTTTTTCAAGGCTCAGAATTACTTTGTCCTTTTCTTTGTTCAGATTTCTAAGTATGTCTTTATGCTTACTCAGCTTATTGGCGTTTTCAGAAATCATTTTGTCAAGAGAAAGAATATGCACTTCAGATTGTTTAAGTTTGCCTTTTGCAACACTTAACGCATTTTCAAGCTGTTCTTTTTTATTTTGCGCCTGTTTTAAATGTATGCGGCTGTTTTCTATGTCTGTTTTAATAACAGCCGAATCGCGCATTTTTTCAAACACATCGCTTTTGTATTTATTAAGCTTTTCCTCGCTTTCATTTAAGTCGTCGCTGAATTTTTTAAACTCATTTTCTTTTCTGCCAAGTTCATTATGCAGTTCGTTAAGCTTAATATCACACGCAGATTTTTTTGATTCAAAGACACTTATATTGCCCTGTATCTTTTCAGCTTTTATGCCTGCTGATTTAAAATCTCTTTCGGTTTTTTGTATTTTTTCGTTAAAGTTTGAAATCTGCTCCTCTAAAAGGCGGACATGCCCTATTTTTTCCTGATAAGACTCAGTGTCAAGCTTAATAAGTTCTTCATTTTTTTCTATTAAATCCTTAATTCTGTTTTCTTCAGATTTTAAGTTTTTAGAAAGCTCAATATCAGCGTTATATTTACTTTCGTTTTCTGCGATGTCGTTTTTAGTTATAGAGATATTCTGTTCATTATTTTTAATTTTTTCTTCTATCTTATCTGTGTCAATTAAAAATAGGTTTATCTCGCATTTTTTCAATTCTTCTTTAAGCGTAAGATATTTTTCAGCATTTTGGCTTTGTATTCGCAAAGGCTCAAGCGTACCTTCTATTTCTGAAATTATATCTTCCACGCGCTGAAGGTTTTCTTTCTCGTTTTCAAGCTTTCCAATGGACTCAAGCCGTCTTGACCTGAATTTTGCTATACCAGCCGCCTCCTCAAAAATACGGCGCCTGTCTTCGCTCTTAGTGCTTAAAATCTCGTCTATTCTGCCCTGACCTATAATTGAGTAGCCTTCGCGCCCAACGCCTGTATCCATAAAAAGCTCATTAATATCTTTAAGCCTGCATGGTGTGCCGTTAATTGTGTATTTGCTTTCCCCAGAGCGGAATACTGTCCTTTTAACAGTTATTTCGGAATAATTAAGCGGTATCATGCCGTCTTCATTATCAAGTGTAATATAAACCTCCGCAAACCCTATAGGCTTTCTTGTGTCTGTTCCGGAAAATATTACATCTTCCATTTTATCGCCTCTGAGCATTTTAACCCTCTGCTCGCCAAGAACCCATCTTATAGAGTCTGAAATATTGCTTTTTCCGCTTCCGTTGGGACCAACAACAGCTGTAACACCCTTATTAAATTCAAGCCTTACTTTATCAGGGAATGATTTAAAACCATGAAGTCCAATTTCTTTTAAATACATAAAACACCTCAGAACTGATTATTCCTAAACCTGTCAAGCAGTTTAGCAAAGTATTCCGGCACTTGTGACTCAAACTCCATATATTCGCCTGTTTTAGGGTGGTTAAAGCCTAAAAGCGCCGCATGTAGAACCTGTCCCGTTAATTTATACGGCTGTTTTTCACTGCCGTAAACACTATCGCCTAAAAGAGGATGACCTATTGATGCCATGTGCACCCTTATCTGGTGTGTCCTGCCTGTTTCAAGCTCAGCCTCTACATAAGTGTATCTGCCAAAACGCTCCATGACTTTAAAATGAGTTACAGCCCTTCTTCCGCCGGCAACAACAGCCATTTTTTTCCGGTCTTTAGGATTTCTGCCTATCGGCTTATCAACTGTTATGCTGTCTTCTTTAATATTTCCCGCAACAATGGCTTTGTATTTTCGGCTTATGCTGTGCTTTGCAAACTGCACCGCAAGTGATTTATGGGCAGCGTCGCTTTTTGAAACAACAATTATTCCAGACGTATTCATGTCAATTCTATGCACAATGCCCGGTCTTAACATACCGTTTATTCCGCTTAAACTGCCTTTGCAGTGAAAAAGCAGGGCATTTACAACTGTGCCGCTGTAATGCCCCGGCGCAGGATGGACAACCATTCCCTGAGGCTTATTAATAACTATAATGTCATCGTCTTCATACAATATGTCAAGCTTAATATCCTCAGCCAAAATTTCCAAAGGCTCCGGGTCTGGAATTTCAATATCTATAATATCGTCTTTTTTTAAGCGGTAATTGCTTTTTACAGACTTTGAGTTTACAGTAACCCTGCCTTCTGAAATAAGTTTCTGCACCTGGCTTCTTGAAAGCTCATCTCTTAAAAGTGAAACATACAGGTCTATTCTTTTTCCAGAATCTTCATTTTCCGGCGAAACAGTAAAATATTCCATATTATCTCCAACAAATTATTTTATCAATAAAAACATATCTTTTCAGCGTAAAAAGACGGTTTCCATCCAATGCCGCAAAATGCAGTACCGATTTACCGTCTTTAAATAAACAAAAATTATAAGCTATTTTTTATTATCATCTTTTATAACAAATATGAACATAAAAGCTAATAGTATAGTGCCTGTAACAACGTATATGTCGGCAATATTAAATACAGGCCATTTAATGAATGTTGTTTCAAAATAGTCAACAACATATCCCCTTAAAAGCCTGTCTATGGCGTTTCCCCATGCCCCGGCAAGTATTAAAATAATTGAAATTTTTACATAAAAATATTCTTTTGCCTTAGGCATGTACTTTTTTAAATATACAAAAGCCGCCGCCGTTACAATAACGGTTATAATTACAAAGAACCATCTGGCGCCGTTGAGCATTCCGAAAGCCGCACCGCGGTTTTCTACAAATGTAAGGTTCATAAAACCTTTTACAAGCCCAATGCTTCCAACAGGCTTTAAATACTCTAAAGCTAAAAACTTGCTTATTTGGTCTATAACTGTAAGTATAACAGCCGGTAAAACAACTAAAACCATTTCATCACCTTAAAACAGCGTTTATAGCGCTGTAAATTTCTTCTTTATCAACATTTGTTGTGCTAAAAGGTCTGCCATAGCTTTCAAGCAGCACAAAACTGAGCTGGTTGTTCTTTACCTTTTTATCAAGGAACATCTGGCTGTATATCTCATCTGCCGTGATACCGCTTATATTAAGCGGAAGGTTAAAATATTCTAAAAGAGAAAGCAGTTCATCATATTCTTTTTGACTTACTGTCCCTCTTTTAAGGCATATATTAAAAACAGCCTTCATTCCCAGAGCAACACATTCACCATGAAGAAGAGTAAAATTCATTTTTGTTTCTATAGCATGACCTATTGTATGACCAAAATTAAGTATCTCCCTTAATCCGCCTTCTTTTTCATCTTTTGATACAACTTCGGCTTTTATTTTGCAGCACTTTTTAATTACATGTTTTAATGCGCTGTATTCCCTGTCTGCTATTGCTTTTTTATTGTCAGCTATATATTCTGTAAAGTTATGGGAATATATAGGTCCGTACTTTATAACTTCTGCCATACCGGCGTTAAACTCTCTTTCCGGCAGTGTATTTAGTGTTTCAGTATTTATGTATACAAAATCCGGCTGATAAAAAGCGCCTATTATATTCTTGCTGTTTTTAAAATCAACGCCTACTTTTCCGCCTACTGAGCTGTCAACCTGCGCAAGGAGCGTTGTAGGTATTTGAATAAATTTTATTCCTCTTAAATATGTTGCCGCAGCAAAGCCTGCCATATCTCCGCACACCCCGCCGCCTAAACCGGCTACGACGGTTTTCCTGTCTATATGGTTTTCCAGAAAAAAGCTGTAAAAATCAGATATTGTGTTCAAATTTTTGCTTTTTTCCCCAGCATCAAAAGTATATACAAAAACACTCTCGAAATATTTTTCCAGAGTATCTTTAACATTTTGGGCATAAATTCCGCTTACATTGCTGTCTGTAATTATACACAGTTTTCTGCCGGATAAATCATTTTCCTCAACGGCTTTCTCAATCCCATTAAAGCTGTTGGCAAAATATATAGGGTATTTTTTTTCTTTTGTTTTAACATATATATTATTCAAGAGGATACCTCCCGTTTATACATATTTAAGCACAGTTATGCTTATCCTGTCTTTTTTAGTCTTACCGTTTATTGATAAAATTTTTATTCTGCCGTAACCGCGAACAGAAATCATATCGCCTTCGGCTATATTTTTCGACGGCGACAGCGCTGTTATGAAGTTTAAAAAAACTTTTTCACCTTCAATAAGATTTTGTATTTTGCCGCGTGCTAAGTTAAAAGCTCCGCCGGCAACAGCATCAAGCCGCAAAGAAGAAACCGTATATATTTTTTCTTGTGTCTTAATTTCCGGAAATTCAAATTCTTTAATATCAAAAATTTTAGTAGAAACATTGTTTCTTCCAACTTTAACAAGATTTAAGTTTATAAAGCCCGAAATCTCTTTCTTAACATAACAAAGGGCACTGCCGTCAAAAACAACAATATCGCCTATTTTCGAGCGGTCAATGCCAAGACCGAGAACTGAGCCAAGGTAATCCCTGTGGCTCATCTCGGCAGAAAATTTCTTATTTGAGTTTATTTCAATTATGTCTATAGGGAAATCATATTGGCATATATCCATGTAGTCAGGACAAAAACCCATAATCCGCCTTTCGCATTGGCTGTTGCCGCCAAAAGACATATATTTAATATCCCTGTAAGACTGTGCTGTTTTAATTACATCTTCCATTTGCGCAGGAGTTATAAAGTCTGAAAAAATTTTGATATGTTTTTTCAGGCACTGTTCAATTATATCCTCTACTCTTGAAACAGCAGCCCTGTTTTCACTGCGCACGCCAAAAACACCTGATGATTTAGCCATTTAAAACACCGCCCGGCATTAAAGCACAGCTATAATAACAGCTTTTATTATACTGCACAATATTTTCATAATAAATAATGCTATAACAGGCGAAAAATCAAGCATCATTCCGCCGCCTATAGGTGAGTTGTCTATCATAGAGCGCACCGGTCCTAAAATAGGCTCTGTCAAATTGTATATAATTCCGCCTGCTGAAGTATCCCTTATCCCAGGAATCCACGAAAGCACAATCCTTATTAATATAAGAAAATACAGCACATCAAAAAACTTGTCCACTGATTGAAGCAACAAATTCTGCATATTTCTCTCCAGTCAAAATATTATTTTCCCTGGCTTACCCAAGGAAGTATAATCCCTTTAGTTTTAAGCTCCTCTTTAAAGTCGCCTGATACATCAACATTTTCAGGCGCTATAATAAAAATATTATTGGCAACTCTTTGTATAGAGCCATTTAAAGAATAGCATGTACCGCTTAAAAAGTCCATTATTCTTTGAGCTATAGGATATTCAACTTTCTCTAAATTAACAACAACGGGTTTTCTTGCTTTAACCTCATCACATATTTCCTGCGCATCTTCATAACATTCAGGTTTAACAATGCATACCTGCATCTGGACATTAGTATGTATGCTTACTACCTGAGATGTATTTCTTCTGGCTTGAGATGATGAAATGCCTCTTAAAGACTGAGAAGACTGCCTAACAGGTGAATAGTCCATATCCCTGTCGCCTTTTGAAGTGTTTTCGTATTCCTCATCATACTCATCATCATATTCGTCATCATCATATTCTCCGCCGAATATATTTCTTACTTTATCAAATAAGCCTGCCACTATATTTTCCCCCTAAGTTAGTTTTTATTTGGATAGTATCTTGCGCCGAAAACACCGGTACCGATTCTTACAATAGTAGCCCCTTCTTCAATGGCTACCTCATAGTCTCCGGTCATTCCCATAGAAAGTTCAGTCATATTAACATTATCAATTTTTTTACTGTTAATGTCAACAAGTAATTGCTTCATTTGTCTGAAATATTTCCTGTTTTCCTCCGGATTTTCGACAGCCGGCGCAACTGTCATTAAGCCTTTTATTGTAATATTAGGCAAAACACTTATTTCTCTAACCATCTGTTCGCATTCTTCAGGCTTAATGCCAAACTTTGATTCCTCAGCGGCTATATTTATCTCAAGAAGTATATTGGCATTTACACCTTTTGCAACTGCTCTTTTGCTTATTTCTTCGGCAAGCTTTACGCTGTCCACGGAATGAATAAGCACTACTTTATCAATTATATATTTTACTTTATTTGTCTGAAGGTGCCCAATAAGATGCCACTTAACACCTTCACCCATCGGCTCGTATTTGTCCATTATTTCCTGAACCTTGTTTTCGCCAAGGCTTGTCATTCCGCAGGCAACTGCCTCTTTAATACGAGGCACATCAACTGTTTTGCTGACAACAAGAAAAAGCACATCTTCCCTTTTTCTTCCGCTTCTTTGGCATGCTGCCTCAATTTTAGCATTAATGCTTTCAATATTTTCTTTGATAGATGACATATTCATATCTCCTTTCAACTTAAAACCTCGTCATTTTCTATGGACTTAGCGTCAGAAACTATGCTGTCATAGACTTTCAAACCATAGCTTGATGAGGACGGTCTGACAATGGAATATTCTGCGTTCTGTCCTATTATATCAATTACGGCGTATTCAGCCATAGAGCTGTTAGCCACATAAACACATTTATAATTTTCAACCTCGCTTATGGTAAATTCAGAAGCGTTTTCACCAGTGCCCATAAGAATGACATCTCCAAGTTTCAGCGTGTCATAATCCTGAAGAACATAAGCATACTGCTCATCGGCAGTAAATATTGAAACGCTGACCGTCTGGTCAGACGAGCCGTTCCTAAGTATAACTGTGCTCTGACCCAGATTATCCACAATGCAGCTTAAAGGTATTTTTAAAAATGTCTTTTCTATAATAGCTGTATTTGGTATTTTAAGACCGGTATACGCATTCTGCCGGACATTAAATGTAAATGTCCTAAGCGGCATAAAATCAATCAAGTTTTCATCTGATGAAAGCACAACATAAGACTCATTTTCGCCTAATGAAATACTTTCTATTGTTACATCCGATGAAAGTTCTTCATCGTCATACATGGTATATATTTCAAGGCTGTCGCCAGCTTCCCATTTAGCCGACATTTCGTTAGGCACATAACAGGCAATATACCAAGTGTTGCTTTTTACTATTTTAAATATAGGACTGTCCGTTTTTACATTTACGCCTTTTGAAACATATTGCGGCACTACTTCATCAGTTGTCTGTTTTTCAGTAATGCTATCCAGCATATCCGGCGTAAATTCTGTCTCTTTTCCGTCTATCATAAATGAAAGTATGCCGCTTTCATCAGCTGTGTATGACGAAACATTTTCGGAAAGTTCCTGCTCGTACTCTTTTCTCTGCGCCGTAAGGTCCGATGTGGTTCCTGTAATTTCGTTAATTAGTATCTCGTTTCGTGTTTCAATATAGCCTTCTATATTGTTTTTTAAAGAATACATATCGGTTAAACTGTCCGGCGTCAGCTTATAAACTGCGTTATCTATAGAAACTGAAATTTCACTTTCTATTTTTTCAATTTCTTCTTTGTTTTTAGATAAGTCTATCCTGTTTTTCTGAGCGCTTAATATATCTTTATCTAATTTTTTTATCTGGCTTTCTATATCATCAGCAACGCCTTTGTCTTTAATTATGCATACAACAGCGCCTTTAGGCACTTTGGAGTTTTCCGCATAATTAAAAGAAATTTCTCCGTCCATAGTGCTGTTTACAACATATTCATCCCGCACAATTACGCCTTCTATAGTCTGCGGGTTATCTATACTGCCATAATTAACCGTTTCAGTAGGCACAGATGGCTTACCCATAAAAACAAATATATATCCCAGCAGATAAAACATAAGCATGGCAAAAACCACTACTGTTAAAGCTTTATATTTTGTTGTGCTTTTTGGGCTTTTTTTCTTTTTAGGCGCGCTGACCCTCTCTCTTTCTACAGCCTGCCGTTTAGAACGATAAGCTTTTTGATGTTTTTGCTGTTTGGTTCTTTTTTTCAAAGCATTACCTCCAAAGGCTGATTAATAAAATTTAAGCTGTGGCATTAAAAAAACAAATCTAATGTATTAAATTTGTTTTTGGACATTATACCATAAAATACTAACAAATGTTTAACTTTTTTATACTTTTTTTAAGAAATCCACGATTGGGCATAAAATCAAATTTTACAACTGCAAAATACGACAAAATTCAGCATTAAAAAATAAAAAATCCCAATTCAGACTTGGTCCAAATCAGGATAATAAATTTATTTTATCTGTCACTGTCTATACCTCTCAGCTCCTGACGGTTTTCATAAATTACATCAAGACTGTGATTAAAGAAATTATCTATTTCAATACTCTCTTTCCTAAGTTCTTCCATCATATTTTTAAGCCTGCTTTCGGCAAGAGCCAAAACTTCATCAGCATATTCAGTAGCGCCTATTCTCATTTCCTTAGCGGTTTTTTTAGCGTTATCAACAATCTGAGCTGAATGTTCATAAGCCTGTTTTGTAATCTCGTGGTCATCAACAAGTTTTGCTATTTTATCTTTAGTTGAATCCAAAAGCTCGTCAGCCTCTTTTTGGGCGTCAAGAAGTATTTTGTTCCTTTCCGATACAATAAATTTACTCTGCTTAATATCATTCGGGAGCCTTAATCTTATTTCGGCAATAATATCATATATCTCATCTTTATCAACCGCCACCTTGCTTGAAAACGGTACAGCGCGGCTCTGGTCAAGTATATCCTCAAGTTCTTCAAGCAATTTTAAAACTGCGTCCATTTATCTAACCCCTCGCTTTGCAAATTTATCCAAAACATCCTGTTTTATCTCACACGGTACCATAGAGCAGATATTGCCCCCAAACATAGCAACCTCTTTAAGTGTACTTGAGCTTAAATACAGATACTCAACACTTGTAGGAATAAATAATGTTTCCAGAACCGGCATAAGACTTCTGTTTGTAAGCGCCATTTGAAACTCATTTTCAAAATCAGTAACCGCCCTTAGCCCCCTAATAACTGCCTGGGCGTTTATTTGTTTGGCATAATCAACAAGCAGCCCGTTAAACGAGGATACTTCGACATTTTTTATATTATTTGTTACTCTTTTAAGCTGATCTATCCTTTCATCTATTGTAAAAAGAGAACCTGACTTATGCGGGTTTTCAAGCACGCTTACAACAAGCTTGTCCACAAGTTTAGCGGCTCTTTTAATAATATCAAGATGCCCGTTTGTTACCGGATCAAAACTGCCCGGATAAATTGCCTTAATCATTGTTTTCCTCCAAAGCATAGAAGGTCATTTTGCTTGTTTTATAATCTTTAACCCTGTAATTTACAAGACCCCTTACCTCATAAGGAACGTCATTTGCCGACTGTTCAGCAACTATGTACCCGTTTTTATCCAGAAGCTTAAACTCTGCTATAGCGCTAAGCACTTCGGAATAAAGCCCTGAAGCATAAGGCGGGTCTAAAAATATAATGTCAAACTGCCTTCCTTTTGTGCCTAAAACTCTAAGCGCCGCAAAAACATCGCTTTTTATTGTTTCGGCTTTATCATTTAGCTTCGTGTGGATAAGGTTTTCCTTAATAACAGCCATGGCTTTATCTGAATTATCAATAAGCACAGCTTCTTTAGCGCCGCGGCTTAAAGCCTCAATAGCTATAGCGCCGCTGCCGCTGAATATATCAAGAAACCTGCACTCGTATAAATCCGGCGCCAGTATGTTAAACAAAGACTCTTTAATTCTGTCAGTTGTGGGTCTTGTAGCTAAACCTTCAGGAGATTTTAGCTTACAGCCTCTTGAAATACCAGATATTACTCTCATTGAGTCCTCCAAAACCATAATCAACACATAAATATATTAAATTATATCAGACTGCAAAGTAAAAAACAATACTTCTATTATTTACTGCGGATTTTTTTATACCTCAAATTTGTCAAATAATGTAAAATTACAATTAAAAAACAGCTATATTCCACTATATTCCAATTCTCTGGCTGTTCAGAAAAAGCGAGTCTATTTTTTCCGAAAGCTGCTTGTATTTCGGCTCTTTATGCCAATCTTTAATTTTATTAAGCTCTTTAGCCGCATTTTGTGAAAGCGAGAGCATATCCGCGTCTTTATAAAGATTTGCTATTTTAAGCTGCGGAAGTCCGTGCTGCCTTGTACCAAAAAACTCTCCCGGTCCCCTAAGCTTCAGGTCTGTTTCAGAAATTTCAAAACCGTCATTTGTTTTCTGCATAACTTTCATTCGCTCTTTAGTAACTTGGCTTTTGGAATCCGTAACTAAAATACAATATGACTGATATTTTCCTCTCCCTACGCGGCCTCTAAGCTGATGAAGCTGCGAAAGACCAAATCTTTCAGCGTTTTCTATAAGCATAATTGTAGCGTTAGGCACATTAATGCCGACTTCAATTACAGTTGTGGAAATTAAAACCTGAATTTTATTTGCGGCAAACTCACTCATAATAGCCTCTTTTTCCTCAGGCTTCATTTTTCCATGCAAAACAGAAACATTTAATCCCTTAAAGTCTGTTTGGGACACTTCGTCAATCATTGTTTCAACAGCTTTAGCCTCAATGGCGTCGCTTTCTTCAATCATAGGACAGACCATATACGCCTGACGGCCTTTTTCCACTTCTTTTCGTATAAAAGCATACGCTCTTTTGCGGTATGAGCTGTTAACAGCATAAGTAAGTATTTTCTCTCTGCCCGGCGGAAGCTCGTCTATAACAGATATTTCAAGGTCGCCATACAAAATAAGTGCCAATGTTCTTGGAATCGGTGTAGCCGTCATAACAAGCACATGGGCATTAGCGCCTTTTTCCGCCAATACGTTTCTTTGCTTAACACCAAAGCGGTGCTGTTCATCAGTTATAACAAGGGCAAGATTTTTAAATTCCACATCTTTTTGTATAATTGCGTGAGTGCCTATAACCATTTTAGTTCTGCCGCTTAGTATGCTTTCTTTAGCGGCTTCTTTTTCTTTTTTCTTTAATGAGCCCTTTAAAAGACAGACTTCAATGCCGAATTTTTGAAAAAAAGCGCTGAACACCTCATAATGCTGGCTTGCCAAAACCTCAGTAGGAGCCATTAAAGCCGCCTGATACCCATTTTTAACAGCCATTAAGCAGGCAGCCATGGCAACAGCCGTTTTTCCGCTGCCTACATCACCCTGTATAAGCCTGTTCATAAGAGTTCCTTTTGACACATCATTAATTATTTCGCCAGTAACTTTCTTCTGAGCGTTTGTAAATTCAAATCCCAGTGCCTCCTGTGTTTCTTCCAAAACATTACCGCATTTAAAAACAATGCCGCCATTTCTGTTATTAGCGCCTTTCAGTTTAAAAAGCGCCATTTGAAGTATAAAAAGCTCATCAAAAACAAGCCTTTTTCGCGCCATAAAAAAGCTGTCCGAGTTTTCAGGGAAATGTATGTTGCTTATAGCAAAATTTCTTTCGCAAAGACAGTATTTTTTTCTTATATCTAAAGGCATAAAATCAGGAAGCTGTGTTTTTACACTGTCCAATGTTTTTTTTACAAGAGCCCTTATAACTTTTTGGCTTATGCCGGCTGTTAAGTGATAAACAGGCACTATTCTGCCTGCGCCCAATATTTCTCCGCTTTCTGCCTTTTCAAACTCAGGTGAAACAATTTCCCTGCGTCCGTTTTTTATGCGGTATATACCTGTAAATATGTATCTGCCATCTTTTTTTAAAGCATTTTTTAAAAAAGCCTGATTATACCACACCGCGTTAATCTTACCTGTTTCATCGCTTAACCTCGCTTTTGTAATCGACATTCTGCCTATATGCACATTTTCAGGCACATTATCTACCCATGCAAAAAAAGTGTTTTCCTCATTCTCTTGCAGCTGGTCTATTTTGCACACAATGCTCCTGTCTTCATAATCCCGTGGAAAATATTCTATAATATCCTCAACAGTGAATATACCTAAGTTATTAAGAAGCTGCGCTTTTTTTTCTCCAACGCCTTTTATGGCTGTAATAGGCTCATTAAGCAGCATGACAAAAATCCTCCAAAAGTTGTATTGATACAATTTAAACAATACAAATTAAAAATCAATTAAGGGCACCGGCAAAAACCGACACCCTTAAACTTACAGATATAATTACTCTACTGAAATAAGATAGTAGTAAAGAGGCTGACCTCCGTAATGCAGTTCAACCTCACAATGTTCAAACTCCGTTTCGACATATTCCTTAATTTTTTTTGCGTCGCTTTCATTAATATCTTCACCGTAGTATATTGTTACTACCTCGGCATCTTCATCAACAGCATGTTTTATTAATTCCTCTGCGCATTTTGAAACATTATTTTCAACAGAAACTATGCTGCTATCCATCATTCCTATAATGTCGCCTTCATGAATTTTTCTGCCGTCTAAAACCGTATCCCTAACAGCAAATGTAACACTTAATGTCTTAACATATTCCATGCCTTCTTCCATTGAATCTTTAATTTCATCATCAGTCATGGAATCATCATAGTTAAGCATAGCCGATATGCCTTCCGGCACGCTCTTAGTGCCTATAACAATAACATTCTTGTCTTTTGCAAGCTTTGAAGCCTGCTGAGAAGCCAAAATTATATTTTTATTGTTAGGAAGTATAAAAACTGTTTTGGCATTTACTTTCTCAACAGCCCTTAAAATATCATCTGTACTGGGATTCATTGTCTGCCCGCCGGTTATAACTTCATCAACGCCTATATCCTTAAAAATCTTATCAAACCCGCTTCCGGCAGAAACACTTACAAAACCTCTTTTTTTAGGCTCTGATTTTTCTTCTTTTACACTAACAGAATTTGTAAAATCTATTTTGTTAGTATGCTGAATACGCATATTGTCTATTTTTAAGCCGTTAAGAGCGCCTGTTTTAAGAGCTTTTTCTATAACTAATCCCGGATGATTAGTATGCACGTGTACTTTAATAACTTCATCATCAGACACAAGCATAATGGAATCGCCCATAGAAAGCAAAAACTCCTTTAAGTCGCTCATATCTTTTTCAGATGCGTTTGGTTTAAGTATGAAAAATTCTGTGCAGTACCCATACTTAATATCTTCAGGCTTAATTTTTGACAAAGTGCTTATATCAATATTTTCAGTTTCTTGGCTTTCTGTGTTTAAAACTGCCTCATCGTTGCTTTTTAAGCTATAAAGCGCTCCTTTAAGTATAAACAAAAGCCCTTTTCCGCCTGCGTCAACAACCCCAGCTTCTTTTAAAGCCGGAAGCATGTCCGTTGTTTTAAGCAGAGTTTCATCGGCATATTCAATTACATATTCCAGAAAACTCTCAATATCATCTGTTTCAAGACACGCACTTTGCGATGCTTGAGCACAGGAAGAAGCTACTGTCAATATGGTTCCTTCTTTAGGTTTCATAACTGCTTTATACGCAGTTTGAGAGGCTTTCTGAAATGCTTGCGCCAAATCAGCTGTGTCAATCTCATCTTTTCCCGAAACAGCCTTTGAAAAACCGCGTATAAGCTGTGAAAGTATAACGCCGGAATTCCCTCTGGCGCCCCTTAAAGCTCCGCTTGCGCATACTGAAGCTATGTCTGAAATGCTTTCCGACATATTCTTTTCAGCTTCTTTTGCAGCCGAAATAATAGTTAATGACATATTTGTCCCTGTATCGCCGTCAGGCACTGGAAAAACATTAAGAGCGTCAACCAACTGCTTATTTTTGCTCAGCTCATTAGCGCCGGCTATAACAAGCCTGCGCAGAATATGACCGTTAATGCTTTTAAGCCCCACTTAAACTTCCTCCCTAATCAGCTGTCGACCCTTACGCCTTCAACAAAAATATTTATTTTATCGGTTTTAATATCAAAGCAGTCCTCTAATTTAAACTTTACTGTATTTACTATATTATCCGCAATAACCGAAATATTAGTTCCGTATTCCACAATAATGTGAAAATCAAGGCTTAAAGTGCCTTCTTCATCATTAACATAAACTTTAATGCCTTTTGTAAGGCTTTCAACTTTAAGAAGCTGGAACAAACCGTCTTTCATATTTTTAGCTGCCATGCCTACAATTCCGTAGCAGTCCATAGCCGCGCAGCCTGCAACTCTTGCTATAACTTCTTCTTCTATAGATATAGTACCTAAATTTGTTTCAATTTTAGCTGACATATTATTCCCTCCTGCAAAAATATTGCGGTGCTGTTCTGTTTAAATATAAATTAATAAGCTCTGCAATCTGCATTATTTTTTATCAATACTTGAATTTAGTTTATCACAAACTATAAGAAATTAAAAGAGCAGGCATATATAAGTTAAAAAATTTAAGAAAATATTATTTTTTACTTGCCAAAATCTATTCTTTCTGTTAGAATAATATCGTTATGTCATGGATAGAATTTAAGGAGGTGCAAGTAATGGCAAAATGTGAAATCTGCGATAAAACTATGCAGACAGGTCATAGAATAAGCATTAACCGTAGCCAGGTCAGCAGACGCGCTAACAAGACTTGGAAAGCTAATGTCAAGAAAGTAAAAATCAATGACAACGGTACTATCAGATCTATATACATTTGTACAAGATGTCTTCGTTCAGGTAAAGTTACTCGCGCCATTTGATTATACAAACCTGCTCCCGTTTTTAACGGGAGTTTTTTTAGCATTTTTTTAGTATAATATAAATTCCAACAGCAACAAGAGCTGCTGCCGCAAGAAATCCCCACCATGGGAAAAACTCAACAATAAGCATACCTGTCCCAACAGAAACAAGTATTACTCCAATAATCCTAAATTCCATAAACATTCCCCCACATCTATTATATTCGTTACTTTTTATTTAGAGCACAAAAAAAGCGCCTAAAGCTTAATAAAGCTTCAAACGCATTTTATACTCAGTCATGGCATTTCATAACATACAAATAGCCGCTTTTTATTTCAACTTCCGCCCTGTCAGAAAGCATTACATTGCTTACAGCCAAAAGCCGGCTGCCAAAAAACAGTGTAGCATCGTTAAGAGGATATTCAAGATTATAAGTTGTAACACCTTTTACTTCCTGTGTCATAGGCACCAATGATACAATATCCCCAGCCTTACCCGTTATGACTGTTTTTTTATTTATAAGCCATACTTCATTGTATTCATTAACTATTTTAGCATTTATGCCTTTTTCTAAAAGATTAAATAAGAGCTGAAGATTAGCTAATGTGTGGTCCATGCGGCTTCCTATTCCGGCAGTGATTATTATCTCGTCGCAGCCGGCATTGATTGCTTCCTCAAGACCAAGCTCCATATCCGTTTCATCTTTTTTGCATGGATACTGTTTAATATCTAAATTCTGGTTTTTAAAATATTCCAGCACATCGCTGTCTACAGAATCAAAATCGCCTACTATTACATTAGGTGTAACGCCAAGCTCTTTGGCGTGTTTCATTCCGGCGTCACAGCATACAATAAAACTGTTTTCAATATATTTTTGGCAAAATGAATAGTCCTTTATGTCTGCGCCGCCAAAAACAAAAGCTCTCATTATTATTCATACTCCCTGATAATATTCATAAATTCTTTTACAGCCTCACCAGGATTTTCAGCGCCAAAAACTGCTGAGCCGGCTACAATGCTGTCGGCTCCTGCATCAAGAACCTGACGCAGGTTATTTAAGCTTACCCCGCCGTCAATCTGTATGTCGAAATTAAGCTTTCTCTCTTTTCTTGCCTTAACAAGGGCAGGTATTTTGTTTAATGCCTCAGGTATAAACTTTTGTCCGCTGAAGCCCGGATAAACTGTCATAACCAGAACCATATCAACCTTATCAAGCACAGAAGCCACAGCTTCAACCGGTGTATCAGGCTTAACCGTAACACCTGCTTTGCAGCCGAGAGAATGTATTTTATCGATTATCCTTCCAAGGTCTGTGCACGCCTCAAAATGCACGTTTAATATATCTGCTCCGGCGGAAGCAAAGTCCGCAATATAATTTTCAGGGTTTTCTATCATAAGATGCACATCAAAAACTAAATTAGTTACTTTTCTTATACTTCTTAAAACAGGCGCCCCAAAAGTGATATTAGGCACAAAATGCCCGTCCATAATATCAAGGTGAATATACTTGGCTCCGGCATTTTCAACAGTTGACAGTTCTTCAGCCAATTTTGAAAAATCAGCTGACAAAAGCGACGGTGATAAAGTTTTCACTTATTATTTCTTCCTTTCTTGATAAATTTCGTTTATTTCATTGTAAAGTGTTACGTATTTTTCATATCTTACAGGATTTATATCTTTCCCCACATGCTCTTTAACACAGCAGTCAGGCTCATTAATATGGACACATGATGAAAAACGGCAGTTATTATAATACGGCTTAAATTCAGGAAAATATTCCTGAAGTTTCTTAGGTTCAATATTATCAAGATATAAAGATGTAAACCCAGGAGAATCAACTATAAAGCTGTTGTCGAATATTTCCATTAACTCAGCATGCCTTGTAGTGTGCCTGCCTCTTTCTATTTTTTTACTTACCTCACCTGTTTTAAGTGAAAAATCAGGATTAAGGCAGTTAATTAAACTGCTTTTACCCGCTCCGGAAGGACCGGCTACAACAGATATTTTGTTCTGGACGCTTTTTTTCAATTCGTCTATATTAATTTTTTCATAGGCAGATACAGGTATTACCCTGTATCCAGCCTCAGTATATAGATTTTTATATTTTTCAAATTCACGCTTTTTGTCAAGGTCAATTTTGTTAATGCATATAGTTATTTCAAGCTTCTGCTCTTCAGATAGAATAAGGAACCTGTCAAGCAAATCAGGATTAAACTGCGGGCTTACAGCCGCAAATATTATAAGCGCCTGGTCTACATTGGCAACTTTAGGTCTTATAAGCTGGTTTTTTCTTGGCTTAATAACATCAAGGCTGCCTTTTTTATTTTTTTCATCTAAAACACTTATCTGTACATAATCCCCAACTGTTGGCGTGATTTTTTCTTTACGGAACTTTCCGCGGGCACGGCATTCATATATGCCGCTTTTTGTATTTATATAATAAAACCCGCCTATTCCTTTAATAATTGTACCGTCAAGCATTAATTGCCCTCCGAGAAATTAACATTCTGACTCCACTGGTAAACATTGTCTATATAAAGCTGAATTTCAGCTTGACCAGTGCCTTTTATGCTTACAGTAAACGGAAAATCTGAAAGCGGTCTTTTATCATCATAAACAACCTCAACTGAGCTTCCGTTTATTATCTTCAAAATTTTAACAGGTATGCTGTTTATATCTGTGTATGAAGCCGGTGCCTCAACAGTAAAAGTAAGAGTTTTTTCTGTCTCAGCCGGTTCTTGGGTCTGGTCAGTATTTTCATCAGCTGTGCTGCCTGTATCATCAGTTGTTTCGGCAGGCTCAGTAGTTTCAGGTTCTTCCACCGGCTCAGTTACTCCCTTGCTTATTTCAAAATTAATTGTAGAATCTTTAGCAACCTCACTGCCTGAACTAAGCGACTGCCCTGTTACTTCATCTTTTGGACGGTCTGAATCAACAGAGCTTATAGACCCAAGTTTAAGACCTGCCGCGTCAAGCTCTGATTTAACAGCCGAAATATCTTTGCCCACAAAATTAGGAACTACTATATTAACATCTTCAGGACCTTTGCTTACAGTAAGTATAATCTTTACTGTAGAATCAATTTCCGTCTGTGCGGCAGGGGTTTGTTCCATAACTATCCCTTCTTGTATAGAATCGCTGAACTCATACTGTACCTCCGGTTTTTGACCGCCGAGAGATGTAATCATTTCAACAGCATTATCAAGTTCTTCATATACAACATTAGGCATTGTGAATGTCTTCTGCCCAAGACTTACGGCAACATCTATAACCTGACCTTCTGCAACCATAGTGCCGGCTTCTGGCGACTGCGTAATAATAGTATTTTCATCGTAATCGCTGTAGTCCTGCTCAGCAACATTAATTTTAAGACCAAGCCTTTCTGCCTCATTCTGAGCCATTTCAAGAGTGTATCTCTCAAAATTAGGCACTTTAATATTTCCCTCAGCTATATCTTGGGACGATGAACTGCTTCCGTTTGATATAATGCCCTGACCGGCAAGGAATTTAGCGCCGAAAAAGCTTATTATCCCAATTATTACAAGAGCAGTTATAACAGCGGCTATAATTGTTTTCTTTTCTTTTTGCCTGTAGTACTCGTCATCTTCCTCGTCGTAATAATCGTCATCATAATTACGGGAGGTCTTTTTATTATATGTTTTAGCATCGTTTTGTTTGTATTTTTGCTTTGATTTCAACGAATAATCAATCTCCTCATCATAGTTGTCGTCATAAGAATTATCCTGATAGTCGTCATCTTCATAGTCGTCATCTTTTGAAATAACAATTTTTTTACTGTATTCCTCAAATTTATCCGACGCGTCTTTGGCTAAACTCTTCTTTTTGTTTCCTGAAATTTCTATTTTAATTCCGTCATCTTCCGGCTCATCCTGTTTTGCAAAGTTAGCCACTTTAAGTTCTTCAACATTGTCTTTATTATGCAGCACTTCCGCCGGAGTGATATTTTCAGCCACATTCCCGGCTGCATCATTTATTGAAACCTCATCTTTTGCAACATTAGTAACTTTGTCGTTATTTTTTTGAAGTGATGTTTTTTCAGCTAAAGCTAATTTCAAATCAGAAAGCAAATCTTCGCTTGAGTCGTACCTGTCATCTTTTTTCTTAGCTGAAGCTTTATTTATTATTGATATAACAGCATCGCTCACATTTGGATTGTACTGGCGTATATCCGGCATTTCATTGTTAAGATGCTTTAAGGCAATAGCAACAGAATTGTTCCCGTCAAAAGGGACGTGTCCTGTAAGCATCTCAAACATGGTAATGCCTACTGAGTAAATATCGCTTTTTTCATCTACATAGCCGCCCCTTGCCTGCTCAGGTGAAAAGTAATACACTGAACCGACAGCATTTGTAGTCATTGTAATTGTAGAAACATCGGCTGCACGAGCGATTCCGAAATCGGTTATTTTAATTGTGCCGTCTACGCTTATTAATATGTTTTCAGGTTTAATATCCCTGTGCACAACTCCGTTTTTATGCGCGTTAGCAAGGGCTGCGACCATTTGAATGGCAATACTTAAAGCAACAACCTCATCAAGCGGGGCGTTCTCTTTAATAACCTGTTTAAGTGTATCGCCATGAATATACTCCATTACTATGTAATATATTCCATTATCCTCTCCCACATCATATACATTTACAATGTTGGGATGGGATAACTTAGCAGCAGAACGCGCTTCAGTTGTAAATCTTGATTTAAAGTCCTCTTCCTGAGTAAACTCTTCTTTAAGAACTTTAACTGTAACATTTCTTTCAAGTTTAAGGTCTCTGCCCCTGTAAACTACGGCCATGCCGCCTGTTCCTATTTTTTCCTGTATCTCATAACGTCCGCTTAGGACTGTACCAGCGCTAAGAATCATAATTTCACCTCATGTCTATTATAACTGCGGAAATATTATCATTCCCGCCCATGTCGTTAGCGGCATTAATAAGTCTGTCTAACATTAATTCGGCACTACCGCCATTTTTGAATATATCTGTAATTTTGCTGTCATTAACCATATTTGTAAGACCGTCTGAACACAAAAGAACCATATCGCCTTTTGAGAGTTTTTCTATCGCAGTATCAACAAGAACACTTTTTTCACTGCCTACAGCTCTTGTAATAACATTTCTGTTAGGATGCCTTTCAGCTTCTTCAAGAGTAATTTTCCCCTGCTTAACCATTTCCATAACAAAAGAATGGTCCCTTGTTATCTGGCGCAAAGAACCGCTTGAAAATACATAGGCTCTGCTGTCGCCTACATGAACGGCGTATAATGTATAATTTATTATAACGGCACACGTAAAAGTTGTGCCCATGCCTTCAAGTGTTTCATATTCCGTTGATTTTTCATATAGCTTTTGATTGCATACTGAAACAGCCTCAACCATAGTATCAAGTATGTTTTCCTCATTAAGTTCCTCATAATTTTTGGAATTAATAAATTCCTTAAAAACTTCAATGGAATACCTGCTTGCCACCTCGCCGGCTTTATGTCCTCCCATGCCATCTGCTACTATATATACATTTTTTAATTTACAGTCATTATCGGATATATATATCGAATCCTCATTGTTTTTCCTCAGCAACCCGGTAACGCTTTTTCCGGCAGCGTACATTTTAACGGTCACCTCCTGTTATTCAGATATCCTCTCCTAAGCTGTCCGCAAGCGGCGTTAATATCGCTTCCCAGCTTTCGTCTGATAGTTGTTTGTATGCCTTTTGAGTTAAGTACAGATGCGAAATTCTGTATCGTTTCCTCACTGCTTTTTAAAAAATTACGCTCTTTAACATCGTTTACCGGTATAAGATTTACATGGCAGAGCATGTTTTTAAGTTTGCCGGCAAGCTCTAATGCGTTTTCTGTGCTGTCGTTTACATTTCTTATCATTGCGTACTCAAATGTAATCCGTCTTTTAGTATAGTCGGAATAATTTTTGCAGGCAGTTAAAAGCCTATCCATATTATATTTTTTGGAAATTGGCATTATGCGGTTTCTTATCTCATCATTAGGCGCATGGAGTGAAACAGCAAGGGTTATCTGCAAATCTTCTTCCCTTAGTCTGTCTATACCGTCAGCAAGTCCGCATGTTGAAAGTGTAATGTGTCTTTGACCTATACCAATTCCTGAATTTGAGTTAACAAGCTTTATAAATTTAACCACATTATTGTAATTATCCAGCGGCTCTCCGCTTCCCATAAGCACAATGCTTGAAACCCTCTGCCCAATATCCTCCTGAATTTTATATACCTGAGAGAGCATTTCACCGGCTAAAAGGTTGTATTCCAAGCCGTTAAGCGTAGAAGCGCAAAAAGCGCATCCCATCCTGCATCCAGCCTGAGTAGATACACAAACAGCATTTCCATAAGAATACCGCATAAGGACGCTTTCTATTACATTATCATTATCAAGGGCAAAAAGATATTTTGATGTGCCGTCTTTTTGCGACTCAAGCTTTTCAACTACTTTAACATCACTTATTTTAGTTGCCTCAGCTAATTTTTCCCTTAAACTCTTTGACAGGTTAGTCATTTCATCAAATGAACAGGCCCTCTTTTCATGAAGCCATTGGAATATCTGTTTAGCTCTGAACTTCTGTTCACCCATTCCAACTAACAAATCTTCTAATTCATCCAGCGACATAGACTTTAAATCAGTCTTAGCCATTTTACTGCTCCTTTCTTCTAAGCCTTGCTATAAAAAATCCGTCTGTGCCATGCACATTGGTAAACAGCTGTATAAAACCTCTTTCGCCATCCGGCGCTTTAATATTATCCGGCAGATAGTTTTGTATATTTTCCGCTTCAAAAGGAAAATTTTCCAAAAACCATTTAACGTTATTCTGATTTTCTTTTTTAGAAACTGTGCATGTGCTGTAAACAAGCACACCGCCTTTTTTTACATATTTCCAAACAGTTGAAAGAATATCCCTTTGCAGTTTAATTAAACTGTCAATGTCGTTTCCATCTTTTTTAAGCCTTATATCAGCTTTCTTGCGCATAAGACCAAAACCGGAACAAGGCGCATCAACAATAACCCTGTCGTACTTTTCAACATCTTCCGGATTAAATACTGCCGCGTCATGGTTTTGAGTCTCAATTATATCTATTCCCAGTCTTGAAGCACTGTCATTTATAAGACCAAGCCTGTGGTCGAATATATCCCTTGATACAATTTTTCCTTTATTATTCATTTTTTCAGCTATAAGCACGCTTTTTCCGCCGGGAGAAGCGCAAACGTCAAGAATTTTTTCTCCTTCTTTAGGATTAAGCACATTAACGGCTAACGATGAACTTTCATCCTGAACATGAAAATACCCCTTTTTAAAAGCTTCCAGTGATGAAATACCGTTAACCTTGGTTATTATAATGCTGTTTTTTAAATAAAGTCCTTTTTTGTATTCGACGCCGTCTTTAGAAAGGCTTAAGCAAAGCCCTTCCATATCCGTTTTTAAAGTATTCCGGCATATTGTAACTGGCGGCTTGCCGCAGTTGGATTTGCAAAGTTCTTTTGTAAAATCCTCACCATAATAACTAATCCACATTTTAACCAGCCAAAGCGGATGAGAATATTTAATACTTATATATTCAGCCATATCTTCAGGCAATTCAATATCTTTATAGCTTTGAGCTGTTTTTCTTAAAACCGCGTTTGAAAAACCTGCAAGACCGCCAAGACCGCGGCGCTTAATAAGCTTAACGCCTTCATTAATGGCGGCGCTTTCAGGCACATCCATAAATATTATCTGATAAACAGCGCTTCTTAATACAGAAGCTACATACGGTTTCATTTTAGATGTATTGGTATTTGAAAAACTGTTTATCACATAATCAATATAGATTATGTTCCGTAAAGTTCCGTTTACATTTTCGGTAACAAAAGCTCTGTCACGCTGCGGCATAGCGCCGTTTTGTTTAAGGGCTTTTTTCAATGCTATATTGCTGTAACTGCCGTTTACAAATATATCCTCAAGTACCGATGCGCATATCTCTCTCGGGTTAATAACAATCATACTATCTTCCTTCCAAAGCCAACTTAATATATTATTTTACAGCAAATAACCGCATTAGACAATTACTTTTTGCATAAAGCTGCATTATAAGACAAACCAGTCATTTTAACAACGCTTGACGCATAAAAAAATAATAAACTTAAGGCTCCGCCGTGAAACAGCGAAGCCCATAAAAAATTATATAAAATCCTCACGCATAGGTGAAAAAACATCAATACAAACACTGTCTTCCAAAGCTTCCACACTGTGCGGAATATTAGCATGGGAAATAACAGTATCGCCTTTTTCAAGTATCTGCGTTTTATCCTTTAGTGTAAAAGAGATTTTTCCTTCTGAAACATAAGTGCTTTGGACATTTTTATGGGCGTGGGCAGATACAACAGCGCCCTTTTTAAATCTGACTTCACAAATCATAAGCTCGCCTGTATAAGAAAGCACTTTTCTTGTTACACCCTCACCGGCATAATCAGACTTTGTATCAATATTTTTAGCAAATAATTTTTCCATAAACAATCTCTCCTTTACCTATCATCTCTTCTGCCGAAAATAAGAACAAGACGCAAAAGCGATAATATGGCACTTATCGCTGCCGCAACATAAGTTAAAGCAGCGGCTCCCAGTACTTTTTTAACAGGCTCAAGCTCGTCTGAAGAAAGTATTCCGTAATTTCCAAGCATTTTAACAGCTCTTGACGATGCGTTAAACTCAACCGGCAGCGTAACAATTGAAAAAAGCACCGCAAGGGCAAAAAGTATAATACCGCCTTGAATTAAAATATATCCAAAATTTGAACCGCTGTTATATCCAAAAAGTATGCCAAGAAAAATCAAAGGCATAGCAAGGTTTGAGCTGAAATTTGTAAGGGGAACCATAGCGCTTCTTAAAGAGAGCGGCGCATAACCTACACTGTGCTGGACAGCGTGTCCTGTTTCGTGGGCTGCAACGCCTATTGCCGCAAGAGAAGTACTGGAATATACAGGGTCTGAAAGGCGCAGAACCTTGTGTGCCGGGTCGTAATGGTCCGTTAGGTTGCCGCGTACTCTCTCTATCCTTACATCATAAATTCCGGCTCTGTGCATAAGTTCTTCAGCCACTTCCGCTCCTGTCATTCCGCTTGAGCTTCTTACCCTCGAATATTTATTAAATGTACTGTTTACCTTTGACTGGGCGTATAAAGCAAGTATAAATGCAGGTATCAGTATATAAATGTACTGTAAATTGAAATAAAACATATTGAATCACTCCTCATTATTGTAAAACTGTGCCTGTTTCAACTGCGTGACCCCTCATATATGCGCCTGTATCCATTTCCTTGCCGCCTTTTGCCTGTACAGAAAGGACTTCAATACTGCCTTTGGCGCATTTTACAATAAACCCTTTTTTATTTGTTTCACAAATACAACCGTTTTCCCCGCTGTAGTCCTTGTCCAAAGCCTTTACTTTCCAAATTTTAAGGGCATCACCGTTTAAAAGCGTGTAAGCGCCCATGTTAGGATTAAGCCCTCTTACAAAACATGAAATTTCAAAAGCCGTTTTGTTCCAGTTGATATGGGTCATATCCCTTGTTATCATGTGCGCGTAAGTAGCTTTTGAATCGTCTTGTTTTTCTCTTTTTGCTGTGCCGTCTTCAATATCTTTTAAGGTTTCTTCCAAAAGCTGCGCTCCGCATAAAGCAAGCTTACTGCCTAAAGTGCCATAAGTGTCCTCGTCAGTAATTTCAACCTCTCTTTTGGAAATCATATCACCGCAGTCAAGACCCTTTTCCATGTGCATAATAGTAACGCCTGTAACTTTGCAGCCATCAATCAAAGCTCTCTGCATAGGCGCCGCACCTCTGTAAAGCGGCAGAAGCGAGCCGTGGACATTAACTGAACCGTATTTTGGTATATTAAGCACTTCCTCCGGCAGTATCTGACCATAAGCTGCAACAACAAAAATATCTGCATTGTATTTTTTTAATTCTTCTGCAAACTCCGGCGCTTTAGCGCTCACCGGCTGCAAAACATCAATGCCGTTTTCAATGGCTATTTCCTTAACAACAGAATATACCATTTTTTTGCCGCGGCCTTTAGGTTTATCCGGCTGCGTTACAACTGCAAGCACATTATGCTTTTTAATAAGCATTTTAAGCGTATCAACGGCAAATTCCGGAGTGCCCATAAAAATTACATTCATCAGTCATCCTGCCCTTCTTCCACCGGTTCCGCTTCCTCAAGTGCTTTATCAATATACAGTATGCCGTCAAGATGGTCTGTTTCATGGCACAAAGCCACAGCCATTAAATCCTTTCCTTCTACTGTTATTTCCTCGCCCTTCCTGTTTAATGCTGTTACTTTTACATATTCAGGTCTTTCAACAGGTGCGCTGTAGCCCGGTATGCTTAAACAGCCCTCATTGCCTATCTGTGAACCCTTTGTTTCAACTATAACTGGATTTATAAGCTCCACAAGACCATCGCCTATATCTATAACCACAATTCTTTTAAGTATGCCTACCTGAGGCGCCGCAAGACCGACACCGTTAGCTGCGTACATTGTTTCCGCCATATCATCAAGAAGCGTTAAAATATTTGGGGTTATAGCCTTTACAGGCTTTGAAATCTTTCTTAAAACTTCATCTGTGCTTATTCTTATTTTTCTTTTAGCCATTTCTGATTATACCTCCGGTTTAAAACATATTCCTTGCTGACATATATAAATTAACAGTTACTGCCGAGCTTTTATATTTTTCATTATATTCCGCCATGGACTTTTTTATAAATTCCCTTAAATAATATTCATTAACGCATTTTACCGACAAAGTCATTCTGTATTCATTTTTAATTTTGTAAATAACAGCCTCTGTGGGACCAATTATATTTATTTTAATACCGCTGCCTTCAAATGTATATTTATTATTAATAACGATATTGCTGAAATCAGCCATTTTTTCATTAAGTTTATTTTCGTCTTTGCCGCTGAAAAGCAGTGTATATACAAAAGAAAACGGCGGATATCCCATAGTTTTTCTTACAGCGCATTCTTTTTTGTAAAAAGCCTCATAGTCCTGCTTAGCAGCGCACTTTATTGCATAGTGCTCGCTTTGGTAAGTCTGTATAATAACCCTGCCTTTTGACGTACTCCTTCCGGCGCGTCCTGCCGCTTGGGTTATAAGCTCAAATGTAACCTCGCTTCCTCTATAGTCGCCTACGTTAAGGGATACATCGGCAGCCATAATGCCAACTAATGTAACATTAGGAAAATCATGCCCTTTCGCTATCATTTGCGTGCCTATAAGAATATCAGCCTCGCCATTTGCAAAAGCGTTAAGTATAGCCCTGTGGCTTCCTTTTTTTGAAACAGTGTCAAAATCCATTCGCAGAACCCTTGCCTGCGGAAACATTCTTTTAACTTCGTCTTCTATTTTCTGCGTGCCTGTTCCAAAATACTTTATGTATTTAGAACCGCATTGCGGACAGACAGCTGGAACTTTTTCTTTTTTTCCGCAGTAATGGCACATAAGAAAGTTACCTTTATAATGATACTTATACGCAACAGAGCAGTTAGGGCACATCATTACATGCCCGCATTTTCTACAGGAAACAAAAGTCGAATAACCCCGTCTGTTTAAGAAAAGCATAATTTGCTCATGTTTGTCAAGCTTTTCTTTAATTGCGTAGTATAATTTTCTGCTGAAAACAGTTCTGTTGCCTTCTTCAAGTTCCCGGCGCATGTCTACAATTTCTGTTTCAGGCAAGGCTCCTTCTCCCGCTCTTTTTGTAAGCTTTAAAAGCCTGTATTCGCCTTTCTGCGCTTTAAGATAGCTGTCTATAAGCGGTGTGGCTGAACCTAAAATCAATTTAGCTCCGCTTAATCTGCATATTTCCTGTGCCACCTCACAGGCACTGTATTTAGGCGATAATTCAGAAATATAAGAGCTTTCGTGTTCTTCATCAATTATTATTATGCCTAAATTTTCAAATGGCATAAATACGGCACTTCTCGGACCTATAACAATTGAAATTTCACCATTTTTCGCTTTGCTCCATACCTCGTATCTTTCGCCATCGCTCATTTTACTGTGAGTAACAGCGGCTTTATTTCCAAAACGATTTTTAAAACGACCTACTATAAGAGGTGTAAGTGATATTTCCGGCACAAGAACAATTGCCTGTCTGCCATTTTTTGTAATTTCTTCAATTATGCTTAAATATACCTCGGTTTTTCCGCTTCCTGTTATTCCAAAAAGCAGGAAAGGCTTTTCATTGCCGCTTTTTAATACAGTATTAACGGCATTTTTCTGTTCTTCATTAAGATTAGGCTTATCCGTTTTGTCATAAATTGCTATGTTTTCAAAATTATGCTCTTTCTGTTTTTCGCCTAAAAAGAGTATGCCGTTTTTAATAAGTGTATCAACAGGAGAACGGCTTATTTTGGCATTTATTAAAATATCCGATATTTTACAGCCGTTATTTTCAATAACATATTTAAGAGCTTTAATTTGTGAAGCGTTTCTTTTATTTCCTTCCTGCTTTTTTATAAACTCGTATGCTTTTTCTTTTTCAATATTCAAAAACACAGCCTTGCTTAAATTTTTTAACTTAAGGTTTGCTCCGGCAGGCAGAATAACATTTAAACATTGCGATAGAGTGCAGAAATATTTTTCCTTCATCCAGCAGGCAAGCTCTATCATTTTGCGGCTTATTAAGGGTTCGTTATCCACAACAGAATAAATCATTTTAATTTTTTCTTCTGGAACATCGCTGCTTTGTTTTATATCAAGACAGTATCCGCCTGCAATATTGTTTTTTGGTCCAAAAGGCACTTTTACTCTGCACCCTGCCGCAACAGTATTTAAAAGCTCAAAAGGTATTTCATAGTCAAATATCCTGTCTATTTCAGGACTTGGATTATCTAAAATAACGCTGGCGTAAAGAGCCACAAAAGAGCCTCCTTTTAATGCCGTAATAATTTAAAAGCCGTATCTTCAAGCTTATATAACTTTATATTATAACTAATCTTGAAAATACAGCCTGTAATTTAATTATTCCTCATTTTCATTGTTTTCGTCTTTGTTTTCAATTTCTTCAGAATTTTCCAAAGCTGCTTTTTCCTGCTCAGAAGCGTCTTCAGTTTGTTCTTCCGGATGATAGTTTTCGCCGCAGACAATATCACCGTCTTCAACTATCCTGAGTTTTCCCTGATAAAGCTCATTAACAGCTATGGAAACCGGCTTGCTGTCTTTTGTAACGCTTACAAGCGGCTCCGCATGGTCTACAAGCTGCCTTGCTCTTTTGGAAGCGGCAATAACAATTGAATACCTGCTGGCTGTAACTGAAGTGTCGTCGCCTTCTTTATTAATAACGCTTAAAAGGTCTGTGTATGATGGTCTTAACATTTTAATCTCTCCTCAAACTTTTTATTTAAAGTCTTTAATTTTTTCTATATATCTGCGGCTTTCAAATTTACTTGCCTTAACTATGCAGTTTATGCGCTCAACGGCGTTTTCAACCTCATCATTAATAACAACATAGTCATAATTAGGCAGAAGCTCTATTTCTTCTGAAGCACGCTTAATTCTTTTTTCTATTGTTTCACAGTCTTCTGTTCCGCGGCCTATGAGCCTTTTTTTTAGCTCCTCTTTATCCGGCGGAATTAAGAAAACAGTTACAGCCTCAGGAAATATTTCCTTAACCTGCGAAGCGCCTAAAACTTCTATTTCAAGAATTACATTTTTACCTTCATTGAGCCTTCCCATAACATATTCTTTAGGCGTGCCATAGTAATTGCCGCAAAACTCAGCCCACTCAAGAAGCTCATCGTTTTCAATCATATTTTTAAACTCATCAACTGATTTAAAGAAATAATGCACTCCTTCTTTTTCGTAATCCCTTGGGCGCCTTGTGGTAGCCGAAATAGAAAGAGAGTAAGCCATGCTGTCTATAAGTCTTTCCACTACAGTGCCTTTGCCGGAGCCGGAAGGTCCTGAAATTATAATAAGAGTTCCTTTTTCAATCATGCTTTTGTTCCTCACATTCCTTAGGCGCAGCAAGTCTTGCGCCTATAGTATCAGTACCTATAAGGCTTAAAACCACATGCCCGCTGTCCATAATAATAACACTTCTTGTTTTTCTTCCGTATGTGGCGTCAATAAGCATGTTGTTTGCCCTTGCGTCAGAAATAATTCTTTTAACAGGCGCAGAATCAGGGCTGACAACAGCTATTATACGGCTTGAGTTGATAAGGCTTTTAAAACCAATACCCACAAAATTACTTTCCAATTTAAAAGCTCCTTATTCAATGTTTTGAATCTGTTCACGTATTTTTTCTATTTCACTTTTCAAATCAATAGCTGCCTGTGTGATATATAAATCACCTGACTTGGAAGCCGATGTATTAGCTTCACGATTAAGTTCCTGGACAAGAAAATCAAGTTTTCGTCCTACAGGTCCGTCACTGTCAAGTATTTCTTCAAGCTGTGAAATATGGCTGTAAAGGCGGGTTATTTCTTCATCTATGCAGCACCTGTCGGCAAACAAAAGCACTTCCTGGCTTATTCTCTGTTCGTCAACAGGCACATCGCCTAAAAGCTCGTCTATCCTGCTTTTAAGCTTCTGTCTGTATTCTTCGGGCACAGCAGCTGCCTTTTCCTCAATTTTTCCGGTCAAATTACGCAAAACAGCGCATTTTTTAAGTATATCCGCCTTTAACGCTGCTCCTTCTCTCTCACGCATAGCTGTAAACTGCTCCAAAGCGCCATCGAGAGCCGGTAAAAGTATATCATACATTATTTCATCATTTTCTTCAACATTTTCTGTTGTAAGCACTTCAGGAAATTTAGAAACAAGGTCAAGAGTATTCTCGCTTTTGAGCCCGTAAGATGATTTAAGATAATTTAATTTTTCAACAACAGCCTGCGCCAGCTGTTCATTAAGCTTAACTGCAATATCCTGCTGAGAAAAAGTTTCAAAATTAATATAGACATCAGTTTTGCCTCTTGATATTTTCTGCATAATATGCTTTCTTATTTTATCTTCAAGGCTTATCATAAACCTTGGCAGTCTAATGTTTATATCATTGTATCTGTGATTTACAGACTTAATTTCAACTGTGAATTTACGACCTTCAGCTTCATTTTCACCTTTTCCAAAGCCTGTCATGCTTTTTATCATAATTATTCATTCCTTTTTTAGTCATATATACTTGATTATAAATCAATTCAAGTAATATAATCAAGAGATATTAAAAAAATTTATGCCCTGTAGCAATACATGCATAAGGAGGTTTTTATTATGGCACTTGACGGAATAACCGTATCAAATATCGTTTATGAGCTAAACAGCCTGCTTAAAGGCGGCAGAATGGATAAAATTTATCAGCCGCAAAAAGACGAAATAGTAATTTCCGTAAGAAATAATTCGTGTGTTTACAAACTTCTTCTTTCGGCAAACCCGAGTCACCCAAGAATGCATATTACAAATATACAGCGTGAAAACCCGGCTTCAGCGCCTATGTTCTGTATGGTTTTAAGAAAGCATATAGCCGGCAGCCGCATTATAAACATATCCCAGTACGGACTTGAGAGAATAGCTGAAATACAGCTTGAGGCAATGAATGAAATGGGCGATATGGTAAAACGCAGTCTTATTATAGAGATAATGGGTAAACACTCCAATATTATACTTGTGGACGAAAACGGAAAAATTATAGATTCAATAAAACATATAACCCATGAAACCAGTTCTGTAAGAGAAGTACTTCCGGGTAAATCTTATGCCCTTCCGCCGTCGCAAAACAAATTAAACCCTCTTGAGCTTGACTATGAAACATTCAAAAATAAATTTTATAACAATGAAGGAATGAAAGTACAGCAATATATATATAAAAACTATACAGGCATAAGTCCGGCTGCCGCAAATGAAATAGCATTTGATGCCGGAATAAACGGTGATGACTATACGGCACAGATTTCCGAAGAAGGTCTTAAAAAACTTTTTATCTCCTTTGGCAATATAATGAATAATGTAAAAAACGGCTGTTTTTCGCCTGAAATTATATTTGCACCAAATTCCAACAATGTTATAGAATTTTTTCCTTTTGAGTCAAAACAGTTTACCGGTTTTGTAAAAAAGAAATATAATTCTATAAGCCAGCTGCTTGAGGACTTTTATTACTCAAAAGACAACGCATACCATATTCAGCAAAAAGCCCACGACATGCGCCGTATTGTTATGAATAATATTGAACGATGCGCCAAAAAGAAAGACATACAGCTTAAAACAATTAAAGACACAGAAAATATGGATTTATGGCGTCTTAAAGGCGAACTTATAACAGCAAATATATTTGCTGTAAAAAAAGGAATGAAAAAATTCAAAGCCGTTAATTACTATGACGAAAAAATGCCGGAAATAGAAATTACGCTTGACGAAAATCTGACTCCTTCTGAAAATGCGCAGAAATATTACAATAAATACAATAAAGCCAAAAGAACCATCGCTGCAATAAAAGTGCAGAAAAAGCAGAACGATGATGAAATGGCGTACCTTGAAAGTGTTCTGTCTTATATCGACTCCGCTAAAGATGATGCTGATTTAAACGAAATTAAAGCAGAACTTGTTAGCCAAGGCTTTATGAAAAATAAAAATATCAACAGAAACAAGGGATTAAAAATTAAAAAGTCAAAGCCGTATCATTTTATTTCCTCCGATGGGTTTGATATTTTTGTAGGTAAAAACAATACTCAAAACGATGAGCTTACGCTGCGTACAGCAAGAAACAGCGATATTTGGCTTCATACAAAAAATATACCCGGCTCGCATGTTATTATATTTACAAACGGCTCAGGCAAAGTGCCTGATAGAACGCTTCTTGAAGCTGCCAACCTGTCAGCTTATTTCAGCAAAGCCAAAAACAGCACAAACGTGCCTGTTGACTACACGCTTAAAAAATTTGTTAAAAAACCTTCCGGCGCAAAACCTGGAATGGTAATTTACGAAACAAACAGCACAGTTTACATTACTCCAGATGAGAACATGGTAAGCCAAATGCAAAAAGAAGAGAATTAAATCAAAAAACAGCACAGAATCAATTTTTTATAAACTGTTCTGTGCTGTAATTCTTATTTTTCTTTTTTCTTTTCATCCATAATTTTATTAAGTTCTTCCATAAATGTGTTAATATCCTTAAACTGCCTGTAAACAGAAGCAAACCTTACATAAGCTACCTCATCTATATCTTTAAGCCTGTCCATTACCATGCTGCCTATTTCTTTGCTTTCTATCTCCTTATCCATAGAACTCATTACAGCATTTTCAACATCATCTGCTATATCCTGAATCTGTTTTGCTGTTATAGGCCGTTTATTGCAGCTTTTCATTATACCGCTTATAAGTTTGTTTTTGTCAAATGTTTCCCTTGTGCCGTTACTTTTAATAACAGTCATTGGTATTGTATCTATTCTCTCATAAGTAGTAAATCTTTTTCCGCATTTTTCGCAGTATCTTCTGCGGCGTATAGTTGTATTGTCATCTTGGCTTCTGGAATCTATAACTTTGGTATCTTCGTTATTGCAGAAAGGGCATTTCATACAATTTAACCTCCCACTGGATATATAACATGCCTTAAATCAACAGAAAATATATTAATAAAATTGTTATTGCAAAACAAAAATAACACTCTAATGAATTATAATATAATTAAATATCACTTTTTGTCAACAAAATAATTCATTTTATAGAAATTAATTTTTATCAGACAATAAATTCTTTAATTGTCCTATTTTTAATATTGTGATATTATATTTTTTAATACTGCATAAAAGGAGAATTTGCATGAACAATGATTTATTATTCCGCAATGCGGAAAAAAATGACATTCCGCTTATACTTCATTTTATTAAAGAGCTTGCCTCTTATGAAAAAATGAGCGATGAGGTAATAGCTACAGAAGACATTTTAAATCACTGGATATTTGAAGAAAAAAAGGCTGAAGTTTTCTTTGTTATGGAAAAAAGCAAAGAAATAGGGTTTGCCTTATTTTTCCATAATTTTTCCACATTTGTCGGCAGAGCTGGGTTATATGTTGAAGATGTTTACATAATGCCTGAATACAGAAAAAAAGGCTATGGCAAAGCTGTATTTAAAAAGCTTGCACAGATAGCGGTTGAACGCGGCTGCGGCAGAATGGAGTGGAGCTGCTTAAACTGGAATAAACCGAGCATTGATTTTTATACACATATAGGTGCTGTGCCTATGAGTGAATGGACAGTATACCGCCTTACCAAAGATAAAATTAAGAAATTAGCTGAGTAAATGTTAAGAGCGGCTTAAAACAACCGCTCTTTTTAACAATCCCTTTCATAGTTAGAAAGACATACGTCTATAAGTATAATATCATCTCCAATTCTTACTATTTTTTCCCATGGAATAACATATACGCTGTTTACACATAAAAAGCTTAAACATCGGTTGCCTGCAGGTATAATAATACTGCAAATCCTGCCAGTTCGTATATCTATCTCCAAATCATAAACATACCCCACTTTCATTCCGTCACATATATTAATTACTTCTTTCTTTTTAAACTCACAGAACTTTTCCATACTTGCCGCCTGAAAATAATGGTTATTTCAATTCTATTGTTTAATATCAAATATAATTCCTCTTTAAGTTGACGGGTGTATATTTGCGTTATATCATTTAATTATTAACTACTTTAAAAGGAGAGATTATAATGATAAGGCTTAACAACGATTACTGCTTCGGCGCCCATGAAAATATATTAAAAGCGCTTTGTGAGTATAATAATGAGGCAAACCCCGGCTATGGCATTGATGAACACTGTAAAGAAGCTGCCGAAAATATAAAAAGAGCATGCGCTTCGCCCAACTCTGATGTGCACTTTATTACAGGCGGAACCCAGACAAACCTTCTTGTAATATCTGCCGCTCTGCGTCCGTACCAAAGCGCCGTATGTGTCCAAAGCGGTCATATAAACGCGCATGAAACAGGCGCCGTTGAAAACTGCGGCTTTAAAATATTAACTGTCCCGGGAGAAGACGGAAAAATCAGTGCTTCAGAAATAGAAAAAATAGCCGTTGATTATGAAACAAGCGTTGTTCAGGAACATATAACCGAGCCAAAACTTGTATACATATCATTTCCTACAGAACTTGGCACTCTCTACAGCAAAAAAGAGCTTACGGAAATAAGCAGTGCATGCCATAAACACGGACTTTATCTTTTTATGGACGGCGCAAGATTAAGCTATGGCTTATCAGGAGAAAACAATGATGTTACAATAGAAGACATAGCTGCCCTTTGCGATATTTTCTTTATAGGCGGCACAAAATGCGGTCTTCTTTTCGGTGAAGCCGTTATTATAACTAATGATGAGCTTAAACCTTGTTTTAGGCACTACATGAAGCAAAAAGGCGCTATGCTTGCAAAAGGCTGGCTTTTAGGCATACAGTTTAATGAAATGTTTAAAAACGGACTGTATTTTAAAATAGGAAAAAAAGCTGTAGAGCAGTCTTTAAGAATTAAAAAAGCTTTTAAAGAAAAAGGAATTTCTCTTAATAGTGACAGTCCTACAAATCAGCAGTTTGTAATAATGAAAGACAGCGACCTTGAAAAATTAGGCAAAAAATATTTTTATGAATATGAAAAAAGAGTTGACGAAAGCCACAGCATTGTGCGTTTTTGCACAAGCTGGGCTACAAAAGATGTTGAAATAGACGAGCTTGTAAAAGACATAGCATCTCTTTAAGTTTTAATGCTTATATATTTTAATGCCGCATATTAAACAAACTTATTAAACAGCCCCGCATAAGAAAAGGCAACCACTGATAAGGAAGTATTGAAAACAAACTAACTTAACGGCTGGCAAACAGGTTGCAACAGAAAGCGGGTAAGAGGTCAAAAACTTCTTGCCCGCTTTTTCTGTACTGCGTGGAACGATAGAAAGGCATTTTTGCGCTTCCGAGGGATATGATGCTACTTGCTCTATTTCCGCCCTATGCAAGCCACATAAATCAAGGTTTTTTGCCCGTCTAAATGTCCATGCTGGCATAGCAAAAGGTTACGCAGTAGACCGCCATTTTTGAGGGTGGGAATATAAACTCTCAACTCTTGTGTTTTCAGGTCTGCAAAGTCGCGTTGTGTAAGGCACTCTCGCTCTCTATTGCGTAACACATCATCATAGATTGAGGGCGCAAGGGGGTTATCTGTTTGCGCTTCCTTGTCTACCCAACAGTAAAGACGGGAAAAGCTGTCAAGGACGCAAAGCGCGAAGTTTATCCTTGACGGCTTTTTCTGCCTTTGCTATTCATTATCTGTCAAAGCGGAACTTGGGTAGTGCTTCCATTAAGGACGCTTTGAGGTAATCTTGAATATCGTCGTTGATACTCCCTTGAAAGTAGGACAGATATTTGATGTAGCCGGTATAGGTTTGAATGATGGTGTTCACCGCTTCTGGCTCCCCGGCGGTTGCCTTTACAATCGTTTCATAGGGCAGCAAATTGTACTTCCTATTCTTCATTCTCTAACACCTCCATTTCTTTTCGCATGAAACGCAAGGCAATTTTCCGTCTGCGGAAAACTGCGCTTCTGCTAATGCCGTATATCCAACCGATTTCCGTATCGCTGTAACCGAGATAGTACCGTAAAAACAGGACTTCCCGCCGCTTTTTCGGCAGACGCGAAAGCGCGGTTGCTAACTGCTCGCTTTCCACAATGACCGTTTTCCCGCGAACGATAAAAGTGGTAGGCACATCGTATTTCACGAAATACTCGTCGGTTGTAGTAACAGGCTCAAAATCAAACTCCCGAAGATAGTCGAGGGATACTTCAAACTGCTGCTTTTTCCGTATTTTCTTGTAAGCGCCCAGCGCCGCATGATAAAGGACAATCTTGCAAAAGGCGTTGAAAGTGCGCTCGATATGTTCCCGATACTGCTCTGTATTCATCATCTTTCTCACACCCTTTCTTCCCTAAGTGGGGGCAAAACCACAAACGCCAATGCAGCATAAAACCGCATGGGCGTTGGAAGCAGGAATTATAAGAGGTAATTATATGATTTGTGTATTCATACT
>CALWRF010000019.1 GCA_944383885.1 uncultured Clostridia bacterium | reverse complement strand
CTAGTCCGGGTAAACTGGGTAGGGGTTCAAGTCCCCTCGACTGCATAATATGCGCGAATGGCTCAGTGGTAGAGCATCGCCTTGCCAAGGCGAGGGCCGCGAGTTCGAATCTCGTTTCGCGCTTTTTTTATTTAGTTTATTTAATGGGCTATCGCCAAGCGGTAAGGCACAGGACTTTGACTTCTGCATTCGTTGGTTCGAATCCAACTAGCCCAGCTCATTAAATAAAATAGTGGGGTATCGCCAAGCGGTAAGGCAACGGATTCTGATTCCGTCATTCGCAGGTTCAAATCCTGCTACCCTAGGTTTTGCCCAGATAGCTCAGTTGGTAGAGCAGAGGACTGAAAATCCTCGTGTCCTTGGTTCGATTCCGAGTCTGGGCACTTAACCCTTCAGCATTTGCTGGAGGGTTTATTTTTTGTTATACATTATTTTTAAGTTTTAAGCATAGATTATACAGAAAACTTTTTGAGTTCAATATTTTTTTATTTATTTAAGACACATAATTTAATTATGCGGATTCTTTGATTAATATGTATTTATATTGATTTTTAATTTCACATTCCGTATTGATTTCCTCAATTATATCTGTTCTGATATATATTTTTCCACCCTTTATTAAAGCTCCGTTTTCATAGGTATTAATTTTATTTGTTTTGTTTAATTTTACATTTTTTGAGGTTATAGCGTAATGTTTTGTATAGCTTGTTTGAGTAAAAGACAGCAACAAGACTGAAATCAGCACGCTTGCCACTGTTATATAAATTGTTTTTAATACACACATTTTACACCTCTTATTTGTTGTATGCATAATTTTTTTATTATAAATGTATAATTAGTAAAAATATTTTACTGCAAAATGCGGTTAAAGTCAATACCGCATAATGCAGTATTATATACTTCTAATGGTGATTTTATGTATAAAAGGATAAGGGATTTAAGAGAAGACAATGACCTTACTCAAAAGCAGGTATCAGCATATCTTCACTGTTCTCAGCAGGTATACAGTAATTATGAGCTGGGACAGAGGGATATTCCTACAGCTGTTTTAATTGCCTTGGCTAAATTTTACAATACAAGTACAGACTATATTTTGGGACTGACAGATGAAAAATAATATTGTTTTACTTAATTAGTAATTATGGGTGTCAATTAGTATTATATAATTTACATCTAATCATTGCCATAATATATATAATGATGTTGATTTTTATTTTGCTGATTTAAAGAAAATAGCTGTTTTTTGGCAGTTAAATATTAAATCTATTTTTTAATGGCTGTATTAAAAGTCGATGCAGTCATTATATTTATGAAATTAAACAGCTTATTGCAGGCAAAGACGATATAAGAACACAAAGAAGTTAAATATGCATAATCAGCTGTTAACTGTTTATATACAGATTATAATTATAAAAGCGGATATACCGTAAGATATGGTATATCCGCTTTCTATTGCACTGTAGGGCTTCGTTTTTAAGAAATTAAATATAAAATCATTACTTAAAGCTGACAAAGTTTGCTAAATTAATATTTGATATACTGTTGTATTAAAAATTAAAAATATTTGCTGACATGATTATTTTATACTTTGCCAAACAACATGAAAAACGAAAAACTTGACTTAATTTGCGTGCTGTTGTATTTGTGTGCATTGTTTTTGAGAACGTAAATTTTTATGTGTATTACGTTAATAAGCATTTTTATTGTATTTTGGGCAGCTGAGAAGATTTTTACTCAATACATATTTGCGGCATTATATTTATATTGCTTTTTAAACATAGTGCAGCAGATAATTTAAACCGGCAGGCTTTTTTGTTTTTCATTCATTAATATGGTGTTAGATAAATAATGATGGTCAACATGCTTTTTTAGTATAAGTGCTAAAACGGCAGATAAAATTCTTGCAATTACAGTACTCCACCAAATCATAATTTGTCCTCCAAACAATGGCGGCAGGACTAACATAAGTATTAGCATAAATATAGGTTCTATAAATGTTAATACATAGGAAAGGAAGCTGTTTTCAGATGCATAAAAACTTGCTGTTGTAACACGCACAATTGCAACAAAAGGTACTGAAACAAGGAAAATAGGGATAATTTTAGCTACCTCTGAATTTACAATCCCTGATGTTCCAAATAAAAGACCAACACTGTCTTTTGCAATATATATAATAACACAGCTTATTACTGCTAAAAAAATTGCAAATGAATAAGACAGCGAGCGAATTCTTTTCAGCCTTACAAAATCCCTTTTGCCATAGCACTGGCTGATTATAGGCTGGCTGCCATCTCCAACACCCTGGAATATTAGATATATTATGCAGATTATGTACGCAATGCAAGCGTATGTTGCAATTGCCGTTTCACCTCCGTAAGAAGCAGAAAATCGGTTGATTATAATCAAAGAAATATTTGGTGATATAGAAAGACCAAAAGGAGCAATACCGATTTTTAAAACAGACTTTGAAACTTTTGCAAGTTTTGAAAACGGAATTGCTAATGCAAGCTGTTTCTTTTGTATAATATAGGCTAATGCAACTAACATTGTGACGCCCTGCCCGATTACAGTAGCAATTGCCGCCCCAGACATACCCTGCTCCCATACCCATACAAAAAGGTAGTCCAGAACAATGTTTGTAATAAAGCCGCTCATCATAGCAATCATGGCGTAAAATGAACCGCCAAGGTTGCGGATGAAAGGAACAAGCCCTGTGCCCAAAATTTGAAGTAATGAACCAAAAGTAACAATTACAATATATTCTTCAGATAGTGACAACATATTGCCTGCTGCGCCCAGAATATGCAGTATTGTACTGCACAAGCATAAAATTGAAATAGTTAGAATTACACTGGAAAATAACATAAGCCATATAGCGCCTGCCATAAACATTCCGGCTTCTTTTTCATTTTTCCCGGCTTTGCTGATTGAGTAGTGAATTGCTCCGCCCATACCAAGACCGGTTCCAACTGCTTGTATAAACGCAACTATAGGAGATGAAATATTTATAGCGGAAAGTCCAATGTCCCCTATGCTGTTACCTACAAAAAAGCCGTCTACTATGGCATAAACACCTGACAAGGCAAATGACAAAATAGACGGAAAAATATATTTGAAAAATGTTTTTGCATCACTTGTTTGTGTCATGATTATTATTACCTCCAGCTTCTTGAAAGAGTTTTATAAGCAGCGCGCTGTATTCGTTCAATATCCTCATACGCTCAATTCCTACTTTTTGAATAACAAATAATTCAGCTTCATGTAATTCAGGCAGTATTGTATCTGCGTATTCTCTGCCAGCTGCTGTAAATTGAATTCGCTTATTTCTTTTATCGCCCTGCATTGGAAGCAGTTCAACAAACTTTTTGTTTTCAAAATCTTTTAAAATCATATTTACTGTTTGTTTTGGAATTAACCATCTCTGGCAGATTTCCTTTTGCGTACAATTGCCGCCTCCCTCATCAATGGCAGTAAGGGCTAAAAGGCAGCTTACTGATATGCCGTGTTCTTTTGCCCACTGAGCATATACATAGTTTGTTTCCTGCCAGATTGAATAGTAGCGGTTTAATTCCTCAATCAAAGCAATATCATTTTTCATTTAGACCCTCCTTTAAAAAATAGTCCGATTTAGTACTATTTATTATAGTCCGTAACCGTACTATTTGTCAATTACTGTTTTTTATAAAATTATTCGGAATATTTGTTTTAAAATTTCAGCGGTATTGCAGGCTGCGGCGCTGTATATAGTGTTAAGTACAGACAGTGGAAAATTTTGCTTTTCGATTATACAAAAAGGAGAAAGAATTATTTAGTATATTTACATAAAATAAGTTTTACAAAAAGAATACGGCTTTTACTGCGCCTTGTTAATTATTTAAAATAAAAAATCAATTGAATAAAAATGTTTTAGAAGATTGAGAAAGTTATAAAAGAGTTGTAAAAGAGTTATAAAAGAGTTATAAAAAAGTTATAAAAAAATTTATGAAAAAAAGTTACGAAAAACAGCCTGTATTTTTGGTGGAAGTTTGGAAAAGGTTGTATTGACTTAGTTTATTTTTAGATATAAAATAACTTTATTAATTATAAAATTTTATACTTAGAGAGGTGCGAAAAATGTTAAAATTTACATCAACAGAAAACGCTCCTGCAGCTATAGGACCATATTCACAGGCTGTAGAGGTAAATGGTCTTCTTTTTGCTTCAGGTCAGGTTGCTCTTATGCCTGGCACAGGTGAAATTGCCGGAAAGACAATTGAAGAGCAGACAGAGAGAGTTTGCCAGAATGTTAAAGCTATACTTGAGGCTAACGGTCTTGGCTTTGAAGATGTTGTTAAAACAACATGCTTCCTTGCGGACATAAATGACTTTGGCGCATTTAACGAAGTTTACGGCAAATATTTTGTAAGCAAGCCGGCACGCTCATGTGTTGCTGTTAAGGACTTGCCTAAAAAACTCCTTTGCGAAGTAGAAGTTATAGCCGCAATGAAAAAATAATTATAAATGAATGAAAAAAGCCGTGCTTGAAGCATGGCTTTTTTGTTTTTGGTTTCTTTACTCTCTATCTTTATTCTCTCTTTAGTTTTATGATTATATAAACATTCAGATAATTCAGTAAAACAAAGTTTTCCGGCGCGGATTAGCTTAATATTTATTTACATTTAATTCAGCCCTTTTTTGATATGTTCCTTATGTGCATATATACCGTATTTTTGGATATGCCCATCATATCGGCAATTTTTACAACAGAGTCCTTAAAGTTAAATATGCCTTTATCGTTGAGTATTGCGATTATTTCTTTATTTTTATTAGATGTAGTTATGTTGCGGTCGTTATATACTATATCAGAGGCTTCTTTAAGTGAGATTTTAAGTAATTCGTCCACATCATCAACAAAACTTTCGGCAAAAGCCGTATTATGATTGTCTGAACTGTTTATATTAAATTGCGCAAGTACGTCAGACAGAGGGGTATTAAGATAATAGTTAATGCAAAGCAAACCGATTATATATCCTTTTTCGCCTATAATGGCTATGGAGCAGCTTTTAAGTGGTATGCCGTCCATTGTTTTGTTAAAATACGACATGTGCTTTTGTGAATCGTTTTCACTCAAGCTTTTAACCATTGAAAGACCAAGGTCTGTAATAGGAGAGCCTTCTTTTCTGCCGGTATGCTGTCCGTTTATGATTTTAATAACCGAATGTTCAAGATTGCCTAAACTGTGGATTACTATCTCACAGCCCTCGCCCAAATACTCAGCAAGACCTTCAGCAAGTATTTTATACGAGTTAAGTATAGCATAGTCAGCCTTTGATAATGAAACCGGTTTTTGCTTCATAATTTTACCTCCTAACAAAATAGTTTATTTAAAGAACATTATTTTACTGAATAGTTATATTTTTAGTATATACTAAATTTTCAGAATATCAATAGATTTTAAATAAAATATTGACAATTTTATTATTTTGAACAATAATTAAAGTAATTTTTTTAATTAAACATACTAATTTTATATAAGCATAAACCTGTTCTATACTCTGGAACGGTCTTATTTAATAGATTTAATGTTTAAGGACAGTGTTTAAAAAGTGTTTACGCTTATGAAATAAATAAGGATAAACACATATCTATTTTTTAATTAAATTTAAAAATATTATAAACTGGGGAGAGAAAAAAAGTGTCAAAGAAAGTATCTGAGTTTGACAGGTATGAAAGAATGAAAAGACTTGAAAAAAAAGCCGAGGCAGAAAGGCGGAAAAACGATATTTGCTACGGCGCAAAGAATAAGAAAAACAAGGGGATGCAGCAGGCAAAAGGTCGGTTTATGGATTTTGATGATGATTATGATTACTGACTGGCTTCGGTTATAATAAATTAAGCCCGTTTATTTAACTGTTTTTTCATATAAATGCAAATAAGAATCTTCAAATGATTTAGGCTGTATGTGGAAAAAGAGCTGTTATAATAAATAATAAAAGAGGGATACACAAAAGAGAGTTAGAAAAAGTTAGAAAAAGACAGGAAAAGTTAGAAGTATTTAGAAAGAAAAGAAAAGGAATGTATATTTTTTATATATTCCTTTTTTGTTTCAGCAAATTACGACAGCCCCTTTAATTATAATACCCATAGAGGTGATAATTATGATTAAAACGGCTGAAAAAAATACAAAATTAAATACTGCTTTGATTAACATAAAGCTTTTTTTAAAACCGCTGTTATGCTGTGCCATGGCGCTCCTTATGGGGCGGCTTAGCTTAATAGGCGGCATGAGTCCGACAGGCATTGCTTTCTGCTGGGCGTTGGCAGGCAAAAGCGCTTTGTTTTACCCTGCGTGCCTTTTTTCGCTTTTGGGCTATATGTCTAAAGACTCACAGGGCATTATACAGTACATGTCGTCGCTTTTTTTTATTATTATACTGGGTTTTGCGGCAGAAAAAAGAATACAGTCTTTAAGCTGCTTAAAAAAAGCCGCATTTCCGGCTTTATGTGTATTTTTAGGCGGAATAGTATATTTTTTGTATGCAGGCGGTACATATATAATAATTAAATCAGTATTTGAATCGGCATTTTGCGCCGGGCTGTATTTTGTATTCCAAAAAGGCGTTCAAATATACGAAAAGGGAATTGAGCCTCCGCTTGCTCAAAGCAGCCAGACTGCTGTGCTGTTTATAACGTCTTTAATTGCGGCGTCATTTACAGGCTTTAAAATAGCGGCAATTGATATGCGTACTGCTGTATGCGTATTTTTAATACTTTCTGTAGGAATTTCTTTTTCATATTACGCAGCCTCATTTGGCGTAATGCTGGGCTTTGTACTGCTTTTAAACGGCGGCGCAGATGAGGCATTTTTCGGCATGATATGTCTTTCATCACTTATGTGCGGTATTTTCAGCAGAGGAAGCAAAACATCGTCTCTTGTTTCTTTTGCTTCAGGCGGAGTTATAGCAGCTTTATATTCAGGCATGTCATCGGATATTTCAATGGCTGTTTCCGCTGTTCTGGGAGCATGTATTTTTCTTGTTATACCTGAAAGGGCTTTTGGGATATTAAGAAAATTAAGCGAAGCCAAGGCTGAAGATGTTTCGGTTTATATGGAAAATGCCAAAGATTTGTTTGATACCCAGAGCCGCCGCTTTGCCTCGGCGTTCCGCAGCCTGGCAGAAGCGTTTGAGGTGGAAAAAGAGCTTACAACCGAAACGCCGCGGAAAAAGAACGACGCCATAATAGATGATGCCGCAGGAAGGGTATGCCGTGACTGCACAATGAGTGTTTACTGCTGGAATATTAAAAGCTGTGAGACATTAAGCGGTTTTTATTCACTTATAGGTCAGTATGACAAAAACGGCACTGCGGAAGAAAGTGCTATGCCGGAAGAATTTAAGCTCTACTGCATTAAACCTAAAAAGCTGTGTGAAGCCGTTAATATATCCTGCCGCGTGCTTAAAAACAGCGCTGTTTGGTACAGCCGTTTTGTAAAAAGCAGAAGCGTTATATCTGAACAGCTTTATTCAGTTGCAAATATTATAGACGGCATGGCTAAAAATGCAAATATAGACGATTTGCCTTCAGCATCTGAGGCTGACGGGATTAAACGGCGCATTATCTCTTCCGGCGTTAATGTAGAACAGGTATATGTTTTTAAAGAGCCTTCAGGAAGGCGTATTATAAACATAAAACGCAAAAAATGCGCATTTGAAAGCGGCGACTGCACAGCAGTTATACTGCCGGCGGTTAATTCCGTATGCTCAGGCAGTTTTGTTAAAAGCTCCGCAGTATGCGGCAAAGGAAACGGTTTATGCGCTATAACTTTAAGACAGTCCGACAGATTTGGCTTTAAATACGGCGTAAGCTCCCAAAAGCGTTACGACAGCGAAGTTTCAGGCGACAGCTATTTGGTTGAGGAAAACTCCAACGGCGTTCTTACAGTCGCCGTAAGCGACGGAATGGGTTCTGGAAAAGCTGCTAAAGATGAAAGCTCCGAAGCCCTCAGACTTTTAAGCAAGTTTTCCTCCTCCGGCTTTGACGCAGGTCTTTCGGCAGGAATACTGAATACTGTTTTGCTTGGCCGCGGCGACGGGGAGCTTTTTACAACACTTGATGTTTGCTGTATAAACATGTATACAGGCAGAGGTCGTCTTATTAAAAACGGCGGTTCAACGGCTTTTATAATAAGGGACGGAAAAGTAACTTCAATCCATTCAACATCACTGCCTATAGGAATACTTAAAGATGTGGACTCGGATATAACTGAATTTAACTTAGCAGACGGCGACATACTGCTTATGGTAACAGACGGCGTTATTGACTTTAACGGAAAGCAGAACGATGAAGCCTTTATTGAAAAAGCAGTGCGTAAAAACAGAAACAGTGATATTTCGGCGCTATCAAAAGCCGTTATTAATGAAGCCGTTAATGCGCAGAACGGCAGGTGCAAAGACGATATGCTGTGCCTGTGTGTTAAAATATTTGAAAAACGCTGAACTATAATGTATTATAGACATATCCTTTTGGGGTATGTCTTTTTTTACGGAGGTATTAAAATGTCCGGTATGTATATAAAAGCCGTTAACACGGTTAAAAAATATAATATGCTCTTTAAAGGGGCAAAAGTTGTAACGGGTGTTTCAGGCGGCGCGGACTCTACGGCTCTTCTGCTTTTTTTATGCTCATTAAGAGAAAGTTATGGATTAGAGGTATACGCTGTTCATGTCCATCACGGCATAAGAGGTGAGGAAGCCGACAGAGACATGCGTTTTGTTGTATCTTTGTGCAAGAAGTTAAATGTGAAATGTACGGTAAAACATCACGATGTAAAGGGCATTTCAAAAGAAAAGGGCATTTCGGAAGAGGAAGCCGGCAGAATGGTGCGCTACAGTGATTTCAGGGAAGAGATGGAAAAACGCGGAGCCGATTTTATAGCCGTTGCACATAACATGAACGACCAGGCGGAAACAGTTATAATGCGCCTTTGCAGAGGAAGCGGTTTAACGGGCATGGCAGGTATACGCCCTGTAAGAGGCAATATTATACGACCGCTTATAGACTGTTTCAGAAGTGATATAGAAGAGTACCTTGCGTTTAATAACCAGGAATATATAAATGACAGCACTAATTTCAAAGAGGACTATACAAGAAACAGAATACGCCTTAATGTAATACCATATCTTTCAAGCCAGATTAACAGCAGCGCTATGGAAAATATAGCCAAAAGCGCTGTTTTGCTGAGAGAGGAAGATGATTATATTAATTCTATTGCGCTGGAAAAACTAAATGAAATTACGGTTAAAAAAGAAAAAGACGCAGTTTCTTTAAATGCCGCAAAGCTGTGCAAAATTGATAAAGTTTTGCAAAGGCGCATAATTCGCCTGGGTCTGCTTGCCCTGAAAAAAGATATAAAGGACATATCGCTTAACCATGTGGATAGTGTGCTTAAAACAGCCGTAAAGGGCGGACATATAGACATGCCTTCAGGCTTTTGCGCTGACATAAGCTGCGGAATATTAAAGTTAAGGCTCGGCAGGGCGCAAAAATATGATTTTTCATACAGGCTTGAAATGGATAAACCTGTATTTGTTAAAGAATGCGGGCTTTATTTTTTAATGACTAAAAATGCCGAAAAATTAGATGAAAAAGCAGATAACGTGTATACTAAAGCTTTTGATTGTGATAAAATAACTATTAATCCTGAAATAAGGAACAGAAGAAACGGTGATAAAATAATAATTAATAAAAGCGGCGGAACAAAGAAGCTCAAAGATATTTTTATCGATAAAAAAATACCTAAAGATGAAAGAGATACTGTTGCCGTTATAGTTTCAGGCAATGATATAATATCTCTCTGGGGTATCCGCGACAGCGCTTACTTTCTGCCGGAAAACCGTGGGGGAAATGAATTGTTTATTTATGCGTGGAGGAAAAGTTATGATTGAGAAAATAAGCACACTTATTTCAAAAGACGAGATAGACAAAAGAATAGCCGAAATAGGCGCTAAGATAGAAAAAGACTATGCCGGCAAAGATTTGCATTTTATATGCATACTTAAAGGCGGCGTTGTTTTTATGACTGATTTGGCAAGAGCCGTACATAAAAACGTATATATGCATTTTATGGATGTATCAAGCTACGGCGACGCGACAGAAAGCAGCGGCAATATAAAAATACTTATGGACCTTGATGAGTCAATAGAAGGCAAAAATGTTATTATTGTGGAGGATATAATCGATTCAGGAAGGACGCTCAGCATACTTAAAAAAATCCTTTTGGGCAGAAATCCGGCAAGCCTTAAAATATGCACGCTTCTTGATAAACCTGACAGGAGAGTTGCCTATGTGGACATAGACTATACAGGGTTTAAAATACCTGATGAGTTTGTTGTTGGCTGCGGGCTTGATTATGCCCAAAAATACAGAAATCTTGACTACATAGGCATTATTTCTTTTGAGGAAGAATAAAATTAAAAAAAATAAGCAGAATAAATTACCGCCTTATTGAATATTGGCGGTAATATTTTTGTTGTGCTAAAAGACCGTAAAAATACAAAAAGACGTTATTTTTATATGTTTTGCTGAAGTTGGGTTAGCCAGTGTTAAATTTTTTTAAGGGCGATGATTTAAGTTGTATTTGCAATTTAATTATGATAAAATATTAAATTATTGGCTGTAAGAGGGTTGTATTGCCTGCCGACAGCTTGAATGTGAGCTTAACCGGCTTGAACGCACGGTTTGACATATTCTCAGGACAAATAATATTTATTTTAGGAGGCATGAAGTTGAAAAAGTACTACAAAAGTTTTGGTCTGTATGCCATTATTTTCATTATTGTTTTAAGCATTCTGGCGTTTATAAATCAGGGGTATGTTGCGCCGCAGACAACGACGTATACATACAGCGACCTTTTCCAGAAGATAGAGGCAGGGGAAGTTTCTAAAATTTATATTCAGAATAACTCCGACGCTATCAATTACGGAACAGTAAAAGCCGAGCTTAAAGACGGTACTGTTATACAGAGCAATGTCCCTTCTTTAAGCGGTTTTGCGGAGTATATAGACCAGAAAATAGTTGAGGATAACCTTGATGTAACAGTTGAGGATATACCTAAGAGCAATATGCTGGGGTCCATACTCCCGTCACTTATTATGATGGTGCTTGCCGTTGTTATTTTCTCGTTTATGTTCCAGAAAATGCAGGGCGGCGGCGGAAAGATGATGTCTTTTGGCAAGAGCAAGGCTAAAGTTACAATAGATGATAAAAACAGGGTTACATTTGAAAACGTAGCAGGTCTTGATGAAGAAAAAGCCGAGCTGAGCGAGATTGTAGAATTCCTTAAAGATTCTAAAAAATTCCTTGACTTGGGCGCGAGAATACCTAAAGGCGTGCTCCTTGTAGGTCCTCCGGGAACAGGTAAAACACTTCTTGCAAAGGCTGTAGCCGGTGAGGCTAAAGTACCGTTTTTCTCTATTTCCGGTTCTGACTTTGTTGAGATGTTTGTTGGTGTAGGCGCATCACGTGTAAGGGATTTGTTTGACCAGGCAAAGAAAAACGCGCCTTGCATAGTGTTTATAGATGAGATTGACGCCGTGGGCAGAAGAAGGGGCGCTGGTCTTGGCGGCGGACATGACGAGAGAGAACAGACATTAAACCAGCTCCTTGTTGAAATGGACGGTTTCGGCATTAACGAAGGCGTTATAGTTGTAGCAGCTACAAACAGAGCTGATATACTTGACCCTGCCATATTAAGACCGGGACGTTTTGACAGACAGGTATATGTGGGGCGCCCGGATGTTAAAGGACGTGAGGCTATACTTAAAGTACACGCAAAAGGCAAACCTTTTGCCGATGATGTGGATTTAAGCGTTGTGGCTAAAACTACATCAGGCTTTACAGGCGCGGACCTTCAAAACCTTCTTAACGAAGCCGCACTTCTTTCAGCAAGGGACGGCAAAAAGAAGATTGACATGGAAGAAATACAGAAGGCTTTTGTTAAAGTCGGCATAGGCACTGAAAAGAAATCAAGGAAAATAAACGAAAAAGAAAAGCTTATTACAGCTTACCACGAAAGCGGTCACGCCGTGCTTTTTGAGCTTTTAAGCGAGCTTGACCCTGTCCACAGCATTTCTATTATACCTACAGGCATGGCTGGAGGTTATACAATGCCTCTTCCGGGAGAGGACAGAATGTATGTAACGAAAAAAGCCATGGAACAGGAAATTATAAGCTTTTTAGGCGGCCGCGCTGCGGAATATATTATATTTAAAGATGTAACTACAGGCGCTTCAAACGATATACAGAGGGCAACAGCTATGGCAAGGAACATGGTTATGAAATACGGCATGAGCGACAGGCTGGGACCTATACAGTTCGGCGATGACCAAGACGAAGTTTTCCTCGGCCGTGAGATAGCGCATTCAAGAAATTACGGCGAAGAAGTAGCAGCCGCTATTGATGAAGAAGTTAAAAAGATGATGGATACTGCTTACAGCGAGGCTATCAGAATTTTAACTGAAAATATAGACGCTCTCCACGCTTCAGCTAAGCTTCTTGTTGAAAAAGAAAAACTTACAGGCGATGAGTTCAGGAAGATACTTCAAAACCCGAAAGAATATCTTGAGGAAAGCACGGCTGAAAATAATGTAAGCGCAGAAAACAGTGAAAAAACAGAAAAAACAGATGATTTGGCAAATGCTTCAAATACTGATGGTAATTCTGGAGTAATTACTGAAAAAAATACTGAAAATTCGGACATTGCCGCTGAAAATTCAAGCGGCATGCAGGAAAAGCCGAATAATACCGAAGAATAAATTTTAAAACTGATAAATAAAAGAAAGGATGACTGAAAATGGAATATAATTTACGCCCTGGCATGACAAACGAAATGGAATATGTTGTAACAAAAGATGCGACAACAGCGCACTTCAGCCACGACTGCCCTGTTTTTGCAACACCTGTTATGATTAACTGGATTGAACAGACATGCCTTAAACTCTGCCAGCAGGTTCTTCCGGAAGGCTATGACACAGTTGGGACATTTGTAAATGTAAAGCACTTGGCGCCTACACCAATGGGCATGACTGTGCGTGTTTGCGTTGAAATAGCTGAAGTTAACGGAAAACTTCTTACATTTAACGTAAAAGTATACGATGAAAAAACAAAAGTTGGCGAAGGCACTCATGGAAGGGCTGTAGTTAATGTAGCTAAATTTGTTGAAAACATTAAGAAAAACAAATAACTAACACAAATTGGTTCGGGGGAATTGTAATGTCAGTAAATCTTAAAGGCAGGAGCTTTCTTACATTAAAGGATTACTCCGCAGAAGAAATAGAATATTTAATTGATCTTGCCATAGACCTTAAAAAAAAGAAGAAAGCCGGAATATTTGAAAAACATCTTCTTAATAAAAATGTTGCTCTTATATTTGAAAAGCCTTCTACGCGTACAAGGTGTTCTTTTACAATAGGCGCTGTAGATGAGGGAGCGCATCCTGAGTATTTAAGCAAAAATGACATTCAGCTTGGATACAAGGAAACTGTGGAGGACACAGCCAGAGTTCTGGGCAGAATGTTCGACGGCATAGAGTTCAGGGGTTTTTCACAAGAAACAGTTGAAAAGCTTGCAAAATACAGCGGCGTACCTGTTTGGAACGGTCTTACGGACGAAGACCACCCTACACAGGTATTAGCTGATTTTATGACTATGAAGGAAAAATTCGGCCGCATAAAAGGTCTTAACTTTGTTTACTGCGGCGACGGCAGAAACAACATGTCAAATGCCCTTATGATAGGCTGCGCTAAAGTAGGCGTTAACTATACGGTGGCGTCGCCTGAAAGCCTTTTTCCTGATAAGGATTTAGTTGAGTTATGCCGTACATACGCCAAAGAAAGCGGTGCTGTTATTACAATAACAGACAATATAGACGAAGCTGTTAAAGGCGCTGATGTAATTTATACCGACGTTTGGGTTTCAATGGGCGAGGAGGCAAAAACACAGGAAAGACTTGCTGTTCTCAGACCATATCAGGTAAACCAGAAGCTTATGGAAGAAAGCGGAAAGAGCAGTACGATATTTATGCACTGCCTTCCTGCTGTAAGAGGCAACGAGGTTACAAACGAGGTTATAGAAGGCCCGCAGTCTGTAGTTTTTGACGAAGCGGAAAACCGTATGCATACCATAAAGGCTGTTATGGTTGCGACTCTCGGAGATTAAAAGAGCTTTTATTTAAAACAGGCCGTGGGGGTTTATTCCTGCGGCTTATTTAATTTTAAGGCGGTGTTTTGTATGCTTAAAGAAAATCTTCTTGATTATCTTAAATCATCAAAGGACTATGTTTCAGGCGAAAAACTTGGGGAGATATTAGGTGTTTCACGTTCAGCGGTTTGGAAAGAAATACGTGCTTTAAGAAAAGACGGATATATTATAGACGCTGTTACAAACAGAGGCTATATGATTTGTGATGTCGGCGATGTTATAAACTCAGCTGAGATTAAAACAAATAAGCGTATAGGCTTTAAAGTTATTTGTTTTAACGAGGTTGAATCTACAAATGAAGAATGTAAAAAACTCGGTTTAAACGGCAGCGAAGAAGGCACAGTTGTTGTGTCAGATACCCAGACATCAGGACGGGGAAGGTTAGGACGTGCATGGAAGTCTGAAAAAGGAACAGGCGTATACATGTCTGTACTTTTAAGACCTGATATAAGCCCGGTTAAAATACCTTCTGTTACTCTCTGTGCAGGTCTTGCGGTATGTCAGGCGCTAAAGTATGACTTTGATATAGACTCTGCCATAAAGTGGCCTAACGATATAGTTTCAAACGGCAGAAAAATTTGCGGCATATTAACTGAAATGACAGGTCAGTTGCAGAAAGTTGATTTTGTTATTGTTGGGATAGGAATTAATGTCAATAACGAGTACTTTCCTGAGGAAATTAAGGACAAGGCTTCATCTATGTTCTTAATAAGCCGCAGAAAATTTAAGCGCAGTCCAATAGCTAAAGCCGTACTTGAAAGGTTTGACACAATATACACCGACTTTACGCAAAACGGGTTTAAAGCAATTAAAGATGAGTATGAGAAAAATTGTATAAATATAGGCAAAAGAGTTAAAGTAATTAACCGCGACGGCGGATTTGAGGCATTGGCTGTTGAGGTAGACGATAACGGAGAACTTGTAGTTTTAAAAGACAACGGAGAGAAATCTTCAGTATTTTCAGGCGAAGTATCTGTAAGAGGAGTGTATTAATTGGAAAAAACCGTAATGGCGGCAGCGTCATTTGAAAAACAAAAATACTATATAGCGCCGGAATTTGCCGCCCTGCCGGACAGCATTAAGGCGGAGGTACAGACAGTATGCGTTGTTATAGCGCAAAAACTTATGTGTACTTTTGTAATGGGATTTTACAGCGACGGAGATATATATTTTGATATAGTAAAAAACGAAGATGCCATTGATTTTGACGATATAGGAGCTGAGCTTGAGATAAAGGAAATACGCCGCCAAAAAAGCGAGCTTCTTAAAGCTCTTAAAATATGGTATTTAATATATAAAACACCAGACGGCGAGAAAGTAAAAGAAGAACTGCTTAAAACTGGAAAAGTGGAATTATGAGGTTTATATGTTTATAGGAAATGTTGAGCTTAAAAATAATGTTTTTCTGGCGCCGATGGCAGGCGTTACAGATAAGCCCTACAGAACGATATGCATTAATATGGGCTGCGGTCTTACTTATTCCGAAATGGTAAGCGCAAAGGGGCTTTTTTACAACAGCGCCAATACAGAAAAGCTTATGGAATGTGACGAAAAAAGCAGACCTTACGCTATACAGCTTTTTGGTTCAGAGCCGGAGATAATGGGCTCTATGGCAAAAAGAATAGAATGCATGCCCTTTGACATACTTGATGTTAATATGGGCTGTCCAGCGCCTAAAATAGTTAAGAACGGCGACGGAAGCGCCCTTATGAAAAATCCTGAACTGGTAAGAGAAATAGTATCAGCCATGGTTTCATCACAAAAAAAGCCTGTTACCGTAAAAATACGAAAAGGCTTTGACGATTTAAGCATAAATGCTGTTGAAGTTGCTTTGGCAGCACAAAAAGGCGGCGCCTCAGCTGTAACTGTCCACGGCAGGACACGCGAGCAGTACTACAGCGGAAAAGCGGACTGGGACATAATAAAAGAGGTTAAAAACGCTTTAGACGTACCTGTAATAGGAAACGGCGATGTATTTTCGCCTGAAAGCGCCAAGGCTATGTTTGATTATACCGGCTGCGACGCAATTATGATAGGCAGAGCCGCAGAAGGCAATCCGTGGATATTTAAAAGAATAACACATTACATTAAAACAGGGGAGCTTCTGCCTGAGCCTGAGCCTGATGAAAAATGCCGTACAGTGCTGCTTCACGCAAGAATGCTTATAGATTTTAAAGGGGAATATATAGGCGTAAGGGAAATGCGCAGGCATTTGGCGTATTATACAAAGGGAATGCCGCAGGCGGCGGCAATGCGTGCGGAAATTAACACTGTTATGAGTTATGAGGATATAAAAACACTTACAAACAGATATTTTCTGGGTATATGATGTATTGGGATAAGCATACACTTTTATAAACTTTTATAAAAAGGCATGGTGCTTATGAAGTTTGCCCAGATTTGTTATGGCAGGCAAAACAAATCCGGCTCCGTTTTATGGGATAATCTGCCGGAGTTTTTAAGAGAGATTTATTACCTTAAAGTATACAGACCGGTTTTTGAAGAAACCGGGCTTTTTTCGGCAGAGGGCATTGTTTCTTATCTGCCGTTTAGCGCCAATGAAAAAAATACAGCGCTGCTTGAAAAATATGTCAAAAAAGAATTATTACGCCTTAAAGCAGAAGGCAGTGAGTTTTTTTCTGTTGAATATAATATGCCAATACCTGACGGATATAAGGTAACAAACGGCAAAAGCCTTATATGCATGCTTTCAAATTATTTGGTAAGCCGGGGCTGTGTTAAGAGGGGAAAAAGCTTTGAGGAAGCTGATATTGCCGTTATAGACGGCGGAAACAGTCTTACGGATATACTGCTTAATGTTATTTCGCCTAAAGCCACTAAAATTTGGCTTTATACACTCAGATATGACTTAATAAAGCCGCTTTTGGAATATATATTCTCCCAAACGGGTCTTTGCGTAGGCGTATGCTCATCTTTTGGCAGTTATCTTTTAAAAAATTCAGATATAGTAATTAATTTGAGCAAATGCAGAGAGTATTTCGGTTCTTTAGGCAAAAATGCAGTTTATATTGACATAGCGGACGACAGGGATAATACAAACAGGCTTATGCGCCTAAGAAAAGATGTTTTAGTAATGCGCGATTTTAAAATAGGCTTTGACAGCAAAAGCTTAAAGCCGGAATGCGCCGAAGCTGCATTATGTGTAATAAATAAAAGCTTTAGGGAAATGATATTTAGTACTGTTACGCCGGAAAGGTTAAAAAATGCGGCGGAATGTGTTGCTTCTTTTAATTTAAGGTCTTTTTGAGGCATTGAACAGATGTAAGGCAAGTAAAAAGTTGACAACATAGACTGCCTATTGTATAATTTGTGGATATGAAAACGGCTGTGGGTATGTAATGTACCTAAGCAGCCGTTTTAGGCGTACACAATTTTATTTATTTGATTTTTTAATTCGTTTATTATATTAAAAGGAGCTGTTTTTTGTGGCAGAAAAGAAAGTTGTTTTAACATACGAAGGTCTTAAAAAAAGAGAGGAAGAACTTGAAGAATTAAAGACTGTTAGGCGTAAAGAAGTAGCTGAAAAAATAAAAGAGGCAAGGGGTCAGGGCGACCTTTCGGAAAATGCCGAGTATGACGCGGCTAAAGAGGAACAGGGCGAGATAGAGGCAAGGATAGCGCTTCTTGAAAAAATGCTCAGAAACGCAGAGGTTATTGATGATGAGGAAGTAAGTTCGGATATAATAAGCGTTGGAAGCAAAGTAAAAGTATACGACAACGAGTTTGAGGAAGAAGTAGAATATACAATAGTAGGCTCAGCTGAGGCTGACCCTATGGAAAACAAAATATCAAATGAATCGCCTGTTGGAATGGGTCTTTTAGGTCATAAAATAGGCGATGATGTGGTTATAGAAACACCTGACGGCGAAATTTCATTTAAAGTACTTGATATAAATAAGTAAGGAGGAAAAAACAGTGGCGCAGAATACTAATGAGAGTGCTGAAAGCACGCAGGTAAGCCAGGAAGAACTCAGCGCCCTTTTAAAAGTAAGAAGGGAAAAGCTTGAAAAGCTTCAGGCAGAAGGCAAGGATCCGTTTAAAATCGTAAAATATCCGGTTGACACACACAGCAGCGACATACTTGAAAATTATGATAGTTACGAAGGCAAAGACGTAGTAATAGCAGGTCGTCTTATGGCTAAGCGCGTTATGGGAAAGGCAAGCTTCTGCAATGTCCAGGACAGGAACGGAAAAATCCAGGCTTATGTCAGCAAAAATGATGTAGGCGAAGAAAGCTATGCCGATTTTAAAAAGTACGATATAGGCGATATAATAGGCATTAAAGGTTTCGTATTTAAAACAAAAATGGGCGAAATTTCAGTTCATGCTCATGAGGTAGTGCTTCTTTCAAAAAGCCTTCAAATACTGCCTGAAAAATTCCACGGTCTTAAAGACCAGGAACTCAGATACCGCCAGAGATATGTTGACCTTATAGTAAATCCGGAGGTTAAAGATGTATTCCTTAAAAGAAGCGCCATTATTAAAGAAATAAGAAACATATTAGATGAAAAAGGCTTCCTTGAGGTTGAAACACCTGTGCTTCAGACTATACCGGGCGGAGCTGCTGCAAGACCGTTTATTACTCACCACAACGCCCTTGACATAGACATGTACTGCCGTATAGCTCTTGAGCTTCCATTAAAACGCCTTATAGTAGGCGGCTTTGAAAGAGTTTACGAAATAGGCCGTGTATTCAGGAACGAGGGTATCGACCTCAGGCATAATCCTGAGTTTACTCTTATGGAGCTTTATCAGGCGTATACAGACTACCACGGCATGATGGATATAACAGAGGAATTATTCCGTGAAGTGGCTAAAAGAGTAAACGGCACAACAAAATTGACTTACGGCGGACATGATATTGATTTAGGAGAAAAGTTCAACCGTATGACAATGGTTGACGCTGTTAAAAAGTTTGCGGGTGTTGACTTTGACGAGATTAAAGACACAGAAGAAGCCAGAAAAATAGCCAGAGAAAAAGGCGTTGAGTTTGAGGAAAGACACGCAAAAGGCGATATATTAAATCTTTTCTTTGAAGAGTTTGTTGAAAAGAACATTGTTGAGCCTACATTTATAATGGATTACCCTGTTGAGGTTTCACCTCTTACAAAGCGCAAGCCGGATAAGCCGGAATATACAGAGCGTTTTGAGCTTTTCATTGTAGGCAGAGAATACGGCAATGCTTATTCTGAGCTTAACGACCCTATAGACCAGAGAATACGCTTTGACCATCAGGCTAAAATGCGTGAAATGGGCGATGACGAGGCTAACCTTATTGATGAGGACTTTATGACAGCTCTTGAATACGGCATGGCTCCTACAGGCGGTTTAGGCATTGGCATTGACAGAATGGTAATGCTCCTTACAGGACAGGTGTCAGTAAGAGATGTTATTTTGTTCCCTACCTTGAAGTCAGCAGGCAAGTAAACCCCAGTAAAATCAAGGGTTTCGAGTGGTAAAAGGAGCTTAGGTACCACAAAAGTACCACAATAGTTCCAATGGTAGATGCAGGACAGTACATGATAATGCATTTACTTCTTGGGTAGTCAATCAAATATTTGCAAAATTAAGGACACTTTCTAAAAGAGAAATCTTTTGAGAGTGTCCTTTTTGTTATGGTCAAAAATTATTAGCAAGGAGGAAATGCCATGAAAACAAGTACAGCGATAGGTGCAGGCAGAGCGATTATGAGAATAACCGTTCCCGAAATGAGACAGAGATTATACCCAATCAGAGGAGGAATGAACGAGTATGTTAAAAGTAAGAGTTTCGGGACCGACCTACGAGCTGAAAGATTATCTGGAACACATGGAAAAAGACAAGGTGTACCAGATCACAAGCCAATCTAAGCCCTTAAAGAATAAGGGTACCAACAAGATCTTCCGAGTATTCTCGGATGTGGACAAAAGAACAAAAATAGAAGCCCGCAAAAGGCAGGGCAAAAGATAATACGGAACAGGAGGAACGGTTATGGCTAAAGTAATCGCAGTAGCTAATCAAAAAGGGGGAGTCGGGAAGACAGCGTTGGCAAGCAATTTGAGCGTTGGTCTTGCCATGAATGACAAAAAGGTACTGGTCATTGATGCTGATCCCCAAGGAAATTTAACATCCAGTCTCGGTATAGATAATGCGGATGAACTGGAGAACACTCTTGCTTCTTTCATAGAGCGTGAGATAAATGAGGATCCAATAGATCCTGCGGAGTATATTCTCCATAACGATGAAGGCGTGGATCTCATGCCGTGCAATATAAAGCTTGCCGGTATGGACTACATGATAATGAACGCTCTCAGCAGAGAGCATCTGCTGGATGCTTTTGTATCAAGCGTCAGGGACGAATACGATTATATCCTAATCGACTGTTCTCCCAGCCTTAATCTTGTGACAATCAATGTGCTGACAACTGCGGATTCTGTGATCATTCCGGTGGAGGCATCGTATCTTTCAATGGCAGGTCTTCAACAGCTACTTGCTTCAATAGGCTCTACAAAGAGAAAAGTGGACTCAGCGTTATCGAAACTGGGATCAGGTGTTGAACCAGCTGATCATTTTATACGATGAAAGACTGACAGCATACCTGTAAACAGAAAACAGGAGTGGATGTAAACACATCCAGCTCCTGT
>CALWRF010000018.1 GCA_944383885.1 uncultured Clostridia bacterium | reverse complement strand
GAAGAAGCCAGCAATGCGCTCACATTGCTGGCTTCATGGCGGAGACGGTGGGATTCGAACCCACGGACCCTTGCGGATCAAACGATTTCGAGTCGTTCTCGTTATGACCACTTCGATACGTCTCCGTATTTATCTCATCATCAGCACCTCGGAAAACGGGGAGAACTGATGGGGAGAACAAAGAAAAATATTAAGTTGAAGAATCCCGAAAAACCCCGTAAAATCAAGGGTTCTCAGTCTCGGAGGTACCGAATAGCGACCGCGATTTCGAGTCAGTCCCGTTATGACCACTTCGATACCGCTCCAAGATTTATCTCAACATCAGCACCTCGGAAAACGGGGAGAACTGATGGGGAGAACAAGGAAAATTATTTAGTTAAGGATCCCCGAAAAACCCCATAAAATCAAGAGTTTCCGCTAAGGGAGCTACCCGAAAGCGACCGCGATTTCGAGTCAGGCTCGTTATGACCTCTTCGATACGTCTCCACAATACTATAATATATTAGCAGAAAAAGCGGTTTTGTTCAATATTAAATTATAATTTTTGTTAAAGCTTTGTTTTCATTTTGTTTAACAAATATATACGGCTTTGATATAAAATTAAAATATATACGGTTTTTTTATAATTTTATGGTATAATAACCGGGTAGGCAGAGTGCGGCGGCAGACGAATTTTGAGCCGGGGCAGGACGGAATTTTGCCGGCTTATAAAAAATTACTTTAAAGCGGATAATTTAACAAAAAAATATGAACAGGCAGAAAAAACCGGGAAAAGCAAAAAAGTTATCGGAAACTATAAAAAGTTAGAAATAGTTAGAAAAAATTAGAAATAGTTAGAAAAAGTTAGAAAAAGTTATAAAAAATTTTAAATTTCGCAGTTAAGAGGTATTTGTTAATGAATGAAAAAGTTTTGAAAACTCTTGAATACAACAAAATAATAGAAAAGCTTGCTTCTTACGCCGTTTCGCCAATGGGCAAAGAAATGGCTTCAGAACTGAAGCCGTGCGCTTCATTAAGCCAGATTAACCAGCGGCAGAATGAAACGTCTGAAGCCGAGGCTATGATATTAAGAAAAGGCTCAATACCTTTAGGCGGTTTAAGAGATATAAGACCACAGATTAAAAGGCTGGCAATGGGCGGCAGCTTAGGCATTGCGGAACTTCTTTATATAGGAGATTTTTTATACGTATGCCGCAGGGTTAAAAACTACTCGGTAAACGAGAACAAAGCCGAAAGCTATAACACAATAGGTCCTATGTTTGATTTGGTAACGGAGCTGCCTAAGCTGGAAAAAGAAATTTCAAGGGTAATACTGTCTGAAACGGAAGTGTCGGACGACGCTTCGCAGGGGCTTAAAGATGTTCGGCGCCAAATGGCTGTATCCAACGACCGCATAAGGGAGCACCTGAACAACATTATTAACTCCCAGACTTACAGACCAATGCTTCAGGACTACGTGATTACTATAAGAAACGACAGGTACTGTGTGCCGGTTAAAAGCGAGTACAGAAACAGTTTCAGCGGCATGGTTCACGACCAGTCCAATACAGGCTCCACGCTTTTTATTGAGCCTTTAAGCGTTGTACAGCTTAACAACAAAATTAAGGAGCTGCAAATTAAGGAAAAAGAGGAAATTGACAAAATTTTGCAGAAGCTTTCAGGTGAGGTTATGGAAAATTTAGACGCCATAGAGTCTAATTTGAGTATTATAACCAAGCTTGATTTTATATTTGCCAAAGGTCAGCTTTCCATTTCAATGAAAGGCACAAAAGCCGTATTCAACAGCAAAAAATACATTAATATTAAAAAAGGCAGGCACCCGCTTTTAAACAGCGGCACTGTTGTGCCGGTTAATATTTATTTAGGCGGAGATTTTACAACGCTTTTAATAACAGGTCCCAACACCGGAGGAAAGACTGTTGCCCTTAAAACGCTTGGTCTTTTTCAGCTTATGGGGCAGGCAGGGCTGCACATACCGGCTTTTGACAACTCGGAGCTGGGCGTTTTTGACGAGATTTTTGCGGATATAGGCGATGAACAGAGCATTGAGCAGAATTTAAGCACATTTTCCGCACACATGACAAACACCGTTTATATACTTGAAAATGTGACTGACGACTCCCTTGTGCTTTTTGACGAGCTTGGAGCCGGGACTGACCCGGTGGAAGGCGCCGCCCTTGCCATGAGCATTATACAAAGCCTTAAAGAGCGGAATATACGTACGGCTGTTACAACACATTACAGCGAGCTGAAAGTTTACGCCATTTCAACAGAAGGCGTTGAAAACGCCAGCTGTGAGTTTGACGTGGAGTCTTTAAAGCCGACATACCGGCTTTTAATAGGCATACCGGGCAAAAGCAACGCTTTTGCAATTTCAAAGCGTTTGGGGCTTATGGACAGCATTATTGACAAGGCAAAGGAGTTTGTGGGCAAGGAAAATGTTAAGTTTGAAGATGTTATAACTGACCTTGAAATTAGCCGCCGCTCTGTAGCTCTTGAGCAGGAAAGAGCCGAGGAGTACCGTTTGGAAGCCGAAAAGCTTAAAAAAGAAGTTGAAAAGCAGAAAGAAAAAACACGTCAGCAGAAAGAAAAAATACTCGCAGACGCGCGGGAACAGGCACGCATGATTTATCAGAAGGCTAAGGAAGAAGCCGACAGCATTATAAAAGAAATGAACAGGGAAGCCAGAAACAAGGCTAATCAGGAAAAAATGAACGAAAGCCGCAGAAAAATTAAAGACAGGCTTTCAGGCGTTGACTCGGAAATAGCCAAAATGATGGCAAAACGCAAAAAACAGCACAAAGTTCCTGAAAAAATAGAAGTTGGGGACAGTGTATACATTATTTCGTTTGACCAGCACGGAACGGTTATTTCGCCTGCTGACGAAAACAAAAACGTAATGGTTCAAATGGGGCTTATGAAAATTAAAGTGCCTTTAAGCGAACTGGTTATAGACGAAACAGCGCAGAATGCCAATAATTCCAAAAACAGCAGCGCTTTAAGGAGTGTATCAAGAAAGGCGGCTGGAGGCAAAAGCATGTTTGTAAGTCCTGAAATAGACTGCCGCGGGCAGACTGTTGACGAAGGCATAGGAAACATAGACAAGTATATAGACGACGCTTTCTTAGCCGGGTTAAAGCAGGTTACAATAATACACGGAAAGGGTACAGGCGTTTTAAGAGCCGCTGTTCAGCAGTATTTGGCAAAAAATCCCCATGTTAAGTCTTACCGTTACGGAAAATACGGCGAAGGCGAAATGGGAGTTACAGTTGTGGAGCTTAAAAATTAAGGAGGTTAATTATGACCGCTAAGCAGAAAATATTAATTGTTGATGACGACGAGCATATATCAGAGCTTATATCCCTTTATTTAATTCGGGAAGGGTATGACACTAAAGAGGTACACGACGGCAAAAGCGCAGTTGAAGCTTTTGCCTCGTATAACCCGGACCTTATAATGCTTGATATAATGCTGCCTGTAATGGACGGGTACGAGGTCTGCAAAGAAATAAGAAAAACAAGCACTGTGCCTATAATTATGTTAACGGCAAAAGGCGACACTATAGACAAAGTTCTGGGGCTTGAGCTGGGCGCCGACGACTATATTGTAAAGCCTTTTGAGCCTAAAGAAATGACGGCGAGGGTTAAAGCTGTTTTAAGGCGATTTGACACCAGCAAAACTAAAGAAAGCTCAAAAATACTTGAATTTGAAAACCTTGAAATTAATATGGAAAACTATACGGTTAAATATCACGGCGAATATCTTAGTTTTCCGCCAAAAGAGTTTGAGCTTTTGTATTTTTTGGCAAAAAGACCAAATCAGGTGTTTACAAGAGACCAGCTTCTTGATAAAATATGGGGCTATGAGTATATTGGGGATACAAGGACGGTAGATGTACATATTAAAAGAATCCGCGAGAAATTTGATAAAAAAGATTCGTGGTCTGTTAAAACAGTTTGGGGTGTTGGATATAAATTTGAGGTGGAATAAATCTTATGTTTAAACGCACAAAGCCGGCAAAGCAGACTATACTGAAAAAACAGATGACAATTTATATGAGCATTATTCTTGTGCTCTTTGGTGTTTTTGGTTCCGGAATTTCATTTATTTACACCCGTCATTATATGTATGAACAGGAACAGCAGCTGATTGTACAGGGCGAAAGGTTTAAGGAGTCGCTGAGTAATTTATACCACAGCGGAGATATAGACACTTCCAGCCTTAATTTTGAGTTTGAAGTTATGAAAAAATACATGGGCACAAGTGTATTTTTTATGAACAGCAAGGGAAAAATCAGCTTTACAACAGAAGATGTAAGCCAAAAATGGATAGGTCAGACGATTACAGACGAGGCGGTTAACATTGTTTTAAGCGGAAAAATAGCCACTGTTCAGGGTAAAATAGGCGGAATGTTTAACGAAACCGTACTTACTGTTGGGTATCCTATAATAATAGACGGTGTTTTAATAGGCGGAATGTTTATGTGCAAGCCTATGGACATACTGCGGTCTTCAATGAGTTATGTTATATTCCTTATGCTGGGATATATGGTGCCGGTTATTATAATGGGATTCGGTCTTATTTATTATTCAACTAAAAAAATTACAAGTCCGCTTATTGACATGAATGAGGCGGCTAAAATAATAGCTGACGGCAGAATAGGCGCACGTATTGAGGTTGAAAGTGAGGACGAGGTGGGGCAGCTTGCCAAGTCGTTTAATTTAATGGCTGAAAGCATTGAGGAAACGGAAAAACGACGCCGGGAATTTATAGCTAACATATCTCATGACCTGCGAAGCCCGCTTACAAGCATACGGGGGTTTATTGAGGCGATTGTAGACGGCACTATACCGCAGGAAAAGCAGAACCATTATCTTAAAATAGTTCTTGAGGAAACAGGCAGGCTTTCAAAATTGGCAAATGACTTGGTAGATTTAAGCAGCGCGCAGGCAGGGTCCATGGTCCTTGAAAGATGCGATTTTGATATTAACGAGCTTATACGGGAAAGCATAGAAATTATGGAGCCACGGTTTAAAAAGAAGAATTTAACTGTTAACGCTGTTTTTTCTGACGAGGTTACGATAGTTAATGCTGACCCGAACAAGATTAAAAGAGTTATACAAAACCTTCTTGATAATGCCGTTAAATTTTCATACGACGGCGGAAATATTACAACAGAAGTTCAGGAGAAAGATAAAAAGGTTTATGTTTATGTGCGTGATAACGGGCAAGGCATATCCGAAAATGAAATGAAGCATGTCTTTGAGAGATTTTTTAAAGCCGATACATCAAGAGGTTTGGATAAGACAGGTGTCGGTTTAGGGCTTTCCATTGTTAAGGAGTTCATTAACGCCCATGGGGAAAGGGTAGAGGTTAGAAGCCGTGAGGAAGGCGGCACAGAGTTTGTATTTACTTTGCAGCCGGTTAAGAAAAAATAAATGCCTTTTAAAAGCTGAATGCGGCTTATAAAGGTTTTAATATATATCTAAGCTTTTAGGAAAGGGGTTTAAGAAATGAATTTTTTGGAAAGCTGTTTTAAATTAAAGCAGAACAACACAACTGTAAAGACAGAGATTTATGCCGGGCTTACAACTTTTATGACAATGGCTTACATACTTATTGTAAACCCAAGCCTTTTAAGCGCCTCCGGTATGGATTCAGGCGCTGTACTTACGGCAACAGCCCTTGGAGCGGCTATAGGTACATTCGCAATGGCTGCATTATCTAATTATCCGTTTGCCCTTGCGCCGGGCATGGGGCTTAACGCTTACTTTGCATATACTGTTGTTTTGCAGATGGGTTATTCATGGAAGATGGCTTTAGCCGCGGTATTTGTTGAGGGTATTATATTTATTATTCTTTCGCTTGTTAATGTAAGGGAGGCGCTGTTTAACGCCATACCTAAGAATATGAAATCAGCCGTAAGCGTTGCAATAGGTCTTTATATAGCGTTTATAGGCATGCAGAATGCTGGAATTATAGTAAATGAGGATTCAACACTTGTTACATTGGGAAATGTAAAGGATATATCCGTTTTTCTTGCCCTTGTTGGAACTGTAATTACAGTTGTGCTTGTGGCAAAGAAAGTTAAGGGCGCACTGTTTTTTGGAATTTTAATAACTTATATAATAGGTATAATCTGCCAAATTGCCGGGATTTACGCTGTTAATCCTGATGCCGGGGTATATTCTCTTATTCCTTCAGGCATTATATCAGCGCCGCCTTCTCTTTCGCCTACATTTATGAAAATGGATTTTTCAAATGTTTTTTCGTGGGATTTCTTTGTTGTAATGTTTTCATTTCTTTTTGTTGATATTTTTGACACGCTTGGAACTCTTATAGGCGTTTCAACTAAGGCTGGATACCTTGATAAAGAAGGAAAGCTTCCGAGAATTAAAGGCGCCCTTTTAGCTGACGCCATAGGCACAACAGCAGGCGCAGTGCTTGGTACTTCTACAGTAACTACGTTTATAGAAAGCGCTTCAGGTGTGGCTGAAGGCGGAAGAACAGGTCTTACGTCAGCTGTAGTAGGACTTTTGTTCCTTGTAGCGCTTATATTCTCGCCTGTAATTATGGCTATACCGTCTTTTGCAACAGCGCCAGCGCTTATAGTTGTAGGCTTGTTTATGATTGAGCAGGTAGTTAATATTGATTTTTCTGATTATACAGAAGGATTTCCGGCTTTTATTACAATTATAATGATGGTTGTAGCCTATAGTATTTCTACAGGTCTTATATTTGGCGTTATTTCTTATGTGCTTTTAAAAATATTTACAGGCAGAGGCAAAGAGCTTAATCCGGTTATAATCGTAATAGCCGTTTTATTTGTATTAAAGCTTGCGTTAAGCTGATAGACAGTTTTAAAACCGAGGCATAAAATTATGCCCCGGTTTTTTGCGTTATAATTAAGAAAAAACTAATTCCAAAACAGATTAATCAAATTTTTAATATTAACAAAAAGCGGAATTGGCAATAATAAATATGCTGAATTTAATAGTGGGTTTTAGTATCAAAAAACCGGTGTTTTTTTGATTAACAGACTTTGATTGTATATGTTATATAAATTTATAATTTGTTCAGCCAAAATATTGGTTAATATTTTATGAAAAAAAGGTAAAATTCTTGAAAAAAAGTCTTGCAAAAAAATATTCAATGCTGTATAATAGCTGATGTTGTGACATAGAGCGAAGAAACGGAGGTTGCCGTGCAGGTCACGGGTTTTCCGCGGAGCGATGTCCAGTTCATGAAACCGGGCGACAAGGTCACTGTACTGAATATTGGGAATAAGAAGTCCACGCAGCAAACAGGGCTTCTGTGCGCTTTAATGCGCATCCGGATAAGTGTGCAGTCACCACTTGTCGTGCTGAAAGTAAAAGTACGAAAAGGAGGGGACTTTTTTTTATGGCTAACCAGAAAATCAGAATCAGTCTTAAAGCTTATGATCATAAATTGATCGATCAGTCCGCAGTTCAGATAATTGAAACTGCTAAGAAAACAGGTGCTCAGATAAGCGGACCTATTCCACTTCCAACAAAGAAGGAAGTAGTTACAATTCTTAGAGCTGTTCATAAGTACAAAGATTCAAGAGAGCAGTTCGAGATGAGAACACATAAAAGACTGATTGATATCCTTATGCCGACACCGAAGACAGTTGATGCATTATCAAGACTTGATCTTCCGGCTGGTGTTGATATCACATTAAAAATTATGTAATTATCCAAGAACGGTTTATATATAGGGGAAACGTTATACGGAACTTATATTAAACTAGTATGATTACCCAAAAGGGCAATCCGCTGTAGAAAACAGGAGGTGCGTGAAATGAAGAAAGCTATTATGGCTAAGAAAATCGGAATGACTCAGGTTTTCAGTGAAACAGGCAATCTTATTCCTGTTACTGTTCTTGAAGCTGGACCTTGTGCAGTAGTTCAGGTTAAGACAGTTGAAAACGATGGTTATTCAGCAATCCAAGTTGGATTTATGGACGAAAAGGCTAACAAGGTTACAAAACCTGAAAAAGGTCATTTTGAAAAAGCTGGAGTTGCAGCTAAGAAGGTATTAAAAGAATTCAGATTAGAAGACGCAGAAAGCTATGAGCTTGGCGCAGAAATAAAAGCAGATATTTTTGCTGCTGGAGATAAAGTAGATGTAAGCGGCGTATCCAAAGGTAAAGGCTATCAGGGCGCTATTAAAAGACACGGTCAGCACAGAGGACCTGTTACTCATGGTTCTAAATCACACAGAGTTGTTGGTTCAATGAGTTCAGCTACTACACCGGGCAAGGTTAAAAAGAATAAACACATGGCAGGTCACATGGGAGCTGAAAATATTACTATTCAGAACCTTGAAATTGTACGCGCTGACGCTGAGAAGAATCTTATCCTTATTAAAGGCGCTGTTCCAGGCCCTAAGGGTGCGGTTCTCGTAATTAGAGAAAGCGTAAAGGCTTGATTATACTTTACGAAAGGAGGATTTGGATATGGCAAACGTTAAAGTATACAACATGAGCGGCGCTGAGGTTGGCACAATCGACCTTAACGACGATATATTCGGTATAGATGTAAGCGAGCACGCAATGCACATGGCAGTTGTTCAGTATCTCGCTAATAAAAGACAGGGCACACAGAGCGCTAAAACACGTGCTGAAGTAAGCGGAGGCGGCAAAAAGCCTTGGAGACAGAAAGGCACAGGTCGTGCAAGACAGGGCTCTATCCGTTCACCACAGTGGACAGGCGGCGGCGTTGTATTTGCTCCAAAGCCAAGAGATTACTCTTTCAAGCTTAACAAAAAGTTTAAAAGACTTGCTCTTAAATCAGCCCTTACAACAAAGGCTGCTGAGGAAAAAATCATCGTTTTAGACGAACTTTCACTTACAGAAGTTAAAACAAAGGAAATGGCTAAAGTTCTTGCAAATATCAACGCAGGCAAAGCGCTTGTGGTTATGGACGGAAGCAACACAAATGTTATGCTTTCAGCAAGAAACATTCCTGATGTAAAAACAGCTGCTGTAAACACAATTAATGTTTACGATATTCTTAAATACAACACTCTTGTATTAACAAAAGACGCAGTTGCTAAAATCGAGGAGCTGTACGCATAATGGCAGACTTAAAATATTATGACATTATACTTAAACCTGTTATTACAGAGGCAAGTATGGCTGGCATTGAAAGCAAAAAATACACTTTCTTAGTTCATCCGGACGCTACTAAAATCCAGGTTAAGGAAGCTGTTGAAAAAATGTTCGACGGAGCTAAAGTTGCATCAGTTCATACAATGAACTACGCCGGAAAGACTAAAAGAAGAGGTATGATTTACGGCAAAACAGCTAAAAAGAAAAAAGCAATTGTTCAGCTTACAGCTGAAAGCAAAGATATTGAAATTTTCCAGGGTATGTAATTAACCCGTAACCGTATATAAAACCACCATTGCATTAATTGAAAGGAGTGGAGAAGATGGGCATCAAAAGATATAAGCCTTATACACCTTCAAGAAGACACATGACAGTGTCAACATTCGAAGAAATTACAAAATCAACTCCTGAAAAATCCTTAGTTGTTCATATTAAGAAGAATTCAGGCAGAAATAATCAGGGTAAGCTTACAGTTCGTCATAAAGGCGGCGGAGCTAAACTTAAATACAGACTTGTAGATTTTAAGAGAAATAAAGACAATATTCCGGCTGTTGTAAAAGCTATAGAATACGACCCAAACAGAACAGCCAACATAGCCCTTATTGTTTACGCAGACGGCGTAAAGAGCTATATTTTAGCTCCTGTAGGTCTTAACGTAGGCGATACAGTTATGAACGGTGAAAATGCCGAAGTTCGTGTTGGCAACACACTTCCAATGAGAAACATTCCTGTTGGTTCAAACATCCACAATATAGAGATGATGCCTGGCAAAGGCGGACAGCTTGTTCGTGCTGCTGGCAATGTTGCCCAGCTTATGGCTAAAGAGGGCAAATACGCTACAGTTAAGCTTCCTTCAGGCGAAATGAGACTTCTTCCTATCGACTGCAGGGCTACAGTAGGTCAGATTGGAAACCTTGACAACGAGCTTGTTAAAATCGGTAAAGCCGGTAGAAAACGCCACATGGGCATAAGACCTACAGTAAGAGGTTCTGTTATGAACCCTAACGACCATCCACACGGCGGTGGTGAAGGTAGAGCACCAATTGGTCGTCCATCACCAATGACACCTTGGGGCAAACCTGCTATGGGCTATAAGACAAGAAAGAAACACAAAGCTTCCAATAAATACATCATTCACGCAAGAGACTGATAAATTGGCCGCATAATCGATTGAATTAACAAGGAGGATTAAAACATGAGTAGATCACTCAAAAAGGGACCTTTCGCTGATGAGCATCTTTTAAAGAAGATAGAAGCTCTTAACGCATCAGGTGAAAAATCAGTTGTTAAAACATGGTCTCGTCGTTCAACAATATTCCCTGACATGATTGGTCATACTATCGCAGTTCATGACGGAAGAAAACATGTGCCTGTATATGTAACAGAAGACATGGTTGGTCATAAACTCGGTGAGTTTGCCTTAACAAGAACATATAGAGGACACGGAAAAGACGCAGAGAAGAAGTCAAAAGTTAAATAATTAGTTTTGGAAGGAGGTTTGGGGCATGGCAAAAGGACATAGAAGCCAAGTCAAAAAACAGAGAAACATCGAAAATAAAGATAAAAGACCACAGGCAACTGCCAAATATGTAGGTATCCCTGCTTCTAAAGCTAAAATTGTTTTAGACCAGATTGTAGGCAAGGATGCAAAAACAGCAGCTGCGCTGCTTCAGTATAACCCAAGATTAGCCGCTGCCATAATAGGCAAAGTATTAAAATCAGCTATGGCTAATGCAGAAAACAATTTAGGTATGGATGTTAGCAAGTTATATGTTGAAGAGGTAATCGCAGGACAGGGTCCTACTTTAAAACGTGTACGTCCAAGAGCACAGGGTAGAGCATATAAGATTCTCAAGAGATCATGCCATATATCCATCATCCTCAATGAGAGATAAGGAGGTTAACAATGGGACAGAAAGTAAATCCACATGGATTAAGAGTAGGCATCATCAAAGACTGGGATACTAAATGGTATTCTGAAAAAGGTTATGCCGATAACTTAGTTGAAGACTATAAAATTAGAAAATTTATTAAAAATAAACTTTATGCTTCAGGCATTTCTAAAATATTAATTGAAAGAACAACAGACAGAATTAAAATTTCTGTTTACACAGCTAAGCCTGGTATTGTTATTGGTAAAAACGGTGCTGCCATTGAAGAACTTAAAAATGAGATTCAGAAAATGACAACATATAAAGTAAATGTTAACATTGAAGAAATTAAAAGACCAGAGCTTGACAGCCAGCTTGTAGCTGAAAACATAGCTCAGCAGCTTGAAAACCGTGTAACTTTCCGCCGTGCTATGAAGCAGGCAATGGGCAGAACAATGAAGTTCGGCGCTCAGGGTATTAAAACATCTTGCTCAGGCCGTCTTGGCGGTGCTGATATGGCAAGAACAGAAAGTTATCACGACGGAACTATTCCTCTTCAGACACTTCGCGCTGACATTGACTACGGCTTTGCGGAAGCAAACACAACTTACGGCAAAGTAGGCGTTAAGGTTTGGATTTACAAAGGAGAAGTTCTTCCTGTAAAAGCAGCAAAAAAGGAAGGAGGCGCTGAGTAATGTTAATGCCTAAAAGAGTAAAAAGACGTAAACAGTTCAGAGGCAGACTTAAAGGCAGAGCCATGAGAGGCAATAAGATTACTTACGGTGATTTTGGTATAGTTGCAATGGAGCCAAGCTGGATTACATCAAACCAGATTGAGGCTGCCCGTATCGCCATGACAAGATTTGTAAAAAGAGGCGGTAAAGTTTGGATTAAAATTTTCCCGGAGAAACCAGTTACAGCAAAACCTGCTGAAACACGTATGGGTTCCGGTAAAGGTTCACCAGAGTATTGGGTTGCAGTTGTTAAACCAGGCAGAGTAATGTTTGAGCTTGGCGGCGTTAGTGAGGAAATAGCAAGAGAGGCTCTTCGTCTCGCTACACACAAACTGCCAATCAAGTGCAAGATCGTTTCTCGTGCTGACCAGGAAGCGGAAATGGAAGGTGATGGCAGTGAAAACTAAGACTTACGTTAAAGGATTAAAAGATAAAACTGTTGATGAGTTAAAGCAGGATCTCGTTGCCGCTAAAAAGGAATTATTCAACCTTAGATTCCAGAATGCGACAAACCAGCTTGATAATACAGCAAGAATTAACGAGGTTCGTAAAAATATTGCAAGAATTCAGACCGTTATTACACAGAACCAGAGAGCAGCTCAGTAATTAAATGAGAGGAGGAATACCGGTGGAAGAAAGAAACCTTCGTAAAACAAGAGTTGGTTTGGTAGTCAGCGACAAAATGGATAAAACTATTGTTGTAGCTGTTGCAGACAGAGTAAAACACCCACTTTATGGTAAAATTATAGATAGAACTTACAAACTTAAGGCACACGATGAAAATAATGAGTGCCGTGTAGGTGACCGCGTTAAGGTAATGGAAACAAGACCTCTTTCTAAAGATAAGAGATGGAGACTTGTTGAAGTAATCGAAAAAGCTAAATAATTCTGTTGCGAGAGGAGGCAATGTTATGGTTCAGCAGGAAACCAGATTAAAAGTAGCAGATAATTCAGGCGCTAAAGAACTTCTCTGCATTAGAGTATTAGGTGGTTCAACCAGAAGATATGCAGGAGTTGGAGATATAATAGTTTGCAGCGTTAAAGAAGCAACACCAGGCGGCGTTGTTAAGAAAGGTGACGTTGTAAAAGCAGTTGTAGTTAGAACAGTTAAGCCAATCGGAAGAGCTGATGGTTCTTATATCAGATTTGATGAAAACGCTGCCGTTATCATCAAGGACGACAAAAACCCAAGAGGCACCCGTATATTTGGACCAGTTGCAAGAGAGCTTAGGGAAAAACAGTTTATGAAAATTCTTTCTCTTGCGCCTGAAGTATTATAAGGGAGGTACATCAGATGGCAAGCACAAAGCTTAAAACCGGCGACAAAGTTGTAGTTATAGCCGGAAAAGATAAAGGCAAAGAGGGTAAAATCCTTGTAGTTGACAGAAAAAAAGGCAGAGTAATTGTTGAAGGCATTAACATGATTTCAAAGCATCAAAAGCCAAACGCTACTCATCAGCAGGGCGGCATAATTAAGAAAGAAAGCTTCATGGACGCTTCAAATGTTATGTACCTTCATAACGGAAAAGCTACAAGAATCGGCGCTAAAATCGAAAACGGCAAGAAAGTAAGAATAGCTAAGTCAACTGGCGAAGCTATTGACTGATTTGGAAAGGAGGTACTTACGTGAGCAGGTTAAAAGAATTCTATGATAAAGAAGTAGTAGAAGGAATGACTAAAAAGTTTAACTATAAAAATGTAATGGCTGTACCAAAGCTTTCAAAAATAGTTATTAATATGGGCGTTGGCGAAGCTAAAGATAACGCTAAGGTGCTTGACGGCGCAGTTAAAGACCTTACAATAATCTCTGGTCAGAAGCCAATTATAACAAAAGCTAAAAAGTCAGTTGCGGCTTTTAAACTCCGTGAGGGCATGCCAATCGGCTGCAAAGTTACTCTCAGAGGTGAGAGAATGTATGAGTTCGCTGACAGACTTATAAATATAGCTCTTCCGCGTGTACGTGACTTTAGAGGTGTTAAAGCCAACAGCTTTGACGGCAGAGGCAACTACACAATGGGTATTAAAGAGCAGCTTATTTTCCCTGAAATCGAATATGATAAAGTTGACAAAATCAGAGGCATGGACATAATTTTCGTAACAACTGCTGAAACTGATGAGGAAGGCAGAGAGTTACTCAGGTTATTCGGTATGCCGTTCGAGAAATAAGGAGGGAAATATAATGGCTAAAACTTCAATGAAAATTAAGCAGGCAAGAAAACCTAAGTTTTCCACCAGAGCTTACACACGTTGCAGAATCTGCGGAAGACCGCATTCTGTACTTAAAAAATTTGGAATCTGCCGTATTTGCTTCCGTGAGTTAGCTTATAAAGGTCAGATACCTGGTGTTAAAAAAGCAAGCTGGTAATAGGAAAGGAGGATTTTCAATATGTCAATGAGTGACCCAATCGCAGATATGCTTACAAGAATTAGAAACGGCAATACTGCAAAACATGACACAGTAGATGTACCTGTTTCAATAATGAAAAAAGCTATCGCTGACATTTTAACTAACGAAGGTTACATCAAAGGATACGAGGTTATTGAAGACGGTGTTAAGAGCACTATGAGAATAACCCTTAAATATGGTAAAGACAAAAACGAAAAAGTTATTACTGGTATTAAAAGAATTTCTAAGCCTGGTCTTAGAGTTTTTGCTGGTAAGGAAGAACTTCCTAAGGTACTTGGCGGTCTTGGAATAGCTATTATTTCAACAAGCAAGGGCGTTATGACTGATAAAGAAGCAAGAAAGTTAGGCATAGGCGGAGAAGTAGTTGCCTTTGTTTGGTAATTGATTAATAATAGATTTAACGGAGGTGCAGAACATGTCAAGAATTGGTAGATTACCAATTGCTATACCAGCTGGCGTAGACATCAAGATTGGCGAAGGCAATCTTGTTACAGTTAAGGGACCAAAAGGTACTTTAGAGCGTAAGTTATCAGCTGACATGAACATCGCAATTGAAGACGGTCACGTAGTGGTTACAAGACCAAGCGACCTTAAAAGATTCAGAGAATTACACGGTTTAACAAGAACACTTATTGCCAATATGGTAGAAGGCGTTACAAAAGGATTTGAAAAAACTCTTGAAATCAACGGTGTTGGTTACAGAGCGGCTAAACAGGGAAAGAAACTTGTTCTTACACTTGGTTATTCACACCTTGTAGAGATGATGGACCCGGAAGGCATTGAAACAGTAGTTGAAGGTCAGAACAAAATTATTGTTAAGGGCATCAGCAAAGAAAAAGTAGGACAGTTTGCGGCTGAAATCAGAACAAAACGTCCGCCAGAGCCATACAAGGGCAAGGGTATTAAGTACGATTATGAACATATCAGACGTAAAGTTGGTAAGACCGGTAAGAAGTAATTAACTACTTATATCGGAAAGTGACTGATTTATAGAAAGGTGTGAATTTCACATGATTACGAAGCCATCACGCGCAAAAGCTCGTATTAAACGTCATTACAGAATTCGTAATAAAATTAGTGGTACAGCGCAGTGCCCAAGACTTGCTGTTTTTAGATCAAACAAACACATGTATGCACAGCTCATTGATGATGCTGCCGGCTGCACATTAGCAGCTGCTTCAACAATGGAAGCTGAGATTGCAAGCAAGCTTGAGACAACATCAAACATCGCGGCAGCTCAGGCTGTAGGCGAGGCTATAGCTAAGAAAGCTATTGAAAAAGGTATAACAGAGGCAGTTTTCGACCGCGGCGGTTATGTTTACCACGGCAAAGTTAAAGCATTGGCAGACGCAGCCCGCGAAGCTGGTTTACAATTCTAAGCGAGGAGGAAATTACGTTGAAGAGAATCGATCCAAGTACACTCGATCTTAAAGATAACGTAGTAACTATCAACCGTGTTACTAAGGTTGTTAAGGGCGGTCGTACATTTAGATTTGCAGCACTTGTTGTTGTAGGCGACGAGAACGGTCATGTTGGATGCGGTATTGGTAAAGCAGCAGAAATTCCTGACGCTATCCGCAAAGGCAAAGAAGACGCCATGAAAAATATTATTTATGTTGAGAGAAATGAAGTTGACAGCCTTTACCATGGCACAACAGGCACATTTGGAAGCGCTAGCGTAAGGCTTATGCCTGCTGCAGAAGGTACTGGTGTTATCGCCGGCGGTCCGGCACGTGCTGTATTAGAGCTTGCTGGTATCAGAAATATCAGAACAAAATCTTTAGGTTCAAATAATAAGAGAAATGTAGTTAGTGCTACAATAGCAGGTTTAGCTAACATTACTACACCAGAGAGAGTAGCTAAGTTACGCGGTAAGACTGTTGAAGAAATTTTAGGCTGAGGAGGAATTTAAAGTGGCTGAAATTAAAATCACATTAGTGAAATCTACTATAGGTGCTATTCCGAAGCATAAAAAAACTGTTCAGGCTTTAGGTCTTAAGAAATTACATTCATCAGTTATTCAGCAGGATAACGCTGCCACAAGAGGTATGGTTAAACAGGTTAGCCACCTTGTTAAGGTAGAAGAAATTTAATTTAAGGAGGTGCGACAATGAAGTTAGGTGAATTAAGACCAGCTGAGGGTTCCAACGCCAAGGCGTGGAGAAGAGGCAGAGGTCACGCTTCAGGAAACGGCAAAACAGCAGGCAGAGGCCATAAGGGACAGGGAGCCCGTTCAGGATCAGGCGGAAAAGCAGGTTTTGAAGGCGGTCAGATGCCTCTTTACAGAAGACTTCCTAAGAGAGGTTTCACATGCAGAAACACTAAAGAGATCGTAGGCATTAACGTAGCGGCTCTTAATATATTTGATAACGACGCAGTTGTTGATTTACAGGCATTAATCGAATCAGGTCTTGTTAAAAACCCAAGAGACGGTGTTAAGATTCTTGGTGTTGGCACACTTGAGAAAAAACTTACAGTTAAAATTAATCAGTTCAGCAAAACAGCAGTTGAGAAAATTGAGGCAGCAGGCGGAAAAGCTGAGGTGATCTAATTGATTAGATTGTTTGTAAACGCATGGAAGGTAAAGGATATTAGAAATAAAATCCTTTACACATTTGTAATACTTGCTATAATAAGATTAGGTGCGCATGTGGCGCTGCCTGGTATTAGTGTTGCGGCTGTTAAGGCAGCACAGGATTCTGCAAGCACAGGAACACTTTATAACATCATAGCAGGCGGTTACAATTCCAGATGGTCTATATTCTCAATGGGTATCGGACCGTATATCAATGCATCAATTATCATGCAGCTGCTTACAGTGGCTATACCTAAACTTGAGCAGCTGGCAAAAGAGGGCGAGGACGGCAGGAAAAAGATTTCCGGCTATACCCGTTATCTTACTGTTGTATTGGCATTAATACAGGCTATAGGTATAACATTCAGCTACAGAAGTATGTTTACTTCATCAAGCGCTGTTGTGTTAGCGTGCTCTGTTATCTCTCTTGTTGCAGGCTCTACATTTATTATGTGGCTTGCTGAGCAGATTACAAATAAAGGTATTACAAATGGTTCATCAATGATAATATTTGTAAATATCGTTTCTAATCTTCCAAGCGGAATTACATCTCTTGTATATTACGCTCAAGGCGGAGACGCTGCAGGAATAGCAAAAGTAGCGGCGGTGCTTATACTGCTTTTAGCTGTTATTGTGTTTATTGTCATAGTACACGACGGCGAAAGAAGGATTCCGGTTCAGTATTCAGGCAAAATGATGGGCAGAAGGACATTTGCCGGTCAGTCAACATTTATGCCTATAAAGGTTAACACAGCAGGTGTTTTGGCTATAATATTCGCTATTTCACTTGTGCAGTTCCCAGAAACCATAGGACAGTTCTTTACTCCAGGACCGACATATACCAAGATTATCGAAGCTCTTAGGCTTACATCGCCTATAGGTGCTATACTTTATGTAGTTCTTATTATATTCTTTGCTTATTTCTATACTTCTATTGTTATTAATCCTAACCAGATAGCCGAGAATATGAAAAAGAACGGCGGTTTTATACCTGGCATAAGACCTGGTCAGCCTACAAGCAACTTTATTACAAGAGTTGTAAACAGAGTAACATTTATCGGCGCTATTGCATTTGCGCTTATAGCTCTTGTACCGCTTATTCTTCAGTGGGTATTCGGACTTAATGTTGGTTTCGGCGGTACAACACTTATAATCGTTGTTGGTGTTGCGCTTGATATAGTTAAAGCTATGGAATCACAGCTTCTTATGCGCCACTATAAAGGATTTTTAAGTTAATTGATTACGGTTCAAAGGGAAATGCTGTGGCATTTCCCCGCGGCCTTAAGTTTTTGGAAAAGAGGGAAAGCTAATGAAATTAGTACTTATTGGCGCTCCTGCGGCAGGCAAGGGCACACAGGCAAGAAAACTTATTGCCAAATATGGTCTTGCTTACATTTCAACAGGAGATATGCTTAGAGAAGAAGTAGCTAAAGGCTCTGAACTTGGCCTTAAAGTTAAAGATATAATGTCTTCAGGAAGCCTTGTTTCTGACGAGCTTATAATTGCTATTGTTAAAGAGCGTATTAAAGCCGATGACTGCAAAAATGGATTTATATTAGATGGTTTCCCACGTACAGTAGTTCAGGCTGAAAAGCTTGACGAGCTTATAGGAAGCATTGATAAGGCTATTTACATCAACTGCTCTGATGAAGCCCTTCTTGAAAGAATTACCGCAAGAGAAACATGTCCAAAATGCGGCGCTTCCTATAACAAAATATCAGTTCCTTCTAAAGTTCCGGGTATCTGTGATGTATGCGGCGAACATCTTACACAGAGAAAAGACGATACTTTGGAAGCAGGAAAAGCGCGTCTTGCAACATTCCATGAACAGAGCGAGCCTCTTGTGGCTTACTATAAGAAACAAGGTAATTTATTAGAGGTTGACGGAATGAGCGGCGTAGATAATGTAACAAACGCTATTTTTGCTGAGTTAGGGGACTGAAAAATGGCTATAACTATTAAAACGGAAGAACAAATTGAAAAAATGCGTGCGGCAGGCAAAATACTTGTAGAACTTGACGCTGTGTTACATGAGCATATCAAGCCGGGAGTAACAACATTGGAGCTTGATGCTATTGCCGAAAAGTTCATAAGAGGTCGCGGCGCTATTCCATCGTTTAAGGGTTATGGCGGATTTCCGGGCTCAATATGCACATCTGTTAACGAAGTTATAGTGCATGGCATACCGGGCAAACGTAAGCTAAAAGAAGGCGACATTATAAGCATAGATATGGGCTCCATTATTTACGGTTTTAATGGAGATTGCGCCAGAACTTATGGTGTAGGCGAAATTTCACCTGAAGACCAAAGGCTTATTGATGTAACAAAACAAAGTTTTTTTGAAGGCATTAAATTTGCCAAAGTCGGCTGTCATTTATTTGATATATCCGCAGCAGTACAGGATTATGTTGAAAGCAACGGATTTGGTGTTGTAAGGGATTATGTAGGTCATGGAATAGGCCGCCACATGCATGAGGACCCGGCAATACCAAACTACAGACAGCGCGGAAGAGGTCCTAAGCTCTTAAAAGGCATGTGCCTTGCTATTGAGCCTATGGTTACAGCTGGAACTTACGAACTTAAAGTCCTTGATGACGACTGGACGGCTGTTACGCTTGACGGTAAAAATGCGGCGCACTATGAGAATACTGTTTATATAACTGACGGTGAGCCTGAAATACTTACTTTATAATCTGTACAGACAGTAGATTTTAATATACACTTTGAGGTGATGAAATGGATTTTGAAACAGGTCAGATTGTCTTTTCAAAAAGCGGTCATGACAAAACCCTTCCTTTCATAGTAACAGCTGTCGACGGTGAGTATTTATACTTAGCAGATGGAAAAAACCGCCGGCTTGAGCACCCAAAACGTAAAAAAATCAAGCATGTTCAAGGAACAAAACATGTCTGCGAAGATATAAAGAAAAAACTTGAGGAGAAAAGTTATCTGCTTGACGCAGATATCCTTAAGGCGATTAAAGAGTATTGCAAGGAAATGTAGAGGAGGTTCTTTATGTCTAAAGACGACGTAATTGAATTGGAAGGAACCGTTATAGAAAAATTACCCAATGCGATGTTTCAGGTAGAACTTGAAAACGGACATAAAATATTAGCGCATATCTCAGGAAAACTTAGAATGAATTTTATAAGAATACTTCCTGGAGATAAGGTTTTAATCGAAATGTCTCCATACGACCTTACAAAAGGCAGAATAATATGGAGAGCTAAGTGATAGAAGGATTTAGAAAGGAGAAATCACAATGAAAGTTAGACCATCTGTTAAGCCTATGTGCGAAAAGTGCAGAGTTATTAAAAGAAAAGGCCGTGTAATGGTTATTTGTGAAAATCCAAAGCACAAACAGAAACAAGGCTGATTTTAACTTGCGTTTTTTGCTTATGAGCAGGAAATTGTGGTTGTAATTATGGCTTTATTAGGGGTGCATGAAACCCCTGAAGCAGACTATGTTAAATCCGTCATTGATATTTAGGTATATTTTCAGAGCGGCTGGCAGATGTTTAATCTGTATTTCTGTAAATTGCCCTAAAGAATAAATTGAATTTTCAGTAGAGTTTATTATGGAGGTGCAAAGTACACATGGCACGTATCGCTGGTGTAGATTTACCAAGAGAAAAGCGCGTTGAAATAGGTCTTACTTATGTATATGGAATTGGACATTCAACAGCTGTTAAAGTATTAAAAAAAGCAGGCGTAAATCCTGATACAAGAGTTAGAGACCTTACAGACGACGAGGTTTCTAAAATCCGTGAAGCTATAGATGAAACACATACAACAGTAGAAGGTGACCTTAGAAGAGAAATCGCTCTTAACATCAAACGCCTTATGGAAGTTGGATGCTACAGAGGAATACGTCACAGAAAAGGCCTTCCTGTAAGAGGACAGAAGACAAAGACAAATGCAAGAACAAGAAAAGGTCCAAGAAAAACTGTTGCTAACAAGAAGAAATAAGTAGGGAGGTTTACGTCAAATGGCAAAGAAAGCTGTAAAGAAAACGACTACTCGCAGACGTCGTGACAAAAAGCATGTAGAACGTGGTCAGGCACATATCCAGTCCACATTTAATAATACAATAGTTACAATTACAGACGCGGCAGGCAACGCACTCTCATGGGCAAGCGCTGGTCAGTTAGGCTTCAGGGGTTCAAGAAAATCAACTCCTTACGCTGCGCAGATGGCTGCTGAAACAGCTGCAAACGCTGCTTCGGACTATGGTCTTAAGACTGTTGAAGTATTTGTTAAAGGTCCTGGTTCAGGACGTGAGGCTGCAATCCGTGCTCTTCAGGCAGCAGGTCTTAGCGTAACAATGATTAAAGACGTTACACCTGTTCCACATAACGGATGCAGACCACCAAAACGCAGAAGAGTCTAATTAGGAGGTGCGAATATAAATGGCAAGAGATATGGTTCCTGTTCTTAAGAGATGCAGATCACTTGATCTTGATCCAATCTACTTAGGAATAGCAAAGAAATCTAAAAAACAGCCGGCTAACACAAGAAGGAAAATAAGTGAGTACGGTCTTCAGATGAGAGAAAAACAGAAAGCTAAGTTTATATACGGTGTTCTTGAGAAACAGTTTAGAGGATATTACGCAAAAGCTGAAAAGATGGCTAAAAAAGAAGGTATCCCTGGTGAAAACCTTCTTATGCTTCTTGAATTAAGGCTTGATAACGTAATGTTCAGACTTGGTTATGGCAGAACAAGAAAAGAAGCAAGACAGATTGTTCGCCATAAACACGTACTTGTAAACGGCAAACCTGTAGATATCCCATCATACGCTCTTAAAGTTGGAGATGTTATTGAAATTAAAGAGAAATATACTTCAATGCAGAGATATAAAGATATCCTTGAGGTTACAGACACAAGAATAGTTCCTGAATGGCTTACAGCTGACCATGAGAACTTAAAGGGCACAGTAGTAGCAAGACCTCAGAGATCACAGATTGATGTTCCTGTTGAGGAAACATTCATTGTCGAGCTCTATTCTAAATAATATTAATGCAACACTAAAAGCAGTGGGGTTTGTATTGACTCCACTGCTTGTGAAACTTTATTTCTTATTCTATTTATTACACAGAGGAGGTTTATATTGTGTTAGAGTTTGAGAAACCTCGTATAGAGATTGCTGAAATGGCATCAGATGGCACTTATGGTCGTTTTGTGGTTGAGCCTCTTGAAAGAGGTTACGGCACAACATTGGGAAATTCACTTAGAAGAATACTCCTTTCATCTTTGCCAGGCGCCGCAGTAAGCAATGTTAAAATAGACAGAGTGCTGCATGAATTCAGTGTTATTCCTGGCGTTAAGGAAGACGTTTCAGAGATAATTCTCAACCTTAAAGGTCTTGCAATTAAAAATACAAGCGACAGTTTTGAGCCAAAACTTGCGTACATTGATTTTGAGGGTGAAGGCGAAGTTAAAGCTTCAGATATTAAAGTAGACAGCGACATCGAAATAATGAACCCTGACCATCATATTGCGACATTAAGCGGAGGTCCAAACAGCAAGCTTTATATGGAAATAACTATAACAAGAGGCAGGGGCTATGTAGGGGCTGATAAAAATAAAAGAGAAGACCAGCCTATAGGCATGCTCCCTGTTGACTCAATATACACACCTGTAAGAAGAGTCAATTTCCTTGTAGAAAACACACGTGTAGGTCAGATTACAGACTATGACAAGCTTACACTTGAAGTATGGACAAATGGAACAATTGCTCCTGACGATGCTGTAAGTTACGGTGCTAAAATTCTTAACGAGCACCTTAACTTATTTGTAGATCTTTCCGAAAATGCTAAGAATGCCGAAATTATGGTAGAAAAAGAAGAAGGCAAGAAAGAAAAAGTGCTTGAGATGAGTATTGAAGAACTTGACCTTTCTGTTCGTTCCTATAACTGCCTTAAGAGAGCCGGCATCAACACTGTTGAAGATTTAGCAAGCAAAACGGAAGATGAAATGATGAAAGTGCGTAATCTTGGACGCAAATCCCTTGAGGAAGTGCTTAACAAGATGGCAGAACTCGGTCTTAGCTTAAAGCCGAGTGAAGAATAATATAGTTGATTTATTATTTATAGCGAAATTACAGTTTTGCGTAAGACCGTAAGAGCGGCAATTCTGGGGTAAGTTTCGCAGAAAGCGGAGGATTAAAATGACAGGTTCAGGCTACAGAAAACTTGGAAGAACATCATCACAGAGAAAGGCTCTTTTAAGAAATCAGGTTACAAATTTACTTTACAACGGTAAAATTACAACAACTGATACAAGAGCTAAAGAAGTAAGAAGAATTGCTGAAAAGCTCATCACTCTTGCTGTTAAGGAAAAAGACAACTTTACAGAGGTTGAAGTAACAGCTAAAGTTGCTAAAAAAGACGCTAACGGCGCAAGAGTAAAAGAAACTGTAAACGGCAAAAAAGTTACAGTTTACGACGAGGTTAAAAAGACAATTAAGAAGGATAACCCATCAAGACTTGCAGCAAGAAGAAAAATCCTCAGCGTTCTTTATCCTGTAACAGAGGTTCCAAAGGACGGAAAGAAAGTAAGAAAGCTTTCTAAAAAAGTAGATATGGCTGCTAAGCTTTTCGATGAAATCGCTCCAAAGTATGCTGACCGTAAGGGCGGATATACAAGAATGATTAAAATCGGTCCACGTAAAGGCGATGCTGCTGAAATGGTAATTCTTGAGCTTATCTGATTTTAAGCTAAATTACAAAAATAACATACAAAAGGGGATTAAGCTGGCTTAATCCCCTTTTTAAGAATTTATTACAGTGAAAAAAACATAAAATTTGTGTATTTTTCAGTGAAATAAATTGATTTTTGGTGTATAATTTTTCTGTTTGGCATAATATTTAAGGCAGGAAGGTGCATTTGTGGATACAATGATTAAAACCGAAAATTTGAGTTATGAATATTCGGTTACGTATGAGGAAAAAGGAAAGAGTGTTACTAAAAAAATAGTTGCTCTTGACAATATAAATATCGAAATAGAAAAAGGCTCCTTTGTGGCTGTTTTGGGTCATAATGGTTCAGGAAAGTCAACTTTGGCAAAACATATAAACGCCCTTGTGCGACCTACAAGCGGCACGTTATGGATAAACGGATACGATACTAAAAATGACGAATTTATTTGGGATATACGCCAGAGCGCAGGCATGGTTTTCCAAAACCCTGATAACCAGATAGTAGCTACAATAGTAGAGGAAGATGTGGCGTTTGGTCCTGAAAATTTGGGTATAGAGTCTGAGGAAATACGCCGAAGGGTAGATGAAGCCATAGCTACTGTTCACATGGAGGACTTTAAAAAAAGCGTACCTTCAAAATTAAGCGGCGGACAGAAACAGAGAATAGCAATAGCCGGAGTTTTGGCTATGCAGCCGGAATGCATTGTTCTTGATGAGCCGACAGCTATGCTTGACCCTGAAGGACGAAAAGATGTAATAAATACCATAACACACCTTAATAAGGAAAAAGGTCTTACAACTGTTCTTATAACTCACTATATGGACGAAACTGTAGGAGCCGACAGAATAATAGTAATTGATGACGGGCACATAGTAATGGACGGCTCACCGCGTGAAGTTCTTGTTCAGGTGGAAAAAATGAAAAGCTTCGGTCTTGAAGTACCGCAGGTTACGGAAATAGCTTATAATCTGCGTAAAAAAGGCATTGATATTCCGGCTGATATTTTGACGCCGGAAGAAATGGTAGGTGCTATATGTCGATTGAAATCAGCCATTTAACGCATTTGTATAATCCGGGCACAGCAATGGAAAGAAAAGCCCTTGATGATGTAAACATAACAATAGACGATGGTGAATTCGTGGCTTTTATAGGTCATACAGGTTCAGGCAAGTCAACTCTTATACAGCACTTAAACGCGCTTATTAAGCCTACAAGCGGCAAAATACTCCTTGATGGTGAGGATATAAATGCCGATAAATCAAAGCTTAAATCAATAAGGCAGAAAGTGGGTCTTGTGTTTCAGTACCCTGAGCATCAGCTTTTTGAAATGACAGTGTTTAAAGATGTATGCTATGGACCAAAAAATATGGGTCTTAGTGAGGAAGAAGTCCAAAACGCTGCTGAAAAGGCTTTGTCATTAGTTGGTCTTGACCAGACGTTTTATGATAAGTCACCTTTTGAGTTAAGCGGCGGACAAAAAAGAAGGGTAGCTATTGCCGGAATACTGGCAATGAATCCACGCGTGCTTGTACTTGACGAACCGACAGCAGGGGTAGACCCGCGAGGACGTGATGAAATATTGGGCGCCATAGACCACATGCATAAAGAAACTGGAATAACGGTTATACTTGTTTCCCATAGTATGGAAGATGTGGCAAAGTTTGCAGACAGAATTGTAGTAATGAACAACGGTCATGTGGCTTTAACAGGCACGCCTAAAGAAGTGTTTTCCCATGTTTCGGAGCTTGAAGAAATGGGGCTTGCGGCGCCGCAGACAAGTTATGTAATGAAGGGTCTTAAAGACAAAGGCTTAAATGTGCCTGAAGATGTTTATACTGTAGATGAAGCCACAGATGTTTTATATAAATTGCTTAAGCAGGTGACAAAATGATTAGGGATATAACTGTTGGTCAGTACTATGCCGCAGACTCGGCTATTCACAGGCTGGACCCAAGAGTAAAGATACTCGGAACAATGGCGTTTGTTGTAATGCTTTTTATAATAAATGATATATATTCATACGCCTTTTCAATATTGGCTCTGGCGCTTTTAATCGCTGTTTCAAAAGTGCCTTCAAGCTTTATATTCAGAGGAATAAAGAGCATACTTTTTATAATATTTCTTACGGCTATTCTTAATGCCGTAACAACAAAAGGAACACATATACTTTTTCAGGCAGGAATTATTAAAGTAACGCTTGAAGGCGTGTTTATGGCAATTAAAATGGTTGTAAGGCTTATAATGCTTATTATAGGCTCATCTCTTTTAACACTTACGACTACTCCTATACAGCTTACAGATGGGATAGAAAGCCTTTTAAAACCGTTTAGAAAAATAGGCGTGCCTTCTGCCGAAATTGCTATGATGATGTCTATTGCACTGCGGTTTGTGCCTACACTTCTTGACGAAACAGATAAAATTATGAAGGCGCAGCAGGCAAGAGGCGCTGATTTTGAAACAGGCGGCTTAAAACAGAAGGCTCAAAGCCTTGTGCCTGTACTTGTACCGCTTTTTGTTTCAGCTTTCAGGCGTGCCGACGAGCTGGCAACGGCTATGGAAGCAAGGTGCTACCATGGCGGAAATAACCGTACAAGAATGAATAAAATGGTATTAAAAAGCTGTGACTATAAGGCTTCTGCTGTTATTGTTTTATATATTGCCATTACTGTGGCTATAATGATTATATGGTGATTTTATGCAAAAAAGGATACTGCTTACAATAGCCTACGACGGCTCGGATTATTACGGCTGGCAGAAACAACCGGATAATTCGGTGCCTACTGTTCAGGGAGAAGTTGAAAGGGCATTAAGCGAATTTTTTAAAAAAGAAATTACAGTAACAGGTGCAAGCAGAACGGACAGGGGGGTACATGCATTAGGTCAAAGGGCGGTTATAGATGTAGACACAACTGTACCGGTTGAAAAACTTCCTCTTGCTTTAAGACCATTTATGCCGGAAGACATAGTAATTACAGATGCTGTTGCTGTAAGTGATGATTTTCATCCGCGGTTTAACTGCGTTAATAAAACCTATGTTTATAAAATATATAATGGAAAGTATAAGAACCCTTTATGCCGGAAATACACTAAGTTTTGCCATAAGCATTTAGATGAAGCCGAAATGGACAAGGCTTCAAAAGCTTTTTTAGGCACTCATGACTTTAAGGCTTTTGCTTCTTCAGGAAACAGCTCCAAAACCACTGTGCGCACTATATTTGATATAGGCGTAAAGCGTGAGGGCGATTTTATAACAATTACTGTTACAGGCGACGGGTTTTTATACAATATGATAAGAATAATAGCCGGAACCCTTATGCTTGCCGGTGAAGGTCGTATTAAATTTAATGATATTGAAGAAATAATATACAGCCTTGACAGGACTAAAGCCGGTAAAACGGCTGGACCTGAAGGACTTACACTTTTAAAAATAAATTATGATATTTAAGTAAAAAATACCTTGACAGGAGTAATTTAATTATAATATAATTCAATTATTGTGTAATTTACAAATATGCCACTTATAAACTCGATTAGCCCCGGGTTTTATTATATAATGTTTCTGTCCGCTGATTGTGCCGGTGCATTTCCCTCACTGAGTACATGCTGGGACGCTTAGTATTTAAGGAGGTTAATTTGATATGAGAACAACATACATGCCAAATGCTTCAAAAATAGAAAGAAAATGGTATGTTGTAGACGCTGAAGGTAAAAACTTAGGACGTCTTGCATCAGAAATAGCTAAAGTTTTAAGAGGAAAACACAAACCAATTTATACATCATTTGTTGATACAGGTGATTATGTAATAGTTATAAATGCAGATAAGATTGCTGTAACTGGCAAAAAATTAGAACAGAAAATTTATTACCACCATACAGGTTATATCGGCGGTCTTAAAGAAATCACACTTAAAAGATTATTGGAAACAAAGCCTGAAGCTGTTATTACACATGCTGTAAAAGGCATGCTTCCTAAAAATACACTTGGCAGAAACATGATTAAAAAACTTCATGTATATGCTGGTCCAGAGCATAATCATGCCGCTCAGAAACCTGAAGTTTTAGAAATCAACGCTTAATAGTTAGTATTTATAAGGAGGAAGCAAAATGGCAGTTGCAAGATATTACGGCACTGGTAGAAGAAAATCATCTGTTGCAAGAGTATATTTAGTACCAGGAAACGGTAACATTACAATTAATAAAAGAAGCATTGACGAATATTTCGGTCTTGAGACATTAAAACTTATAGTTCGTCAGCCGCTTGAGCTTACAGATACACTTACAAAATTTGATGTACTTGTTAATGTAAACGGCGGTGGTTTTACAGGTCAGGCTGGCGCTATCAGACACGGTATTTCAAGAGCTCTTCTTGAGGCTGACGCTGATTACAGACCATCTTTAAAGAAAGCTGGTTTCCTTACACGTGACCCAAGAATGAAAGAAAGAAAGAAATATGGTCTCAAAAAAGCACGTCGTGCTCCACAGTTCTCAAAGAGATAATTATCTATCAAAGAACCTTATCCCGAAGATATTTTTCTTCGGGATTTTTTTGTGCAGTGTGGATTTTAAATTAAAGCTTATATAACAATATCTAAAAGAAGTTTTTTATAAAGCTTGCCATGGATTTTAATAAGACAGTTAATATTTATAAATTTTTGGATTTATAACTAAATTTTTTAAAGTATTTAACAAAATACATAAAATATATTTTTTTGCGCAAAAAAATAGTATGCTAAATCCTATTTTTTTGGTATACTATAAACTCGAAACCAAAAATAAAAGGTTTTATAAACTATATATGTAATTTTTAGGGGTGAAATAATGAAAACAAGAGAATACAGTTTGTTTACTGCTATAACTATGATTGTAGGTACCGTCATAGGTTCAGGCATATTTTTTAAGAGCGATAACATACTTGTATATACAAATGGCGATATACTAAAAGGCGTGCTTGTGTTTACATTGGCGGCTGTGGGAATTATATTCGGCAGCCTTACAATAAGCGTTTTGGCATCTAAAACCAAAAATCCCGGCGGTCTTATAACTTATGCAGATGAGTTTTCAGGTCATAAAACAGCATGCGCATTCGGCTGGTTTCAGATTTTTGTATATTATCCGTCGCTTATAGTAGTTGTATCCGGTGTGGCTGGTGTGTATCTTTCTATGCTTTACGGAATAGAAATAACACCGGAAATTACCCTTGTTGTAAGCTTTGTGTTTATGGCGTTCTTTTTTGCCATGAATATTTTGTCAGTTAAGCTTGGCGGATATTTCCAAAATGCCGCTACTGTTATAAAGTTAATACCGCTTTTTTTAATCGCGATATCAGGTTTTGTTATAGGCGATGTAAAAACGGCTTTTAATGAAGTTCCTCAAACAGCTTCATCTTTAGGCTGGCTTGCAGCTTTAGCGCCTATTGCCTTTTCTTACGACGGCTGGGTAGTATCAACTTCAATAGCGCATGAGATTAAAAACTCAAAGCGTAATTTGCCTATTGCCCTTGTAGTAGGACCTATATTTGTACTTGCTGTGTATATACTTTATTTTGTGGGTATATGTGTGCTTGTAGGTCCGCAGGAGATTTTAAATTTAGGTGATGCCCATGTAACTGTTGCGGCAGAAAAAATATTTGGCGGCATTGGCTCCAAAATAATACTTATATTTATAATAATATCGGTTTTAGGTACGGTAAACGGATTTGTTCTGGGTTATATACGCCTTCCGTATTCGCTGGCTATAAGAAAAATGTTCCCTAAGTCAGACACTATAGGCAATATAAGCAGGCGTTACGGCACGCCGGCAAACTCCGGGGCAATGTCATTTGTAATCTGTATTGTCTGGGCATTTATACACTATTTTGTTACTAAGCTTAATTTAATGCCTAACTCTGATGTATCTGAAATACCTATTGTAGCAAGTTATATACTTTATATACTTCTTTATGCGGAAGTAATTAAAATGTACCTGAAAAGAGAGGACGGATTAAGCATGGCAAAAGGTCTTATTATACCTGTATTGGCAGTTATAGGTTCGCTTATAATAATTATAGGCGGCTTGGCTAATCCAATGACTTTAGTTTATATTTTAATCTGTGTTGCCGTAATTGTAATATCGCTTATGTTTTATAAAAAAGAAAATGCTGGCATAAAATAATTAATGTAGCGGTTTATCGGTATTAATGTCGATAGACCGCTCTTTTTTTGCAAAAAAAGCATAGTCAGGTTACATAAGCCATGTTATATAGGGTTTTTATCCAAATTTCATACACTTAAAGAAATCTTAAGGATTTATATACTTTTTTCTTAATTATGTTATTTGGTATAATGTTACCAACAAAAGAAAAGCTGCAAATTAGGGGATTAACCTTTGGGAGGATTTAAGAATGTATAATATTTTAATCTGTGATGATGAAAAAGATATTGTTTCAGCGCTGAAAATTTATCTTTCTTCTGAAAACTATAATATATATGAGGCATATACCGGTAAAGAAGCTTTGCAGTGTGTAAAAGATAATGAGATACATCTTATACTAATGGATATAATGATGCCTGAAATGGACGGCATTACAGCTACAGCAAAGCTTAGGGAAGAATATAATATTCCGGTTATAATGCTTACAGCCAAAAGTGAGGACAGCGATAAGATACTCGGTTTGAATATCGGCGCGGATGACTATATAACAAAGCCTTTTAATCCTATAGAGGTTCAGGCAAGAGTGCGCTCGCAGTTAAGGCGGTATACAAAGCTTGGCGGAATGGAGCAGAAGGCAGGAAAAATTGTAATAGGCGGAATTGAAATAGACGATGAAGCCAAAATAGTTAAAGTCGACGGTGAGGAAGTAACACTTACGCCTATAGAGTACAATATACTTAAATTTTTGTCAGAAAACGTAGGTAAAGTTTTTTCTTCAGCTGAAATATATGAAAAAATATGGCAGGAAAAGCCTATAGGTTCTGAAGGTTCAGTGGCGGTGCATATAAGGCATTTGCGTGAGAAAATAGAGATAAATCCGGCTGAGCCGCATTATTTAAAAGTTGTGTGGGGGCATGGATATAAAATGGAGGCAAAAAAATGAGAGGTTTAAAGTCAAATACATTATTGAAAACTGTAGTCTGTATAATTTTTATATTCTCGTCGACAATATTTTCTGTAGCCTCATTTTCTGTTATTGTAGGCTGTTATATGGGCATATACGCCCAGTCAGACTCGCCGTCTAAAAGCAGATTTATACAGACTGACAAATGCAAATACGATACGGAAAATGTAGTATATAACTATTTTACAGAATATATATATACCGGTTCAATTACAGATATTGAAGATGGTCTGTATATAACAATTACAGAAGACAGCTCTTCAGATAAAGTAAATGCTGTAATGGAGCAGTCGGAGGAACAGACGGCAGACGAAAATGCGGTGAAAACAGCTTCAAATGAAGAGGTTTACTATACAAACGGCGAAGCGGAAAATCCCGGGCTTGAGGGTTCAATGAGAGTTTTATCAAATAATAAGTATTATTTAGTGGAATACTCCCTTGAAGACCCAATACCGGAAGGCAGCTATCTTTACGGTCAGTCAGTGATTTATGATACATTGTTTCCTGTAAGGTATAATATAGCTTATTCAGCTTTAATTTTTGGTATAATTAGCCTTGTTTCCTTCCTGTTTCTTATATTTGCGGCTGGACATAAAAGAGATGTTAACGGCAATTATGTGATAGAACTTAATGTTTTAGATAAAATACCACTTGATTTATACTACTTAGCAGCGTTTTTTATAGGCGCGTTCGGCATAGGCGTATTAATAGGAATTTGGGATAATTTTTATTACTATAACTATTATGGTTCATACGAAAGTTATTTTATAGTATTTTCCATGCTAAGCATGTCAGCGGTCAGCGCAGTATTTCTTGGCAGTGCCCTTACTACAGCCTCAAGACTAAAAACAGGCGGTATATGGCGCAATACAATATGCTACAAATGTATAAAGCTTTGTATAATACTGATTAAGAAAATACTTTCTGTTATTTCTGATTTTTTCGGTTCTTTATCCGTTACATGGGGCGCTGTATTATTTTTAATGATAATCATGTTTATAAATGCCAGTGGTTCATTTGGGTTTGCTTTTATTGTTGATGTTATAGCTCTTCTTGCGGCGGCTAAATTTGCTAAAATGGCTGTGCGCCTTGAAACTGCGGCTGAGGAAATGGCAAAAGGCAATATTAATTTTAAAATTAATACTTCTTCAATGAAGTGGCGGTTTAAAAAACATGGCGAAAACCTGAACTCAATTAACAGAGGTATATCCCTTGCTGTTGAAAAACAGATGAAAAGTGAAAGAATGAAAACAGAGCTTATAACAAATGTTTCACACGATATTAAAACACCTCTTACATCAATAATTAATTATGTTGACCTTCTTAAAAAAGAACATACGCCTGAAGAGGAAAAGGAATATATCGATGTTCTTTCCCGTCAGTCAGACAGGCTTAAAAAGCTTATAGACGACCTTATGGAGGCGTCTAAGGCGTCTACAGGCAATATTAATGTAGATATGAAAGAGCTTCTAACAAGTGAGATAATATATCAGTCGTCAGCGGAGTACAATGACAGGTTTAAAAATGCTAACCTTAATGTTGTTATTTCAATCCCTAATGAGGAAAGAAAAATAACGGCAGACGGCAGGCTGTTATGGCGTGTGCTCGATAACCTTTTTTCCAATGCGTGCAAATATGCCCAAAGCGGTACAAGAGTATATGTTGATTTAAAACAGACAGATGCCAATACAATTATTTCTGTAAAAAATATTTCAAAAGACCAGCTTAATATAAATGCCAATGAGCTTATGGAAAGATTTGTAAGGGGCGATGCTTCAAGAAATACGGAAGGCAGCGGTTTAGGGCTTAATATAGCAAAGAGCCTTGTGGAACTTCAAGGCGGAAAGTTTAATCTGGAAATAGACGGCGATTTGTTCAAAGCTGAAATTGTGCTTAATAATAAATAAACATGCTGTAAAATTTTAAAATACAATAATTAAGTATACAAAAATCGGATTGATTTGTGCTAAAGTGCGTAATTAATCCGATTTTTATTTTAAGTTATCAGCAAATAAGCCTTGTATGTTTGCACAATAAATTAAAATTTGTGGTATAATATTTAAAAATTGCGTTGGTTAAACTATGTTTTTAGGTATATACAGGCTACGTTCTAAAAATTAAATATTTATGAAGAGCTTTTATTTTCCTACTATTATGGTATAATTACTTTAAAGCAGTTTGTTATTATTTGCAATATTGTTTTATTTTGTATTAAACAATCCAAGGTATCTCCAGCAGTATAACATGCAGACATTGGAGAGAAACTATAAAAGCCGCTATATTTTAACCTATATTATAACGCTTTATAACACTTTACGCACAAGGAGGAATATTATGAAAATTTATGAACAGATTACTGATTTAGTAGGCGGAACGCCGCTTTTAAGGCTTAAAAACATAGAAAAGAAAGAAAACGCCGTAGCCAATGTTATAGCAAAACTTGAATTTCTTAACCCGGCAGGAAGCGCAAAAGACCGCGTTGCTAAGTTTATGCTGGACGATGCCGAGGCAAAGGGGCTTATAAAAAAAGGTTCAGTTATAATTGAGCCTACAAGCGGAAATACAGGTATTGGGCTTGCCTGCGCGGCAGCTTCAAGAGGATACAAGGCTGTTTTTGTAATGCCTGATACAATGAGTGTAGAAAGGATAAACCTTCTTAAAGCTTATGGCGCCGACATTGTTTTAACACCTGGCAAAGAAGGTATGCAGGGAGCTGTAAATAAGGCTGAGGAAATTGCTGAAAATACGGCAGGCAGTTTTATTGCCGGTCAGTTTGTAAACCCAGCAAACCCAAAAGCGCATTATTCAACAACCGGTCCTGAAATATGGGAAGACACAGAGGGCAATGTTGATATATTTGTTGCCGGAGTTGGTACAGGCGGTACTTTAACAGGCTCAGGCAGGTTTTTAAAAGAAAAGAACCCGAAAATTAAAATTGTGGCTGTGGAGCCGGCTGCCTCTCCGCTTCTTTCAAAAGGACATGCGGGTCCGCACAAGCTTCAGGGAATAGGCGCTAATTTTGTGCCGGAAATACTTGATACAAATATTTATGATGAAATAATAACTGTTACAAATGAAGATGCTTATGAAACAGGCAGGCGTCTTGCGCAAAAAGAAGGCGTGCTTGCCGGTATTTCGGCAGGCGCCGCTGTCTGGGCAGCTTTTGAATTAGCTAAAAGGGAAGAAAACAAAGGCAAAAATATAGTAGTTATTGTACCGGATACAGGCGACAGATATCTTTCAACTCCGGATTATCTTGTTAAAGAGTAAAGAGGTGTAATTATTATGGATTGTATTAACAGGCAGGAAGCTTTGGAGCTTTTAAAAAAGTATAATAAAGAACCTTTCCATATCCAGCACGGCTTAACAGTTGAAGGCGTAATGAGATGGTACGCCCAAAACCTTGGCTATGGCGATGATGCCGATTATTGGGCAACAGTAGGTCTTCTGCATGACATAGACTTTGAACTTTATCCAGATGAGCACTGCAAAAAAGCTCCTGAGCTTTTGAAGGAGGCAGGTTTAAGCGATGAGTTTATTCATTCGGTTTGCAGCCATGGTTACGGTTTATGTTCAGATATAGAGCCTGAGCATGAAATGGAAAAAGTTCTTTTTGCTGTTGATGAGCTTACAGGGCTTATAGGCGCCGCAGCCATAATGCGACCTTCCAAAAGTGTTATGGATATGGAAACAAAGAGCCTTAAAAAGAAATTTAAGGATAAAAGATTTGCAGCCGGCTGTTCAAGAGAAGTTATAGAGCAGGGCGCTCAAATGTTAGGCGTTGAAATAGATAAACTTTTTGCCGATACAATAGAAGCTATGCGTTCCTGCGAAGAAAGCATTAATACGGCTATGGAAGAATACAATAAAGAATAAAAAATATGCGGCGCCTTGCAAACGGCGCCGCTTTGTATGTCCTGATATAATTAAAAGTGTTTCATAATGAAATATATATTGCTGAAAGAAACAGTTATTTCAAACTAAAATTAATATTTCATGCTGAAATTTAGATTAGTTTTAAAAACCTTTGTTTATATAAGCTAACCTTTATGCAAAAAATTAATCTTCTTTTTTGTTTAAAAGAGATTTTATACGCTGGAATGTTTCTTCGCTTATTACATGCTCAATACGGCATGCGTCTTTTGCGGCTGTTTCGCTGTTAACGCCTATGCTTTTTAAATATTCTTCAAGTATGCAGTGGCGCTCATAAACGCTTTCGGCTATTTTTCGCCCTTCAGGAGTTAAAACAAGCTGGTTTATGTTGCCTACTGTTACATAGCCTGCTTCTTTAAGGACGCTCATGGCGCGGCTTATAGACGGCTTTGAAAAATTAAGCTCATTTGCCACATCAACAGAACGGGCTATGCCGTTTCTTTTTTCAAGCACAAGAATTGTTTCTAAATAATTTTCTCCGGATTCTCTTAATTTGTCCAAAATATCACCCTCTTTGATTGTTTGTTGTTGAAATTTCGTAAAAATTACTTGTTGATAAATTACTGCACTATTAATTTATTATATATTCTATCATATAGTTTGGCATTATTCAACATATTATGCATTATGTAAGGGCTGTGGCTTATTAAAACAGTTAACATTAATATTGTTAAATTCATAAGTAAATTATATAATTATTATGTTGCAATAATTATGCTTTAATTTGAAATGGAGAAGAGAATGGATATAAAACCGTACGAACATCATGTGCATTATTACGAAACAGATAAGATGGGTGTGGCTCATCACTCAAACTTTATAAGATGGATGGAAGAAGCCAGGGTATATTTAATGAGTGAAATCGGCTTTAGCTATAAGCGCCTTGAGGAAGAGGGCATTATAAGCCCGGTTACAGGCGTTGAGTGCGATTATAAAGTAATGGTCAATTTTGATGATACTGTTTTAATTGATGTTTCGGAAGAATTTTATAACGGTATTAAAATGACTATAAAGTATACTATGACTAATAAGGCTACAGGTAAACTTTTGGCTGTGGGAAAAAGCCGCCACTGCTTTTTAAATAACGAAGGCAGGCTTGTTAACCTTAAAAAATCATGCCCTGAGCTTAATGAGAAGCTTTACGGCATACTTAAAGAATGAAGAAGGTGTTTTAATGATTCCCATGCTTATTGAAGAAGCAATTAAAATTAAGCTTAAAAGCGATATGCATCCTGCCATAATTTCAGATTATGAGCTGGCATACGCTTTAGGCTATGCCTGTAAAAAGCTTAATATTAAGACATACAGCGACTTGAAAAAAATGCGTGAAAATGTTATTGAGGCTTTTAAAAGCTTTAATAAAAAAGGTTTGGAAGACGAAAACCTAATCAGCATGATTACTGTTTACGAGGTTTCAAACAACGCACCTGAAAACGATAAGGTTCAGGAACTTATAAATATGGGATACAGCAGCTAATGCTGGCAATTAAGTTAAGTATAAATTTCAAATATAAAATTTTAAGTGGAGGAAGCTATGGAAAAAATTAAAATGATTACGCCTCTTGTTGAGATGGACGGAGACGAAATGACAAGGATATTATGGAAAATGATTAAAGATGAACTCATCTGCCCTTATGTTGACTTAAAGACTGAGTATTATGACTTGGGACTTGAAAACAGAAACGCTACAGACGACAAAGTAACTGTTGAGTCTGCCGAAGCCGCTAAAAAATACGGCGTGGCAGTAAAATGTGCTACAATTACGCCAAATGCCGCAAGAGTTAAAGAGTATAACCTTAAAGAAATGTGGAAAAGTCCTAACGGCACAATAAGGGCTATACTTGACGGAACAGTATTCAGAACACCTATAGTTGTTAAAGGCATAGAACCTGTTGTTAAGTGCTGGAAAAAGCCTATAACGATAGCAAGGCATGCTTACGGTGATGTTTATAAATCAGTTGAAATGAAAGTTCCTTCATCTGGCAAGGCAGAGCTTGTTTTTACAGACGAAAACGGAAATGAAACAAGGAAGCTTATACATAACTTTAAAGGCGCCGGCGTTATTCAGGGTCAGCATAACTTAAATTCTTCTATAGAGAGTTTTGCAAGAAGCTGCTTTAATTACGCTCTTGACAGAAAAGAAAGCCTTTGGTTTGCCACAAAGGATACTATTTCCAAAAAGTACGACCATACTTTTAAAGATATATTCGCTGAGATTTATGAAAACGAGTACAAAGAAAAATTTGAAAACTGCGGCATAGAATATTTCTATACACTTATAGACGACGCTGTTGCAAGAGTTATGAAGTCAGAAGGCGGCTTTATTTGGGCATGCAAGAACTACGACGGCGACGTATTCAGCGATATGGTTTCTTCTGCTTTCGGCTCTCTTGCCATGATGACTTCTGTACTTGTTTCTCCTTCCGGAATATATGAGTATGAGGCTGCCCACGGCACTGTTCAAAGACATTATTATAAACATCTTAAAGGCGAGGAAACATCAACTAACTCCGTTGCCACAATATTTGCGTGGACAGGCGCTTTAAGAAAAAGAGGAGAGCTTGACAATATTCCAGAGCTTATAGAGTTTGCAAACAAACTTGAAAAAGCCGTTATTAAGACAATAGAAGACGGCAAAATGACAAAAGATTTGGTTTCCATTACAGAGCTTAAAAATCCTGTTGCGTTAAACAGCCTTGACTTTATTAAAGCTGTAAGGGAAACTTTTGATAATTTAGACTGATTGGAATTTTATAAAAGTTATAAAAAGAAAGCCCGTGTTTATAACATGGGCTTTAAATTAAAGGTGATACAATGCGCAATACTACTCTTTGCTATATAGAAAAAAGCGGCTGCTACTTAATGCTGCACAGAACAAAAAAGGAAATAGATGAGAATAAAGACAAATGGATTGCCGTAGGCGGCAAATTTGAATACGGCGAAAGCCCCGAAGACTGCGCTTTAAGGGAAGTAAAAGAGGAAACAGGTCTTACGCTTAATTCATATACGTATAAAGGCATAGTGACTTTTGTTTCTGATAAATGGGGAACGGAGTATATGCATTTGTTTTTGTCCGATGATTTTTCAGGCAGTTTAAAGGAATGCGATGAAGGCGACCTTATGTGGGTTGAAAAAAATAAAGTTCGCTCTCTTTACTGCTGGGAGGGTGATAAAATATTTTTAAGCCTTATTGAAAAGAATGTGCCGTTTTTCTCACTTAAACTTAATTATACGGGCGAAGACCTGACAAAAGCTGTTTTAAACGGCAAAGAAATCAAGCTTCCTTTCAGCGAGGAGTGTATTTAATGGCAAAAGAATATGTTTTTGGCGTGGATTTAGGCGGAACAGAAATAAAATTCGGGCTTTTTAGGTTAGAAAAAGAGTTAGAAAAAGAGTTAGAAAGAACATTAATTGGAAAATGGAGCGTAAAAACAAATAAAACATCAAACGGTGAAAAAGTAATAAGCCAGATAGCAGAAGAAACCGAAAAAAAAGCCAAAGAAAAAGGAATAGATAAAAATTCAGTTTATGGCATAGGTCTTTGCGTTCCCGGTCCGGTGGATAAGTACGGTCTTGTCCGCGGCTGTGTTAATTTAGGCTGGGGATATAAAAAAGCGGCAGAAGAGCTGCAAAATATAACGGGTGTTAAATGCGCTGTACTTAACGATGCCGACGCGGCAGGACTTGGCGAAGCCGTTTACGGCAGCGGCAGGAAATATAAAAATATAGTAATGGCAACTATAGGCACTGGAATTGGCGGAGCTGTTATTTATAACGGCAAAGTATTATCCGGCAGCAGAGGAAACGCAGGGGAAATAGGGCACTTTAAAGTTAACATAAATGAAACTGAAAAATGCACATGCGGAAAATGCGGCTGCCTTGAACAGTACGCTTCAGCACGAGGAATATTAAATTATGCCAAAGAAAATTTAAAAAATTACAGCAGCTCGCTTCTTAATGATATTAGTAATTTTACTGTTAAGGATATGGCGCAGTGCGCGCAAAAAGGCGACGAGCTGTGTACAGCGGCTTTTGATACAGCCGGGAAATATATCGGTCTTGGATTAAGCTATATGGCTGGAGCTTTTGACCCTGATGTTTTTGTAATTGGCGGCGGTGTTTCAAATGCCGGAGATGTTATTTTAAAGCCTGTTAAAGAATACTTTGATTTATATTCTTTTAATACTGAGTCGGAAACAGAAATTCTGCCGGCTGTTTTGGGAAATGACGCCGGAATATACGGCGCTTGCGAATATGTAATGCAAAAGGAGGATTGGAAAAAGTGATAGACGAGCTTTTGAAATATAACGAGAAATTTGTGGAGAGCGGAGAATACAAAAATTTTCAGACAAGCAAATACCCTGATAAAAAAATTGCTATTTTAACTTGTATGGATACAAGGCTTGTAGAGCTTATACCAGCTGCATTGGGCATTAAAAACGGTGATGTAAAAATGATTAAAAATGCCGGCGGAATGGTTACAAACCCTTTTGGAAGTGTTGTAAGGAGCCTTCTTATAGGTATTGTAGAGCTTGGGGTTGAAGAGGTTATGGTTATAGGTCATACCGACTGCGGTGTAGCCGGTATTAATGCTAAAATGATGATAGAGCACCTTTTAAAAAGAGGCGTTTCACAAGACCATATAGATATGATGCGTTACTGCGGTATTGATTTTGAAAAATGGCTCGGTGGTTTTGATACTGTTGAAGGCTCTGTTAAAGAAACAGTTGACATACTTAAAAACCATCCGCTTATGCCTAAAGATGTTGTAATCCGCGGATTTGTAATTAATACTGAAACGGGAAAACTCAACCCAATAGACTGCTGAGAATTTTAAAACTGTATTTTTATATATAAACACAATGAACGCTCCAGATGCTAAAAGCACAGTGGAGCGTTTTTTAGTTAAAGTTTTCAATAGTATTGATATTATAGATATTATTGAATAGTTTATATAGTTTTAAAATAAGCAGAAAGAAATTGGCTAAATTAATTTATTAGTTTTTAATATTCATTCTTATTTATAGTATGTTTGCTATTGTTGCCCGTTAATTTGTGTATTTGATGGCATTTCAGGACGCTCTTTTCTTTCGGAAACAGTTACGCTTTGAGCTGTAATTTGTTCGCTTTGAATGTCGGAGCTTTCTGCAATTTCTACTTTAATCATCATTCCTTCTGATATATCGCTTAATTGAGCTTGGGTTTGTGTATCGCCTTCCTGAGTATAGATTAATGTAGAATCAGTTATTAGAACAGTTTTTTCTTCAAACTTAGGCTCCTGCCCGTCATCGGGTTTTTCAGGCGGGGTTTGGGTTAATTGGTCTTGGTCTGTATCAGGAGGTAAAGACGGCATTTCGTCATTGTTTTGCGGCGGTGCTTTTAAATCTCCATCGGCATATTCTTTGTCTGAAGGCTTTTCAAACCGTCCTCCGCCTCTGTGTCCCGGTGAGGTTTGAATTGTTATTGTTTCATCATTGCAGGATAAAACAGTTCCCATTAATATATTTTTATCAAATTCCATATTTTCATTCCGTTCTTGGGCAGATGATATTTGTTCTGCTGTGTCAGTTTCTTCCTCGTTTGTTTGCTCACTTGTTTCCTCAATTATCTGCCCGCTTGTTGTCTGCGCCATAACGCATACGCTGCTTAAAGACAAAGCTGCTGTTACTGACAGTACAGTAAGTATTTTTCTTTTCATTTAATCATCCTTTCTTTCATTGTTTTTTTGTTACAATGAGAGTATAGGGCACAAGTGTGAAAACGGTATGAGCTTAATTTGAATTTATAGTGATTTTACAGCGAAAATATTTACAGCTCCAAAACTGCTCTTACAGGGCTGCCGTCGCCGTTTTCTATTTTAAGCGGAAAACAGTAAAATTTGTAATTTCCGGGCTTTACATGGCTTAAATCAATGTTTTCTACAATAAGTACATTGTTTGAAAGCAATGTTTTATGCACAAAATAATCATTTGCCGTATCGTCTTCGATATCCAAACATTCAGTTGCTGTTATAAGCATTCCTTTACTTGCTATATATTGTGCGCCGGATTTAGATAAATAGATATCTTTGCCTCCGGTTTTAAATAAAATTGAATTTATGCCGTTTAAATTAAGGCAGGAAATAAATTTTTCGTCTATGGAATTTAAACCGGACACATCAGCAACAACGGCATTTGTTATTAAATACTTTAAGCTTAAATCGGCAATACTTTCTTTGGAGGCAAAAAAGTGAAGGGGAGCGTCTACATGTGTTCCGGTATGCGTGCCCAAAGAAAGACCGCAGAGATTGAAGCCGTCTTTTTCAACAGTAAATAGCCGTTTAAGTTTAAACTCCGGGTCACCGGGATAGACTTTTGTGTTTTGGTTTAGAGCGGTTGTAATATCTATAAGCATATTTAACCCCTTTTTTCAGCAATAAATTTGATATTTTTATACAAAGTATGTTATACTACTTTTATATAATTTACAAGGAGGGTTTAATAATGGCTGTAACAGTTACAAAAGATACAAAAATCGGCGATTTGCTTATGATTGACAGACGTATTGCCGTTCTTCTTATGCAGGCAGGCATGCATTGTGTAGGCTGCCCTTCATCAGCTGGTGAAACTCTTGAAGAAGCAAGCATTGTACACGGAATGGATGCCAATAAGCTTGTAAGCGCTATAAACGAGTTTCTTGCTAAAGAAGCAGAGTAATGATAACGGCTCCGTAAGGAGCCGTTTTTTCCAGAATATAATTGCATTCAGCTTAAATATTAAAATTATAATAATAAACTAAATTTACACTTTATTTGTATATAAGGAGCAGTTTTATGAAAAAAGTAATGGTTGTATTTGGCACACGACCGGAAGCAATTAAAATGTGCCCGCTTGTAAATGAATTAAAGTCAAGGAAAAGTTTTAAGACAGTTGTTTGTGTTACAGGTCAGCACAGGCAGATGCTTGACCAGGTTTTAAAAGCCTTTAATGTGGAACCGGAGTATGATTTATCTATAATGAAGGACAAACAGACGCTTTTTGATGTTACAACAAATATTTTAAACAGTATAAAAGAAGTTCTTGAAAAAGAAAAGCCGGATGTAGTGCTTGTTCATGGGGACACAACTACTACTTTTACAACTGCCTTAGCATGTTTTTATCTCCAAATACCTGTTGGTCACGTAGAGGCAGGTCTTAGAACATACAACATTTATTCACCGTATCCTGAAGAGTTTAACCGTCAGGCTGTTGGAATAATGGCAAGGTTTAATTTTGCGCCTACAGAAGTTTCCAAAGGCAATCTTTTAAGAGAGGGCAAAAAAGAGAATACGATTTTTGTAACAGGCAATACAGCAATAGACGCCCTTAAAACAACTGTGCGAGATGATTATGAAAATGAGCATTTAAAATGGGCAGAAGGCAGCCGGCTTATAATGCTTACAGCTCACAGACGTGAAAATTTAGGCGAGCCAATGCACCACATGTTCAGAGCAATACGCCGTATTGTAGATGAAACGCCAGACATAAAAGTTATATATCCAATACACATGAATCCTGTTGTTAGAAAAGCGGCAGATGAGGAATTAGGCGACGATGAGAGAATACGAATTATAGAGCCGCTTGATGTTCTTGATTTCCATAACTTCCTTTCAAGAAGCTATCTTATACTTACAGACAGCGGCGGAATACAGGAAGAAGCGCCATCTCTTGGAAAGCCTGTCCTTGTAATGCGTGATACAACCGAAAGACCGGAAGGAGTTAAGGCTAGAACACTTAAACTTGTGGGTACTAATGAGGAAACTATATATAATGAGTTTAAAAAGCTTCTTACAAGCAAGGAAGAATACGATAAAATGAGCAAGGCGTCAAATCCTTACGGTGATGGCTTTGCCTGCAAAAGGATTGCGGATATACTGGAGAAAGAATTGTAATTATTATAAATTGAAAACATTAAAAGACCTCCTTATTAATTGTTTAAGCAGCAATTTCAGGAGGTCTTTTGTTTTAAAGGGGGTCTAAGTTTATTAAAGGTTCATGGCATTAGGTATTATTAATGCTATCTGAGGCATAAATATTACTATGAGTGTTGCTATTATACCGCTTATAACTAAGCCTACTACCTGTTTGCTTATTGAATGAAGCGGTACGTTCGCAAGCTGGGCAGCAGGGTAGAGGTTACATGCTACAGGAGGAGTAATCATTCCTATTGAAATTGCCATAATCATTATAACTCCAAACCAAGTTTTGTCGTAGCCGAGAGCCGTTACAGCCGGTATAAGAAGCGGACAGAAAAGGTATACAATTGATATGCCGTCTAAGAAGAAACCAGCAATTAACAATACTACAAAAATCATCAATATTATTACCATAGGATTTGATGATATGCCAAGAAGCAATTCTGTTACTACAGTTGCTATACCTCTTGTTGTAATGAGCCAGCTCATAACAGCCGCTCCCGCTGTTATAAGAAGTATCATAGCGGTATTTGAACCGCTGTCAGCCATTATTTTTGGCAGTTCTTTTATTTTAAGTTCTTTATAAGCAAAAATACCGATTAATAAGCTGTAAACAGCTGCCACAGCCGCTGCCTCAGTTGGAGTAAATATACCTCCGTAAATACCACCGAGTATTATAACTGGTGATAATATCCCCCAGAAACAGCCTATAAAAGCTTTGGAAATTTCTTTTAGAGTTCCGCGTTTTCTTCCTCTATATCCATGCTTTATTGAGTAAAGGAATACATATACTGAAAAACAGAATCCCATTAATATTCCAGGAAGTATGCCTGCAGCAAAAAGCCTTCCCACTGAAACACCATCAACAACAACACCATAAACTATAAACGTAATGCTTGGTGGAATAATAATGGCAATACCGCTGCCGGCTGCAACAATAGCTGCTGCAAAGGCTACATTATATCCGGCATTTACCATAAGCGGAATAAGAACAGGTCCAAGCGCTACTACCGTTGCAGGACCTGAACCGGAAATAGCGCCCCAAAATACGGTTATTATTACAGATATAATTCCAAGACCGCCTGGAATGTCGCCTATTAATAGTTCTGCAAAATTAACTATTCTTTTGGATATACCAGACTTATCCATTATATTGCCTGCTATTATAAAAAATGGAATAGCTAAAAGTGTAGTTGATGTAACTGCGGATTCCATTATATCTGCAAACATTTCAGGCGCAAAGCCGGAAATGACAAGGGTTATAATAGTTGCAAGACTTAATGAAAATGAAATAGGTGTTCTAAGTATAAGCAGTATAAAAAATATACCTAAAAGCATAATGCCTGTAGTTGTGCTACTCATAAAGTTTCACCTCCGTTATTTAGCTTTTGCCTCGTTTTCTGAAACAACAGGTTCAACATCTGTTTCTTCAGGTTTGCTTTTTCCTTTTATAGCCATTAAAAACACCTGAAATGAGCGGAAAAGGCAGCAGGCTGAACCTATAGGAAGACAAAGAGAGAAAATCCATCTTGGCGCGTTTTTCATAGAAGGTATAACAGTATTGTAGTCTATATAGCTTTTTACCTTTACGCAGCCAAAATAGAAAAGGAACCCGAATAAAATTAATGAAGTTAAAAAGGTGAAAAAGTCAACAAATTTCTGATATTTTTGCGGCAGAGCGTCTGCAAGAAGTGTAAAAGCTGTATTTTTGCTGTAATAGCATGTTACTGCAGCTCCAATAAATGTTACCCAAGGAAACATATTGCTTAATAATGCGTCTGCTATTAATATAGTTTTACTGAAAAAATAGCGAGTAATTACATTAAAAAAGCATAAGAACAGCATTATTGATATAATTATAGCTACAAAGTATTCTTCAGGAAGCATTCTATCTTTATTGTCTTTTTTTTGCATATTATCCCTCCCTTATTATCATATATGAAGCTAAAGCACCTTTAAAGATACTTTAGCTCCATGAAATTATTCATTAGCTGTTTTTAGTTGCATTATTTGCTTCTTCAACTACATCTAAAAGCATGGCAACAAAATCCTGATTATAATTTTCAGCAAGAACTTTAGATACAGCAGGGGACTTGGCACCCATTTCTGTCCGCCAGATTTCAGCTTCTTCTTCTGTTGGTGTATAAACATTAACACCATAATCAATAATTTCCTGAAGGTTAGGGGCTATTAAGCTTCTGTTATATTCAACTTGTTCTTTCATATATTTATCAAAAACTTCTGTCATAATTGCCTGGTCAGATTCAGGAATAGTTTTCCAAAGTTCATTGTTTACTACAAAAACGAATGGACTGTATGTAACTTCAATATTTGTTAAGTAATCTTGAACTTCATAAAGTTTATTTGTATAAATAGCGCCTTCAATACCGTTGTCCTGTCCGTCAACAACACCTTGCTGTAATGATGTGTAAAGGTCTGTAAGGCTTAAGTATACAATACTTGCGCCTGCATCAATCATTGCTGCTTCAACAAGGTCGCCGTCGCCGCATCTCATTTTCAAGCCTTTTAAATCAGAAGGAACTTTAACTTCATGTTTGCTGTTTGTATAAACCATCCATGCGTTTTCCATATATCCTAAAAGATGAAGATTTGTTTCCTCACATTTCTGGCTGTAATAGTCATAAATTTCATCGTTATAAAGTACTTGGTCAGCGACTTCATGGGTTTCAAAAAGAAATGGCGTACCTAAAACCTCATAATCTTTAATGTAAGAACCGTAAATTGAGTTTCCCGCAAACTGCATATCAATGGTGCCTTTTACAACCATATCCATAGCAGTAGCCATTTGACCTGAAGCAAGCTGGCTGGAAGCAAAAACTTGTCCGGTTATACGTCCTCCGGTTTTTTCTGATATTTCGGCAAACGCATTATTAATTGCCGTTACGGCACTGTGGGTATCAGCCAGAGGAGTTGTTACAGTAAAGTTATGCGTAAATGTAGAACCGGAACTTGAAGATGCACTGGAAGACGAACTGCCGTTGGCAGAAGTACTTGCCCCTGATGAACAACCGCTTAAAATCATCATAGCTGACAGAGAAAGAGCAGTTAATAACGAAATGCTTTTTTTCATATAATATTCCCCCTTTAAAATACTTTTTATTTTGCTTCTGCCCTAAAAGCGTTATTGCATTCATAAAACTTATAAGCATGACTTACAATAGGAGCGTCAACATATTTTTTAATCAGTCCTATTGCTTTATATAAGTCGTTGATATTGTATTCAACTGTAGTTTTAATCCCCATTATGTCAAATAAATTTAATACATCTTCTGTAGCTACATTGCCTGCTGCACCAGGAGCAAACGGGCATCCTCCAAGTCCACCGGCAGCTGTTTCAAAAACTTTTATCCCGTGTTTTAATCCAATTAATGTATTTGTAAGTGACAAGCTGAATGTATCATGCAGATGCATATTAAGCCTGTCAAAATCAACATAGTCTTTAAGAGTTTCGAGTACTTCTTCAACAAAATCAGGATTGCCGTTTCCAACTGTGTCAGATACAACAACTCTGTTAGCCCCTATTTCAAAAGCTTTTACCGCCATTTTTATAATGTCGTCTATTTGTATCTTTTCACCAAGGTATGGTGAGCCAAAAACTGTTGCAAGTCCAACAGTAAAATGAAGATTATCATACTTCTTTATAAGTTCTTCTAATTCTTTAAAACTTTGCTCTCTTGTACGGTTGACATTTTCCTTGTTATGGCGTTCGCTTACGGATATTGGATATGTAATACCGTCAATATCGCACTTAGAAGCGTTTTCCACGCCCTTTGGATTTGGAGCGAGAACAGTGAAAAAAGTATTTAGTTTATTTTCTTTTTGATATTTTCTTAATTCGCTTACAACTTCGGCACTGTCAGCCATTTGAGGAATCCATTTAGGACTAATAAATGAAGTCATTTCCATTTCTTCAAATCCAGCATCCATTAACGATTTTGCAATTTCTATTTTTTTATCTGTTGGTATGAAAGTTTTAACGTTTTGAAATCCATCCCTTGGGCAAACTTCCAATATTCTAATATCTTTATACATATAGGATTTAATCTCCTTTCTGATGTTGCAAATCAGATACGCACTGTTTTATTTTTTAGACTTTATGTAGTCTAAAGGCAGCTCTCCGTTTTTAACAGCTTGCCCCATATTAATGGCGTCATCTGTATAGAGGGTTCCGAAGAGCGCCGCTCTCGAATATTCCAGTGCATCCCTAAGAGGCATATTATTCATTGCGTAATAAGCACGTCTGCCGAATGCTATGGCATCTGCACTGTACTGAGAAATTTCATCTGCTATTTCAAGTGCTCTTTCAAGTACTTTTCCGTCTTCTGCAATTTCGTTTACAATAACCCATTCTTTAGCCTGCTCAGCGCTGATTACTTCAGCTGTATAGCTTAATTTAAGCAATGCTTTTTTAGGAATCGTTTTGCCTGTTGTGGCAAGAGCTATCATAGGGAAAAGCCCATGCGTTATTTCAGGCAAAGCAAAAACTGATTTTTCAGAACATACTGCTATGTCACAGGCTTCTGTAAGAGAAAAGCCTCCGGCTACAGCTTTGCCTTGTACTGCGGCAATTATAGGTTTAAATGAGTCATATATAGCATAATGTATGTTACAAAATGCCTCAGAGTAATTCACATAATCTTTAAGTGTTCCGTTAGGATGATTATCTACTTCACCTCCGCCGCAGAAGTATTCTCCGGTGCCTGTTAAAATAATTACTTTTATTTCGTCATCAGAATTAGCATCTTTAATAGCTTCTATTATAGAGTTGCCTGTTGCCCTGTTTATTTTGCAGTTTATTTCAGGACGGTTAATTCGTATTATCACTGTGCTTTTTTCTTTAGTAACAACTATACCTGTATATTCTTTCATTGATTTTCCCCCATAACAATTTTTAAATTATTAGCCTTTATATTATGTTTATTTTTGGTATTAACCTGTTTAGAAAATTAATATTAATTGAAAACTGTTTAAATAATTACATAACTCCGGCATTTTTGTAATTAATTATATCCTCTTTTGTAAAACCCAGTAATTCTCTATAAACCTCATCGTTATGCTCGCCAAGCATAGGAGCCGGCCAGCGTACGCCGTTTTTAGTTCCCATAAGCTTTACTGCATCTCCGATAACACGCATATCTCCTATTATTGGGTGTTTAATTGGTACAAACATTTCTCTTGCACCTGCTATATGCTTATCGTTTACAAGCTGTTCCATATCATAAATTGGAGCAGCAGGAACCCCTGAATCAAGTATAAGTTTAACAACATCTTCAACAAGATAATCTTTAGCCCAGTTGTTTATTACTTCTTTAAGCTCCTCAAAATGTTCAAGGCGTTTAGGTCCGTCTAAGTATCTCTCATCTGTAATTAAATCTTCCATTCCCGCGACTTTTGCGAATTTTTCCCATAGTTTTTGGTTTCCGCATCCTAAAACAAAAGAGCCGTCTTTTGCTTCAAAAGAGTCATAAGGATAAAGTGTTGAGTATCTGTTACCTGTTCTTTCTGGTACTTTTCCTGTTGCTTCGTATCTAACAATTCCGTTTTCAAGAGCCGCTGCAACACCATCAACGAGGGAAATATCAACTCTTTGCCCTTTTCCTGTAACTTTTCTGCCATTTACAGCAGCTAAAAGACCAATAGCTCCATTAAGTCCGCCTAAAACATCACCCATAGCATTGCCTGAACGTGTAGGACCAGTTTCCGGCCAACCGGTATATGCCATTAAGCCGCCCATTGCCTGAGCTATTATGTCATACCCTGGTCTGTTTGAATAAGGGCCGTAGGACCCAAAACCTGATATTCCGACATAAATAATCTGATCATTAACTTTGCTCAGCACATCATATCCAAGACCAAGCTTATCCATAACTCCAGGACGATAATTTTCCACTACAGCATCAGCTTTTTTTACCATTTCAAGGAATATTTTTTTGCCTTCTTCACTTTTAAGGTTAAGCGTAATGCTTCTTTTGCTTCTGTTAACATTAGCATAATACATGCTTTCACCGTTTTTGAAGGGACCATACTGTCTTGTGTCATCGCCTTTTTTAGGTATTTCGATTTTAATAACATTGGCACCCATATCTGCAAGAATCATTGTGCAGTAAGGTCCGGCTAATACCCTTGTTAAGTCCAATATTGTAAGATTACTTAATGCGCCTGCTTTTTCCATACATTTCCCTCCTTAGATAAAAGTTTTAATTTAATAATATTTAGTAGCAATTACTGTGCCAAATTATTTTATCTTAAACTGCTATGAAATATTGTTCAGTCATACAACTTTTTTTCAAATAATAGTCAAATTTTATCAAATAATAGCAATTTTTATTATTAATATGATAAAATATGCTTATTAGGGAGGTGTTTTTATTGGATGAAGGCGTATTTGCAGATTTATATGATAATTTTGTATTTAAATATGCAATGAAAACTATCATGGAAACCTCGTATAATGGCTTTATGATAATTGATAAAGATGGAAAAATTATTTATGCCAATAATTGGTATAAGGAATTTACAAATATTGACATAAGCAATCATATAGGAGAAAATATATGTTCTTTATTTAAAAATTCACATCTGAAAAGGGCTCTTGATAAAGGTGTAGTTGAAAGAGACCAGTATGATACAAGATTTAAAAGACCTGTTTTAATAAACAGATTTCCTATTAAATTAAATGGGAAAATAATTGGCGCTATTGCGGCATTTAGGGAAATAGAAAATGTTGAAAAGCCGTCTATAGAACTTAGAAGGCAGCTTGCCCAAAAAGGTTTTAGTGCTAAATATCATTTTGATGATATAATAACTGAGAATAAAAATATGATTAGGATAAAAGAGTTAGCTAAAGCTTATGCAAAAAAATCGTCTACAGTATTAATCACTGGTGAGAGCGGAACAGGAAAAGAACTTTTTGCGCAGAGTATCCACAACTACTCAGATAGAAAAAATATGCCGTTTGTTGCTATTAACTGTACTACTCTTACAGAGACAATACTTGAAAGCGAGTTATTTGGATATGCTGATTCATCATTTACAGGCGCGAAGAAAGGCGGAAAAATTGGACTTTTCCAGCTTGCTCATAAAGGAACGCTTTTTCTTGATGAAATAGGGGAAATACCAATTTCGTTTCAAAGCAAGCTTTTGCGCGTGCTTCAGGAAAAACAGATAAGACCTGTTGGAAGTGATACTATAATTCCTGTTGATGTGAGGATTATAGCAGCTACAAATAAAAATCTGCATGAAGAAGTAAAAAAAGGGAATTTTCGGCTTGATTTATATTACCGCCTTAATGTTTTAAGGCTTGATATACTGCCATTACGAAAAAGAACTGAGGATATACTGCCTTTAAGCGCTTCTATATTATATAAAAAGAATTTATTTTGTTTTTATGAAAAATATAAAAATAAGATTAAATGCATTCTTGACAGATTGAAGGATTACAATTTCCCAGGTAATATACGTGAACTTGAAAATATGCTGGAAAGAATGGAATTAATGATTGGAAATGAACTGTTTTCTTATGATATTGATACTATTATCAGTAATTTAATAGAGAACGGATTTGTACCTGAAACAGAATTTGATATTGACTCAAAAATAAGTTTAAATAGTGTTGAAAAACAAATTGAAGAAAATGAAAAATCTATAATAAAAGAAAAATTGATTAATAATAATGGCAGTAAAACTGCTGTTGCTAATGAGATGGGTATTAGTATTTCAACCCTTTACAGAAAAATAAAAAAGTATGGTTTATAAAATAGTATATTGTAAATTTAATAAGTAAATCAAACTATTAAGTTTTATTATTTAGGAAAGGCTGATTATGAGTAAAAAAGTATTGATTGCTGCGACAACTGCCAAAGGGCATATAAATGTTTTTCATATTCCATATATAAAAATGTTTATAAAAAAAGGTTGGATTGTTGATGTAGTAACAAATGGAGATGAAAAGGTTCCCTTTGCATCAAATGAGTACTCTGTATCAATTAAAAGATCTCCTTTTAGTGTCAGTAATGTGTTTGCTATAATTCAAATGATTCGGCTTATGAAAAAAAATAAGTATGACTTAGTTATGTGTCATACGCCTATGGGCGGTGTTGTAACAAGGATAGCAGCTTATATTACTAATACAAAACCTGTTATATATATGGCGCATGGATTTCATTTTTATAAAGGTGCTCCGTTTATTAACGCATTTTTATTCAAAAATATTGAAAAAATACTTGCTCATTGTACTGATTGCTTAATTACAATTAATAAAGAGGATTATGAAGCAGCTAAAAAGTTTAAACTTAGAAAAAATGGAAAAGTATATCTGCTTTATGGAATAGGAGCTGATTTAGACCGAATAAAAATCACAAATATTGATGTACTTTCTAAAAAACAAGAATTGGGAATACCAGAAAATGCTTTTGTTGTTTTGAATGTAGGTGAATTAATAAATAGAAAAAATCAAAATTCTGCAATTAAAGCTATTGGTAAATGCAAAAATAAAAATATTGTATTAGTAATTTGTGGTCGGGGAAAAAATGAATTTAGATTAAGAAAACTTACAAAAGACTTAAATTTAGAACAAAGAATTATTTTTTGTGGTTTCAGAAAAGATGTAAACGAAATTATGAAAGCTGCAGATGTATTTTTATTTCCAAGTTTTCAAGAAGGTCTGCCTGTTTCGGTAATTGAAGCAATGGCATCAGGTCTGCCAGTTATTTGTTCTGACATCAGAGGAAACAGGGATTTGATAAATGAGAATGGAGGTTATTTGGTAAATCCATTGGATATAAATAAAATGAGTTATTATATAGATTTTTTATATCAAAATCCGAATTTAAGAAAATTATTTGGTGAATATAATAAAAAAGAATCAGAAAAGTATGATTTAAAGAAAATAATATTAGATATGGAGTCGATTATTGAAGAAATAACTGGTAATTATATTTGAAATAATAATTTTATGTGGTATAATTAGTTGTTTATTAAATATGAACGGGGTGTAGCATTATTATGAAGGGAATTATATTAGCCGGAGGTTCGGGAACAAGGCTTTATCCGCTTACAATGGTAACGTCTAAACAGCTTTTACCAGTATATGACAAGCCGATGATATATTACCCGCTTTCAACACTTATGTTAGCTGGGATAAGGGATATACTTATAATTTCAACCCCAGTTGATTTGCATAATTTTAAAAAACTTTTAGGTGATGGCTCGAAATTTGGAATAAGACTTAGTTATGCTGAACAGCCATCACCTGATGGATTGGCACAGGCTTTTATAATAGGTGAAAAATTTATAGATGGTGACAGCTGCGCAATGATACTTGGCGACAATATTTTTTATGGAAACGGACTTACTAAAAACCTTAAAGAAGCGGCTGAAAGAAAAGTAGGCGCAACAGTTTTTGGATACTATGTTGATGACCCTGAAAGATTTGGAATAGTTGAGTTTGATGAAAATGGAAAGGCTGTTTCTATAGAGGAGAAACCAGAAAAGCCAAAATCAAACTACTGCGTAACAGGCTTATATTTTTATGACAGCAGAGTAAGTGAGTTTGCAAAAAAAGTTAAGCCATCAGCAAGAGGAGAACTTGAAATAACGGACCTTAATAAAATGTATCTTGAAGATGGAACTCTTAATGTAGTAACCCTCGGCAGAGGCTATGCATGGCTTGATACTGGAACAATGGATGCACTTGCTGATGCTACTGAGTTTGTACGAGTTATAGAAAAAAGACAGGGAATTAAAATTTCAGCTGTTGAAGAAATAGCATACAGAAATAATTGGATATCTAAAGAAAAACTGCTTGAGTCAGCAAAGCTTTACGGAAAGTCTGATTACGGCAAGCATCTTATGAAAGTAGCAGAAGGCAGGATTATTTATTAAGGAGAGTTAATAATGAATGTTATAAAAACAGATGTGTTAGATGTTTATATAATAGAGCCGGATGTTTTTGGAGATAAACGCGGATATTTTTTTGAAAGCTGGTCTAAAAAGAAGATGGAAGAAGCCGGCTTATATTATGACTTTGTTCAGGACAACCAGTCTTATTCATCTACTAAAGGAACTATAAGAGGTCTTCATTTTCAAAAGGGGGAACATTCACAGGCGAAACTTGTACGATGCACTAAGGGCGCTGTTTTAGATGTTGCTGTGGACATAAGAAAAGGTTCGCCTACTTATAAAAAATGGGTTGCGGTAGAGCTTTCAGCAGAAAATAAACACCAAATGATAATACCAAGAGGGTTTGCTCATGGCTTTGTAACGCTTACTGACGAAGTAGAATTTTTATACAAAGCAGATAATTTATACTGCTTTGAAAGTGAAGGAAGTATTCGTTGGAATGACCCTGAGATAGGTGTTAACTGGGGAATTGATAACCCTATTGTTTCTGATAAAGATGCGGCAGCGCCTATGTTTGATGATAATAAGTTTGAATACTTTACTTATGAGGTGAAAAAATGAAAATTATAGTTACCGGTGGAGCTGGTTTTATAGGTGGAAACTTTGTTCACTATATGGTAAATAAATATCCTGATTATAAAATAATATGCCTTGATGCTTTAACATACGCAGGAAATGTGGAAACACTTGAGCCTGTAATGAATAAAGAAAATTTTATGTTTGTTAAAGGTGATATAGCTGACAGAAAAGCGGTTTACAGCCTTTTTGAAACTGAGAAGCCAGATGTAATTGTAAATTTTGCTGCTGAAAGTCATGTTGACCGTTCTATTGAAAATCCGGAGATTTTTTTAAGAACAAATGTTATTGGAACAAGTGTGCTTCTTGACGCATGCAGAAAATATGGAATTAAGAGATACCATCAGGTTTCAACTGATGAAGTATACGGCGATTTGCCTTTAGATAGAACAGATTTATTCTTTACAGAAGAAACACCTATACACACATCAAGTCCATATTCAGCGTCAAAGGCTTCGGCGGACCTTCTTGTACAGGCTTACGGAAGAACTTATAAGCTGCCAGTAACTATTTCAAGGTGTTCAAATAATTATGGACCTTATCATTTTCCAGAAAAGCTTATACCACTTGTTATAGCCAATGTGCTTAATGATAAAACTGTACCTGTTTATGGAAAAGGTGAGAATGTGAGGGACTGGCTTTATGTTGAAGACCACTGCGCAGCTATTGACCTTATAATTCATAACGGAAAAGCCGGAGAAGTTTACAATATAGGCGGACACAATGAAAGAACAAATTTACAGGTTGTAAAAACAATAATTAATGCTCTTGGAAAAAGCGAGGATTTAATTACTTATGTAACAGACAGACCTGGACATGATATGAGATATGCCATTGACCCGACTAAAATTAAAAACGAGCTTGGATGGGAGCCTGCGACTACTTTTGATGAAGGAATTAAAAAGACGATAAAATGGTATCTTGATAACAAAAAATGGTGGGAAAATATAATAAGTGGAGAGTACCAGAAGTATTATGAAAAAATGTACAGTAAAAGATAAAAAATAAATATTTTCTGTAATTTTAAGTTAAGTGATTTAATTTTTAGAGGGTAATAACGACGTGATTTCAATTTTACTTGCATCATACAATGGGGAAAAATATATAGCTGAACAAATAGAGTCAATATTAAATCAAACGGAGCAAAACTTTCGTTTATATATTAATGATGACTGCTCAACTGACAATACATTTAAAATTTCTAAAGATTATGAAAAAAAGTATCCTGATAAAATTAAAGTTACAAGGAATGAAAAAAATTCAGGCAGTGCAAAATATAATTTTATCAATATGATGATTGAGCATAAAGATGATTATATAATGCTTTGTGACCAAGATGATGTATGGCTTCCTAATAAAATAGAAATTACTCTTAAAAAGATGGTTGAGCTTGAAAAAAAGTATGGAAAATTTACACCGTTGCTTGTTCACACAGACTTAAAAATTGTAGATACAAACTTAGCTGAAATATCAGAATCCTCTAAAAATTATCTATGTGCAAACTATGACAAAACAAAACTTAACAATTTAATCATTCAAAATATAGTTACAGGGTGTACAGCTATGTATAATAAAACTTTGGCGGATTTAACCAAATATCCAAAAGGCTTTATAGTTATGCATGACTGGTGGCTGGCATTAACAGCTTCTGCTTTTGGTATAATTGAACATTGTGATGAACAAACAGTTCTTTATAGACAGCATGGTGATAATTCTGTAGGCGTTCATAATATGAAGTCGCTTAAATTTGTTTTAACTTATACATTTAAATCAAATTTAATAAAAAACGCAATTTATGAAACATTTAAACAGTCGGAAACTTTTTTGCGTACTTATAATTATATGTTATTGGATGATGAAAAAGAGTTCCTAAGAGAATATTCTATGCTGAATTATTCGTCAAAATTGAAGAAGTTAAATGTGTTTTTTAAATATAAAACATTTAAAAATGGTTTTTTTAGAGTAGTCGCTCAGTTTATGTTTTGCTGATTATATAAGATTAGGCTACTTAAATACAGTTTAAAAATTTAAAATTAACTTTGGAGGACATTATGATACTGGTAACCGGTGTAAACGGACAGCTTGGATATGATGTAGTAAAAGAACTAAAAAATAGGAATATTGAATGTATTGGTGTTGGAAGAAAAGATTTTGATATTACAGATGAGCAAAAAACTAAAAATTTTATAAAAAATGTGTCACCTGAAGCTATTATTCATTGTGCAGCATATACGGCAGTTGATAAAGCTGAAGATGAGCCAGAATTGTGTGAAAAGGTTAATGCATTAGGAACGAAGTTTATTGCTGAAGCATGTAAAGATATTGGTGCAAAAATGATTTATATAAGTACTGACTATGTATTTTCTGGTGAATTAGAAGGGGTTTATACTACTAAAAGTATTCCAAAGCCTTTAAATATATATGGAAAAAGCAAATTATCTGGAGAAAGTTTTGTTAAAAAGTATATAACTAAATTTTTTATTGTAAGAACATCTTGGGTATATGGGATAAATGGAAATAATTTTGTGAAAAAAATGATAGAAATTGGTAAATATAAAGATGAAATAAGTATTGTATGTGATCAGATTGGTTCTCCAACATATTCTGTAGATTTATCTAAGCTTTTATGTGACATGGTGTTTACAGAAAAATATGGGATATATAATGCTACAAATGAAGGATATTGCTCATGGGCAGAGTTTGCTAAAGAAATATTTAAGTACTTGGGATATGATAATAAGATAAATTTTATATTAACCAAGGATTATAATGCAAAAGCTTTAAGACCTTTAAATTCAAAACTTGACAAAAAATGTCTTTTAGAAGCAGGATTTAATACGCTTCCATATTGGAAAGACTCGCTTAAAGTTTTTTTGAATGAGGTGAGGTTGAATGAAACCGTTTAATGAAATAGAGATTAAAAGAATTGGAATAAAAATAATCTTAGTTTATATTTTGTGTGCAATCATATTTAAATTTATAGCTGGTGATGGTATTAAGTTACAAAGAGGATATGAAGAACCAATTTCAGGTCCAATAGTTATTGGAGAGATTACAGATGGAACTATTATAAGACAAGATTTTTTGCTTGATAAAGACAGTATAACTTCTTTTGTTATATATCCTACAACATATAATAGATCAAATAGCGGTGAAATATTCATTGATATTATAGATGGCGAATCAAAAAATATTTTATATAGTAAAAGCTATGATGTTTCATCACTTGAAGATAATAAACCTTTTGAAATAATATCAGATAAAGCAGTTAATTTAACTAATACTAGTGGTAAATATTCATTAGTAATTAAATCTGAAGGAGCTTATACTGGTAATGCAATATCATTATGGTATAATCCTGAATTTACCAAAAATGGTACAGGCTTAATACTTAATAATACACCAATAGATGGCGAAATAAGTTTTTCTTTAGGTTATGAAGAATATTTCTTATTTGGAGAATATTATCCATATTTTGCTACATTATTAGGTATTATTTTAGTATTATATATTATTAATGCAAATAGAAAATTTAATCATAATAAAAACAGTTTGTTACTAATGTGTATAACAGTATTTTATAAGTACAATTTTCTTATAAAGCAATTAGTTTCGCGAGATTTTAAAGGTAAGTACAAAAGATCTATTTTAGGACTTTTCTGGAGTTTTTTAAATCCTTTATTGACAATGATTGTTCAATATGTAGTATTTTCAACGATTTTTAAATCCAATATAGTTAATTTTCCTGTTTATCTTATGATAGGTATAGTAATGTTTGGATTTTTTACAGAATCAGTTTCTATGGGTCTGACATCAATAGTTGGAAATGCGGGTTTGATAACAAAAGTGTATGTTCCTAAATATATATATCCTTTTACTAGGGTGGTTTCATCACTTATAAATTTAATGATATCATTAATACCGCTTATGATTGTTATATTAATAACACGTCTTGAACTTTCTCTTTCTATCTTTCTAGTAATATTTTCAATTATAACATTGTTTGTTTTTTGTTTGGGAATGGTGTTTATTCTTTCATCTGCGATGGTGTTTTTTAGAGACACACAATTTTTGTGGAATGTTATAAGTTTAATATGGATGTATGCTACACCTTTATTTTATCCAGAGACAATATTGCCAGAAAAGTTGAGTTTTATATTTAAGTTAAATCCAATGTATCATTTTATAAGGTTTAGCAGAATTGCTATAATTGATGGGGTTTCACCTGAACCTAAGGCATATTTATATTGTATAATATTTTCAATTGTATCTATTATGCTTGGATCTTTTGTGTTTAAGAAAACGCAAGATAAATTTATAATGTATTTGTGATGAATTTATGATGTTGAGAGGTTTTTATGATAGAGGTTAAGAATGTAGGAATGAAATTTAAAATGTCTCAGAACAGAGTTAATAGTTTGAAGGAAACTATTGTTACTTTTTATAAAAGGAAAAATAAAGTTCAAGAATTTTGGGCTTTGAAAAATGTTAGCTTTAGTGTTAATAAAGGAGAAGTTATAGGTATTATAGGTGAAAATGGATCAGGAAAAAGTACACTGCTAAAAATAATATCTGGTATAATGAAACCAACGGTTGGTGAAGTGAAGGTGTATGGTAATATTGTTCCTATGTTGGAACTAGGAAGTGGTTTTGATTTTGAACTTACTGGTGAAGAAAACATATATCTTAATGGAGCAATTCTTGGTTATACCAAAGAATATGTTGAAAGCAAAAAACAAAGTATTATAGATTTTTCTGAATTAGGAGACTTTATATATGAACCAATACGAAATTATTCTTCTGGTATGCTAATGAGACTAGCATTTTCTATAGCTACAGAAGTAAACCCGGAAATAATGATTGTTGATGAAATTCTCTCAGTTGGCGATAGCAAATTCCAAAATAAAAGTTCAAAAAAAATGCTTGAACTTATGGGTGGTGGAACAACAGTTTTATTTGTTTCACACAGTATAGATCAAATTGAAAAAATGTGTGATAAGGTTTTATGGCTTGATCATGGAAAAGTAAAAATGTTTGGAGAAACTAAATTTGTTTGTGAGACTTATCGAAATTTTTTGTTTTAAATTAAATTTGAGGTGTTGAAAATGAATGATAAAATTTTAGTGACGAAATCTTCGCTTCCTCCAAAAGAAGAATATTTTAAAAAAATAGAACAATTATGGAAAACACATTGGTTGACAAATAATGGAGTAATCTATAATGAATTTGAAGATAAATTAAAAAAATACTTGGGGTGCAAAAATCTTGAACTTTATGTAAATGGGCATATGGCTCTTGATATAATAATAAAAGCGTTGCAATTGAAAGGAGAAGTTATTACAACACCTTTTACATTTGCTTCAACAACTCATGCAATAGTAATGAACGGGATTAAGCCTGTTTTTTGCGATATTAATGAAACAAACTATACAATAGATAGCGATAAAATTGAATCTTTGATATCAGAAAAGACTACCGCTATACTTGCAGTTCATGTATATGGTCAACCTTGCGATATAAAAAAATTAAGCTCTATAGCTAATAAATATAATTTAAAACTTATATTTGATGCAGCTCATGCATTTGGAGTTACTATAAATGGTGAATCAATATGTAACTTTGGAGATGCATCAATGTTTTCTTTTCATGCGACAAAAGTATTTAACTCTATCGAAGGAGGGGCTGTTATATATAAAGATGATATATACAGCAGAGATTTAAAAAATTTAAGAAATTTTGGAATAGAAGGACCTGAAAGTGTTATTTCTGTAGGCTTAAATGCAAAAATGAATGAATTTGCAGCAGCAATGGGAAGTTGTAATTTGGATTATGTTGATAAAAATATTGAGAAAAGAGAAAAGCTCTGTCAGTACTATGTTGAATTGTTAAGCAAGGTTAATGGTATAAAAACTATAAATTATAATAATAATAAAAAACTGGGAATTAAGGACAATTATGCATATTTTCCTATAGTTATTGATGAAAATCAAACAGGTTTTACAAGAGATGATGTATTTAAGGAGCTTGAATCAAATAATATTTATTCAAGAAAATATTTTTATCCGTTGGTTACAGAATTTGAATGTTATAAAGATAAATTTAATACTGATAGTTTACCAATAGCAAAATATGTTTCAGATAGAGTTTTGACTTTGCCAATTTATCCTGATTTAGGAATAGATAATGTAAAAAGGATTTGCGGCATTATACAAGGTATGCACTAAGGAGATTATTTTATGGCAGATGATATTTTAAAACTATATGAAGATGTAAGAAATATAAATGAACGAATATACTTTGATGAGTTTGGTGGAAGTGTTTTAAAAAAATGTTTTTTAATGGCTTTAAGTTACAAAATATTTGAACTTAGTAATTTTGTAGAAATTGGAGTATATAGGGGAAAAAGTTTATTTTCAACTTCTGTAGCTGTAAAGGAATTTGGCGGACAAACTTTTGGTATAGATCCTTATCTAAATGAGTGCTTAAAAGAAAAAGATATTTCTGATGATATTAAAAATTTAATAGATGAAAAAATGGCATTAATATCATTTCCTGAAATTTATAAAGATGTGATGTTTTTAAGAGATTATTTTAATATGAGCGATTGTGTTGAAATAATAAGAAAAACAAGTGCAGAGGCTTTATCTGACATAAAAAAACGAATAAAAAGTATTGGAATGCTTCATATAGATGGAAATCATGACTATGATTTTGTTAAATTTAATGCTGAAAATTATTGTGAACTGGTCAAAGATAATGGAATTATAGTATTTGATGATATAGATTGGCAAAGCGTTAGAATAGTGTATGAAGAAGTAAAAAAGAAATATACACTTATAGTAGAAGAAAATGAATATGGGATTATTCTTAAAACATCAGAAAAAGATATTGATAAGGAAATACTTGATAAATTACATGAGATACAAAGAGAAGCAAGCAGATTTCAAGAAATAAAAGACAGTTCTAAATTGATAGATTTAGTTATTGTTGATGACTATTTTCCAAGTGATAAAATGTCATTTAGAGATATAGAATTTAACGAATATCTTAAACATTTTGACAGCATAATGATTTACACAAATTGTGGCAGTCAAAAAAGAAAAGATGATATTAAATTAAGAGACTTAATAAAAAAAGCAAACTCACATAAGGTAATAATGTACCCATTTAATTCCTATATGAAGTTTGATGATAGTTTTAAATCAAGGCTTGCATATTTTTGTTTTTTAAACAATGCTTTTTATTGTATTGACGGTGTAGAAAAAAATAAAATACCTTTTGTTTTTGAATTATACCCAGGTGGAGGTTTTGCTTTAGATAATGAGGAGTCGGACTATAAATTAAAAAGACTCTTTTCTTCACCTTTTTTTAGAAAGGTTATAGTAACACAGAATATAACTTATAGTTATTTGATTAATAAAAAGTTTTGTGAGCCTAATAAGATAGAGTTTATATATGGTGGTGCTGTAATTTCTGAAAAAAGTATTAATTGTGATGTAGATAATTGTAAAAGATATGGAATAAATAAAAATCAAATGGATATATGCTTTGTAGCAAATAAATATACAAAATTAGGTGAAGATAAGGGATATGATATTTTTATTGAAGCTGCAAAAAAAATAGTTAAAAAAATAGATAATGTAATGTTCCATGTTTTAGGTGGTTTTGATGAAAATGTAATTGATGTATCAGATATACAAAGCAAAATTAAGTTTTATGAATATAAAACTGCAAAAGAACTTAATGATTTTTACTATGATAAAGACATTATTATATCACCTGTTAAAAGTGGTGTTATAATAAAAGGTGCTTTTGATGGATTTCCAACTACAACATGTGTAGATGCTGCTTTAAGAAAAGTAGCTATTTTTAGTACTTGTGAATTTGAAAAAGATAACGGATTTTATATTAATGGCAAAAATTTTGTTGAAATTGATAGTAATTCAGATGATATTCTAAATAAAATAGAATATTATTATAATAATCCAAATGAACTTGAGCTTATAGCTGAAAATGGAAGGATGTTATGTAAGAAATTGTATTCATTTGAATCACAGATGAAACCAAGAATCGAGATTTTAAATAAAGAAATTCAAAATTACACATCTAATTTAATTCATGCTATGGAACAAGCTACTGAAATTGGAAACAAAGGTTATTTGGATTTAAGAAATGCTTATACTAATCTTTTAGAAGGATATGAAAATTTGAAAAAATCTTATGATAATCTTTCAACTGGTTATAATGACTTGCATAATGCTTATGATAATCTTTCAACAGGCTATAATGATTTACAAAGCAATAATATGAACTTGTCTTTGGGATATAATGATTTAAAAGTAGCTTATGAAAATCTGAATAAAGGTTATAGTGAAATAAATGAAGAGTATAAAAAATTAGAAAATGAATATAGAGGAATTCAAGGAGCATACGCAAATCTAGAAAATAGTAAAAAACAATTAAATGCAGAAAAAATAATAGCAGATAATACAATAGCAAGACTCGAAGATTTAATAAAAGAATATGAGATTTTTGAGGCTAGAGTTAAAAAAACTATTTGGTGGAATATATTAGGAAAAAGGATGAGTAAATAAATGCAATCAGAAAAGAAATTAAATGTTCTTTTAGTAACATATAATCATGAGAAATTTATAAAAGAAACTTTAGATTCTATTTTAATACAAAAAACTGAATTTGATTTTAATATAATTGTAGCAGATGATAAGTCAACAGATAATACAGTTAAAATTATTAAAGATATAGAAAAGGAATCAAAAATACCTTTTGTGTATTTGAACAATAATGAAAATGTTGGAATAACAAAAAATTATAAACGTGGATTTGCAGCTTGCGATGCAAAATATGTTGCTGTTATGGAAGGGGATGATCTGTGGACTGACCCAAATAGGTTACAAAAACATGTTGATTTTTTAGAATTACACCAAGAGTGTACTATGAGTTTTAATAGATATATCGTAGGTGATTTTGAAAATTTTAAGTTTCACTTACAACCGTTTTGGGTTCCGGAAAAGGAATATCAACTTATTACTTCGAGAGATTTAGTAAAAGATAATATTATAGGTAATTTTTCTAATTGCGTTTATAGGAAAAAAGAATTGGATAAGCTTCCTGTAGAGATGTTTGATATGGTAGCTTATGATTGGTTAACAAATGTTATGATAGGCAGAAATGGTATGATTGCTTATTTGTCTGAGAATATGAATATATACAGAATCCATTCTAATGGACAATGGAGTGGTAAAAGTCAAGAAGAAAATTTACAAAATTTAATTGAAACTATTGATGAGTACGATAAATTTACTGGAGGAGTGTTTCATAATGAATTTATGGAACATAAAGAAAGAGTGAAAAGTCAGCTTAGAATGATTAAACCAACAGAATTTATAAATAGTGTTCAATTTGAAGATAATAAAAGAAAAATAATACGTCTCAAAGACTGGATTCCACCATTTATTATATGGATTATAAAAGGAATTATACCTAATAAAATAACAAGTAAATTAAAGAATAGATAAAATTTAATTATCAAAAATAATTATATTTTTAGAATTATAGGAGGATAAAATGAAAAGTTTATTTATTTACTGTGCTGGTGGTGCTGGTAAAGAAGTTTGTGATACTGCTGAACTTATACAAGAAACAGAAAAAAAATGGAAAGAAATTTGTTTTATAGATGATACATATGATGATTCTAAAGGAGAAAATACATTTTATGGTAAGAATGTATTGACTTATGAATATTTTAAGAATAGTATAGATAAAAATGATGCTGAGGTTATTATTGCTACTGGTGAGCCATTATCAAGAAAGAAACTTTATGAAAAAGTTGAAAGGGATGGTTATGATTTTGCTAATGTGATTTGTCCTAATGCCATTGTATCTCCAACAGCTAAAATAGGAAAGGGAGTTGTAATACAGTCCTTTTGCCACATAGCTTCAAATGCTGTTGTCGAAGATAATGTATTCCTTAATTTTGGATGTATAGTTGGGCATGACGCAATTATTAAAAGGAATACTTTTTTTTCTGTTCATGTTTCAGCAGTTGGTGGATGTGTAGTTGGAGAAAATTGCTTTTTTGGAATTGGGGCTATGGCAAAAGATCATATTAGTATTGGTGATTGGTGTATAGTTGGAATGAGTGCTGTAATAACAAAAAATATTGAAAGTGAGAAAATTATAACTGGAATACCTGCTAAAGTTATAAAGGATAATATTGACAAAAAAGTTTTTAAATAAGTTGTTAATTTTGGAGGAATTAAAATGCCATTGGTTTCTGTTATACTTCCAGCTTATAATCATGAAAATTTTGTTGGAGAAGCAATAGAAAGTGTACTAAATCAGACATTTAAAGATTTTGAGTTATTGATTGCTGATGATTGTTCAAAAGATGGAACTGCTAATGTAATAAAAAAATATGATGATTCAAGAATAAAAACATATTTCTTTAAGGAAAACAGAGGTGCAGCTGAGAACCATAGGTTTTTAATAGAAAATGCAACTGGGAAATATATAGCTCTTATTAATTCAGATGATGTTTGGTTATCTGACAGACTAAAAGAACAAGTTGAATTTATGGAAAGTCATGATGATTATGGAGCATGTTTTTCATGGGCATCTTTTATTGATGAAAACAATAATGAGATTATGAAAGACAACAAAATATTTATGCAGCCTAATAGAACAAGAGGGCAATGGTTAGCTCATTTTTTCTTAAATGGAAACTGCATTTGTCATCCAAGCATGCTCATAAGAAAGGAAGTGTATGATACAATTGGAGTTTATAATCCTTTTATGCGTCAACTTCCAGATTTTGATATGTGGATTCGTGTAGTTAAGAAATATAAGATTAATATAATACAAAAGGTTTTAGTCCATCATCGTCGGTTTGTTGATGGCGGAGGGGAAAATACAAGTGCGCCTATTGTATCTAATTCTATGAGAGATGTAATGGAATCTAATTATATCCTTAATCATTTTTTTGATGGTATTGATGATGATATTTTTATTGAAGGTTTTAGAAAATATTTTCGTAAAAAAGATGCAATTGATAAAGATGCGTTAACGTGTGAAAAATTCTTTTTATTGCTTGACGGAAAATATTACATGCCTAAAATTAATATAATGGCATCAATTTTATATTTGATTTCTAATTCGACTAAAAATGTAAAAGAAACTTTGAATAAATTATATAATTATGATGAAAAAGACTTCTTCTTTTTATCAAGTCAAGTTGACTTATTAGGGATAATGCCTAAAGATAATTCATCTATTAATAATTTAGAGTTTGATATAGTTGGTTATATAAAAAAAAATAGAATAAAATGTATGGCTATAGCAATGCTCAATGATAATTCAAAGATTTATTGGATTTTAAAAAAAATTTATATTTTAATTAAAAGAAAGGTTAAATTGTAACTTATGAAAAAAAGTGATATAGTTATTTCAATATTATCAATTATATTAATGTGTGCTTTCCCAGCTATATTCTTATATACAAGAAATGTAGGTGAAGCAGAGTTATATGAAATTTTTATGCCAATACTAGTTTTATTGTTTATTGCGGCAGTCGTGTTTATTATTATATATCTTATTTTAAGAAATGTAGTTAATACGACTTTTTGTACTTTAATTTTTATATTAATTTTTTCTAACTTTGCTATTGTAGAAGATATTTTTAAAAGTATTTTTAATAATTTAAAATATTGGCATGTCTTAGAAATTTTATTGTTTATTTTTATAAATTTAGTAATATTTATCTATAAGAAAAGAAGTAGCAATAAACTTATACAAGCCAATAAAGTTTTTTGTATTATTTTTGGTGGACTAATAATTTTCAACTTAATTTTAGCAATTCCAAATATAGTTAAAAAATTAGGAGCTGAATCTAATAATGCATCTATTGAATATATTACACAAAAAGATGAAGAAACAACATTTCCTAATTTTTATTATATTTTATTAGATGAATATTCAAGTTTTAGCTCGATAAAAAAATATTATAGTTATGATAATAGTCAGTTTTATGATTTTTTAAAAGATTTAAACTTTAATGTTTCATTAGACAGTCATAATGATAGTATTGATACAATTACTATAACAACAAATATTCTAAATCTTGATTATGTAATTTCTGATGGCGATGGTCTTTTACATGCAGAAAAAATGAAGTATAGAGAAAATCCACCAATGTTTGATTTGATGTTTAAAAATGGATATGAGATAAATAATTATTCAAACTTAGTCAGTTGGGATGGAAAATATGGAAGCATACCTGATTCATATGATAGTGTATTTGGAGATTTTATGAAAATGGTTTTAGATAATACAGCTTTATATCCATTGCTTGTAGCTAAAGATGAAATGGTGGATAGACAAAATACATTGATATTATTAGATTGTTTAAAGCAAACTTATGAATCATCTGTAACACCGGTTTTTACTTATGCGCATTTAGCTATTCCACATGCACCTTTTGTTTTTGATGAAGAAGGAAATATGACAAATTTTTCTGAATTAAATGATTGGAAAAATAAATCTTGTTATCTTGGACAATACATCTTTACTACTAATAGGATTGAGGAAATAGTTAGAAATATTGTAACAAAAGATCCAGACTCAATTATTGTACTTCAATCAGATCATAGCGCAAGATGGACTCAGGATGAGAATGGCAATGAGATTGTTTTAAATGAAGATGCAAGGTCTGTTTTGAATGCTGTATATTATAGAGGAGAAGAACTAGATATAGATGGACTAACTAATGTGAATACAATGAGATGTATATTTAGTCGACTTTTTAGTTTGAATTTGCCAGAAGTGGAGGTGAATTTTTAATGAACATCAGTAAAAATAAACTTATTTATATAATTTTTATTTTACTTTTTATTTTTATTTTGGTGTTTTCTAATAATTTTGTAATTTATTTTACAGGGAAAAAATCTCCAAAAGAAATTGATATAAATACTCTAACATTTAATTCTAATGTTAGTTTAGCAGTCGATTTTTATAATGTTTATAATAATATGACGGAAGATGTAGCTATAAATGGTTGGGCATTTTGTGAAACAGAAGATAGTAATGAAAATAAAACAATAAGTGTTCTGCTTAGAGGCGATAAAAAAACTTATAGTGTTAAAACAGATTTAATATCAAGAAATTTACAAGATAGTTTTCCAGACTATAAAATATATGGAACTAATCATGGTTATGGAACGGAGTTTTCTACTCTTATTTTACCTAATGGTATTTATGAAGTTTTATTATATGACTACGAGAATGAATCTAATTCTGGTATCGGAAGAACGGGAAGAAAACTTATAAAAAATAAAGATGGAATAAAGGAATATATGCCACAAATAAGAGATGATATTGATATAGAATTGGATTTAAGTAATATTAGCTCTTCGATAAAAAATTCAGTTTCTATCTTGGAGTTTAATGAAGATGAATTTCTTTTAAGAGGTTGGGCTTTTATAGAAAACGAAACTTGCGATTTACAAAATGTATTCTTAGGCATTCAAGAATCTGGAAGTGACGAAATTGACTTTTATGATACAGTAAGTTTTGGAAGAAAAGATACAGCTGATTACTTTAGTAACGATTTATATTATAATTGTGGATTTGACACATATGTAAGGAAAGATAAACTTGTTGCTGGTAAAAAATATAATATTTATATTATTATTGAAAAACAAGGTAATTTGTATTATGGCATGCCAATCAATTATTCGGCATAAATGAAAAGGTATACATTTTATTGAGCATTAAGGAGTTTTATATGGGTACTATTATTTCTGCCCTTGGAACAGTATTGGGCTATATAATGTATTTTTGCTATAGCATATTAAAAAATTACTGGTTATCTATAGCTATATTTACTGTAATTACGCGTATTATATTGCTTCCAGTATCTGTTTGGGTTCATAAAAATTCAATAAAAATGGTTAAATTGCAGCCGGAGATTAACTTTATAAAAGCAAGATATGCTGGAGACGGAGAAATAATTTCAGAAAAGCAACTTGAACTTTACAAAAGAGAAAAATATAGCCCTATGGCAGGCATATTGCCATTATTTATACAGCTCGGTCTTTTAATGGGTGTTGTCGATGTTATATATAAACCTTTAAAACATCTTCTTCATTTGAATTCTGATATTATAACAGCTTTTGTTAATAAAACTGTCGAACTTACAGGAATAAATCCTGAAACAGGTTCAATACAGTTGGCTGTTATTGAGGCACTTAATCATTTGGATTTTGTGCCTAAATTTGCTGAGATTCAAAATCAGTTTTCAGATATTGATATTTCTGCAATAATTGAAAGCATCCAAAGTATAAATATGAATTTTTTAGGCTTTAATCTTGCTAATGTTCCAGTTACAACAGGAGGAATATATTACTTGGTACCTGTTGTAGCTGGTCTTACAGCACTTCTTCTTTGTGTTGTTCAAAATAAAATTCAGGTTCTTCAGTCCGAGCAGGGAAAAGTAAGCCAAATTGGTACAACTGCTCTTTCGGTGGGTCTTTCACTTTACCTTGGAGCTTTTGTTCCGGCAGGAGTTGGATTTTATTGGATGTGTGGAAATATTGTAGCTGTTTTGCAGATATTGCTTCTTAATGCATTTATAAGTCCTAAAAAATATATTGATTATGAAGCTTTAGAAGAAAGTAAAAAAGCTTTGGCAGAAAGTAAGGCTGAGGAAAAATCTTCAAAAGGCAATCCTTATAAAATAAGAGAAAAAGCTGATTACAAGAAATTTTTTAAAGATGATGAAAAGCAGCTTGTATTTTATTCCGAAAAAAGCGGCTTTTATAAGTATTTTGAAAACATAATAGATTATATTTTGAAAAATTCTGATATTGTTATACACTATGTAACAAGTGATCCTGAAGACGCAATATTCCAAAAAAATGAGCCACGAATTATTCCTTATTATATAGGGGACAAGCGTTTAATACCTTTTATGATGAAAATGGACGCGGATATGGTTGTAATGACTATGCCGGATTTGGAAACATATCATATTAAACGTTCGTACGTCAGAAAGGATGTTGAATATGTTTATATAATGCATGGCTTGCTTAGCACGCATATGGTTTTAAGGAAAGGTGCTTTAGATCATTATGATACAATATTATGTGTTGGTCAACACACAATTGATGAAATTAGGGAAACGGAAAAAATTTATAACCTTCCACCTAAAAGACTTATTCCTTGTGGATACAGTTTGATTGAAAATTTGAGAAGAGCATACGAACAAATGCCGAAAAAGGAAAATTCTAAAAAGCAAATACTTGTGGCTCCTTCATGGCAGAAAGATAACATAATTGAGAGTTGTATAGATGATATTCTTTCTCAGATTTTAGATAAAAGTTTTAAAATAATTATTAGACCACATCCGGAATTTATTAAACGGTATCCGGCTAAAATTAATGATTTTATTGAAAAATATAAATCAAAAGTAAATGATGATTTTATTATAGAAACAGATTTTTCTTCAAATAGCACGGTTTTTGAATCAGATATTTTAATATCCGACTGGTCTAATATAGCTTATGAATTTGCTTATGCAACAAGAAAACCTGTATTATTTATTAATACACCAAAGAAAGTTATGAATCCGGAATACACTAAATTAAAGAATCAGCCTTTAGATATTACATTGAGAAATCAAGTAGGAATATCGTTAAATTTAGATCAATTAGATAAAGTATATTATAGTTGTGAAGAATTATTAAATTCATCAGAAAAATATGCTGGAGTTATTGATGGTATAGTAGAAAAATATGTTTTTAATTTTGGCAAAAGTGCTGAAGTTGGAGGAAAATATATTATTGATAGACTAAAGGAAAAAGAGAAAGAAGACGAAGAATGAATATTTTATTTATGGCAGCAGATAGGCAAGGTTCAAGAAAAGCGTTAGAATATCTTATATCTCAAAATGCTAATATTCTGGGATGTGTACTTGATGGTAATGGACCTATGGAAACTATCTGTAATAAAAGTAATATACCAAAAGTATTTATGAAAATATTTCTGTGGTTAATCAATCTGATTTTATATTTTCTTACTTGTTTAGACATAGAATTAAAAAGGAAATATTAGACGTTTTTAAATGTAATAACAAAAAAAGGAAGGGGTAATAAACTTTCATCCTGCTCCGTTACCAGATTATAAGGGGGGTAGGAGGATGTTGCTATGCGCTTTTAAATAATTATAAAACATGGGGCGTAACAGCACATTATGTCAATGAAAAATTTGATGATGGTGATATAATTGACATTTTTAACTTTGATGTTGAATTAAATTTGACGGCAATACAGTTTGAGCATGTTGTTCAAGAGTACCTTTTTAATTTGTTTAAGTCTATATTTGAGCGTATTAGTAATAATTTAGATTTAGTATCTGTACCTCAGAAATCAAAAGGAATTTATTTTAGCCAAGATGATTTAAACAGAGAAAAAGTAATTACGCTAAAAGAAACTAACGAAGAAATAAATAGAAAAATAAATTCATTATGGTTCCCTTCATATGAAGGTGCTTATATTGAAAAAGATGGAGAAAGATTTTATATTATAAATAAAAAATTCTTAAAGATATAAGCAAATTCTATTAAACTTATTTTATCACTGCTCATTTTGTATTGTTCTCTAAAAATTAGGAGATGCTTATAAAATGATCAAATTATGTGATAAGAATGAGAAAGAAGCTTTAATTAAGTATATTGGCGATGATTTTGGAAAGTGTATATATTTATATCTTGATTTAAAAAAGTATGGATTTATTGATAATGAAAATGTAAAAGTGTACGCAGAACATATAAATGACACATACTCATTAGTAGCTGTTTTATATTATGATTGTCTGCATTTGTATAGTAAACTCAATGATTTTAATAGTGCATATTTAGTTTCCTTTATAAATAAGATTAATCCTAAATCAATTTTTTCTACAGAGTTTATATATGAAATAATCTTAAAAAATTTTAACACAAAATTTACATATCATATATTAAATGTGTTAAAGTATGATAAAAAAGTTGAAATGGATTTTTCAGATGTTGATGCAAAGTTTGAATATGCTGAACGTGAGGATTTAGAGGAAGCTGCTAAGCTTGTATTGAATGATGAAGTTTTTAAAGATTCATATACTTTAGATAATTTGATAAAGCAGTTTATGCAAAGATATGATGATAAATATTCAACATTTTATGTAATAAGAAAAGATGGTGTTATTGCGGCTTTTGCTTGTTCTGGAGCAGAATATGAAGATATTGCCGTAGGGAATATAGTTGTAGTCAATAAAAACTACAGAGGAAGAAAATATGGGAAAATAATGTTAAACGGAATGTATAATGATTTGGTAGATAAAGGATATACGGCTTTTACATTTCCAGCAAATGACCGAACATGTGAATTACAAATAGGACTTGGATTAAAACATATAGGTAAAATATGTAAAATGACAAGAAACTAATAATTTAAAAAGGGGTGGTTTAATGCAGGCATTGATGTTGGCGGCAGGCTCAGGCTCAAGGCTTGGTAAATATACAAAAGATCATACTAAATGTATGGTTAAAGTCGGTGGTAAAACATTGCTTGAACGTACTGTTGAAGCTTTGAGGCTAGCTGGAATAAAAAAATTTGTTATAGTTGTTGGTTATGAAGGGGAGAAACTTGTTAATTATATAAATGAAAGTTTTCCTGATATTGAATTTAAAATTGTAAATAACCCAAACTATGCAGAAACAAATAATATTTATTCATTATATTTGGCTAAGGATTTTTTGGTCCAAGATGATACGGTAATGATTGAGTCTGACCTTATTTATGATACACATTTAATAAGGGATATGGTAGACTGTAAAGATGAAAACCTTATAGCTGTAGCCAAATACAGACAGTGGATGGATGGAACAGTAACACTTATAGATAGCGAGGATACAGTTACTGAATTTGTTGAGAAAAAGGATTTTATATTTGAGAATGCTGATAAATATTACAAAACAGTTAATATATATAAATTCAGTAAAGAGTTTTTAAATGACCAGTATGTACCATTTTTAGAGGCATATATCAAAGCTTATGGTAAAAATAAGTATTATGAATTGGTTTTAAAAGCTATTGCACACCTTAAAAATGCTGGTCTAAAAGCTTTTAAGCTTGAAAATGTAAACTGGTATGAAGTTGATAATGCACAAGATCTTGATATTGCTAACACTATGTTTGCGAAAGATGAAGATATGCTTCATGCCTATGAAATGCATTATGGCGGATATTGGAGATTTGATGATATTAAAGATTTCTGCTATCTTGTAAATCCGTATTTTCCACCAAAGAAAATGAAGGATCAAATGAAATATTTCTTTGATACATTATTAAGTCAATATCCATCTGGAATGAATATTCAAAAAATTAATGCTGGTAGAATGTTTGGAATTGATGAGGATGAAGTACTTATTGGCAATGGTGCAGCTGAGCTTATTAATGCGCTTGGAAGTATTTTAAAGGGAAGGTTATTACTTCCTATACCTGCTTTTAATGAATATATTAGATGTTTTAAAAATTGTGAAATAAAGCCTATATATACAAGTGAAACTGATTTTTGTTTAAAGAAAGAAATTATACTTAAAGAGATTGAAGAGGCAAATATTATAGCTTTAATAAATCCAGATAATCCAAGCGGCAGTTTTTTGAAGTATGATGAAATTATTGAAATTATCAATAAATGCCAGCGTATGAATGTAACGTGTATTGTCGATGAATCATTTATAGATTTTACTGAAAATGATATTAGATATACTTTAGTTTCATCTGAAATTTTGCAGAAATATAAAAATCTTATTGTTATTAAGAGTATCAGCAAATCGTATGGTGTTCCTGGTATAAGATTAGGAATTGCTGCAAGTGGAAATTTACAGATTTTAAATGCTATGAAAGAAAAAATGTCTATTTGGAATATAAATTCGTATGGTGAATATTTCCTTCAAATTTTTACTCTGTTTGCAGACCAATATAAATCATCATGTGATAAAATAGCGGAGCAAAGAAAAATTATGCAGGACAGGCTTTCTAAAATCAGCTATTTAAAAGTATATAAATCTCAAGCAAACTATATTATGTGTAGAGTAATTGACAAATATGGCTCAAAAGAACTTGCAAATAAGTTGATTAAAAATTATAATATATTAATCAAGGATCTATCAGATAAATATGGATTTAATGGCAGTCAATATATAAGGTTAGCTGTTAGAAATTTTGATGATAATGATTTACTTTGCAAAGCACTTGAAGAGTTTGATAAATGATTTTGTGGGAGGGGTATTTTTGAAAAAGGTATTAAGGTTTTTATATTTCTTTGTTTTTTCTATGATGTTGTTTTCAACATACGCATTTGCCTATTTGGATCCGTCTACTATGACTTATGCAATTCAGGTAGTTGCAGGTGTATTTATAGCGGCAGGTGCGTTTGTAGGTATCTACTGGCATAAAATTAAACGTACTTTAAAGGGAAACAAGAAAAAGAAGAAAAAGTAATTAAAGCATTATTAATTATTAATGTCCTCATTTGGTAATGTGATAACTAATTATCAAATGAGGATTTTTATAATGATTATATTTAACATTATAAAAACTTTTCTATTTTATTTTTTATATAGTTTTTATTAATTTTAAAAACTATATTTAATGTAATAATTGATGACTACATTAGCTGAATTTTTAATAATTAAATATTGAACACACAAGTATAAATTTTTTGTTAGAATTTGAAAATTTTGAATTGATATACTTAATTTTACTAAAAACAAATAATAAAGTAATTTAAAAGTTTAATATAAAATGTAAAATTAAAAACCATGGTTATCATTGTTTAAAGTGATTGCTATGGTTATTATATTAATTAAAACAATTATAATAAATTTCTCTTCTTAGTTAAATTTTGTATAGATTAAGAAGTTCTTTATGATTATCTTAAAAAGTTTTGATTGATTATAAAACACAACTTAATATATTGAATTCAAGCTCAAAAGACCGGGAATAAAATAACCCGGTCTTTTTTACGTTTAATCAAATAAAACAACAGGCAATCCACCTTGTATGTGAATAGTATACATGTATTAAACCTATTAAATGTGAAATTAATATAAAAACAGATTGTCATTATGCACTAAAAAAATAAAATATTTTACAAAATTGTAAATTTGTATTGAAAAATATTTTATTGTTAAATATAATGTTTATATATTAAACATGTTTAATTAATGAACTGATGGTATTGGAAATTTTGAAGGAGGGATTTATGTATGAAAAAGAAATTCTTTGCTATTTTTACTATTTTGGCTGTAGCCGTATCAACTGCGGCTTGCGGCAGCCAAACCCAAAGCAGCTCATCATCAAATGGGGCATCACAAGGACAGCAAGATACTACATCACAAATAACATTCAAAGTTTCACACCCAAGACCAGTAGATAGTGATAATGATATCTACACAAAGCAATTTTGTTCTGAAGTACAGCAGGCATTAGGAGAAGACAGATTTGCTTATGAAATTTATCCAAACGATGAGTTAGGTGACTATACTATTGTTCAGGAAGCAATGAGTATGGGAGAAGTTGATATGGCTATGCAGTCGGTATCAACCAATGTTGACCAAAGCCTTACTATTGCAACTGCACCATATTTAATTGAAACATGGGATCAGGCAAGGGATATATACAACTCTACAGATGGTGTTGTTTCTCTTTATGTTGCCGAACAGCTTGAAAAACAAAATATAAAACTTCTTGCAATGATACCTAAATATTTCAACGCTGTATGTACATCAAAAGAGCCTAAAGATGTTTATAATCTTACAGGCAACAAAGAACTTAAAGTAAGAGTGCCTCAGATGAAGTCATACGAGCTTGTAGCAAAAACTCTTGGCTATCAGGTAACACCTATGACATTTTCTGAAGTATTTACAAGTATGCAGACAGGCATTATAGATGGATGCTTTGGCGGCGGAGCGGAAAGTTTTTACAGCAGCTTAAAAGATGTTACAAAATACCTTTTACTTTATAAAAACGCTTTTGAACCTCATTGGCTTATGATGAATCTTGACGATTGGAATAAATTTACTCCTGAAGAACAGGACAAGATTATGGAAATAGCTAAAAATCTTGAAAGCCAAGTATTTGATGAAGCTATCGCAAATGAGAACAAATATGTTGACCTGCTTGAAGAAAACGGAACAACAATTATAGAGTTTTCAGACGAGCAGATTTCTGAAATTGCAGACACTGTACGTAAAGAAGTTTGGCCAGAGCTTGAAGACGTATTTGGCAAAGAACTTTTTGACAAAGTAAAAGCCGAGATAGGTTATACAGAATAATAAATTTAAAGTCTGGGCGTTTGTTTTTAATAACGCCCAGCTGCAAAAGATTTTATATTCAATAATGAAATAGTTAGGGGGGCGGCGTTTTTTGAAAAGTGAAAAAATAAGTAAATTTTCTAATTTAGTTGGCAGTGCCGTTCAATATATAACAGTTGTTATTATTGTTTTTCTACTGTTTTTATCAATACTTCAGGTAGTATTAAGAACTTTTAATTTACCGCAAATGGGAATTGAAGAATTGATGCAGTTCCCAACTATATGGATGTATATGCTTGGCGGAGTATGTGCCTCATTTACGAAAAATCATATTGAATGTGGAGTATTGGATTCGTTTATAAAAAATAAAAGAACATTAGATTTAATAGGCATTATAAAAACAATTTTATGTATTTTAGTTTGCGCTATAACAATTAAATGGTCGTTTGATTTTGCAGCATATTGTATTAAAACAAATAAACTTAGTACAATTTTGCAACTTCCATGGGTAATAGCCAATTTAGCAGTGCCTGTTGGTCTTGTATTAATGGAGTTATTCACAATTTTAGAGCTTTTTGAAAGACTGAGAAGCTTTAATCTCCACAAAGGAAAGGAGGAGAACTAATGTCGCTTATGCATATATTTTTGTTGGCAGTTGTTGTTTTAATGATATTTCTTTTAGGCGGCGTGTCGCTTCCGTTTTGTTTTGCAGCTTCTCTTGCTTTTTTGGTATATGTTGCTGATGTTGCCGTTGGTTCGCTTTTCTTATACAGCTTTAACCAAATGATTAGTATGACACTTTTGGCTGTACCTATGTTTCTTATTGCAGGTACGTTGGTTTCGGACAGCGGAATAGCGGAAAGGCTGCTTGATGTAGCAAATATTTTTGTTGGAAAAATTAAAGGCTCCATTGGTGTTATATGTGTTGTAACTTGTGGATTTATAGGCGCCATTTCAGGAAGTGCTTTTACAGGTATAGCTGCTATTGGACCTGTTATGATACCGCGTATGGAAAAGGAAGGGTATGAAAGAGGTTTTGCTACAGCCCTTGTTAGTTCTGCATCTGTTCTTGGAATGCTTATACCGCCGAGTTCTGCGACTATATTGTATGGCTGGGCAACAGGCGCGTCTATACTTGCCGGATTTGTTTCAACTGTTGTGCCGGGAATACTTGTTATAATTACATTTTCGTTAATCAATATTTATTATGCAAGAAAACACCATAATCCTCAGTTAGTTTATGAAACCGCGGAAAAATCAGACGAAGCGGGAAATAAAACAGAATCTTTATCAAAAAAGAAAATAATAATTAGAGCTTTGCCAGCACTTTCAATGCCTGTAATAATATTAGGCGGCATTTACGGCGGAATATTTACTCCTTCAGAAGCTGCGTCTGTTGCGGCATTTGTAGCGCTTGTTATAGGAATATTCTTTTACAAAACACTTACACCAAAGCCTCTTTTAAAAGTGTTTAAAGACAGTGCTAATTCCATAGGCGGCATTTTTACAATGATTTTTTTCTGCTACATGCTCAGCCAGGCTTTGGTTATACTCAGGATACCTCAGCAGCTTGTTCAGGTATTTATGTCTATAACAGATAACAAATATATAATGCTTATAATAGTTAATTTGTTCCTTTTATGTGTTGGAATGATAGCAAGTGATACGGTTGGAATAGTTTTATGCGCACCTCTTTTGCTTCCAATAGTACAATCTTATGGCATAGACCCTATCCATTTTTGCGCCATAATGATTGTAAACCTCGCCGCAGGCGGATTAACTCCTCCTTATGCAAGCGTTATGTATTTTGGAATGAAAGTTGGCAACTGCAAGTTTTCAGAAGTGCTAAAACCTACAATGCAGCTTTTGTTTATAGGATATCTGCCAGTTATGATTCTTACAACATATATTGAACCAATTTCAATGTTTTTGCCAAGACTTTTAGGTTTGGTATAAGGAGGTATGGAAAATGGATATAAGCGTATTTGAAGTTATTGGACCGGTTATGGTTGGACCTTCAAGCTCTGGAACTGCGGGTATGGCAAGATTAGGCTGGGCTGCCAGCAGATTTCTTGATGAGCCTTTAAAGAGCATAGACTTAAAATTTCATCCGAGAAATGACGGCTATGCAGGGCTTAGAAGCCACTTGGCTCTTATAGGCGGTGCTATGGGCATGAGAGAGTATGACCCTGAGCTTAAAAATGCTATGAAGATAGCAAAAGAAAAAGGAATAGAGCTTTCTGCCAGCCGCTTTAAAGAGCCGCTGCCTGAAAGCGGGCTTACGGTATGCCTTTCAATGGAACAGCAGTCTGGAAAAAAATGCAATATTACAGGAGTTTCTGTAGGCGGAGGAAGCATAGCTATAATAGGCATTGATGAATTTGATGTTGATTTGGAAAGTACAGAAAAACATATATTTGTATGGGCTGATGAAGATGTAAGCTGTCAAGTTGCAGAATTGCTGCCAGAAGGGACAAATATAAAAAAGGACTGCAAAAATAATAAATATTTAATATATGCAGGCGTACCTCTTAAAATTGACGAGTCCGTATCAGATAAAATTAAAAATATACCGTCAGTTACAAAAGTGCTTTTTACAGAACCGTTTTTATCATTTGGTTTTGTTCCGCATGAGCCGTTGTTTAAAACTTTTAAAGACCTTATGGAGTTATCTGAAAAAACAGGAAAGGACGTACCGGAACTTGCCATTGAATACGAAATGGGACGTTCAGGCAGAAGCCGTGAAGAAATATGGAACCAAATGGCGCAGAATCTTGAATACATGAAAGAAACGGTCCATAAGGGTCTTACTGAGGAGATACATACACTTTTTGGTTTTGGAACAGGCTATGATGGTAAAAAAGTAATGAAGGCGCTTGAAGAGGGGAAAACTTTGTCCGGCTCAACACTTACAAGGGCTATAGCCAAAGCTTTGGCTACTATGGAAATGGACTGCTCAATGGAAAGAGTTGTTGCGGCGCCTACAGGCGGTTCCTGCGGAATAGTGCCTGGCTGTATACTTACAATACAGGAAGATAAAAAATGTTCAGACGAAGACCTTATTAAATCTTTATTTGTTGCAGCGGCAGCCGGGGTTTGCATGTATTATCAAAATGCCAGCTTTTCAGGAATGGGCGGCGGCTGTCAGGGTGAGATAGGCGTTTCATCTGCTATAGCGGCAGCCGCGCTTGCCTACCTTGGCGGAGGAGATACAAAAACAATTTGCAACGCTATGGCGCTTTCTATGAAAAACATACTTGGACTTATATGCGACAGAATAGGCGGCTCTTCAGAAATACCATGTATCAGAAGGAATGGCATAGGTGTTGCCAATGCATTTTCCGGCTGTGATATGGCGCTTTCAGGAATAGAAAGCTATGTAAGCCCAGATGAAGTAATAAAAGCTTTGTGCAATACGCAAAAACTTCTCCCGCCGCAGTTAAGAGGCGGTTACGGAGGACTGGGCTGTACTGTAGAGGCTAAGCACGCAAGGGAGATTGAAAAGAAAATAAATAAAGACCTTACTCTGCCGGAAAAGAGCATGTGATTTTTAAAGGAGTGAAATATATATGGAAGATTTAAAATTTGCCGTAATAGGCGCCGGGGCAGGCGGAACACTTATGTCCATTATACTTAAAAACAAAGGCTTTTGCGTAAAGCTTATGGACAAAGATGAAGAAAAAGTGAAAGTACTTAACAGTCTTGATGCTTTAACAGCGACTGGAAAGACTGAAGCTAAAGAAAAACCTGACTTAATTACAACAGACGCTAAAACTTGTATAGACGGCGCTGACTTTATTATGGTTTGCACTACAACAGATGAGCACAATAATGTAGCTGAAAACTTGGCTGAATATGTTAAGAGCAATCAGACCATTATACTTAACCCGGGACACATGGGCGGAGTGCTTAATTTTAGGAATGCTCTTATTTCTGCCGGATGTAAAAGCGAACCTGTAATCTGCGAGGCTTCGGATTTAATGTTTGCGTGCCGTACAATGGAAATTGGACATACATTCCATTCAGGCATAAAGGCTAAAGTAAAACTTGCTTCAATTCCGGCGCAAAACGCTATTGATGCAGCTAAAAGACTTGAAAATATTTTTCCTTGTTATGTACCGGCTGAAAATATATTTGAAACAGGTTTCAGCGGAGGCGGCGGCATGCTTCACTCAATACCTTGTGTTATGAATGCAAATAAAGTGGAGTTAAAACAGCCTTTTGATTACTATATTGAAGGACTTACGCCTGGTATATGCCATATAATTGAAGCAGCTGACAAAGAAAGGGTTGCCGTATGCAATGCGCTTGACATAGATGCGGAACCGCTGCTTGACCATCTTAAATCCATGTATGGTCTTAAACCTGATAATCTTTATGACGCAATACAGTCGTGCGAGCCGTATAAAGGCATTAAGTCGCCGGCTGACACAAATCACAGGTTCTTCCAAGAGGATACATTATGCGACCTTGTGCCGACATCTTCAATAGGTAAGCTCTTTAATGTGCCGACACCTACAATAGACTCAATTATACTTCTTGAAAGTTTAATGCTTAATAAAGATTTTATGTCAGAAGGCAGGACTGCGGAAAAATTAGGATTTTCCGGAAAAACAAAAGATGAAATACTTAAAATGGTAAAATAAGCTAAACTCTTTTTCATTTTTTATTCTGGCGGGCTATTATTGTCCGCCGGAATTTTGCAAATCTTATATTAACAAATAAAAAAATAAAAAGCGGCTTATGCCGCTTTTTAGGCTGTCAGATTATATTACTGTTTTATCTGTTATAAGCTTAGAATATTGTTTTATAACATTATAAAAGCTGCGTATCTCATCTTTAGAGCATGTATTTAAAAGCTGCTCTACAATTTTGCTTGTCATATATAAATCACGTTTTAAGTATATATCTTTTACTTCAATTCCTTTGCTGGTTGGATGCAGAAAATAGACTTTTGAGTCTTTATCGCTCTTTATACGGTATATAAGCTCTTTTTCTTCAAGTTTTTTTAAAAGCTGTGATACAGCGCCTTTTGTTTTATGCCATTTATGCGATAATTCTGTGCCGGTTATACCTGGATTTTCGGCTATGCTTATTAAAATGCTCATTTCTATTACTGTTACTTTTTTTTCAAGACCTATGTCTATTGGTGTGGACATTTGGCTGTAAAAGAGTATAACAAAAGATGAAAGCGCGCCTGTATTATGGTTTACGTATGAAAGTAAATCGTTTAAATTATTGTCATTATCCAATGTTTTAGTATCAGACTCGTTTATGTTAAACATATCAGACCTCCGTAAAGGATTAGTATATGATGTATACAAAATATATTATCACAGCTGAAAAAATGGGTCAATAGCGTTGCAAATTCATTTATACAATAAACATTATAAATAATGCATGGAGGTATATTTTGATGATTACACCTGTTACCAGAAGACAGATTTATGAAAATGTATGCACTCAAATGATAAATCTTATAGAGGAAGGAAAATGGAAGGAAGGAGAAAGGATACCCGGTGAAGTCAGTCTTGCACAGATGTTTAATGTAAGCCGAAATTCACTTAGGACTGCGGTTAAAGTCCTGCATTCATCGGAAATACTTATTTCTAAGCCGGGAATAGGAACCTTTGTTTCTGAAGAAGCTGTAAAAAAAATAAACAATAAGCGGATTATAAGCATGATTCAGGACGAGAAGTATGCTAAAGAAGTTGTTGAAGTAAGAAAAATACTTGATAAAGAAACTGCGTACCAAGCTGCCATTAAATGCAGTAGTGAGGATATTAAAAAACTTGAAAACTGCATAAACCAGTTGAGCAAAGCCGTAAAAAAGGGCGATGTGGAAAATGTTATATATTGGGGAAGCCAGTTCCATATAGAGATAGTTGGGATTACAAAAAATAAAATAATGATAAGCATTTATGAATCATTAAAATCAAACCTTGACCACGACAGACATTGGTATATTAATCTTAAAGGCTTACAGGCTGTTTATGATAAATACATAGAGCATGACCGCAAAATTATAGAAGCTTTCAGAAATAACGATGGCGAGCTTGCCAGAAAATTAATGGTTGAGCACATGGAGATGAGGCTTAAAGGCATAGAAGAATTTAAAGAAGAAAAAAGAAAATAATAAAATGAAAAGCGCTGCCGTGTTTTTACAGCAGCGCTCTTATATTTTGCCTGCATTAATTTTCAAGCATAATATGAAGTATTTCTGTATCTGTTTGTTTCATGCCTGATTTTCCAATTCTGCCGGCAGATTGAATTGTTTTATCAGCCGTATCTTTTACTATGCCGCAGCCGGGTGAAAATGATTTGTTGTCAACAGCCATATTGCATGCCATAATAGCTGCATCAACACAAGAGGCGATTTTAGCGGCACAGGAAGCTTTAGCCCCGTCGCAAATTATACCCGATACATTACCGAGGGTATTTATTATTGTTTTGGATACAGTTTCAAAATTGCGGGAAATAAGGTAAGCAATGGCTGCGCCGCTTCCACAGGCGGCACACACTGCTCCGCAGTAAGCGCTAAGACGCCCTATATATTTTTTTTGGTAAATGGAAACGAGATTGCTTAAAGCTAAAGCCCTTATTTTTAATTCTTCAGGCGCTTTAAGCTGATTTGCGTATACTATAACCGGCACAGAGGCGGTTATGCCTTGGTTGCCGCTTCCGCAGTTAATAACAACCGGAAGTGAGCAGCCGCCCATTCTTGCGTCGCTTCCTGCTGCCGCCATTGCTTTTGCTTCTATTGATACGGAATTTGGAAAATTTTTTAATATTGATGCACCTACATTCATACCATAGCTGCCTGCAATGCCTTCATTTGATATTTTTAAATTAATGTTTTCCTGCCTTAAAAGTATTTCTTTTATTTCGCCTGTATCAACACTTTCTGTAAAATCATATATACCTTCTAAAGTTAAAAAATCGCAGCTATCTTGAGTATTATTTAATTCGCAGCTTTCGTTTGCGTATATTATTTTCCCGTTTTTTTCTATTTGCACTATATTTGTATGGCTGTCTTTAATTTTAACGGAAACAGTGTTTTTGTCTTTAAATAAAACAGCTTCTATTTCAAGAGGCCGTGAATTTTCAATAAGTTCAACTGAGCATATATTGTTATTAAAAAGTTTTTCTGCTGTCTTTAGATGATTTTCATTAACCTGACTTAATACTTCCAGCATAAGTTCAGATTTTCCGCCTACAGCGCCTAAAATAGCAGCAAATTCTATGCCTTGTTTTCCATTACTGTTTGGAACTGTAACAGATTTCGCGTTTTTTATAATATTTCCGCTGCAACGCATTATTATTTTATCAGGAATGGAGCAGATGACTTCTTTTGCTTTGGCGCAGGCAAAGGCAATTGCTATTGGTTCCGTACATCCTAAGGCAACTATAAGTTCATTTTTTAATAAGTTTATATATTTTAACTGATTTTGTTTGTCCATTAAAACTCCTCCTAATTGTTTAAATATTAAATAATTTAGATACTAAACTAAATAAAATCTAACATATTTCTACATAAATGTCAATTAAATTTTTTACAGCTGATGAAAATAAAATAGTTTAAATTTATGTAATTAAAAATTGTTTGCCGTGCTTTTGATTTCCTCTAAATCTATTTGTTGATAATGGATTTGAAAAATGGTACTATATTAATGTATTTTGCGATTATTGGAAAGGAGAAGCGGAAATGATTATTCCGGTGCAAAAAAACAGGGTTTTTGAAACGGTTTACGAACAAATGGTAAACCTTATTGAAAGTGGCGTATGGAAAGAAGGGGATAGAATACCTGGTGAAATTGAATTGGCTAACGAGTTTAATGTAAGCCGCAACTCCCTAAGGACAGCTATTAAAGTTTTGCATACATCGGAAATTTTAGAATCTAAACCTGGACTTGGTACATTTGTCGCTAATGATGCTATAAAAAAAATAAATAATAACCGTTTGCTTGAAATGATTCAAGATGAAAGCAGGTTTGATGAGATACTTGAGGTAAGGCATATACTTGAAAAAGAAACTGCTTATGCCGCAGCTGTTAAAAGAAGTGATGAAGATGTTGCCAATCTTGAAAAATGTCTTGAAAACCTTAAAGATGCTGTAAAGAAAAAAGATGTTGACAATATTGTCTACTGGGGAAGCGAATTTCATTCAATAATAATTAAATGTGCGGGAAACAGCCTTATATCCGGCATATATGAATCTCTCAGACCAAATATGAACGCTGAGAAGCAAAAAACAATAGCGCATAATAGTATAGATGAAATATATAGTTATTATATTAAATGTGATGAGGAAATACTAAGCGCTATTAAGAACAAAGATGGCGAGCTTGCAGAAAAACTTATGAAGGAGCACCTTTTAAGCAGAAATAAGTACAAATAATTATAGATATTGCTGAATTTATAAAAACACGCAGCTACAGGCTATAAATACGCTGCGTGTTTTTTATGCTTTTTTATAACGTATAACGTATTGAACATGTTGTTTTTTAGCTTTATTATTCTTACGATATTAAGCTGGCATGTAAAATTGCACAGGAGCAGTTTAGTATTACAAAACTTAGACTTTAATGATTTGACAAAAATTTTTCTGTATGTAATTTTTAGATAACAACTTAATAATTTACTTTTCAGCTGATTTTAATAATTCTTCTATGGAAACGCCGTATAATTTTGATAATGCCAGAAGATTCGACGCAGATGGGTCGGACGTTCCGTTTTCCCATTTTGAAACAGCTTGCCGGCTTACGCCAATTGATTCAGCAACAAATTCCTGGGTCATTTTGCGTTTAGTTCTGCATTCTTTAAGTGTTTCGCCCAAAGACTGTCTTACATCAAGTTTTTCATGGCGTTTCTCATTTGAATTTTTATATTTTAGTAACGCGCGTAAAAGAATAATAATTAAGCCTGTAAATATGCTGAAAAATACAATAGAAATAACAATCATAATAAAAGTTACTTTCATTTAGTCCGCCCCCTTATGTTTTTGGCTTTATTTATAACTTATTTATAACTATATTTTATATTAAAAACAATGTTGCTTCTACCAACAATCAAGCAATTATTGGTTGCGTTTTGGTTGCTTATAAAAATTTGGATAGTCCAGTATAAAATAATTCCATATTTTTGATAATAATGCGCAGATTTTTGGAACTAATTATCAATAACATTAAATTGTTTATAATAAAACCTTCAAAATTATATATTGTTGTGTTATTATGGTATTAAAACTTCAACATTATAATATTTGCTTTATTTTATTTAGGTGGGATAAAGCATATTTGTTGAAGTTTATTTTATTATTTTTATACAGAGCGATAATATTGATTTTGATATTTAAGTTATATTAAATCTTATGTTAAAAATATACAATGGGCAAATATATAAAGAGTTATAAATAAAGAAACAGAATATATTTCTGCTTTAGGAGGGAACATACAATGTATATTTTCCACCCCAAAATAAATAGTTACTGTAAAATGTTTTTAAGCAGGTTAAAAGGAGCTTTCCCGATTATTCTGTTTTTCATTATACAGTTTTTATTAATTAATACTTTGCTTGGTCAGCAATATATAATGGCTGTTACATGTTCCACTACTATATTCCAAATTCGCCGCAGACAGTATAACAGTACTTTGGATTATATTCGTATATTCTTAGTATCGCTTCTTCTTTGCGTTTTAGCGTACTTAGCTACACGCAATGTATTTTTATGTATAATATTAAACTTTTCAGTGCCGGTATTTCTTGTGTTTTGGAAAAGCAGTCAGTTTACGCCTAAAGGTTATTTAGGTTTTGCAATGACTTTTGTGTTTTTGGAGCTGTATCCACTGGCAACAAGTGAATTTTCTAAGATGTTTGCAGCTACATTTATTTGCTCCGCTTTGTTAATTATTGCTTTAATATTGTATACCAATTTTTGTTTTAAAGCGGCGGCGCCTTCTAAGCAAATTTCAAATTCTCTGCTCATTCTTTCGCAGCTGCTGAATAAACTTTCCAAAGAGCAGGGCGCCTCATTTTTTGCCAGAAAGGAATTGTATGAAAAAGCACAGACGCTCCATCATTTGGGTCACAGCAGGCATACTTTATTTAATATATCAGACCAGGAACAAAGATATTGCCATTTATTTGCTCTACTGTTCCAAAGGGCATATTATCTGGTATCTGACGAAACTGTCTGGCAGGAAGTTTGTAAAACGCCGAATTTTTCGCAAGTTATGGAAAAATTATCTCAGCTTGTATACAGTTTATATAAGGCGCAAAGCCGCGATGAATTTGAAAAACTTTCTGTAAATGTTCAGAAGCTGCTTGAAGACTCGCAGATTCCGCAAGGCAGGTTAAGAATTTTTTACCGCAGCGTTTTGCATACACTGATAATTTTATGCAAAGAACCTATATCTTCTGAGCAGCGTCCGTATTTTAGCTTGCCAACAAAAGAAGAATTTTTGGCGCAGTTAAAACAGCATTTATCGCCTGAAAGTTTTGAATTCCGTTTTGCCATGCGTCTGTCGGTGGTTTTAATGGTAAGCTGCACAGTGAGCTTTCTGTGGGATTTTGAGCATACTTACTGGTTTCCGCTTCATGCGTTTTTGTTGTTGCAGCCGAGTTATGAAGAAAGCACGCACCGTATGCTGACACGTCCTGTGGGTACGGCAATAGCCTGTCTGTTGGTACATATAATATATCCTTACTTGAACGGATTAACCGGAGTATTTATTTTTTCTTTGGCAATGGTTACACTGATGTATTGCTGCACACCGGGAACGTGGGTACACCCAATATTTTCAACATCGTTTGCCTTAACAATGGCAACCCTTACTGTAGGTGAAATGGAAGCCATTCAATTAAGGCTGTTCTATTTGGCTTTGGCTGTAGCGCTTGTTTTAATAGTTAATAGTTTTCTTCTGCCTAACAGGCGTGAGCAGCAATTTACAAGAAATATTCATTCGTTGTTCTATCTGCAATCGGTATATTGGGGAGTAGTTGAAAAAAGTTTGCGGGAAAAAATCGATCCGGCTCTGTTTAGTGAAATGCTTTCTCAATTTTATATGGTATACCATGAAGTTGTATCTTATATAAATCAGCTTCCATCAGAAGAAAAAGAAAATTATAATACTATGCAGATTACTATGTGGAATATGTTTTCAGAGCTTGAACAGATAGAATGTTTGGTTCAGGTAGGAGCGTTAAATAAAGAAGAATATTCATCTCTTGGGGAATTGTCTGAAAAAATCCGCCCTCAGCTTTCTCCGCCTAAAGAAGGCTTAACCGCTGTGAAAGCAGATATAATCCCATCCGGTGAGTTAAAAAACATGGTAAATAATTACTTAAATAATGCATGTATTCTTATAAATGCACTGTATCCAATAGCGGCTAAATATAATTGGAAAATTTAGGATAATTCAGCAAAATATTACGTGATATATGGTTTATTTGAATAAAATCCATAATATGCAACAAAAATGCCTTAACACATTATCCTTGCACATAAACCTGTTATGCTTATACTGAGTTTTGCGTAAATAAGAAAAATTTTAAATGCCTTAAGACGTTATTGGTTTTTTTGGCATTCAGGGGTATTTGAACGGCAGTTTTTCGGTAAATCAAACTTAGCAGGAATTAATGTTTGAAGGCGGAAATGCTTTGTTTCCGTCTTTATTTTTAGTATTAAAAATATTAATGAATTTAATAAATAATATGCTAAATAAATAATATCATGGTTTTAGATTTATAACTTTTTGTTTGTTATATAATTAAGGCTGTTTTTACCTTATTTGTGTTGTCATTAAAGCGTAAATTGAATATAATAAAAATATTAACGGCCTATGCGCCGGATAAAGAAAGAGGGATAATTTTGAATAAAAAAACGATAGTTGTATTATTCGGTGGCCAGTCATCTGAGCATGAAGTTTCAAGAGTTTCAGCCTCCACTATAATTTCAAATATAAGCCAGGCAAAATATTATGTCATACCTGTAGGAATTACAAAAGAAGGCAAGTGGATGATTTATAACGGACCTGTTGAAAACATTAAAAACGGTGAGTGGGAAAAATACGGTACACCTGCTGTTTTAAGTCCGGATGCCACACATAAAGGACTTATTAAAATTGTAGGCACAAAAGCAAAAGTTATACCGGTTGATGTTGTAATACCTGTCCTGCACGGCAAATGGGGCGAAGACGGTACTGTGCAGGGGCTTTTGGAGCTTGCGCAGATACCTTATGTGGGCTGCGGCGTTTTAAGCTCAGCTGTTTCTATGGATAAGGCTTATACAAAAATAATAGCAAAAAACGCGAGAATAAATCAGGCTGATTTTGTTTGCGTAATGAAAGATGAAATTGAAAAAAAATCAGTTTTAAATAAAATAGAGAAAAAGCTTGGATACCCTTGTTTTATTAAGCCGGCTAATGCGGGTTCTTCCGTAGGCATTACAAAGGCGCATAACATTCAGGAGCTTGAAAGCGGTCTTAAACTTGCCTCTGAGCATGACAGGAAAATAATTGTTGAGGAGTTTATTGACGGACATGAGGTAGAATGTGCTGTTTTAGGCAGTACTGAAAAGGCTGAGGCTTCCACAGTAGGCGAAATATTTTCCGCTGCTGAATTTTATGATTACGACGCTAAATATAACAATGCCGAGTCAAAAACAGTTATACCAGCTGAGCTTGATGAAAATATCATAGAAGAAATAAGGAAAACAGCTGTTAAAGTGTTTAAAGCTGTAAATGGTTCAGGTCTTGCCAGAGTTGACTTTTTTGTAGAAAAAAATACAAACAGGGTAATATTCAACGAGCTTAACACACTTCCGGGCTTTACATCAATAAGCATGTATCCTAAGCTTTGGGAAAGTGCCGGCAAACCGATAGACCAGCTTATCGACGACCTTATATCACTTGCCTGCTGCGGAAAGTAAGGAGGTTATTTAATGGATAACAGGCCTATAGGTATTTTTGATTCCGGCGTAGGCGGACTTACCGTTACAAGCCGTGTTATAAAAGAACTTCCTAACGAAGCCATAGTTTATTTTGGAGATACCGCAAGAGTGCCTTATGGCAGCAAGTCAAAAGAAACAATAACAAAATTTGCCAAACAGGATATACGTTTTCTTCTAAGCCGCAATGTTAAAGCTGTTGTTATAGCCTGCAACACTGTAAGTTCTAATAGTCTTGAAGAGCTTAAAAGCACATTTAATATACCTATTTTTGGTGTTGTTGAGCCGGGAGCGGCACAAGCGGCTGAAATTACCGTAAACAAGAACATAGGCGTTATAGCTACTGAAGCAACTATTAGAAGCGGGGCTTACGAAAAAGAAATACTTAAAAATGACAGCAATGTAAATGTATACTCAAAGGCGTGTCCGCTTTTTGTGCCTCTTGCTGAAGAAGGCTGGGTGAATGAAGAAGTTACACTGCTTACTGCAAACAAGTATATTTCAGACCTTACGGCAAAAGATATAGATACTATTGTTATGGGCTGTACTCATTATCCTCTTTTAAAGGAGTGCATTAAAAAAGCTGTAGGTCCAAATGTTGCACTTGTAGACCCGGCTTATGAAACAGCTCTTGTTTTAAAAGAGTACCTTCTGAAAAACAATATGGCGCGCCTTAAAGAAAAAGAGCCTGAGCATGAGTTTTACGTAAGCGACCAAACAGAAATGTTTGGCAGGATTTGCCGTCAGGCATTAGGCAGAAATTTTGCTTCAAGAGTTATTAACATAGAAGAGTTTTAATATAATAAAACCACAGTTCAAAAGAAAAGCCTTTTGCTGTGGTTTTGTTTTGATTAATATAAAAAATGAACTATATTTTTATCAGAAAATATTTTCAAGTATTCTGGCTACACCGTAGTCATCGCATGAAGAGGAAACAATAAGTCCTTTGGTTTTTAAACTGTTGTCAGCGTTTTTCATTAAAACGCCTGTACCGGCAAACTCAAGCATGTCTATATCATTTTCACTGTCGCCAAAAGCTATAACTTCATTGTTCTTAATCCCAAGCATTAGGCAGAGATTTTTTAAAGCGTTTCCTTTAGCAGCTTTCGAGGAGCTTACTTCTATATTATCTGCTGCGGAAGATGTTACAAAGGCGTCAATGGAATTTTTTATGCTTGCACGGAATTCTTCCCTAAGGTTCATATTATTGAATATAACATTTATGTTTTCTATATTTTCAATATTGGAATGAATAAGTGAGTATATATCAGGGACTACTGTACGAGTGGTTTTGATATAATTAGCCCTTCTACCTGTTATGCCGAATTGCTGTAAATATTCAAAATGTCTTTTGCCTATATACGCCATGCCGTCTGCAAAAACTTCTATAACAGTATCCATGCCAGATGCTGTTTTATAAACTGTTTCAACATGGTTAGGCAGAAGGCATTCTTTAAATATAGGTATTTTGGAGCCTTTCTTATATACACAGGCGCCGTTAGATGTTATTATATATCTGGCGGAAGGTATATCTTTAACATATTGGGGTACTGCGCATAATGTCCTGCCTGTTGCCGGAACAAACAGCGCGCCGTTTTGAGCCGCTTTGTCAAGAGATTTTTTAAGTCTTGGCGTAAGTTCTTTATCAGATGTTAAAAGAGTTCCGTCTAAATCAGAAGCTATTAATTTTATCATAGGCATTCTCCTTTATATATAAATAGTATCAGAACGGGATATGTTATTCAATACATTGTTTGATTTTTATTGGGAGCTGATTATAAAATGAAAGTAAAAAAAGCTGTTAAACGAGTTATGTTTATTAAAAACACCGCTGTTCCAACAGTTAAAAGGATTATGGGCTTATACAGCATGGCAGTGGTACTGTATGGAATCTATACTATGGCTTTGAAGTTTAAAAATAAGTAAAATTTGTTTAGTAATGTAAAATTTAATATATATTTTTATAAACCGGCTGAATATTTTAATGTATTATATATCAGCCGGTATTTTTTTGCAAATATTGTATAAACATGTAAGTTTAAAGATATTTCTTATTGTATGAGTTTAATAAAATTAAATAAATTGTTTAAAGAATATTGAAATTGAAAAAAGTTATAGTATAATGTTTTTGGTTTAGTAAAAATAATTGATTTGTTTAGTATATCTAATCGGAACGGAGGGCTGTTTAATGGATATAGGATATAAAATAAAACAGCTGAGATTAAAAAAATGTCTTACTCTTGAGGAGCTGGCAAGCCGCTGCGAGCTTACAAAAGGATTTTTATCGCAGGTAGAAAGAAACCTTACTTCACCTTCAATAGCTACGCTTTACGATATACTTGAGGCTTTAGGCACTACTCTCGGCGAGTTTTTTAAGGAAGACCGCGATGAAAAGGCGGTTTTCAGCACAGATGATTTTTTTGTAGACGAGAGGGAAGGCTATACGGTTAACTGGATTGTACCTAACTCACAGAAAAACGAAATGGAGCCGGTTATGATAGAGATAGAACCGGGAATGAAAACATTTGAAGTTCAGCCGAACGACGGTGAAGAGTTCGGATATGTGCTTGAAGGCCGTGTTACACTTGTAAACGGCGATAAAGAATACCCGGTTAAAAAAGGCGAGACTTTTTATCTTAACGGAAAAAATTTTCATTATATAAGAAACGACAGGAAAACAGTGGCAAAACTTATCTGGGTGTCTACGCCGCCTTTATTCTAACCTTTATTTTAAAAGGAGGACTTAAATTTGGAGCCTGTAAAACTTATTCAGTTTAAAAACATTGTAAAGGAATTTGACGGACAGCTTGTTCTTAAAGGCGTTAATCTTGATATTTACGAGAACGAATTTGTAACGCTTTTAGGTCCTTCAGGCTGCGGCAAAACAACTCTTTTAAGAATTCTGGGCGGATTTCTTAAACAAAACGAAGGCGAGGTTATATTTGGCGACAAAGAGATAACAAATGTTGAGCCGTACAAAAGGGAAATTAACACTGTTTTCCAGAAGTACGCTCTTTTTCCTAATATGAATGTATATGATAATGTAGCTTTCGGTCTGAAAATAAAAAAAGAGCCTAAAGATGTTATACAGCAGAAAGTTATGCGAATGCTTAAACTTGTAGGTCTTGAGGAATACGGCAAAAGAAGCGTTACAGCTTTAAGCGGCGGTCAGCAGCAAAGGGTAGCTATCGCAAGGGCGCTTGTAAACGAGCCGAGAGTACTGCTTCTTGATGAGCCTTTGGGCGCACTTGACCTTAAACTTAGGAAGGAAATGCAGCATGAGCTTAAAAAGATACAGCAGGAAGTAGGCATTACTTTTATATATGTAACCCATGACCAGGAAGAAGCCCTTACAATGTCTGATAAAATAGTTGTTATGAAAGACGGCGAAATTCAGCAGATAGGCTCGCCGACTGATATTTATAATGAGCCTAAAAACGTTTTTGTGGCAAACTTTATAGGTGAGAGCAATATTATAGACGGCGTTATGGTTAAAGACCGTGAGGTTGTATTTGAGGATAAGCATTTTGAATGTGTTGACGGCGGTTTTGAGCCGAATGAAAAAGTAGACGTTGTTATAAGACCGGAAGACCTTGAAATAGTGCCTAAAGAAAAAGGCAAGTTAAGAGGGGTTGTTAAGTCTGTGCTTTTTAAAGGCGTTCATTATGAGACGGTTGTTGAAACTCGTTCAGGTACAAGCATAACAGTTAAAATGCATGTTTCGGAAGATAACTCTATATTTAATATTAAGGCTAACGAAAGAATGAGTGCCAACGACTTTTATCTTGACGCTGAGGATGTTGCTGAGCTTACGGAAGCTGATATTATAGCCAGAGCTGACGCCCAGGCATGGAATCCTGAAACGGACGAATTTGTTTCAATAAGCAAGGTAGAGTATAAAATTAGCCCTCAAAACGGCACTTATCCTGTTACGTTTTCCACATCGGCAGGGACAATGGTTACTGCTAACATGATAGTGGCAGACCAGAACAAAAAAGTAAGCACAGAATATAACGAGGAGATTTTTGCCGTTAATTTCTTTAAAAAGACAGACGAGATTAAAGAAAGCATTGCCCTTGAGACAGACCTTAAAACATGGGCGAACGCTTCAGCATGGAGCCTTGACGATGATACTGAAGTAGACATTACAGAGGTTGATTACGATTTTGACCCGGAAAATATTGTTCCGGGGGAATATTTGGTAACATTTAAAACAGAAGGATATGAATATAAAATAGACACAACAAAAGAGCATAAGGAAGGCGATATTGTAGGGCTTACATTTGAACCGGAAGATATCCACATAATGAGCAAAGGAGGAAACTGAAAATGAAGCAATTCAGAACAATGGCGTATCCGTATATAGTCTGGATTTGCCTGCTTATTGTACTGCCTATGCTCCTTATACTTGTTTATGCCTTTACAAAAACCGGCAATGATGTGGCAACAATAAGGTTTTCGCTTGAAAATTTCGGAAAATTTTTCAGCGACGCCATATTCCTTGATGTTTTAAGACGTTCTCTTTTAATAGCTGTTGCCACAACTGTTATATGTGTACTGCTTGGATATCCAGCTGCTTATATTATAGCCAATGCCGAAGGGCGCAAAAAGGTTATGCTTATACTCCTTGTTACAATACCTACATGGATAAACATGCTTGTAAGAACATACGCGTGGATGGGCATTTTGCAGGACGACGGCATAATAAATACTGTGCTGGGATTAATGGGTATAGGTCCAATTAAAATGCTGCATACAAGTTTTGCCGTTATAATCGGTATGGTATATAACTTTATACCGTTTATGATATTACAGATTTACACATCGCTTACTAAAATGGATAAGAGCCTTTTGGAAGCGGCAAGTGATTTGGGTGCAAATAAGGTTCAGGCATTTTTAAGGGTAACGCTGCCTCTTTCAATACCGGGGGTAATAAGCGGTATAACGCTTGTTTTCCTTCCGGCGGTATCAAGCTTCTTTATACCTAAGCTTTTAGGCGGCGGACAGTATGTGCTTATAGGAAATGTAATAGAAAATCAGTTCCTTACAGCAGGCGACTGGAATTTTGGAAGCGCCATATCCCTTATAATGGCTATTATAATTATGATTTCCATGTATATTACAAAGAAAATAGATAAAGGTGAGGCTATGGAAGGAGGAGAAAGAAAGTAATGAAAAATAAAAAGATATTTTCAAAGCTTTTTATGGTTTGTGTAATGATATTCTTCTATATGCCTATTGTATACACTGTTGTGTTTTCTTTTAACAGCAAAAAGTCGCTTACGCACTGGAGAGGTTTTTCGCTTACGTGGTATGAAAAGATGTTCTCCAGCCGTGACATGATGAGCGCTTTATGGACTACTATTTCAATAGCCATACTTGCTACGGTTATTTCCACAATTGTAGGCACAATTACAGCTATAGGTCTTTCCAAATCAAATAAAGTGCTTAAAAACATAGTGGAAAGAATAAACGACTTTCCTATTATGAACCCTGAAATTGTAACGGCTATAAGCCTTTTAATGCTTTTCAGCGCTTTAGGCGTGCAGAAGGGGTATTTTACAATGCTTCTGGCGCATGTTATGTTCTGTATACCATACGTTATGCTAAGCGTTAACCCTAAGCTGAGAAGTCTTGACCCTAACCTTGCAGATGCAGCTCTGGATTTAGGCGCTACACCGTGGCAGGCGCTTACAAAGGTTATAATACCGCAGATAATGCCTGGAATTGTTTCCGGAGCGCTGGTTGCTTTTACAATGTCGTTTGATGACTTTATAATATCATATTTTGTAACGGGAAACGGCGTAAGCAATATTTCAATACTTGTTTATACTATGAGTAAGCGTATAAATCCATCTATAAACGCCCTTTCAACCATTATTATACTTATTATAACGGTTGTTCTGGTGCTTATAAATATTATACCTGTACTTAAAAAAAGGAGAGGAGTAAGAGAATGAAAAAAATAATATTAGCCGTATCTCTTATAGCGGCATCAGCGCTTTCAGGCTGCGGTTCGAGCGGTACATCTTCATCAGATGCTGTGGAGAAATACGGCTCTGACACCCTTAAATTTTATAACTGGGGAGAATATGTAGGAGAAGATGTAATTGCGAATTTTGAGGAAGAATTTGGCGTAAAAGTAATTTCCGAATACTTTGACTCAAACGAAATGATGTATACAAAACTTCAGGCTGGAGATTCTTATGATGTAATAGTCCCTTCTGACTATATGATTGAAAGACTTATAAAAGAAGATATGCTTCAGGAATTGGATTTAAGCCTTATACCTAATATGAGCGAGCTTGCAGATGGTGTTAAAAATCTTGCTTTTGACCCTGAAAATAAATATTCTGTGCCGTATTTCTGGGGCACTGTAGGCATTGTTTATAATCACAACAATGTACCTAAGGAAGAAGTTGAGGAAAAAGGCTACAGCATACTTAAAGACACAAAATATAAAGGCCGTATTTATATGTACGACTCTGAAAGAGATTCATTTATGGTAGCACTTAAATCTTTAGGCTATTCAATGAATACAGACAATGAGGAAGAAATAAATGAAGCTTACAACTGGCTTGTTGAATTAAACAACACAATGGATCCTGTATATGTAACAGATGAAGTTATAGATAATATGGCTAACGGTCTTATGGATATTGCTGTTGTTTACAGCGGTGACGCAGCTTATATACTTTCCGAAAACGAGGATATGAGCTACAGTATGCCTGCTGAAGGAACAAATATTTGGGTTGACTCAATGGTAATACCTAAAAATGCCGAAAATCCTAAACTTGCCCATGAATTTATTAACTATATTCTTTCATACGACGCTTCTTATGACAACAGCTCAACTGTAGGATACGCTTCTACAAACAAAGAGGTCCTTGCTGAAATGAGCGGCGAAGGCGGAGAATATGAAGGCAATGAGGCTTACCTTCCAAGAGAAGGATATGAAAAAGACGAAGTATTTAACGATAACGAAGTTTTAAGGCAGAAACTTTCTGAGCTTTGGATTAAAGTTAAAGCTTCTAAATAATTAAGCAAAAAATAAGCACTGAAATCTTTTTAAGAAATCAGTGCTTAATTTTTTACTCTTTTATAAGAACTTCTTTAATTTCGGCAGCGTACATTGTATGGTAATCTTTTTGAGGATACCATTTATCTATAATTGATTTGTCGATAAAACATTCTTCTTTTAATTCCTGGGCATATACTTTGCGGCATATAAGCACAATTTTGCTTTCGTCAAAATATGGAGTATTGTTTTTGTAATCTACAGTAAGATTTGAGTTTTTGATTTTATCCTCATCACGTCCGGAAACCGTGCCGCAGTAATTAAGAACATTTCTGTAAGCTCCGCCTAAAACATTAATTGAAAATTCCTCTGAAGAGTCTATAAATTCCTTAGTGTATCGCTGTGGGCGTATAAATACAAATGCCGTAGGTTTGCCCCACATTATGCCGGCGCTGCCCCATGAAGCTGTCATTGTATTTACTTTATCCTCTTTTTTAGCTGTAATTAAAAGCCAGTCGCTGCCTATCATTTTAAATATGTTCTGGTTTAAATCCTCTGCCTTTATTGTTTTAAACATTATATATTCCTCCTTTTTTTAATCTCGTTTAAAAATTCATAAGGTATTTTTAAATTTCCCTTGCCTTTTCCAAGGTAAATGCCTGTTTTGTTTGTGCCATGGAAATCGCTTCCGCCGCTTTTGGCAAAATTATATTTTTCAGCTATGGAATTGATAAATTTTTCTTCTTCCGCGGAATATGTTGAGTACATAACCTCTATTCCTTCCATGCCTTTTTGACGTAAATCCTGAGCCATTAAATCTATCTGCTCGTTATTTAGGCGGTAAAGGGTTGGGTGCGCCAGAACCGGCACTCCGCCGGCGTTTTTAATAAGGCTTATACATTCTTCAGGCTCAGGCAGTATTCTTGGCACATATCCCGGCATACCTGTAGATATATATTTTGCAAAGGCCTCTTTTTTGTCTTTGACATAGCCTTTTTTAACCATTAAAAGGGCATAATGCGTTCTTGAGCAGCTGTCTCTTCCGGCTATGGCTCTAAGCTCATCGTATGTCATAGGAAAGCCAAGTTCTGTAAGGCGTTTAACCATTTTATGGTTTCGGTCAATTCTCTGCTGAAGTATTGTTTCAGTTTTTTCAAGAAGTGCTTTGTTTTTATTGTCTATAAAAAGACCTACAATATGAATTTCTTTTGTGCGCTCTATAAATGGCGCTGAATAATATGAGGCAAGCTCAATGCCGTTTATTGCCTCAATACCGTATTTTTTCCCGGCGGAAGCAAATTCTTCTGTGCCGGATACACAGTCGTGGTCTGTAAGTGCGACAGATGAAAGACCTATCTGAGACGCGTTTTTAATTATCTCTTCCGGGGTAAGCGTTCCGTCGGAGTATACTGAATGCGAGTGCAAATCTATACAACCGGTTAATTCCATTTGTTATCACCTCTGATATATATTTAATCACAAAGATTTTGCCGGGGCAATGAATATTTTTTAAATAAGTCAAGTAAAATTGTAAAAAAGGGAAAGAAGTGTTGTTTTTGAAAGTACCGGAAAATAAATCCCCGGCAGTAAATAAAGGCGTGCTCTACGGCATGCTTTATGGTCTTATACCGGCTCTGTTTTTTACGGCGGCTGCATTTTTAGCATGCGCCCTGCTGCTTACATATACCGATATAAGCGAAAGTTTTATTGCTCCGTTTTCATTAGCTGTTACAGTTATAAGCTCATTTTTTGCCGGGTTTAAAACAGCGTCTAAAGCGGAGAAAAAAGGCATACTCTGGGGCGCTCTTTCAGCAGGCTTTTATATAGCTGTTGTACTTATTATTATAATGCTGCCTTATGGCGAAAACATGAGCTTATTCAGGGCTTTATCTATTGTTTTGTCACTTGTAAGCGGGGCAATAGGCGGCATTTTGGGAATCAATACAAAAAAATAACTTTTCAAAATAATATAAACGTGATATAATGTGCCATGATAAAGTACTTATATGACTATATAAAAGGAGGGTATATCATGAAGCACGTTAAAACAATGAATACTTCTATGCTTAAAAATACAATGGCTAAAGGCGGCTGCGGCGAGTGCCAGACATCTTGCCAGTCAGCATGTAAAACAAGCTGCACAGTTGCAAATCAGGCTTGCGAAAACAGATAAGAAAAAGAGATTTGTGTTTAAAACCTCGGTTGCAAAATCGAGGTTTTGTTTTGACTTAAAGTTAATTAAAAAAATAATTATAACCTGTTTTAAAACACGAAGTTTAATTTAGCTGTAAGTATTTAAGACAGGGCTTTTTATTGGCTGATTATATATTTTAATAAGGAAGTGACGAAATGATACATAAGTTCAGTATGAATGGCGTTAATGTTGTATTAGATGTTTTCAGCGGCGCCGTTCATGTTGCAGATGATACAATGTTCGACATAGTAGACACATACGAAAACAGTTCAAGAGATGAGGTAATTAAGCTTTTTGGTGATAAATATTCGGCAGATGAGCTTAACGAAACAATGGACGAGCTTGACGAGCTTAGAAAAGAAGAAATGCTTTATGCTCCTGACATATATGAAAATGCGATTGATTTTGTAGATGCACGCCAGCCTGTTGTTAAGGCGCTCTGTCTGCATATAGCCCACGACTGCAACCTTAAATGCAAATACTGCTTTGCGGAAGAAGGCGAGTACCATGGGCACCGTTCTTTAATGAGCAGTAAGGTAGGCAGGGCTGCTATTGATTTTATAATCAAAAATTCAGGAAAAAGGCATAACTTAGAAGTTGACTTTTTCGGCGGCGAGCCTTTAATGAATTTTGATGTAGTTAAAGAAATAGTCGAGTACGCAAGGCAGCAGGAAAAATTATATGATAAGAATTTCAGATTTACAATAACTACAAACGGCGTACTTTTAAACGACGAGATTTTAGACTATATTAATAAAAACATGCACAATGTTGTTATAAGCCTTGATGGAAGAAAAGAAATTAACGACATGATGCGTCCAAGAGCAGGCGGTCAGGGCAGCTACGACCTTATAGTGCCTAAATTTATAAAGCTTGCCGAAAGCAGAAACCAGACAGACTATTATATAAGAGGCACGTTTACAAGGCATAACCTTGACTTTTCAAAAGATGTGCTGCACATGGCTGACTTAGGATTTAAACAGATTTCAGTTGAACCTGTTGTCGGTACACCTGATACAGATTATGCTATCAGGGAGGAAGACGTTCCGGCTATTTGTGAGGAATATGAGCGCCTTGCTGCTGAGCTTTATGAAAGACATAAAAAAGGCGGTGAAGGTGACTTTAATTTCTTCCACTTTAATATAGACCTTACAGGCGGTCCATGCGTTATAAAAAGGCTTGTGGGCTGCGGTTCAGGCACAGAATATCTTTCAGTTACGCCGGAAGGCGAGCTTTACCCTTGCCACCAGTTTGTAGGTCTTGAAGGTTTTAGCATGGGCAATGTTTTTGACGGCATGAATAATTTTGAATTAAGGGAAAAATTTTCCAAATGCAATGTATATGCCAAAGAGGAATGCAAAAACTGCTGGGCAAGATTTTACTGTAGCGGCGGATGCGCGGCTAACGCGTACCAGCTTTCAGGCGATATACTTAAACCGTATGAAATCGGCTGTGAACTTCAAAGAAAAAGAATAGAATGCGCTATTATGATTAAGGCAAAAGAGTTTCAGGAGGAACAATTAAATAATGAAGACTAAAGGCAGGAGCTTAGCTGTTTTAATTGTACTTGCCGCTGCGGCAGCTTTACTTTGCTTTACATCTGTCGCAGGCATAGGTCCTGACAGGAAGCTAAGCATGAGAGATATAAAAAGAGGTCTTGATTTAAGCGGCGGCGTATCAATAGTTTATCAGGCTGACAAAGAAAACGTAACAGATGATGAAATGAGAATGGCAACTACCCTTATCCAAAACCGCTTAGACAGAAAAAATTGGACAGAAGCTGAAGTTGCAAGACAGGGCAGCAACAGAATAAGAGTTGAAATACCTGGCGTTGATGACGCTGAAACAGCTATTGAAGAACTTGGAAAGACAGCCCAGCTTATGTTTGTTGACGAAGAGGGAAATGTGCTTCTTGACGGAAGCATGGTAGAAGACGCCTCAAAAGAAGTCGGCTCAGTAAGCGGCAATTCAGCAGCGCAGCCTTATGTATCCCTTAAATTTAATGAAGAAGGGACTGCGGCATTTGCTGAAGCTACAAAAAATAATATTAATAAAATAATTTATATTATTATGGACGACGAAATTATAAGCGCGCCTGTAGTTAACAGTGTTATATCTGATGGAAACGCCATGATTACCGGCAACTTTACAGGTGAGTCTGCCCAGGAATTAGCGGATTTAATTAAAGAAGGCGCTATGCCGTTTAACCTTACTGTTATGGAAATGAATAATATAGGCGCAAGACTTGGAGCAAACGCCATTGAAACAAGCCTTAAATCCGCGGTTGTAGGCGTTGCTTTAGTGCTTATTTTTATGCTTTTGGTATACAGGGCAGGCGGTTTTGCTGCTGATTGGGCTCTTTGTATATATATGGGTCTTGAGATTGCTGTTTTAAGCCTTTTTAACGTAACGCTTACCCTTCCGGGAATTGCCGGAGTAATACTTTCTGTAGGTATGGCTGTAGACGCCAATGTAATTATATTTGAAAGGTTTAAAGAAGAAGTATCTTCCGGAAAAACAATGCGCTCGGCTGTTAAGGGAAGCTTTTCAAGAGCTCTTCCGGCTATACTTGACGGAAACATAACTACGCTCATAGCCGCTGCTGTTCTTTATTTTATGGGAACCGGCACAATAAAGGGTTTTGCCGTAACGCTTATGATAGGTATTGTTATTTCAATGTTTACGGCTATAGTAATAACAAGGCTTATAATTATGGGCATTATTGGTCTTGGTATTGATAAGCCGTCGTATTTCGCGGTTAAAAAAGTTAAAACAAATGATTAAAGGAGGAAACAGAAATGAATATAGTAAAAAACAGATTTAAGTTTTTGGCTGTTTCCGTAATCCTTATTATTTGCGGAATAGCGGCTATGGTGATTAACCAGTCAAAAGGCAACGGTATTTTTAATTTTGATATAGAATTTACAGGCGGAACTGAAATGACAGTACATGCGGGCGATGTGTCTAATGACGATATTGCGCAGGTAGTTAAAGATGTTACAGGACAGGCAAACCCGCAGGTTCAAAAGCTGATTGGAACCGGAAACGTAACAATCAAAACGCAGTCAATGGACAGCCAGACGAGGACAGAGCTTTCAAATGCGCTTATAGAAAAATTCTCATTACCTGATGACGCTATATTAAACGTACAGGATATAAGCGGCACTATAAGCGGTGAAATGCAGAAAACAGCTGCTGTGGCAGTTGCGATATCCTGCGTTGCCATGCTTATTTACATTACTTTAAGATTTATGGATTTTAAAATTGGTTTAAGTTCTATATTGGCACTTGTTCATGACGTGCTTATTATGCTGGCGTTTTACGCCGTATTCAGGATACCGATAAACAATTCTTTTATAGCGGCGCTTCTTACCGTTTTGGGTTATTCCATTAATGCTACTATTGTTATATTTGACAGAATCAGAGAAAACAGAAAGCTTATGAGCCGCTCCAATACAGAAGAAATAATAAATGTTAGCCTTTACCAGACAATGAGAAGGTCTGTATATACATCGCTTACAACACTTTTTGCCATAGGCGCGGTATATGTTTTTGGTCTTCCGTCTGTAAAGGAATTTGCGCTGCCAATGATGGTAGGCATTATAAGCGGCGCATACTCGTCTATATTTCTTTCAGGCTCAATATGGTATATGCTTGAAGGCAAAAAATAATTGTTTAAAATATACTTGTTTGCGGAAAAAACCGGAACAGGGCTTAAAAACCCTGTACCGGCTTTTATAATAAGGAGAATTTTTAAATGGGCATTTGGAGACTTAAGCGCACTAATGTAGATACGGCTAAAATGGCAGAAGCCTTAAATATACGTGAACCTGTAGCCTGTGTGCTTGCTAACAGAAAAATAGGCACATTAAGCGGAGCAAAAAGGTTTTTATACTGCGATATAAACAGTCTTTATGACGGAAAATTATTTAAAGACTCCGTTAAAGGCTGCAATATAATTAAAAATGCTGTTCTGGAAAGCAAAAAAATAGCCGTTTACGGCGACTATGATGTAGACGGGGTTATGAGCACAACCATACTTTATAAAACACTGAAATATTTAGGCGCCGATGTTATTTTTTATCTGCCTCACAGGCAGAAAGAAGGCTATGGCATGAACTGCGATGCTGTAAGGGAATTAAAAGAAAGTGGCATTGATGTTATACTGACATGTGATAACGGCATTGCTTCAATTGAGGAAATAGCTCTTGCAGAACAGTTAGGTATTTCTACAGTTGTTTTAGACCACCACGAATGCCAGTACAGCGAAAACGGAAATGGCGAAAGAATAATTAAACTTCCACCTGCCGACGCCGTTATAGACGCAAAACAGCCTCTTTGCGGATATCCATTTAAGTATTTATGCGCAGGTGCCATGAGCTATAAATTTGCAAAAATGCTTTTTGACTTCTTTAATAAAGAATTTGTGTTTGACAAAGAATTTTTGTCTTTTGCCGCGGTAGCTACAGTATGCGATATTGTGGATATGCTTGATGAAAACAGGATTATAGTTAAAAATGGTCTTAAAGAGCTTACAAGAACAACTAATACAGGCATGAGGGCGTTGATAGAGCTTACCGGCATATCTGACAGAGAGATTAACGAATACCATGCCGGTTTTGTTATAGGACCATGCATTAATGCCACCGGACGCCTTGAAAGCGCTGCAACGGCTGTTAAGCTTTTTACTGAAAATGACTATAATAAGGCTTACGAATTGGCTAAGGAGCTTGTTGATTTAAACTCAGAAAGAAAAGAAATGACATCAGGCGCTGTTGAAAGAGCAAAAGAGCTTGTTTTAAACTCAGAGCTTAAAAACGACAGGGTTCTGGTTTTATACGACGAAAGCGTACATGAGAGCATAGCCGGCATTGTTGCAGGAAGAATTAAGGAAATTTTCTATAAACCGGTAATTATGATTACAAAAAGCGGAAATGCGGCTAAAGGCTCAGCACGCAGCATTGAAGCCTATAATATGTTTGAGGAGCTTTCAAAGTGCAGCGATTTATTTATTAAATTCGGCGGACACCCTATGGCGGCAGGTCTTAGTTTGGAAAAAGCAAATGTTGATGTTTTGCGTAAGCGTCTTAATGAGAACTGCGCTTTAACTAAAAACGACCTTACAAGCGTTATACGAATTGAAAAAGAGCTTTCATTTAATGATATAGATATAATATTGGCTAAGCAGCTGGAAGCTTTGGCGCCTTTTGGCAAAGAGTGCCCTGTGCCTGTTTTCGGGACAAAAAAAGTTTTTATAAAAAAAGTATCCCTTTTAGGCAAAAAAAGAGATATAATAAAATTTATGTTGTATAATGAGAGCTGTGGAAATTTAATTGATGGAATATCCTTTGACGGTTATGAAAAATTTAAAAGTTTAATTGAAGGCATGAATTATACTATTGAAGAAATTATTTGTTCAGCGGTTCCTATATGCATGGATATAGTTTACTGCATAAGAATAAACAGGTTTAACGGAAGGGAAAGCGTACAGCTTGAAATTAAGGATTTCAGATTTTAAGGAGGAATATTTTATGGATTTAGCGTCAACTATACGTGATATTAAGGATTTTCCGCAAAAAGGCATTATATTCAGGGATATAACAACACTGCTTATTAACCCAGAGGCTATGAAGGAGTCTGTTGACCGTATAGCCGAAGGTTTAAAAGGATTGGATTTTGATTATATAATTGGACCGGAAAGCAGGGGATTTATATTCGGAATGCCTGTTGCCTATATTCTTAACAAAGGCTTTATACCTGTAAGGAAGCCGGGAAAGCTTCCGGCAAAAACATTAAAAAAGGAATACGCCCTTGAATATGGCACATCCGCAATAGAAATACATGCTGATGCATTAAAACACGGCGACAAAGTAGTTATTATAGACGACCTTATTGCAACCGGCGGCACATCTAAGGCTATAGCTGAGCTTGTTGAAGAAATGGGTGCAGAAGTTGCAGCTTTAAGCTTTTTAATTGAGCTTGAGGACCTTAAAGGCAGAGAATTGCTTAAAAAATATAAGGTTAACTCTGTTATAAAATATTAATTTTCGCTTGATAATAATAAATAAAAATGATATAATACTTCAGAATTGTGTTTAAAAATGGTCCGCTGTCGTTGTATGGATACGGCAAGAACATTTGTTGATTTTCAGGAGGAATACAAAATGAACGAAATTATCAAAAACATTGAGGCTGAACAGCTCAAAAGCGAAATTCCTGCATTTAACGTAGGCGATACAATCCGTGTTTACGCTAAAGTTGTAGAGGGTGAGAAAGAAAGATTACAGATGTTTGAAGGCGTTGTAATCAAAAGGCAAAATGGCGGCATACGTGAAACATTTACAGTAAGAAGAATTGCTTCTGGCGTAGGTGTTGAAAGAACATGGCCTATCCACTCACCAAGAATTGACCGTATTGAGGTTGTAAGAAAAGGCGTTGTTAGACGTGCTAAACTTTACTATCTCCGTGACAGAGTAGGTAAAGCAGCTAAAGTTAAAGAAGTATTAAGATAATTTTAGTGTATTCAGGGCCTGGTGACTGTTTGTTGCCGGGCCAGATTTTTTATAAGCCTCTTTGATATAAGGAGTTTTGGCATGTCATCTGAAGTTTCAAACAAAAAAAAGAACAATAATAAAGAAATTAAAGAATGGGTTTTATCTTTGGCTGTAGTTTTACTGGCAGCTTTTGTAATTAGGTACTTTGTGGTAAGCACACTTGTAGTTAAGGGTATATCTATGGAGCCGACATTTTATCATGGCAATGTTATAGCTGTTAATAAGTTTATATATAAAGTGAGCGAACCAAAAAGAGGGGATATTATAATATGCACTTACAGCGATGTGGAAGATGAAATGCTGATTAAGCGTGTTGTGGCTCTGCCCGGGGAAACTATTGATTTTATGCCTAATGAGAGCGGAAAATACAATGTTGTTATTGACGGAAATGTTTTAGAGGAAAACTATACAAAAGACGGAACAGCTTTTTACGGCGATATGGAGTACCCTTATACATTGCCGGAAGACTGCTATTTTGTAATGGGCGATAACAGGGATAACAGTACAGACAGCCGCTGGGAAAGTATAGGCGCCATAGATAAAGAGAGAATAGTTGGCAAAGAGCTGTTTAAAATTTGGCCTATTGAGTAAAAGGAGCATATATGGGGTTTAAATATATAATCAGCAAAAACAGCGCTTTAAAGTTTAAACAGATGTTTTTGTGCTTTATTTTTTATTCGGTTTTAGGCTGGGTTTATGAAGTTTTTCTTGAAGTTTTTGTGTATAAATGGGGTTTTTCAAACCGTGGAGTCCTTTTTGGACCATACTGCCCTGTATACGGATTTGGAGCTGTTATAATAATTAAGCTTTTTGGCGAAAAGATTAATGGTAAATGCGGCATTAAAAATTATATAAAAGACAGCATATATGTATTTTTAGCCTGCGGAGCAATTGCCACATTAATAGAACTTGCCGCAAGCTATATGCTTGAATTTTTTACAGGCTCATGGCCGTGGCAGACTTATGTTGATTATGCCATAAACTTCGAGGGGAGAATAGCGTTGTCAACATCTATAAGATTCGGCATTGGCGCCGTTATAATTATTGCTTTTATAGAGCCTGTTTTTGACAGGATTATAAAAAGTATGCCGCATAAAATTTTTAATTTGCTGTTTTATATAATTTTTACTGCTTTTTCATTTGATTTAATAGTTTTGGCATATACATATTTTAAAAATTTTTGTTAAAGCCTAAGACTTAACAAACAGCATATTTGAAAAAAACGGAAACATTATCTGAACAATGCTTCCGTTTTTTTAGTTTAATTAATTTAACACAGCTTTTTAAATTGCCTGTTGATTATTTTATTATTCTTCGTCTTGGAATTTACCAAACAGGCAGCACCATTCTCTTGGCTGAATAACAGGCGGTGTCCATGTGCCAACAACAATTCCGTCATAAGGGGCAGTCCTTTCATCTATTACATTGCCGAATATGTCTGTAACATAGCCGAGGACTTCGCCTTTTTTAACACGGTCGAATATGTATTTAGTAGGATGGTAAATACCGCCATGGGTAATATGAAGGTAATCAACATCAACATCAATTGTGTCTGTTCTGAATTCAGGAACGGGTCCGTCTGTCATCTTTAAATAGTTAAGAAGGTTTTTAATTCCGTCATGACACATTTTGTAAATTCTTTCTCTGTCTTTCATGAACATTACATTGCCGCCCATTTCAAGGCAGATATATGCAATTTTCTTAACTTCTGAAAGACCACGCATTGTAGCAGTACTGCCTTCTTTGCTTGCACCAGGGTTGCATCTCCAAAGATAAGGAGTCATAAAGCAGCGCGCCATGTCATAAGTTAATGAACCAAATACGGTGTCTAATTTAGTGTTGGTATAGCAAGCTATAGGCTCAAGGTAGAGTGTATTTCCGCCGCTGTGGAATGTAACCCAGTAGTCAGCATATTCTACAAAGAGTTTAACATATTTAGCTATTATTGTTGTGCTTATTTTACCGCTTACATCATCGCCAGGGAAAACACGGTTCATATCAGCTGCTGTATAGTCTATTGAGCTTGCAACACGTTTGCCGATATTAAAGCCTTCAAGGTTAAGATGTGGTATACCAATGTATACACCTTTGAATTTTTTAGGGTCAAGCTCGTTATATACATTTGCAATAGCTTCTGCACCTTCTACCTCATCGCCATGAATACCGCCGTCCATAAGCAAAGTAGGGCCTTCTTCTTCGCCAACAACAATAACGTAAGGAATTTTCATCATTGAGCCATCTGGTTTAAGGCCTATTTCATGAAAACCGCATTTTTTTGTACCGCGGTGTTTAATAAGTTCATTGTAATCAAATGTTTCTAACTTTACCATGAAAATCACTCCCTATCACATAATATGCCATTTGCTTTTTATTATACTTCACAACTTTTAAGTAAATTATATTACATAGTATATATTGTTCTAAATATGATTTTGTTAATAAAATATTGTGCATATACACAATCAATAGAGTGCTTTATAAAAAAATACGCGGAATTATGCCATGCCGCGTATTTGAAATACAATTGCCTTTTTACATTTTATACGTTAAATCTGAAAAGAATTACATCGCCGTCTTTTACAACGTAATCTTTGCCTTCGGAACGAACAAGACCCTGTTCTTTTGCAGCTGTCATTGAACCAAGTCTGTCAAGGTCGTCAAAAGCTACAACTTCGGCACGAATAAAGCCTCTTTCAAAGTCTGTATGGATTTTGCCGGCAGCCTGAGGTGCTTTTGTACCGTTTTTAATGGTCCATGCTCTTGTTTCGTCTGGGCCTGATGTAAGATAGCTTATAAGACCAAGAAGCTTGTAGCTGGCTTTAATAAGTCTGTCAAGACCGCTGGAAGAAACCCCTAAAGCTGATAAAAATTCCTCTTTTTCATCACTGTCAAGCTCTGAAATTTCTTCTTCTATTTTGGCACAAAGCACAAATACTTCTGAACCGTCTTTTGAGGCATACTCACGAACTGCCTGTACGTTTTCGTTTGAAGCTCCGTCGTCTTGAAGGTCATCTTCGGCTACATTTGCAGCATAAAGCACCGGTTTTGATGTAAGAAGGTCAAGAGTGTCTACAAAAGCTGCATCGTCTGGGTCATCAAAAGGTATCATTCTTGCACAAATGCCTTTTTCAAGACCTTCCTGAAGCTTTTTAAGCACATCAAGCTCTTTTTTAAGTGATTTGTTGCCCATAAGGCTTTTTGTTGTTTTTGCAATACGTCTTTCAAGTATTTCAAGGTCTGAGAATATAAGCTCAAGATTTATTGTTTCAATATCTCTTACAGGGTCAACGCTTCCGTCTACATGCACAACATTCGGGTCCTCAAAACAGCGTACAACATGAACAATAGCGTCAACTTCACGGATATGGCTCAAAAATTTATTTCCTAAGCCTTCGCCTTTGCTTGCACCTTTTACAAGGCCTGCTATATCTACAAACTCTATAACAGCCGGTGTTGTTTTAGCTGAATTGTAAAGAGCTGTAAGCCTGTCAAGACGTTTATCCGGCACAGCTACAACGCCTATATTCGGGTCTATTGTGCAAAAAGGGTAGTTGGCTGCTTCGGCTTTTCCCAGTGTCATTGAGTTGAATAATGTGGACTTTCCTACATTTGGAAGCCCTACGATTCCTAATTTCATAATGCTCGTCCTTTCGTAAAAATACTAAAGACTATTATACTTTACAAAAATATTATTATCAATAATTTATTGCATAATTAGTTTATATTGTAAATATACCGTATATTCGTAATATCATTTCCTGAAATTTTAAAGGATATAAAATCATTTAAAGGCATAAATCCTGATTTTTCGTAAAAAGCGCGTGCATTTTTGTTCTCTGTCATTACCCAAAGGAAAAGACCTTTGTTTTTTTCTTTTTCAGCCATGCTTTTTATGCTGTTGATAAGTGTTCCGCCATATCCTTTGTTAAAAAATTCAGGGTGTATATAAAGTGAAACAATCTCTAAATAGCCGGTAAATTCTTTGTCCTGACTTTTTTGGTATGATAAAGCGCCTATTATTCGACCTTTTTCAGTTGCCGCTATTAATTTTAAAGGACCGCCATCTTTTAACGATTTTTCAAATAAAGGAACCCAAAAATCATACTTTAGGCTGTCAAGGTAATTTTGGTTAATAAGACCTTTGTATGCTTTTTTCCAGCTTTGGGCGTAAATACTGCTTATTTCTGGTATATCATCTAATTTAGGATTTATTATATCCATGTATTAAACCTCCTTTTGCCTTAAACATTGATTTTATATTTAAAAAAGCATTTTATTTTTGATGTGAAAGCATACAAAAATACGATAACAGATAGTGAAATAATAAGAATTTTAGCGTCTTTTTTTGTAATATACATGCCGTTTGCAGGGGAGTCGTTTATTTTCTTGATTTTTATTCTCTCAACCATTATTTTTCTCCTTATATAATTTCATTAAGAAATGATGTTCCCGGAAGACTGTTTTTTATTTCAAGGTAGTCAAGAATTGTTTTTCCCAAATCCGCAAATGTGCTTCTTGTGCCTAAATTTACGCCTTGTTTAGCTTTTTTTCCGTAACACAATATAGGAACGTATTCCCTTGAATGGTCTGTGCTTTCTGTTGTAGGGTCGCAGCCATGGTCTGCTGTAATAAAAAGCAAGTCGTCGTCTTTAAGTGCGTCTAAAATTTCAGGAAGCTTTGAGTCGAAATATTCAAGCCCTTTTTTGTATCCGTCTACATCGTTTCTGTGACCGTAAACCATGTCAAAATCAACTAAGTTAGTGAATATAAGACCGGTGGAAGTCTTTTTAATATATTCTATGGTTTTTTCTATGCCGTCGTTGTTGTTTGTAGTATGGTTGGCTAAAGTTATGCCCCTGTGCTGGAAAATGTCTTCTATTTTTCCTATTGCAATAACATCTTCGCCTTTGGAGGATATAATATCAAGTATTGTTTCACCTGTAGGTTCAAGTGAAAAATCACGCCTGTTTTTTGTTCTTGTGTAATTTCCGCTTGTGCCTGTAAAAGGTCTTGCTATAACCCTTGCCACAGCATAAGGACCGGTGAGTATTTTTCTGGCGTTTTGGCAAATTTCATAAAGCTTTTCAACCGGCACTACATCTTCATGGGCTGCTATCTGCATTACGCTGTCGGCTGATGTGTATACAATAGGAAAGCCTGTTCTTACATGCTCGTCGCCTAATATATTTATAATTTCAGTTCCGGAAGCGGCGAGATTTCCCAAAAAGCCCATATCTCCGTTAACTTCTTCAAGCTTACGCATAACTTCATAAGGAAACCCTGTTTTTGTAAATGTAGGGAAAGGGTTCTCGGTTATAATTCCTGTCATTTCCCAGTGGCCTGTTGTGGTGTCTTTGCCATTTGAAGCTTCTGCCATTTTGCCGTAGCAGCCGGAAGGATTTTCTGTTTTTCCTAATATTTCTATATCTTTTCCGTCTATATTTCCAAGACCAAGGCGGCATAGGTTTTTTAAATCCATATCAGGACGTGCTTTTTTAATGTTAACAAGAGTGTTGCTGCCTTCATCGCCGTATTTTGCGGCGTCAGGCATTTCGCCTATGCCTACACTGTCAAGAACTATTATAATGGCTCTTTTCATATATATCGCTCCTTTGTTTATTCTATTATGTCAAGTATAAGCTTTGGTATTTCAGGTTTGGAGTCTGAAAGCTCAAAAGATGTGTTAAACATTTCTGCTGCGTTTTTAAGACGCGTCTGGTCTTTGGAATAAATAGCAGCTATAACATCGCCTTTTTTAACATAGTCGCCTATACGGCAGTTAAGCTTAATGCCGGCGCCGAAATCAATGCTATCTGTTTTCTGCTTTCTTCCTGCGCCTGTTTCTACAGAAGCGATGCCTATTTTATGCGTGTCAAATGAGCTTAAATAGCCGTCTTCAGGCGATAAAATATCTGTTCGGCACTCAGAAAGGGGCATAAGTGAATAGTCGTTTATTATTTCAGGATTTCCACCCTGATTAATAAGCAGTTCTTTAAATTTATCAAGCGCTTTGCCGCTGTCAATAGCTTCTTCTATCATTTTTGCGCCTGTATCTATATCATTTGCCATGCCTGCGCACATGAGCATAGCGCCGCCTAAAACAGAAGATGTATATCTTAAATCGCCTTTAATTTTGCCTTTAAGCACGTCAATTGCCTCATATACTTCAAGACTGTTGCCTATATAGCTGCCTAAAGGCTGGCTCATAGAAGAAATAACGGCAATACACTTTTTGTTGAATTTTTTACCTATTTGGATTAAATCATCCGCCAGTGTGCGGGCTGATGAAATATCTTTCATAAAAGCGCCGCTGCCGCACTTTACATCAAATACTATGGCATCGCTGCCTGTAGCTAATTTTTTTGACATTATGCTGCTTACAATAAGCGGTGTGCTTTCAACTGTTCCGGTTACATCTCTAAGGGAATAGAATATTTTGTCTGCAAGAGCAATGCTTTCGCTTTGCCCCATTAATACAATGCCGCTTTTTTTAGACAGCTCTTTAGCTTTTTCAACAGAAATTTCAGTCGAAAATCCGGGTATTGCCGAAAGCTTGTCTATTGTTCCGCCGGAAAAGCCAAGTCCGCGGCCGCTCATTTTAATAACAGGCACGCCTAAAGAAGCAACTGCCGGGGCAAGTATAAGTGTTGTTGTATCACCAACGCCGCCTGTAGAGTGCTTATCGGTTTTAACACCCGGAATATCGGAAAAATCAAGTATTTTGCCGCTTTCAAGCATTGCCTTTGTAATATAAAATGTTTCTTCGTCGTTAAGACCGTTTATAAAAGCTGCCATTAAAAACGCCGAAAGCTGGTAATCCGGTATGGAGCCGTTTACAGCGCCTGTTACAATGTATTTTATTTCATCTTGAGTTAAATTATATTTATCCCTTTTTTTAATAATAATATCAACAGTATTCATAAATCAACGCCTCCTTTAATATATAGTATACTGCTTATACTAAATTTTGAAAACAAAAAACGGAGGCGGTAAAATGCTTTTATTTAAAACAATAAAGCTACCTATTCACATTAAGAGAAAAAACAGGACATGCCATAAGAACTACACAAGAAAAAAATACAGTTACAGCCGCAGGCAAAAGGGAATTACAATAAATAAAAAAGCTTTTTTAGTTTTAGGCGCTATAATAGTTTTATACGGACTTAAAAACCATATATTTTTAAATGAAAATAACAGCAATTATAATGAATACAACGGAGGAAGCGTTTTTTCAGTTGAAAGCGGAGCTTATATTGATGAGGGACTGCTTGATACAAGCAATTTAAAAAACAATTTTAAGAAAATATTATTTAAAAAAGACGGCACGCCGGAAATACTTATACTGCACACCCATACAAGCGAGAGCTATACAGACGGAAACGGTGGCTCAGGCGGAACAGTCAAAGAAGCAGGGGATAAACTGGCGGAAATTATATCCGAAAACTACGGTGTGGGAGTTGTTCATGATGTTTCGGCATACGACAATGCAGACGGAACAGTTACAACAGACGGCAGCTATGAAAGAAGCGGAGAAGGTATTCAAAAGCTTTTAAGCAAGTATCCGGATATTAAAGTTATTATTGATATACACCGTGATAGTGCCGGAAGTAATGGAAAAGACACTGTTATTTTAAACGGAAGTGAAGCCGCGAGGCTTATGCTTGTAAACGGCGTGTGCGCCCTTAATGAAAACGGACAGAAGGCTGACGCCGGAGTTGAAAACCCATACATAGCCCAAAATTTAGCTTACAGCTATGCCCTTAAAAATTCCATGGATTTATCTGCGCCGGGAGTAATGAAAAACATATACATTAAGCCATACAGATACAGCTTAAACAATATGCCGTGCTCTTTCCTTCTTGAAGCCGGAAATGAGCAGAATACACTTGAGGAAGTTGAAAATTCCCTATCTATTTTCGCGGAGTCCCTTTTTAACAGCCTTGAAGAAAATTGATAATTTTGTTATAATCATTCAGATATAATACAATAAGAACGGCTTGTGCCTTAATTTACATTTATTAGTTTGGAGGAAAGTACATGTCTTTATCAAGACAGGATAAAATACGTAATTTTTGTATAGTGGCACATATTGACCACGGCAAAAGCACACTGGCAGACAGGCTTATACAAAAGACAGGTCTGCTTACAGAAAGAGAAATGCAGGAACAAATACTTGACAACATGGATATTGAACGTGAAAGGGGCATAACAATTAAATCCCAAGCGGTAAGGCTTGTTTATAAGGCTTCTGACGGTGAGGAATATATATTTAATCTTATAGATACACCGGGTCATGTTGACTTTAATTACGAGGTTTCACGTTCCCTTGCGGCATGTGAGGGCGCTATACTTATTGTGGACGCGGCTCAGGGTGTTGAGGCTCAGACACTGGCTAATGTATATTTAGCTATAGACAATAACCTTGAAATTCTGCCTGTAATAAATAAAATAGACCTTCCGAGCGCTAACCCGGAAATGGCTATAAAAGAAATAGAAGATATTATAGGCATACCGGCGGAAGACGCGCCGAGAATTTCTGCCAAAAACGGCGTTAATATAGAAGAAGTGCTTGAGAGGATTGTAACAGACATACCAGCGCCTAAAGGCGATGAAAAAGCGCCTTTGAAAGCACTTATATTTGACTCGGTTTATGACCCGTATAAAGGCGTTATAGTTATAATGCGTGTTTTTGACGGAACAGTTAAAAAAGGCACAAAAGTGCGCATGATGGCTACCGGAAAGGAATTTGAGATAGTAGAGGTGGGATATTTTAATCCAGGCAAGCTTGTGCCTTGTTCCGAGCTTAAAGCCGGAGATGTAGGATATCTTACAGCAAGCATTAAAAATGTGGCTGATACACAGGTTGGAGATACTGTTACAGAAGCAAATAACCCTACGCCGGAGCCGTTTCCGGGATATAAAAAAGCAAATCCTATGGTTTACTGCGGTATTTTTCCGGCTGACGGCGCAAAATATCCGGAGCTTAAAGACGCCCTTGAAAAGCTCCAGCTTAATGACGCATCGCTTTTTTTTGAGCCGGAAACATCTGTTGCCTTAGGCTTTGGATTCAGATGCGGCTTTTTGGGACTTCTGCATTTGGAAATTATACAGGAAAGACTTGAAAGAGAGTTTAATCTTGATTTGGTAACAACAGCGCCAAGCGTTATATATAAAATATATCTTACGGACGGAACTGTAATGGAAATAAGCAACCCAAGCAATATGCCCGACCCGGCAAGGATACTTAAAATGGAGGAGCCTATTGTTAAGGCTGAAATTATACTGCCTAAAGATTATATAGGCGCTATAATGGAGCTTTGCCAGCAAAGGCGTGGTGTTTATGAAAGCATGGAATATCTTGACGATACAAGGGCAATGCTTATATACCATATACCTCTTAACGAAATTATATACGACTTTTTTGATGTTCTTAAATCAAGAAGCCGAGGCTACGCGTCATTTGATTACAGCCTTGAAGGATATAAGGAGTCGGAACTTGTTAAGCTTGATATACTTGTAAACAGAGAACTTGTTGATGCCCTTTCATTTATTGTGTATAAAGGTTCTGCCGTTGAAAGAGGCAGAAAGATATGTGAAAAGCTTAAAACTGAAATACCAAGACATCTTTTTGAAATTCCAATTCAGGCAAGTATTGGAAGCAAAATTGTAGCCAGAACAACTGTAGGCGCAATGCGTAAAGACGTATTGGCAAAATGTTACGGCGGAGATATTTCCAGAAAAAGAAAGCTTCTTGAAAAACAAAAAGAAGGTAAAAAACGCATGCGTCAGGTTGGCAGTGTAGAAGTGCCTCAGGAGGCGTTTATGAGTGTTCTTAAGCTGGAGGAGTCATAAAGTATGACATGGGCTTAAAACCCAGTAAAATCAAGGCTTCCAGACGTTTTCTATGCCGATTTTGAGGCACTTAAATTCCTTGATTTTGACAGATGTGTAAGTAATAAAATTGCGAGGACAGATGAAAAAACGGTATAAAAGGTAATTTTTATACCGTTTTTGTTGCCCCAAATAGTGACAAATTTCTACATAAGAAAAAAATGCTTTATTTTTGAGAAAATATTTCGCAAATTATGACAAAATAAAACATTTGAATTTTGAAATGTGAAATGCAAATTTGTCATCTGTTTTGAGGCGATATTCTTCTTCCAGAGGTATGAGGAATAAGATTTACCTTAGGATAACAGTTTATGAAATGAAAAAGGGATATAAGTTATGTAAGGGATACTTTTTAACATATTTAGCAGGCTTGAGGAGTCATAAATAATATGACACCCCGTAAACCTAGTAAAATCAAGGGATTTAGCGGTTTTTAAGGGGATTTTTTAAAACCCAACAAGTTCAATTTTTATAGATGACAAAAGTGTTTTTTGAAAGAAAAAATATTTTTTCAGGCAGTGAGAGGAAAAAGAGCTCACTGCTTTTTTTGTTTCTGTAAATTGATTCAAAGGTGATTTAAAAAAATAATCACTTTTTGAATAAAAATTCAAACAATAGAAGGAGGAGAGGTTTTGAAGAAAAAGGTTAAAAGTAAAGTCACATGAACATCTAAAGTCTGTATGCTGAAAAATACATTGGAAAAAATTAGAATTGGCATAATACACAACACCTTATTAAAAACAACCTTACACCAAGGGATAACCAACTTTTTTGGGCATACTTTTTGCGAAAGCATGACGGCTTGAGGAGTCATAAAGTATGGCACAGCCTGAAATCCAGTAAAATCAAGGCTTTCAGCAGTTTTTGAGGGCGATTTTCAAAGTTCCAAAAATTCGAATTTTATAGATGACATAGCGTTTGAAAGTCAAAAAAACGCTTTCCTGGCAGTGAGATAGGCAAATCTCACTGCCTTTTTTCATTTCTAAAAATCGATAAAAAAGTGGTTTCTCCAAATATAACCATTTTTTAAAAAATTTTTTCGGCAAGTTTTGAAAGGGGGTGAAAATCTTGAAAGAAAATGTTATTAAAGTGCTAAAAGTAAAGCCACATGAACACCCTGAAGTTTGTATGCTTGAGAATTCATTGGAAGCAATGCAGGAAGCAGTGGGAGGATATATTGACATCGTAGGATTAGATGACAATGCATGCATCCTATTAAATGATGAGGGAAAATTGATTGGTTTGGAAGGCAACAGGAGAATCGGCAGCGATATCATCGTTGGCGATTTTTTTGTTTGCGGCAGTGATGAAGAAGGAAACTTAACATCGTTGAGTGAGGA
>CALWRF010000017.1 GCA_944383885.1 uncultured Clostridia bacterium | reverse complement strand
GTTCTCTCTTACGAACTTCACCCATTATACCATCTCTGGCACAGTTTCTTTTAAAGCGACGAAGAGCACTATCCAAGGATTCATTTTCTTTTACTCTAACCTCTGACATGAATTTCCCTCCCTCCGTGAGCTTAATTTCAATGGTATACTAATTTAACATAGCTTTTACAGTACACCACATACTTAAAGATTATACACAAAAACCTCTATTACGTCAACAGTAAAAATTTTTTTAATATAAAAATCGTTAATTTTATTAAAAGCTGCTTAATAATATTGGCAATATTTAAAAAGCAGGAAATAATATATTTTATTTCCTGCTTAAAACTACAGTTTTATAAATTAAATAATTTCAGTTGTTTTCTTTTTTAAATATTACAAAACCAAGCGGCGGAAGTGTAATATTTATACTGTACGGCGCCTTTGAGCACTGGAAATTTTCCGCGTTATACTCTCCCTGATTTAGCCTGCCTGTTCCGCCGTAGCGCAGATTGTCGCTGTTAAATACTTCTTTATAAACTCCAAGTTCATAAACTCCAAGTTTAAATGTATCGTATGTTGTTTCAGTAAAGTTGCATACAATAGTAAGCCTTTCGGCGTCACATCTTCTTTCAAAAGAAACAATGCTCCTTGAGGCGTCATCGCAGTCTATCCATTCAAAACCAGCCGGGTCAAAATCTTTTTTCCACATTGCCGGGTGCTTTAAATAAAAATGGTTTAAATCCATAACATAATCTTTAAGATTTCTGTGAGTATCATACTGCAGCAAATGCCAGTCAAGGCTTCTTGCCTCGCTCCACTCAGAAAACTGCCCTATTTCATTGCCCATAAACAACAGTTTTTTACCCGGGTGACCATACATAAATCCGTATGAAACACGCAGGTTGGCAGCCTTCTGCCACAAATCGCCAGGCACTTTATAAATCATAGCGCCTTTCATGTGCACAACCTCATCGTGGGAAAGTACAAGTATAAAGTTTTCATTATAGTTATACATCATGCTGAATGTAAGATAGTTGTGATGATACTTTCTGTAAACGGTTTCTTTTTTAATATAGTTCAGAAAATCATTCATCCAGCCCATATCCCATTTAAAAGTAAATCCAAGACCGTTATATTTTGTATCCCGTGTAACGCCTTCCCATGATGTCGACTCTTCAGCCATCATCATAACGCCGGGAAATGTTTTTCTAACTATTGAATTCAAATGCTTCAAAAATTCAACAGCATCTAAATTTTCCCTTCCGCCGTAACGGTTAGCTATCCAGTCACCTTCATTTCTGCCGTAGTCAAGATACAGCATAGACGCAACAGCGTCTACCCTCAAACCGTCTATATGATATTCCCTGAGCCAGTAAAGAGCATTTGCTATAAGGAAATTTTTAACTTCGTTTCTGCCGTAGTTAAATATATAAGTTCCCCACTGCCTGTGCTCCCCAAGACGCGAATCCTCATGCTCATAAAGAGCGGTGCCGTCAAAACGCGCAAGACCTGACAAATCTTTAGGAAAATGCGCCGGAACCCAGTCCATAATAACGCCTATTCCGTTTTGGTGGCATGTATCAACTAAATACATAAAATCTTTAGGACTTCCATACCGGCTTGTAGGTGCATAATATCCTATTACCTGATAACCCCAGCTTCCATCAAATGGGTGCTCTGCAAGAGGCATAAACTCAATATGAGTATACCCCATTTCTTTTACATACTTAACAAGCATCTCAGCAGCCTCGCGGTATGTCATAAACCTGTCTTCATTGCCTACACGGCGCCATGAACCCATGTGCACCTCGTAAATATTAACAGGTCTGTCGTACCTTTCGTGCTCTGAGCGGTATCTAATCCATTCCTCATCATTCCATTTATAATTATGAATGTTGTAGACAACAGAAGCCGTTCCTGGTCTTAATTCCATTTCAACACCATAAGGGTCTGACTTATCAACCGAATTGCTTTTTGCGTCTTTAATTTTAAATTTATATTTATCTCCAGCTTTAACCTGCGGAATAAAAATTTCCCAAATACCGCTGTTATTCAAAAGGCGCATTTGGCTTCTTCTCGGGTCCCACATGTTAAAATCACCTATAACACTTACGCTTTTGGCGTTGGGAGCCCATACAGCAAATGAAACGCCTTCTACCGAATCGATAGTCTGCTCATGGGCGCCTAATTTTTCATAAATTCTGTAATTTGTTCCCTGAGCAAAAAGATACATGTCATAGTCCGTAATAGTCGGTTCAAATGTATATTGGTCAGGCGTAACCCATACATTTCCCCCGCCGAAATCTACTATAAGCGTATAATTAAAGTACTCTTTTCTGTCATCAATTACAGCAGAGAAAAAACCTTCATCGTGCACTTTCTCCATTGTATATTTTTTACCGGAAGCATTATCCTTAACATTAATGGAAACAGCCCCTGGTATCAGCTCTCTTACAACGGCAAAACTCCCACCGTCTTTAGAAACAATATGCAGTCCCAAAACACTGTGAGGATCACCGTATTCATTTTTTAAAAGCAGTTCAATCTGGTCTATAGTAACTGTATCTCTCAAAGTGTGCCGCCTCCTTTTAATTAAAAAACTAATGCTTGTTTAAATTACTTGCAGTTTTCAAATGCCTGCTCAAAATCGGCAATAATGTCTTCCGGCTCTTCAATGCCTACAGAAAGCCTTATCATTTCCGGCGAAATGCCGCAGTCAATAAGCTCTTGGTCAGAAAGCTGCCTGTGTGTTGTAGAAGCCGGCTGAAGCACGCAAGTTCTTGAATCTGCAACATGTGTAACAAGAGCCACCATTTTAAGGGAATTAATAAACTTTCTTGAAGCGTCCCTTCCGCCCTTAACGCCGAAAGTCATAACACCGCTGCATCCGTTAGGGAGATATTTTTCAGCAAGGCTGTGATACTGGCTGCTTTCAAGACCAGGGTATTTAACCCATGCGCACATATCATGCGCTTCAAGATATTTTGCTATTTTAAGAGCGTTGTCGCTGTGCTTTCTCATTCTTAAATGAAGTGTTTCACAGCCAAGATTGATAAGCCATGAGTTAAACGGGCTTGGAGTCATGCCGAAGTTTCTCATCATCTGTACTCTTGCCTTTGTTATGTAAGCTGTTTTTCCAAAGTTTTTAAAATAGCTTACACCGTGATAGCTTTCATCCGGCTCAACAAAATCAGGGAACTTGCCGTTATCCCAGTTAAAGTTTCCGCCGTCTACAATTATGCCGCCAAGAGCTACAGCATGTCCGTCAAGGTATTTGCTTGTAGAATGGACAACAATATTGGCTCCCAGCTCAAAAGGCTTGCATAAAGCCGGTGTGGCAAATGTATTATCAATCATTAAAGGCACGCCTAATTTTTGGGCTACTCTTGAAAATTTGCCGAAATCAAGAACTTTAGCTAAAGGATTGCTTATAGACTCGCCATAAACAAGCTTTGTATTGTCTTTAGCTAAAGCAAGCATTTCTTCTTCTGAAATATCAGGGTCAAACATAATGGCTTCAATGCCTAAATCTTTAAATGTAGTTGTAAAAACAGTATATGCTCCGCCGTAAATATTATTAGCGGCAAGTATGCTGTCGCCTTTTTTGCACATATTAAGTACAGCAAGCGTAATGGCAGCCATACCGGAAGATGTGGCAAGAGCGCCAACTCCGCCTTCCATAAGGGCTATCTTTTTTTCAAGTATATCTGTTGTTGGATTTGAAAGCCTTGTATACATGTCTGTGTCCTGCTCAAGGTCGAAAACTCTTGCCAGTTCCTCACAGTTATCGTATCTGTATGTAGTGCTCATTGTAATAGGCACAACTCTCGGTTTGGCATTTTCAGGCCAGTAAACACCCTGCACAGCTTGTGTTCCTATTTTCCAGTTATTCTTATCCATACTTAAATCAACCTCCTGTTTATAGTCTTGTTTTTATAATTATACTTTAAACTGAATGATTTTTCCATAACAATTGAATAATTAATCAGCAGATGATACAATATTTTATTAAAAAATTGGAAAGGAAGATTTTAATTGACTAAACAAATCTGGGATTTAACGCCAATATACAAATCTTTTGATTGTGATTTATTTAAAAACGATATAAAAAAATTAGAAGAACTTGTTGAAAAACTTTCAGAAAAACTGGAAAAAGCTAAAAAGTCAGATATTACAGAAATACTTTTGACTTATATCGAAAACTCAAATACTGCGGGCACACTTGCGTCCAGATTAAGGGAATACTGCCTTTTAAATTTAAGCCAGAATTCAGAAAACAGCAGGGCTTATTCATATCTTGACAAAATAAACAGCATTACAGCCAAAACCGCCGGAGCTGAGTCAAAAGTATGCCACGATCTTTTAAATATTAATGATATTGAAAAAGTCATTAACTCAAATTCCGTTCTTAAAGAGCATTCTTATTTTATTAAAGAGCTTTATAAAAAATCAAAGCATGCCCTTACCGAAAAAGAAGAAGTTTTGTACGCCAAGCTGCGCAATACCGGTTCTATTTCATGGGAAAAACTTTGGGAAAACATAACCGGAAACACTGTCTGCCACATTAAAACAGATACGGGAATAAAAGACGAGCCTCTTTCTGCCACCAGAAATTTGGCTTATGACAGTGACAGAAATGTACGAAAAAGAGCTTTTAATGCCGAAATTGAATCTCTTGAAAGCATATCGAATCAGGCGGCATTTGCCTTAAACTCAATTAAAGGAGAAGTAATTAATATCTGCTCCCTTAGGGGATACTCTTCACCTCTTGAAATGACTATAGAAAACTCAAGGCTTGACAATGACATATTTAACGCAATGTTTGAAGCCGTTAAAAGCCTCTGCCCATGTTTTGCCAGATATTTTAATAAAAAGGCTGAAATTTTAGGCATTAGCGGAAAACTTCCGTTTTATGATTTATTCGCGCCTGTTGGGCAAAATTCCAAAACATACACTTATAATGAAGCGCAGGAGATAATTGCCGAAAGCTTTAACTCATTCAGCGCCGAGCTTGGTAATTTTGCCCTTAACGCATTTAAAAACAGCTGGATAGACGTTTATCCTAAAAAAGGCAAAACAGGCGGCGCTTTCTGCTCATATATCCACGCCATTGGTCAAAGCCGCATATTAACCAATTTCACCGGCTCTTTCAGCGATGTTGTTACAATAGCCCATGAGTTAGGTCACGGCTTCCACGGACAATGCCTTAAAAATGAAACATATTTAAACAGCAACTATCCTATGCCTATTGCAGAAACCGCCTCAACATTCTGCGAAAGCATAGTTAAAAATGCTCTCATTAAAACCGCCTCTAAAGATGAAGCGCTTATTATAACCGAAAGTGATTTATCTGACAGCGCGCAGACAATAGTCGATATATTAAGCCGCTTCTTATTTGAAGACGAAGTATTCAAACTGCGGAAAGAAGGCTCATTAAGCGCAGAAGAGTTAAGCGAAATTATGATTAAATCGCAGAAAAACGCATATTCCGAAAGTTTAAGCCTCTACCATCCGTATATGTGGGTATGCAAACCGCATTATTACGACGCTGAGTATAATTATTATAACTTTCCTTATGCATTTGGTCTGCTTTTATCCCGCGGTCTTTACGGTTTATATCAGAAAAGCGGCAAGGAATTTGTTAAAGACTATAATAAATTCTTAAATTTAACAGGCATGGCATCAATAAAAGATACCGCCCTTTCAATAGGCATTAATCTTTCTGATAAGGCTTTTTGGGATTTGTCGGCAGAAACTATTAAAAACGAAATAGACAGTTTCTGCCGAATTTAAACTATCGGCGGCGCTTATTTTTTAGCGCCGCCTTTTATAATTTTAGTTAAAATCAGAATTATTATAAAAGCTATTATTATATTAAACGCACTTTTATGCCTGAACATAAAGTCGGATACTTCCTGCCAGTATTCCCCTAATATGTAACCGGAAGATATAAGAACGCTGTTCCAGACAAAAGCGCCTAAAGAAGTATATATAATAAAGCGCCTGTATGCCATGCGGCTCATGCCTGCCGGAAACGATATGTATGTACGGGCTATAGGAAAAAGTCTGAGCATAAAAACTGAAAAATCACCGTATCTGTCAAAGCTTTCTCCAGCTGATTTAATTCCGCCTTTTACCGCCGGATATTTTACGCAGAGCCTCTCCAAAAATTTCTTGCCTATCCTTCCAACATAAAAGCAGAATGAGCACCCGGTGGCAGCGCCCAATGTGGCGTATAAAACTGCCGGTATAAGCTCCATCTCGCCGTTATAAACGCAGCAGCCTATAAAAGGCAGCAGCAGCTCGCTTGAAAGAGGAAAACATGCATATTCCAAAGCCGATGCGGAAAAAACACCGGCATATCCTAATTTGTCAACAATACTCATTATAAAAATAATTAAATCAGCCAAAAAGCACCACCCTTTCAAAAAATGGTATGCTTTATCGGCTGATTTTATGATTACATCATATATTTTCTGTCAAGGCTTCTGTATTGTATTACCTCTAATATATGTTTAAGCTTTATATCCTCACTATTATCAAGGTCGGCAACAGTTCTTGCAACTTTAAGTATTTTGTGATACCCTCTTGCGCTTAATGAAAGCTTGTCAAAAGCCATTTTAAGCATAGCCTTTTCTTCCCCGCCCAAAGGGCAGTATTTTTCTATAAGCGGCGCTGTAAGCTGCGAGTTAAACTGTATATTGTCGTTTTTATATCTCTCAAGCTGTATTTTATGCGCTTTAAGCACACGCTTTCTTATTTCTTCAGATGTTTCGCCTTTTTTCTTGTTGTATAAATCATCATACTTTATAGCTGATACCTCAACTTGAATATCTATCCTGTCAAGAAGCGGTCCGCTTATTTTGCCTGTATATTTGGCAATCTCGTTTTGTGTGCAGCGGCACTTATCTCCGTCGCCTAAATAACCGCACGGACACGGATTCATAGCTGCCGCAAGCATAAAGTCTGCCGGATAAGTAATAGTGGAGTTTACTCTTGAAATTGTAACCTCCCTGTCCTCAAGAGGCTGACGCAGTATTTCAAGAGCGCTCCTGCTAAATTCCGGCAGCTCGTCAAGGAAAAGTATTCCTTTGTGAGAAAGTGAAATTTCTCCCGGTTTAGGCACTCTGCCGCCGCCTGTTAACGCCGCCGATGAAATTGTATGGTGCGGCGAGCGGAAAGGTCTTGTATTTATGAGCTTTCCGCTGTTTTTCAAAAGCCCGGCAACGGAATATATTTTTGTTATATCAAGACATTCCTCAAATGTCAAAGGCGGCATAATAGAAGGCAGGCGCTTTGCCAGCATAGTTTTGCCTGAGCCGGGCGGTCCTATCATAAGTATGTTGTGGTATCCGGCGGCAGCAATCTCCATTGCCCTTTTTACATTTTCCTGTCCTTTAACATCGGCAAAATCAAGTATATCTGATTTATCTCTGTAATTAAAAATCTCATCGGTATCTATTTTATAAGGCTTTTTAGTTCTCGGATTATTCAGAAAATCAACAAAGTCTTTTATATTCTTAACAGTATATACCTCAGCACCGCGGCATAAGGCTGCTTCATCGGCATTTTTTTCCGGAACAATAAATTTTGTTATGCCATCTTTAAAAGCGCTGTATACCATAGGCAGGACACCGCTTACAGGCTTAACAGTGCCGTCAAGTGAAAGCTCGCCGGTTATTAAATACCCGCCGGCAGAATCAGGCGGCACAAGCCCGGAGCAAAGCATTATTCCGGCAGCTATAGGAAGGTCAAAAGACGGACCCTCTTTTTTAATGTCAGCTGGAGCAAGGTTTATTGTTATTCTTTTAACAGGAAAATCAAAACCGGAGTTTTTAATGGCGCTTCTGACTCTTTCTTTAGACTCTTTAACAGCCGAGTCAGGAAGACCTACTATTTCAAAAGACGGAAGTCCGTTTGATATATCTGTTTCAACATCTGTAATTATACCGTCAACACCGCAAAGCGTACTGCACTTAACAATAGATACCATGTTATCACCATATTTCTTAATATTCTACAAAACATGATACCACAAAAATTATATATGTACCATCAATTAATGCCAATCAATACATATTTTTTATTTTTATATTTTTATAATAAATCTCAAGTATTTCACTGTAAGTTTTTCCCTGTTCGCAAAGATATTTTGCTCCGTTTTGGCTCATGCCAGCGCCATGACCCATTCCACCGCCGTAAAGCTTAACAGATGAAATCCCGCCCTCGCTTGTATAGTTTTTTTCAAACGCAAAAAACGCGCTTGGAAGAAGCGAGTAATTATTTTTACGGCTTCCATCGTTTAAATATAAAGTAATATTTCCGCCTGTTAAAGAAACCGGTTTAAGCACAGTACGGATACAGTATTCAGTTGAAATATCCGCCGAGCCTTTTTCAAATGTAAGCCTTAATACCATAATGTTTCCGCCCTCACCTCTTTGCAATACTTCCATGTTTGTAAACTCTCCCGGGTTTTCAAAAAATTCCAAAACAGGTGTATTCCCGGCATGAATTTCAGCCATGCCGCTTTCGTATACACTTTTTATATTATTTACAAAAGCGTTTTTAATATCATCTTTTGTAAAAGTCACATTCCACCTGAACCATGGCGACCAGCTGTCATAAGCAAAAGCGTTTGTATTTTTGTAATAATTTAAAGCTGCGTTTTCGTCTGAAAAATCGACGCCGGTATTATTTCTGGCGCTTAAATATTCTTTATTTTCTGAAGGAAATTCACCTGTAACCGAATCCGACCATACTTCAGATGAGTTGGACGTAGCACCAGAAGATGATGCAAAAAAGCATGCATTTATAACTTCATCTCCGTATACAACGCACTGACCTTTTGTTTTTTCCACAGCCAAAAGCGAATTTTCTCCCGATGGTATATTGTTATACACCTGACACATAACAGAGTCGTCGCAGTCAGCACCGTAAGAAATATATTTTCCGCTGAAATACTGATTATAGGCGTAGCTTCTTGCACAGACAGCCTGTGCCATAAGAGCTTCAAGCCCGTAATTTTCAGGCATTTCACTTGGAATGACACCCTTAATATAACTTTCCATATCAGTTTCATTAACTATAATAAATCCATTTTCCGCTTTTTCAACTTCAATACTACCACTGTATGACGGATGCGTGCCTGAAGGATAGTTTCTGTTAAAACTTTCAACAGTTATGCTGCCTGAAACAGGTTTTAAAACTATTCTTGAAGTGTTGTCAAAAATGCCTCCGTCATTTTCCTGTGTTAAATGAAGGCTTGTTGTTTTTAAAAGCTCTTTGCCGTTAATTAAAACAGAAAAATGTCCTGTAAAGAGCGCACTTTCATGCAGGTAGCCGTTAAAACCGTCTGTACTTAAAACAACCCTTATAAGTCCGTTAAACGCATTGTTAAAAACAGCGGCTTTTACTGTATTATCTTTAATATACAAATCATAATTCCCGCCTGAAATAAATTTGCTTTCAAAATCTATATTCCCATTTTCATCAGCTGAATAAAACTTTGTTTCTGCTGAGGCGTAAATGCCGTTATTTCTTGTTTCAATTTTATTATCGGCATATTTTAATACATCATCGGTTATTTTTTTATAAACTCCTGTTATTTCAGTTACAGCGCCGTTTTCTATTTTTAAGTCGTATACCCCGTCAGTAATTTCTGAACCTGTTCTGTTTAAAACATCTCTCTTGCCAGAATTAAACATAACCTGACATATATCTCCGCCCTTTACATAAGCGTCGCTAATATAACAGCTCTCATCTGTTACATCTGTAACAGCTATAATTTCATCACCTTTTATGTAGGCTTCAACAGTTTTATCTATATATCCGTCAACAAACAGCCCTTCATGATTCATAACACCTGTCGCTGTTGATACTTTCCAGCTTTCATCCATTCCATACCCCGGTGTAGCAAAAATACTTATTTCACGTTTCTCAACGCCATAATCACTTAAATTATTCTCTATAGGTCCAAAAAGCATTTTACACCACAAATCATAAGATACGGCAATATCACTGTTTTCTATGTTTTTATCAGCTGAGTTAAGGTCTAACTTTTTTAATATGTTTTGAGCCTGTTTATATGTAACAGATGCCATAGGGTTAAATATATCGCCTTCGCCAAGCATAATTCCCTCGTTAAATACATTATTAACATATCCGCAGTACCAGTCATTTTCAGATACATCTGAAAACTTGCTTTCACCGCTTATACCGCCGTTTCCAAAAACCAAAGACACCATTCTTGCTGCAAGAGCTCTGCTTACGGGATAATCAAATGTATATACATCAGTTCCTGAAGGCATTACAGCTTGTCCTGCATTTTGCACTTTGGAGCCTAAGTCCTTGATATCCGAAAAAGAACAGCCTGTAAAAAGCACAGCTGATGCGCATATAACTGCAATTATTTTAAACATTGCCATTTACACCACCTCCCCCTAATATATGATTGATAAACAGCAAATATTATTGTATAAAAATAAAAAACAGGCAGTTTAAAATATAAAACAGCCTGTTTGGCGCAAAAAAATAATCCCGAACTGCCGTTCCGATTTTTTGACACCTAGCCGAAGCCAGGTGGGTGTCCGCAGCAACTTATTTTGCCTTCCTCAGCCCAAAGGGAATTAGTAAGAGGCCTGGCATATCAGTTTCATATAAGACTCCCGTATTAATAATGTAGGTTCAAAATAATCGGTTATCGAACAATCCAGGAATATTAAACAAATAATTATTTACTTTTTAAAGAGCTTATAAAAAAAGTTAAAGCAAAGGAAACAAATCCAAAAACAATAAATACATCTGCTAAATTAAATACAGGCGCGTTTTTAAATTTAACATATATAAAATCTGTAACAGAACCGTTTTTCATTCTGTCAACAAAATTGGATACTGCCCCTGCAAAGCATAAGCAGAAACTTAACTTTGATAAGTCTATTTTATTTTCAAATATAGCGGACCGCAGCGATAAAAATGATATAATGCACACAAAACCGCTTATAGCCTTAACATAAAAAGGTTTATCCTCAAGCCTGTTATAAGAAAAACCCCTATTCTTTTTATGCCAAAAATAGACTTTATTTTTTATAATCTCTTTTATTTCTTCAATATACAGCTTATCACTTATGAGCTTTTTTGTAAATAGGTCTGAGCATATTATACTCAAAACAGTCAAAGCGTATACCAAATGAACCACTCCATATTAAGGAATTTGAAATGTAAAATATTCTGCTACTTTAGTTTATTTAATTTTAACACAAAATCTGCAATATGAGAATACATATTTAAAATTTATTATAAACTTTATATTTAATTTGGTATTACCAGTAAAATCATGGCACGTTTTTAACAAATAATTGCAGTTATATATATAAATATTTATCTAATTTTGCACCGAAATAAGCAAGCCGTATTGCATTTAGCCCAAAAAGCAAATATAATAAATTTAAAGGCGTATATGTTTATTAAATTTAATATTACCGTTTTCGTAATGTTAGTACTGAATAAAATTATTTTTTCAAATATGAGTAAAATATATTTTAATAAGTATTTTAATCGACATATTGCGATATAATAAATTCTTGTACAAACACTGCGCAAGTATTATAATTAATAATGAGCAGTAATATTATTTTTTACTAATGAAAGGTGGTTCTTCCAATGGCTTTAGTAACTACAAAAAATATGTTTGAAAAAGCATTTAAAGGAAATTACTCAATAGGCGCATTTAATATCAATAATATGGAAATTATTCAGGGTGTTGTTGAGGCTTGCAAGAAGCATAATTCAGCTGTTATACTTCAGGTTTCAAAAAGCGCGCTTAAATATGCCCATCCGCTTTACCTTAAAAAAATGGTAGATGCAGCTGTTGAGGAAACAGGTCTTGATATTGCCCTTCATCTCGATCATGGTCCTGATTTTGAAACATGCAAAGACTGCATTGACTATGGATTTACGTCTGTTATGTTCGATGGTTCGCATTTTGACTATGAAGAAAATGTAGCTAAAACAAAAGAAATTGTTGATTATGCCCACGCAAGAGGCGTAGTTGTTGAAGCCGAGCTTGGCAAGCTTGCCGGAGTTGAGGACGAAGTTAATGTTGCTGCCGGAAATGCCACATACACAGACCCTGACCAAGCTGTTGATTTTGTTAAACGCACAGGTGTTGACTCTTTGGCAGTTGCCATAGGCACAAGTCACGGAGCATACAAATTTAAAGGCGAAGCAAAACTGGATTTTGAAAGACTCCAGACAATTACAGACAAGCTTGAGGTGGCAGGTTTTCACAATTATCCTATAGTTCTTCACGGCGCGTCTTCAGTTGACCAGAACGCTGTAGCAACATGTAATGAATACGGCGGTCAGATTAAAGGTGCAAAAGGCATTCCTGTTGAAATGTTAAGAAAAGCTTCATCAATGGCTGTATGCAAAATTAACATGGATACAGATATACGCCTTGCCATGACGGCGGCAGTAAGGAAGGCTCTTGCCGAAAAACCTGAAGCTTTCGACCCACGAGGCTATTTAGGCGACGCAAGAAAAGACATTGTCGCAATGGTGGAAAGCAAGATAGTAAATGTCTTAGGCAGTACCGATTCCATGAATTAATTAAATATTAATTAAACACTCTATAAACTGTACGCGCCTTAAGCGGCGCGTATTTTTATAGCTTTTATAACTTTTTTAGAAGATATTTAAAAAACATTTATATAATAAAAGGAGATAATTATGTCATTAACAATTAGAACTGCAAATCTTTCAGATTTAGACGCTGTAGCAGAAATTGAAGCCAGATGTTTTCCTAAAAGCGAGGCTGCAACAAGAAACATATTTAAACAAAGGATTATTACTTTTCCAGACTCATTTTTAATAGCTTTTGAAGATGGCAAGCCTATAGGCTTTATTAACGGCTGTATAACAAATTCATTTTTTATATCCGATGAGATGTTTGAAGATGTTAATTATCATAATCCAAACGGCTCTTATCAGGCTATATTCGGTCTTGATGTAATACCAGAAAAAAGGCGCTGCGGAATTGCCGCTATGCTTATGGACAAAATGATTGAAAACTCCAAAAAATCCGGACGCACAGGTTTAATACTTACATGCAAAAAAGAACTTATACATTATTATGAGAAGTTCGGTTATAAAAATCTCGGCGTATCAAAATCAGTTCACGGCGGAGCTGTTTGGTACGATATGATACTTGATTTTTAAATATTAAAGCAAATAATCAATTCTGTTGTTTTTTTGTTTAGATTGTTGAATAATAAATCACAGCATTTAAAAATACAGCATATATTGTATTAAAAATTTCATTTAATATTGAAAAATTCAGCCAAATGCACTATAATTAATTTATAAAGTAGTTGTTTGATAAAGGGGGCAATCAGTATGAAGAACGCAATTATTACTATAAGCAGGCAGTATGGCAGCGGCGGAAGGAAAGTAGCCGAGCTTTTGGCAAAAGAACTTAATATACCTTATTATGACAATGAACTTATTTCATTGGCTGCTGAAAAAAGTGGAATAAAAGATGAGCTTTTTAAAGAAGCTGAGCTTCAGGCTGGCAATAACTTCCTTTATCTGCTTTCAAGGCTTGGACCTGAAACACAAATTTACGGCATGCCGTTTAACGAAAAAATATTCAGCGTCCAGTCACAGGTAATTCGTGATGTAGCTTCCAGCGGTCCTTGTGTAGTATTAGGCAGATGCGCTGACTATGTATTAAAAGATTATCAAAACTGCGTAAATATATATACATACGCTTCATTCCAGACAAGAGTGGCAAGAGCTATTACTGACTATGGCATTAACAGAGATAATGCCGAAAAAGAAGTACGCAAAGTAGATAAAGCTCGTGAAGCTTACTACAACTACCATACAGGCAACAAATGGGGAGATCCGAACAACTACGATTTAATGATTAATATGAATTATCTAAGCGCAGAAGACGCCGTTAAATTAATAGTTGAATATCTTGATTTAAGAAAAGACGATGAACTTAGAAAACCATATAAAGCTTAAACAGTTTTTAATTTCTTGAATGATGTTAATAAGTTATAAATAAGTTATAGCAAATGGCGTACATAAAAAGAGAGCGGTTTTATTATTCCGCCCTCTTTTTATATAACAGCAAAATACTTGTAAAGCTATAATGTCCCGTTTTTAAAATCTTCTATAAAACCCGTATCTATTTCTTTAGTACTGACATCTTTAATAATTTCAGATGGATTACTTTTCATTATTTTAATCCAGTCAGCCATCTGCACAGCTTCTTCAATATCATGGGTTACTAAAAGGCATGTTTTCCCTTTTAAATAATATTTCATAGCTGTAATTATTTTTTTCTTCAAAACTTCATCAATGCCCTTAAACGGTTCATCTAATATATAAATATCTGCGTTTTTTAAAAGGCATCTGGCAATCGCGGTTCTTCTTTTCATGCCTCCGCTAAGCTCGTCTATGTAAAAAGCAGCAAAATCATACAAATCCAAAAACTCAAGTACTTTTCTGCAAAGTTTCTCGTCCCTGCATGAAACCATGGCATTTTCTTTAACAGTAAAGCTTTCAAGAAGCCTGTCTTCCTGAAACACTACTGAAAAGCTCTTGCTTTCCGCACCCGATATACTGCCATTATCCGGCTTTTCAAAACCCAAAAGCATATTTATAAGTGTTGTTTTGCCACAGCCTGACGGACCTAAAAGCGCTGTAATGCCGCCATCATTAATATCCATGCTGAAATCCGAAAAAACAGTTTTTTCATAAGCTTTATTAATATTTTTAAAATAAATCATAGTTAATTCACCTTAGCTTTATAAACCTGTTAAGCAAAGCACTGAAAACTTTTTCAGCAAGTATACTTAATATAATTACAGTAAGAGTCCACGCAAAAAGCTCCGGTGTTTCTATGTATATTTTCGACTCGTAAAGCTTTCTGCCTACAGACAGCTCAGGCGTGCTTATAACTTCAGCCGCTATACCGCTTTTCCACGCAAAACCCAATCCCGTTATGCACGCTGTTTTAAAATACGGTATAATTTGCGGAATGTATATCATTCTGATTTTTCTTTTAACAGTAAAATCAAATACATCAGCCATTTCAATAAGTTTTCTATCCGTTTCCATAAACCCCTGAAGAACATTGCTCCATACCATTGGCAGAACCATTAAAAAAGAAATAAATGCCGGCACAAGTCCGGAGCGAATCCAAAGCAGGGCAAGAATAATAAAAGACGCCACAGGCGCAGCCTTTATAACACTTAAAACAGGATATACAAAGTTATAAATAATCTTGTATTTGTAGGAAAACCATGCCAAAATCAGCCCTGCTATTACAGATAAAGCAAAGCCCGTTATTACCCTTATAAGCGAAAAAAAGACCGTACTCCAGAATTCAGCGCCAGTGCACATACCCATAAATGCCCGCAGTATATCGCCTGCTGTAGGCACAAGAAGCGATTTGCCAACATAAAGGCTTACAGCTTGGTATATAAGCACCCATATTAAAACCGAAACGGCTTTTGACATAAATTCTTTACGGTCTTTTTTCAACTTTAAAATTCACCCTTATCCGGCATAATAAAAGTCATCACCCGGCATACTGCCGCCTATTGACTTAGGATTAGCCTCATTCATAATGCTAAGGAAGCTCCCCATAACATTTTTCATCTCGTCGCCGTCTATATAATAAATACTGCATTTAGGTATTGCCTCTTTAGCGACAGTTTCATCGTCTATAATTCCGTAAGAAACAACATATTTCGCACTTTCCTCAATATTGCTGTTTACTTCTTCTATAGATTTTTTATATTCATCAAGGAATAATTTTACCTCTTCAGTATGATTTTCGGCATATTCTTTTCTTATTATAATGCAGCCCATAGGAAGGGTATTAGGCATTTCGCCCTTATCTACTCCAGAATATTCGTCATAGCACTGGGCTATATCAAGAGCCACCCTCAAATCAGGATTTTTAGAAAGCGCAACATCGGCATAAGGCTCTGGAAGAAGTGCGTTATCAACTTCACCTGAAGCTACAGCAGCTGCCAGCTCGTCATGAGCCTGCATAAAGTTTACTGTTACATTTTCAGTTCCGCTTTGAGATAAAATATAGTTAAATACGTACTCAGGCACAGCTCCCTGCCCTGACGAATTTATAGTTTTTCCTGCTAAATCTGCTACTGTATTTATAGTATCTCCGTTTTCAAGTAAATAAAGAGTACCCAAAGTATTAACTGCCGCTACAACAACGCCGCCTTCTGTTTTGTTGTATATAGCCGCTGCCGAATTTGAAGGAACAGCTGCCACGTCTACCTCGCCTGAAATTACTTTGCTTACTACACTGTCAGGCGCTGTATCTATAGTAAAGTTATAATTTCCTTCAGCTGTGCCCTCATCCTGCTCCTTCATAAGCATAACGGCTCCTATTGCCGTAGGTCCTTTAAGCATGGCAACATTCATAGCTTCGCCCTGTGAGGCTGGTTCATTAGATGATGAACCATCATCAACAATTTCAACAGTAACACCATCGCCTGAAGCAATAATATTTGAGCTTTCTGAACTGCTTTCATCAGAACCACAGCCTGCAAAAGCTGTAACAGCTAAAGCAACTGCCGCCAATAAAGATAAAAATTTTTTAATACTCATTTTAAACCTCCTCCTGTATTATAAAATTTAAAAATAACTAATTTGCTGTTCAACACTTACTAAATATATCACCTTAACAATATTAGTTCAATAAAAAAACAATAAAAATCAGCTGAAATTTTTTATCTATAATGCAAAATCAGCCGTTTTAACGCATAAAAAGCGAAAATACGGCTAATTAATTTCAGTCTTCTGTTTTTTCTATTTTCTCCACATCATAAGGTGTTTCCTGATATACATAGTAATTTAACCAGTTTGAGAATAAAATATTCGAATGTGATCTCCATCTTACAAGAGGCATGTTATTAGGATTGTCATCTTTAAAATAATGCTTAGGCACTTCAGGGTTAAGACCCTTCTGCAAGTCACGCATATATTCATTTTTAAGTGTAAGCGCGTCATATTCGGAGTGACCCATTACATATATCTGCCTTCCGTGTTTTGCTGAGGCTATGTAAACGCCTGATTCGTCAGATTCAGAAAGAATAACCACTTTACCTGTATTAATAATATCCTCACGTCTTACTTCCGTCCTTCTTGAGTGCGGAACATAAAATATATCATCAAAACCTCTTAAAAGCTTGTCGTGATACGGATTTTTATAGTGTGGAAATACCCCTGATATTTTTTTATCAAGTATAATCTTAGGCACACCGTAATGATAGTAAAGTCCAGCCTGTGCGCCCCAGCAGATATGCATTGTGCTTGTTACATTTGACTTTGACCAGTCCATAATTTCAGTTAATTCATGCCAGAAATCAACTTCCTCAAAATCCATAAGCTCAATAGGCGCCCCGGTTATAATAAGCCCGTCAAACTTTTGGTTTTTAACTTCATCAAATGTATGGTAAAAGCTCTTTAAATGTTCAACAGGTGTATTTTGGGAATCATGGCTCTTTGGAAAGAGCAGTGTAATTTCTACCTGAAGCGGAGAGTTGCCAAGGAGCCTTAAAAGCTGTACTTCCGTAACTTCTTTAAGAGGCATTAGGTTAAGTATAGCGACTTTTAACGGACGTATATCCTGATGGAACGCTCTATCCTCACCCATAACAAATATACCCTCATTATAAAGTATTTCTTTTGCCGGAAGATGGTCAGGTAATTTAATAGGCATTAAAACCCCACCTTTCATAAGTTGTTAATTTTAGTATTATATCAAAACAATTCAGTAATTACCATAATATTTTAAAATTATAATAAACTTTTTACTCTTTTATAATAAAATAAAAACAAAAACGCACATCTGAAAATGACATGCGTTTTAAAATATTCGTTGAAAATATTATAAATAAAATTTTGGTTACAGATGCTTTATAAAGTTTCCGCTTACATTTGCGCCTTCCTTAAACACAGTAAACGCCTGAGGATTTGCCTCATGTACAATTCTTTTTAATGTAGGGACCTCATATTTAGATATCATAGTAAACATAACATAGCTTTTTTCGTTTGTATATCCGCCGTATGCTTCCCAATATGTTATTCCTCTTTGCATTTCTTTCAGTATTCGTTTTTCTATTATGTCATTGTTCTTTTTTGATATTATTATTGCCTCAACATTGATAGTCTGTGTATGAATTTTATCCATTACAAGAGTGCTTACAACTGAGAATATAATAGAATAAACAGCCGTTTGAACATTAAATACCATGAGACACATAAGGTATATAAAAGCGTTTATCGAAAGGTTTACCTGACCAATACTGATGTTATAGTTTTTGCGTAAAAAGTAAATACCTATAATCTCAGTACCTCCGCTTGAACATCCGCATTTTAAATATGTGCCTGCGCCAAATCCGCTTATTATAGCACCTATAATACAGTTTGTAAGCCTTTCATCAAGAAGAGGCTCTTTCGGTATGTTAATAACAGACAGGAAAAATGTCATGGCTGTAGAAACTATAAAAACCTTTATAACAAATGTTTTAGGCATTATTTTATAAGCCAGTATAATTAATGGTATGTTGGCTAAATAGTAGAGCAAGCCTGCAATATCAAAATTGCCGAAGTTAATTCCCAAAACAGAAACAAGGAATGTTCTTATAAGCTGGCTGATACCTAAAAAGCCGCCGCTGTACAAACCTAAAGGCACCATAAAATAATTAATTCCAAAACAATATATAGCAACACCAACTATGCCTATCAAGAATCTTATTATTTCATTGCGCATCCATTTATCTGCCTCAGCCTCAATATTCATTAATGTCACCCTCTCTTTTATGCATTAGATTATGTACTAATTGGAGTATATTTCAAAACCTTAAGACTTTCAATATTTTTTATAAATATTTATAACTTTTTTATAATATTTTTGCAGCAGTTTTATTTTATGTCGCGCTGAAAATTCTGTATTTCAACAATATAATTCCTGTCTTTATTTAAAACAAGCTCGGCAGTCCCGCTTTCTCCTGTTTGAGGCATAGTAATTTTAATTTTATCTGTTCTGCCGTTTTTCAGTATTTTTCGCATTTTAGCGGCATCCATGGTATTTGAATACCTGTCAAGGATATTTTTCCACACATTAAATTTACAGCCTTCTTTCCAGTTTGAGCAATAAAACGCCTTTGAATTTTCAAGTACTTTATTGCCGCATACAGGGCACTTGCCTAAAGAAGAAGCGCGTCTTTTTTTAGCCGGGGTTTCCTCATCAAAAACAACCTCGCCTTTATTCTTTTGGGCATCATCTATAAGAAACAGTACAAACCTCTTAATACTGCCCATAAATCTGTCAGGCGCCATTTTGCCTTTTGAAACGGAAGAAAGACCTTTTTCCCATTTTCCAGTAGTTTCAGCCGATTTTATTTCATCAGGCACAGCTGCGCAAAGCCTTATTCCCTTTTCTTCCGGCACAAGGCTTTTGCCTTTTCTTCTTATATATCCTACGCTTAAAAGACGCTCTATAATAGCCGCCCTTGTTGCAGGTGTGCCTAAGCCGGAATCTTTCATCTGTTCTTTAAGTCCTTCATCTTCTATATCACGACCGGCATTTTCCATAGCTGAAAGAAGTGCGGCTTCGTTGTACGGTTTAGGCGGCTGTGTTTTCTTTTTTAATACATTTGCCGATGTAATGTTTAAAATATCTCCCTTTTTTAATTCAGGCGGTATAACAGTTTTTTCATCTTTCTCTTTTAAGGGTTCTATTAATCTCCAGCCTAAATTCAAATCAGTTTTGCCTTTTGAAACAAAGCTTTCATTTTGGCAATATGCAACAACGGTTTTTATATTGTATTCATAAGGCGGATAAAACACAGCTATAAACCTTTTTACCACAAGATTATAAACATTAAACTCATCAGATGAAAGCCTGTTTAATGCCGGCTTGTTGTTGGCAGGTATAATGGCATGGTGGTCGCTTACCTTGCTGTTGTCAGCTATTCTCCTGCTGAAATTAAGAGCTTTTAAATTAAGGCGGTTTATATCGTCTTTATAAAAATCGGCAGAAACAAGTTTTTTAAATATTAAAGGTACAGTTTGTTTCATATCTTCTGTTATATATCTGCTGTCTGTCCTTGGATAGGTAATTATTTTATGTTTTTCATAAAGGTTTTGAGCTATATCAAGCGTTTTTTTTGCCGAATAGCCAAAAGCGCGGTTTGATGCTCTTTGAAGCTCTGTAAGGTCATATAAAAGAGGCGGATATTCTTTTTTATTTTCGCTTTCTATTAAAGCGGCAGCCGCCTGTTTTTTATTAACTTTATTTTTTATTTCCTCAGCTTTTTTTATGTCGTCAATGCGAGTATTACTGTATTTTTCATTAAACCAAATTCCGCTGAAATTTCCGTAATCAGCCTGAACTTCGTAATAGTCCGTACTTTTAAAATTATCAATTTCATTTTGTCTTTTAACAATTAAATAAAGCGTAGGCGTTTGGACTCTTCCAACAGAAAGCAGAGCTTTATGGGTTATTGTATACGCCCTTGAGGCGTTTATGCCTACAAGCCAGTCAGCCTCGGAACGGCATTTTGCGCTTAAATACAAATTATCATACTCTTTTGAATCTTTTAAATTAATTAAACCTTCTTTTATCGCTTCATCTGTCATGGAGCTTATCCAAAGACGCTTAAAAGGCTTGCTGCACTTTACAAACTGATATATATAACGAAATATCAGCTCGCCTTCCCTTCCGGAATCGGTAGCGCATATTATATAATCAATTTCACTGCTGTTCATAAGTTTTTTAAGCAGTGTAAGCTGTTTTGACGTTTTTTTAATGGCTTTAAGGCGCATGTTTTCCGGCATTACGGGCAGATTATCCATAGTCCACTTTTTATAAGACATATCGTAATCCTCTGGCTCGCAAAGAGCCACCAAATGCCCTAAAGCCCACGAAACAATGTATTTATCAGACTCCAAAAAGCCTTCATTTTTTTTATTGCAGCCAACAACGCGGGCTATGTCTCTTGCAACCGACGGCTTTTCGGCAACTATCAGTATCCTTCCCATTACATTCTCCTTTAAAACATGCAGACAAAAATCAATTCTTTCTATCATTTGCCAATTTTTATTAACTATTATTTTATATTATCACATTGCATTCTTTCATTCAAATAAACTTATGTCATCTTTTGCAGAAGGCTTTTACAAGGCTAATCCTTGACAATACAGCTGATTTTAAGTAAGCTAATAAAATACAGTTAATTACAAATTAGATAAGGTGCATAAAAATGGTAAAAAAATCAGCTGAAAATACTTATAATAACGAAAGCATTACATCCCTTAAAGGCGCCGACAGGGTGCGTCTTCGTCCGGGGGTAATATTCGGCTCCGACGGAATAGAGGGCTGTCAGCACTCGGTATTCGAGATAGTTTCAAACTCAATTGACGAAGCCCGTGAGGGCTACGGAAACAAAATAGAGATTACGCTTTTTAAAGATAAATCAATAGAAGTACGGGATTACGGCAGAGGAATACCCGTAGATTTCAACAAAAACGAAAACCGCTTTAACTGGGAGCTGGTATTTTGCGAGTTATACGCCGGAGGAAAATACAAAAATAATTCCGGCGAAAACTATGAGTTCAGTCTTGGCTTAAACGGTCTTGGAACATGCGCCACACAGTATTCTTCCGAATATATGGACGCCACAATTTACCGCGATGGCTATAAATACTCCCTTCATTTTGAAAAAGGCGAAAATGTAGGAGGACTTAAAAAAGAGCCGTCTGAATTAAAAACAACTGGAACAATTATAAAATGGAAGCCAGATATTGATGTTTTTACAGACATAGACATAAAACCGGATTACTTTCATGACATGCTTAAAAAACAGGCAATAGTAAATGCCGGTCTTGAGTTTATATTTAAAGACGAAAACACAGGTGAAATTACTTCATTTAAGTACGAAAACGGCATAATGGATTACGCAAACGAACTTGATAACGGCAAAGGCATTACATCTGTTTATTACCTTGAAAACGAAACTGCCGGCCGCGACCGCGAAGATAAACCAGAATATAAGCTGAAGTTTGAAGCCGCTTTTTGTTTCAACAATGAAATAAATACAATACAATATTTCCACAATTCAAGTTTTCTTGAATATGGCGGCTCTCCTGATAAAGCCGTTAAAAGCTCCTTTGTTTACGCCATAGACAAGTATTTAAAACAAAATAATCTTTACAAAAAAGATGAAAAGAAGATTACTTTTCAGGATATACAGGACAGCCTTATACTTATAATCAACTCTTTTTCTACAATCACAAGCTACGAAAACCAAACGAAAAAATCAATTACAAACAAGTTTATACAGGAAGCAATGACGGATTATTTTAAGCACCAGCTTGAAATTTATTTTATTGAAAATAAAATGGATGCCGATAAAATAGCCTCTCAGGTCCTCGCCAACAAACGCAGCCGTGAAACAGCGGAAAAAACAAGGGTTTCTATAAGAAAAAAACTTACAGGCAGCCTTGACATTAATAACCGTGTTGAAAAGTTTGTTAACTGCCGTACAAAAGACGTTTCCCGGCGTGAAATATATATAGTTGAGGGCGACTCAGCTTTGGGCGCCTGCAAGCTCGGTCGCGATGCTGAATTTCAGGCTATAATGCCTGTAAGAGGCAAAATACTAAACTGCCTTAAATCGGATTATGACAAAATATTCAAAAGCGAAATTATAACCGACCTTTTAAAAGTTCTCGGCTGCGGAGTTGAGATAAAAACTAAACACTCAGACATGAACTCTTTTGATTTAAGCCAGCTTAAATGGAGCAAAATCATAATCTGCACAGATGCCGATGTTGACGGCTATCAGATAAGGACTTTAATACTTACAATGCTCTACAGACTTGTGCCTACATTAATAAAAGAAAAGAAAGTATTTATAGCCGAGTCCCCTCTTTTTGAGATAACAAGCGGTAAAAACACTTATTTTGCTTATTCCGAATCTGAAAAGGCAAATATCATTGCAAAATTAAAGGGAAAATACACAATCCAGCGCTCAAAAGGTCTTGGTGAAAACCAGCCGGAAATGATGTGGGAAACAACAATGAACCCACAGACAAGACGGCTTATACAGGTTATGCCTTCTGACGAAGATATAACCCAGCAGGTTTTTGAACTGCTTTTAGGCGAAAATCTTAAAGGCAGAAAAGAACATATTGAACAGGAAGGCTACAAATATATAGATTTCAGCGACATAAGCTGATAATTAACAGGTGATAAAATGGCAAAAAAAAGCAAAAAACCGGAAGAAATTAAGCCGGAAAAAATATCTCAGCAAATAATAACCGATACCCTTGAACTTAACTACATGCCTTACGCCATGAGTGTTATTGTTTCAAGAGCTATACCGGAAATAGACGGTTTTAAGCCGTCTCACAGAAAGCTCCTATATACAATGTATAAAATGGGGCTTTTAACAGGAAACAGAACAAAATCGTCTAATGTAGTAGGTCAGACAATGCGCCTTAACCCACACGGCGATGCTGCTATATACGAAACAATGGTGCGTCTTACAGAAGGCAACGGCTCACTTCTGCACCCTTTTGTAGACTCAAAGGGAAACTTTGGCAAACAGTACTCACGTGATATGGCTTATGCCGCGCCAAGGTATACAGAGGTTAAGTTATCCCCTATCTGTAATGAAATTTTTGCGGATATAGACAAAAACACAGTAAAGTTTGTTGACAACTATGACTCCACAACAAAAGAGCCTCTTCTTCTGCCAACTACATTCCCAAATGTGCTCGTTAATCCTAACCAGGGAATAGCGGTAGGCATGGCAAGCTCTATATGCAGTTTTAATCTTGCGGAAGTATGCGAGACAGCTGTTGAATATATTAATAATCCGCAGACAGACATACTCTCAACTTTGAAGGCACCGGATTTTCCGGGCGGCGGAAAACTGCTTTACAACCGTTCTGAGATAGAGCAGATTTATTCAATCGGCAGGGGAAGTTTCCGCATATATGCGAAATACAGGTTCGACTCAAAAAACAACTGTATTGAAGTAACTGAAATTCCATACTCTACCAATATAGAAAGTATTATAGATAAAATAGTCCAGCTTATAAAGTCAGGCAAAATTAAGGAAATCACAGATGTCCGTGATGAAACAGACTTAGGCGGACTTAAAATAGCCATAGACGTGCGCCGCAACACCAATGTTGAAATTTTAATGCACAAGCTTTACCAGCAGACGCCTCTTTCCGACACATTCAGCTGCAACTTTAATATACTTATAGACGGACACCCAAAAACAATGGGCATTGCGGAAATACTGGAAAACTGGAAAAATTTCAGGATAAAGTCAATAAAAGGTCAGATAGCCTACGATATAGAAAAAAAAGGCGCAAAACTTCATCTTTTGCAGGGGCTTGAAAAAATACTTGCCGATATAGATAAAGCTATAGCTATAATCCGCCATACAGAGCTTGAAAAAGATGTTGTGCCAAACCTTATGGCAGGCTTTGATATAGACGAGAAACAGGCTGAATATATAGCTGAAATTAAGCTCAGGAATATTAACCGTGAATATATTTTAAACCGTACAAAAGAGCTTGGCGACCTTGAAAAAGAGCTTAAAGACCTTAACAATACACTTAACAGCGAACGCAGAATTAAAAACATTATATGCTCGCAGCTTAAAGCGGTAGCTAAAAAATACGGCATTGAAAGAAAAACCGAAATTATAGACGCTAAGGAAGTTGAAGAAATACCTGAAGAAAACCTTATTGAGGACTATGCCCTTAAAATATTCCTTACAGAACAAAATTATTTTAAGAAAATAAGCCTTGTTTCATTACGCACAGCCGGTGAGCACAAACTTAAAGAAGATGACCGAATTATAGTTGAAGAAGAAAGCACAAACAAAGCAGAGCTTTTATTTTTTTCAAACATGTTTAATGTGTATAAGCTTAAATTAAGTGAAGTTCAGGATTCTAAAGCCAGCTCCTTAGGCGATTATCTGCCAAACATGCTTGATATGGAAGAAAATGAAAAAATAATATTTGTTACAGCAACTACTGACTACTCAGGCGAAATGTTTCTTGTTTTTGAAAATGGCAAGGCAGTTAAAATACCTCTTGAAGCTTACAAGACAAAAACAAACCGAAAACGCCTTATAAACGCTTACTCCTCCAAATCAAGGCTGATATTTATGACATTTTTGAATATAGACTCCGACTTTGTATTAACAAGGGATAATGACAAAGCATGTCTTTTTAATACTTCACTTATTCCTGCAAGCTCTACAAAAACCTCCGGCGGAATACAGCTTTACACACTTAAAAAGAACAGCTCAATTACAAACGTAATGCCTGCGGAAGAGTTTAAAAGCCATAACATAGAATTTTACCGCGCAACAAAAATACCGTCTACAGGTCACTTTATAACAGATGATGACAAATTATAAAATATTTTAAAGCGATTATTTTTATTTATTACCGTTTTAAATAACGCGTTTAATAAATTAGTTATTTATATCAAAAAACCGTGCAGAACTTATTATTTTAAGCATCCACACGGTTTTTTTGACTTTTTCTAACTTTTCTAACTTTTTCTAACTTTATAAATAACCGAATAAATAAACTTTTTTACAGCATTAACTGAAAATTCATTATTAAAAATTTTATTTTTCCACGCAGCAAAAAAGCAGGACGTCTTTTTGTCCTGCTTTTAAATTATTTAGCATATTCTGTAGCTCTTGTTTCCCTGATAAGACTTACTTTAATCTGACCCGGATACTCAAGCTCATCTTCTATTCTCTTAGCTATATCTCTTGCCAAAAGTGTAAGGTTGTCATCGCCGACCTCTTCAGGTATAACAATTATTCTTAACTCACGACCAGCCTGTATAGCAAAAGATTTTTCAACACCTTTGAAGCTGTCGCCAATTTCCTCAAGCTTTTCAAGTCTTTTAATATAACTTTCAAGCGTTTCGCGTCTTGCACCCGGTCTTGCTGCCGAAATAGCGTCAGCAGCCTGTACAAGGACAGCTACTATAGATTGAGGGTCAACATCACCATGATGCGCTTCAACAGCGTTAATAATTATGTCAGATTCCCTGTGTTTTTTAAGTAAACTTACGCCAATACTAACATGAGAGCCTTCAACCTCATGGTCTATGCTCTTTCCTATGTCATGAAGCAAGCCGGCTCTTTTAGCTGTGTTTACATCAACCCCAAGCTCGGCAGCCATAATGCCAGCCAAATGAGAAACCTCTATTGAGTGTTTAAGTACATTTTGTCCATAGCTTGTCCTGTATTTAAGCTTACCTAAAAGACGGACTATTTCTGGATGCAAGCCGTTAACACCTGTTTCAAAAGTAGCCGCCTCACCTTCTTCACGTATAATAACCTCAACTTCTTTTTTAGCCTTTTCAACCATTTCCTCAATGCGTGATGGATGAACACGACCGTCAACAATAAGTTTTTCAAGAGCAATTCTGGCTATTTCACGTCTTACAGGGTCAAAGCCGGAAAGTATAACAGCCTCCGGTGTATCGTCTATAATTAAGTCAATACCGGTAAGTGTTTCAAGGGCACGTATATTCCTGCCCTCTCTGCCTATAATTCTTCCCTTCATTTCATCGTTAGGCAGCTGAACAACGGAAACTGTAGTTTCGGTTACATGGTCAACAGCGCATCTTTGGATAGCGTTTGCCACAATTTCCTTAGACTTTTTGTCAGCATCCATTTTAGCCTTGGCTTCTATTTCCCTAACCATAATAGCGGCTTCGTGCTTAACATCGTTTTCAATAATGTTAAGCAAATAGTTTTTGGCTTCCTCCCTTGTAAGGCCCGAAATTCTTTCAAGTTCTTCAATTTGTTTAGTATGAAGAATCTCAACATCAGCCTTCTGGCTTTCAAGTTCTTCCATTTTCTTGTTAAGCTGTTCCTCTTTTTTCTCGTATGAATCAGCCTTGCGGTCAAGAGTTTCCTCTTTTTGCACAAGCCGTCTTTCAGTTCTTGAAAGCTCGTTCCGCCTTTCTCTTACTTCTCGTTCAAGTTCGTTTTTGGTTTTTATACTTTCTTCCTTAGCTTCAAGCAGAATTTCTTTCTTTTTGTTTTCCGCCTCTTTCTTAGCATCTTCAACTATTTTTTCTGCTTTGTCTTCAGCAACACCAATTTTAGCTTCCGCAATGCGTTTTCTATAGTTAATGCCTATTACTAAGCCAAGAAGTATTCCAATAACCGCTCCAATAACAATATAAAGTATCGGAAACACCCCCTTATAAAATTTTCAAAGTACACATTATCAGCGGCATAAAACCGCTCTTATTATATTATATCCTTTCAACAATCATGTCAAGAGTGTTTTAGCAACAGGCATTAAAAGTAAAAAAAATTATACAATAAATAACAATACATTCATTTGTTATTTGTAATTATATATCAAAAAATCATATATTTATTAATTTTTAATTTTAATATATTAATGTAATTAAAAATCTAAAATGAACCTAAAATGAGAAATTTTTAACATCTTCAATGTCAATAGCCGGATGCAGAACCATATTTACAGCATTGGCAATTATGTCCGAAAGGCGTTCTATAACGGCATCAACTTCTTTTGGAGTTACAAACATGTTGCCTGAATATGGTTCAAGAGCAGAAAGTATATCATCAAACTTATCCTCGTCGCAAATATGTTTTATGCTTTTTGCCGTTTGGCTCTCATACCCGTTTTTTTCAAGCATGGAAGTTAATATACCGTCAAATGTATCGTTTACAAGCGTTGCGGCATCTACCACAGTAGGCACTCCTACTGCTATAACAGGGACTCCCATTGTTTCATAATTTAAAGGTGTACGGCAGTTGCCTATGCCTGCACCCGGGCTTATGCCTGTATCAGAAAGCTGTATTGTGGAGTTAATGCGGCTTACACTTCTGGCTGCCAAAGCGTCTATGGCTATAATAACATCCGGCTTTACTCTTTGTGTTATTCCCTTTATAATTTCTGCCGTTTCAATGCCGGTTATGCCTAAAACACCTGGAGAAACAGCCGCTACATTGCCTACTGAACCACGTATATCTTCTGGTATGCTCTCTAATATATGCCGTGTTACAAGTATTCTGTTTACTACTTTAGGACCTAAAGCATCAGGAGTAACATTCCAGTTGCCAAGCCCCACAATAAGGGCTTTTTTATGTTTGCTTGGCTTAATTAGCCTTCCAAGCTTTTGGCTGAGAGCCTGAGTTATTTTCTTTTGCGCATGTATGTCATTATCGCGCATATATTCCGACTCTATAGTAATATAAGTCCCAACAGGCTTACCCATTAACTGGCTTCCTTTTTCGTTTTCTATATCTACTGTTGTAATTTCCATTATATCGTCTTTTTCTGTTTTATATATTACGCCATCTATGTCCGGCTCACTTTCCGTTGCAAGAGCCTCTCTGGCTTCAAGGGCAAGGTCTGTACGGATATTGCCTATACTTTTCATAATTCCGCCTCCAAAACTGTATTTTTAAAATAGTCTTGCCTTTTAAAATAAATTTATTCAAAGACAAACACATTAGGACATTGTTTTGAATATTATATGTAATCTTCTGTTTTAAGGGGGAATTCTTCTGGCAGGTCTTATATTATCAGTTATTATGTTATTATCATTAGGCTGTAGCGGAGCGTTCCAAAAACCGCTGAGCGCCGAGGAAGAAGAAAAATATCTCAACGATTATTTTAAAGGCGATAAAAACGCAAAAAATATACTTGTAGAACACAATCTGCGGCTTGTAGCACATGTAGCTAAAAAATACGCCTCAAGCGGAATAGAAAGCGACGACCTGATTTCAATCGGCACAATAGGTCTTATAAAGGGGATTTCATCTTATGACTCTTCAAGAAAGACCCGCCTTGCAACTTATGCAGCCAGATGTATAGATAACGAAATATTGATGTACCTTAGGTATTGTAAAAAGTCCGCTGGTGATGTTTTTTTACAGGAACCAGTGAGCAAAGACAAAGACGGCAATGAGATTACCGTTATGGAAACAATACCGGCTGATGACTGCGACATTGCCCAAAAAGCCGAAACTGATATGCAGCTTAAAATGCTTTATAAAAATATATCTCTATCCCTTAACAAGCGTGAAAAGCTCATTATAAGCCTTAGATACGGTCTTAACGGGCAGAAAGAAATGACTCAAAGAGAAATAGCCAAAATGCTCAATATATCACGGTCTTATGTGTCACGGATAGAGAAAAAAGCCCTTCTTAAACTTAGGAACCAAAACTGGTAATAAAAAAAGCCGAAGGCAAAAAGCCCTCCGGCATACATAGAGTTTTTATTAGTCAAAACATATCATTTCAAAAAATATTTTCTTATCTTATATTAATCTTATTTGCATTTCTTATACTTCTTAAAATCCATGATTAATTTTAAATTTTATTACAATCCACAACTGTCAGCATTTAAAAACTTTGGTTTAAATTTTAAAGCCTATTTAAGCAGGCTGTTAATTAAAAAGCCAAGGCTGTTTAACCTTGGCATAAGTTACAATTAAAGTCCGTTTACAAGTCTTGTAAGGCTTGATTTCTTTCTTGCAGCTGCATTTTTGTGGAAAATGCCCTTTGTGTAAGCTTTATCAATAGCTGATATAGCTGGTGTAAGAGCAGCCTGAGCAGCAGCTTTGTCTTTAGCCTCTACAGCCACCATTACTTTTTTAATAGCTGTTTTTGTGCTTGATTTAACCATTTTATTTCTTAACGCTTTTTTAGCGATAACTTTTACTCTCTTTTTTGCGGATTTAATGTTTGCCACTTGTATTTCCTCCTAATCTAATATACTCGAACAACAATTAGTTTAATTTTGCTTTTGCGGCATCAACAAGCTTTGTAAAGCCGGCTGCATCGCTTACAGCGAGGTCAGCAAGCATTTTTCTGTTTACATTGATACCCGCAAGCTTTAAGCCGTGCATAAGCTGGCTGTAAGAAATACTGTTGGCTCTTGCTGCAGCGTTAATTCTTGTAATCCAAAGGCTTCTGTATTCTCTCTTAGTCTGTTTTCTGCCTGCGAAAGAATAAGCCAAAGCTTTCATTACGGACTGTTTAGCTACTCTATACTGTTTTGATCTGGCACCACGATAACCTTTAGCCAGTTTAAGAACTTTTTTATGTCTTTTTCTTGCGTTAAGCGCACCTTTTACTCTTGCCATTATATAACTCCTCCTATCAATTCCCGGTAATTAAGCGTAAGGTAATAATTTCTTTTTGTAGCTTGTAAGAACTGTAGCATCTGTTAAAGTTGCTTTTCTTAAATTTCTCTTTCTCTTAGTTGATTTTTTACCAAGAATATGCTGAGTGTTAGCTTTATGTCTTTTAAGCTGACCTGAACCTGTAACTTTAAAACGTTTAGAAACTGCTTTTTTTGTTTTTAACTTAGGCATTGTAATTTCCTCCTTATATAAACAACAACTAAAATCTTATATCATGCTTTAGGAGCAAGGAACATGACAAGGCTTTTCGCTTCCATTTTAGGTGCTTTGTCAACAACACCAAATTCCGAAATCTGGGATGCGAAATCCTCAAGTATAGTAACGGCTGTTTTTGAATGACCAATCTCACGGCCTCTGAATCTAATGCTGACTTTTACTTTGTCGCCGTCTTTAAGAAACTCTATAGCCTTTTTAACCTTAACCTGAACATCATGAGTGTCGATATTCGGAGACAAGCGCAATTCTTTAATATCAATAACCTTTTGTTTTTTCTTGGCTTCTTTTTCTTTCTTAGCCATATCAAAACGGTACTTTCCGTAATCCATTATACGGCACACCGGCGGTTTTGCATTAGGCGCTATTTTAACTAAGTCAAGCTTAGCCTCATCTGCTAACTTCTGCGCTTCCTTTGATGATACAATACCAACCTGATTGCCTTCCTGGTCTATAAGACGAACTTCCTTGTCTCTAATTTGCTCGTTTATCATTAACTCAATAATAGCTCAGCACCTCCTAAAATCAATAAAAAAAGTGGATAGAGACTATCCACTTGCGCATACACAAAAATCCAATAAAAAGGAAAATGTATTAACCTTACTGACCTTTTGCCGTAAGGTGAGAAGCGGATGCTCTACTTTGTTACCTAAAGTAGTATATCAGAACAAAAAACATAAGTCAATAATTATTTTATTGTTTTTTCTGTTTTTTAGAATTTTTTACTTTTTATAAAATCAAACCGGCACTATTTTAAACAATGCCGGTCTGAATAAAACTCAATTATAAATATTTATAATTACTCGCCTTTAAAGTCTTTTTTCAATTTATCAAAGAATCCCTCTTTTTTCTCTGAACCGGAACCTCCGTAAAAACTTTTTAAAAGTTCCTTCTGCTTTGGAGTTACATCAGTAGGTATCTTAACTTTAAGCGTCATAATCTGATTGCCTTTCTGGTTGGCATTTCTAAGATTAGGCACTCCGGCGCCCCTAATTGTAGCTATTGTATCCGGCTGGGTACCAGGCTTAATTGTAAGCTTCTGCTCGCCGTATATTGTTCTAACTGTTATTTCATCGCCAAGTATAGCCTGGACAAATGTAATAGGAACATCACAGTAAATATCCATGCCTTTTCTTACAAAATAGCTGTCAGGACGTACATAAACCGTAACCATCAAATCGCCGTAGCCGCCGCCGTTTGTACCGGCTTCGCCTTTTCCGGCAAGACGTATTGTCTGACCATTATCTATACCTTTAGGTATGTTAACTTCAAACTTCTTTGATTTTCTTACTGTGCCTGTACCATGGCATACACCGCAAGGGTCTTTTATAACCTTACCTGTACCATGACAAGCTGAACATGTCCTGATAGTTGCCATTTGACCGAATATAGAATTCTGAACAACTCTTTCCTGTCCTGTACCATTACATTTGCGGCATGTTTCCGTGCCGGTGCCAGGTTTAGCGCCGCTTCCGCCGCATGTATCACATTTATCAGTTACATTTATCTGAATTTCCTTCTTTGTGCCGAATATAGCTTCTTCAAATGAAATCTGGATGCTTACCGAAACATCGCTGCCTCTCTGAGGACCGTTTCTCTTTGCTGAGCGTCCGCCGAATCCACCGCCGAACATACTGCCGAATATATCGCCCATGTCAAATTCCATTCCGCCTGAGCCAAAGCCGCCGAATCCGCCAAAGCCGCCAAAACCACCAGCTCCAGCTCCGCCGCCCTGCTCAAAAGCCGCATGACCAAACTGGTCGTAAGCAGATTTCTTTTCAGGGTTTGAAAGCACTTCATAGGCTTCATTTACTTCTTTCATCATTTCTTCGGCTTTTTTATCCCCCGGGTTGTTATCAGGGTGATATTTTTTAGCCATTTTTCTGTATGCACGTTTTATTTCACTTTCAGAGGCATTCTTGTCAATACCAAGTACCTCATAATAATCTCTTTTATCTGCCAATTTAACTCACCGCCTGTTTAAAAAGCCGAAGCTTTCACAATAACCAACTTTTAACATCATAAAGGGCAGGAAGAAAATCCCTGCCCTTATATTGTTTTGCAAAATTAGATTTCCTTAGCGTTTCCGTCAACTACATCATCGCTGCCGCCCTGAGCTGTGCCGTCGGCACCATTTGCCTGTGCGTTCTGCTGATAAAGTTTTTCGGAAATCTTGTAGAATTTCTGTGTAAGTTCATCTGTAGCTGATTTAATGTTTGCTACATCTGTTTCAGTCATATCTTCTACTTTCATATCTTTAACAAGGTCTTTAAGTTTGTTAAGTTCAGCCTCAATTTCGCTCTTTTCAGAATCATCAATCTTACCTTCAAGCTCAGAAAGAGTTTTTTCTGTCTGGAATATAATTGAATCAGCGCCGTTTTTAGCATCGATTGCCTCTTTACGTTTTTTATCGGCTTCAGCAAACTGCTCAGCCTCTCTAACAGCCTTGTCAATTTCCTCTTCACTGAGGTTTGTGCTTGCTGTAATTGTTATTGACTGCTCTTTGCCTGTACCAAGGTCTTTAGCTGAAACATGAACAATACCGTTGGCATCAATATCAAATGTAACTTCAATCTGCGGAACGCCTCTTCTTGCCGGTGCAATACCATCAAGCCTGAACATACCAAGTTCCTTGTTGTCCTTTGCAAGAGGTCTTTCGCCCTGTACAACACGGATATCAACAGCTGACTGATTATCTTCTGCAGTTGAGAAAATCTGTTTCTTAGTTGTAGGTATTGCAGTGTTTTTCTCAACAATCTTAGTAGCTACGCCGCCAAGAGTTTCAATTGAAAGAGAAAGCGGTGTAACATCAAGAAGCATAATGTCGCTTGCGCTTGAATCGCCTGAAATCTTGCCGCCCTGAATAGCCGCACCAATTGCAACGCACTCATCAGGGTTAATGCCTTTAAATGGGTCTTTACCTGTTATTTTCTTAACAGCTTCCTGAACAGCTACAATTCTTGTTGAACCGCCTACAAGAAGAACTTTATCAAGGTCGCTGGCTTTAAGTCCGGCGTCATTTAAAGCTGTATTAACAGGACCCATTGTTCTGTCAACAAGGTCCGCTGTAAGTTCATCAAATTTAGCTCTTGTAAGAGTTATGTCAAGATGTTTAGGTCCGTCCTGATTCATTGTAATGAAAGGAAGGTTGATGTTTGTAGTTGTTACTGTTGAAAGGTCTTTTTTAGCTTTTTCTGCGGCTTCTTTAATCCTCTGCATAGCCATTTTATCATTCTTTAAGTCCATGCCTTCTGTCTTTTTGAATTCAGAAACAAGGTAATCCATTATTCTCTGGTCAAAGTCATCACCGCCCAGGTGTGTATCTCCGCTTGTAGCAAGAACCTCTATAACGCCGTCACCAATTTCTATAACCGAAACATCGAATGTGCCGCCGCCTAAATCGTAAACCATTATTTTCTGTTCTGTGCCGTTATCAAGACCATAAGCAAGGGCAGCTGCCGTAGGCTCGTTGATAATACGTTTTACATCAAGACCAGCAATTTTGCCGGCATCCTTTGTTGCCTGTCTTTGTGAGTCCGAGAAGTAAGCAGGTACTGTTATAACAGCCTCTGTAACTTTCTCGCCAAGATAACTTTCAGCATCTGCTTTAAGTTTCTGAAGTATCATAGCTGAAATCTCCTGAGGAGAATAGCTCTTGCCTTCAATTGTTACTTTATAGCTTTCACCCATGTGGCGCTTAATTGAGCTTATAGTGTTGTCAGGGTTTGTTATTGCCTGTCTTTTAGCGGCTTCACCAATAAGCCTTTCGCCTGTCTTTGAAAAACCAACAACTGAAGGAGTTGTTCTTGCTCCGTCAGAGTTTACTATAACAACAGGCTGTCCGCCTTCCATTACTGCTACACAAGAGTTAGTTGTTCCAAGGTCAATTCCTATTACTTTTCCCATAATATATTCCTCCTAATTAATTCAAAATTAAAATATATAATCAAATAAAACTTAGTTTGCAACCTGAACCATACTGTGTCTTATAACTTTGCCTTTATGGGTGTAACCTTTAAGCATTTCTATTGACACTGTATTTTCTTCAAAGTTCTCATCTTCAATATGGCTTACAGCCGAGTGGAGCTGAGGGTTAAATTTTTCGCCTATAGCTGGTATTTCTTCAACACCTAAAGCTTTAAGTGTTTCTTTAAACTGTTTAAGTATCATATCAACACCTTTTGTAAAGCTTTCATCTTCATCGCTTTTATTTTTTTGTGCGGCAACAGCGCGTTCAAGGTTGTCAACTACAGGGAGTATTTTTTCTACTGTGTCCCTCACGCCGTCATCGTACATAGCGGCTTTTTCCTTGCTTGTTCTTTCACGGAAGTTATAAAACTCAGCCATTAATCTTTGATATTTATCAAGATATTCATCTGCTTTAGCTTTAGCATCCGCAAGCTCTTTATCTTCTTTAACTTCATCATTTGAAGATTCATCGCCGCAAGGCTCAACGGAATTGTCTACAGCCTCATTTACAGACTCGTTTATAACTTCTTCCTCTAATTCTTTTTCTTTGTTTTCTTCCATTTTCATTTTCCTTTCTTGCAATTTCAGGAATCATCTTTTTTCTTGTCCTCAAGGTTGTTTAAAACACCCTCAATATTTTCAACCATGGAGCTTAAAACTGAAACCACCTGAGAATAGTCCATTCTTGTTGGACCTAAAATTCCTATCGTGCCTGTAATATTGTCGCCAAACTCATAAGTTGTAGTTACAATGCTACAGTCCTTCATTTCCTCAATGCCTGTTTCGTTTCCTATATATATCTTTAAGTCTCCGCTTTTGTTATCTGAAAGTAAGTTTGTAAGAGAATCTGTTTTTTCAAGTGTTTTAAATAACGACTTAGCTTTTTCAACATCGCTGAACTCAGGAAAAGCCAGTATATTATTTGTACCGCTGAAATGAAGTTTTCCCATTCCGGATGATTTGGAAAGCTCATCAATAAAACCCATTATTAATGAAGCAATCTCGTCATAACCATTAAGTTTGCTGTAAAGCTCATCTATAATGTCCTGACCGATGTTTTCTATTATTACTCCATGCATTAAGTCAGTAACTACAGTTGAAAGCTCATAAAGCTTATATTCATCCGGCATATAGTTAACCGAAACTATTTTGTTTCTAATTACATTGCCTTCTGCGGCTAATATAATCATAAGGTCTGTATCATTAAGGGACATAAACCTTATTTTGTTAATCTTAGTATTTTTAACTACAGGGTCAGAAAATATAGCCGTGTAGTTAGTCATTTTGGAAATAAGCCTTGCGGTTTCATCCATAAGATATTGTATTTGATTAACATTGCGGTTAATCATTGTGTTAACAATTTTTTTATCTTCCTCTCCAAGCTTTTGCCGCCGCAGTATTTTATCAACATAAAGCCTGTATCCCAAATCCGACGGTATCCTGCCGCTTGAAGCATGAGGCTGAATAATAAAGCCCATTTCCTCAAGGTCGCTCATTTCATTTCTTATAGTTGCAGAGCTGATGCCGAGGTCATATTTTTTGGCTATGGTCCTTGAGCCTACAGGCTCCGCCGTAGCGATATAGTCTGTGATAATCGCCTGAAGGATTTTAAGTTTTCTTTCATCAAGTGCCATCCCAGCATCTTCCTTTCTGTTAGCACTCACCTTAATCGAGTGCTAATTCATGCTTATAAGATAACACCTATCTTCCAAAGTGTCAAGTATATTTTTTAATTTTTTTATTATTTTTTTACAAATTATTTTTAAAACATAATACCGGCACATTTTTTGAACATCTGCGCCGGCATTTATTTGCTTCATTATATAATTATACTCCTGTTTTTAAAAAATAAACCTTTTGAACCAAATTAAATCAAAAATTTCTCAAAAACAAAATTGCTTATGTCAGTCCCGTAATCCGTAAGGTAAATCCGTCCTTTTTCCCTTATAATAAGCTTTTCATTAATAAGTTCATATAACTGCTTTTTAAAAATACTGTCTATTGATTTTTTAAAACGTCTTTCAAACTCTTTTTCGCTTATTCCCTCAGTCATTCTAAGCCCCATAAACATAAACTCGCTTATTTTATCATTTTCAGTAAGGATTTCTGTTTCTTCATTTATGTCGTCAAATTTTTGGCACTTTAAATACTTCTCAATATCATAAGTATTGTGATATCTCTTAGAATTAAAGTATGAATGTGCACCTAAGCCAAAACCTGCGTACTCCATTGTTTTCCAATAAACACTGTTATGGTAGCTCTCAAATCCTTTCTTTGCGAAATTGCTTATTTCATATTGACCATACCCCCTGTCGCTTAATATTTCTTTTGCCAGAGAATACATTTTTCTGTCTGTCTCATCATCAACAGCATTAAAAACACCGCTTTTCTGCATATCATAAAAAGGCGTTCCTTCTTCTATAATAAGACTGTAAGCTGATATGTGCTGAATATTCAAATCTGTTACTTTTTCCAATGTTTCCTGCCAGTCATCCATTGTCTGACCGGGAAGAGAAAACATTAAATCACAATTTATATTTTTAAATCCGGCGTCTTTCGCCATGGCGACGTCATTTACAAAAGTTTCTCTGTTGTGTATCCTTCCAAGTGATTTTAAAATATCGTCCTGCCATGCCTGAACACCCATACTTAAACGGTTAATTTCCATATAACGCATTTCATTTAGCTTTTTAAAGTCAAGAGTTCCCGGATTAGCCTCGCAAGTAATTTCCGCATTGCTGCTTACATCATATTTGTTTAATACAGTATCCATAATTAAACCCAAATCATGGCTGCTTAAAACAGTAGGCGTTCCGCCGCCTATAAACACGGATTTTATGTCGTATCCGCTGTAAACGTATGCACCTTCTTTTATTTCACTGCAAAGTTTTTTAACATATTCGCTGTGTATGCTTTCCAAACCGCTGTATGACGGAAAATCGCAGTACAGGCATTTTTTAACACAAAACGGAATGTGAATGTATAAAGATAAAGGCTCTTTCAAAATATCATCTCCGAAATTTTTATATCAGTATTCATAACTATAAATCAAAGCACCGTTTTCGTCAAACCCGTAAATATAGGCTATTCTGAAAAAAATATTTTCTCCTTCTGAATAAAAATCTCCTGTATCGGCATAAAAGAACCCGTCATCATCTACATCACACTTTACTTTATCCAGTATTTCCAGTTTTCCGTCTTTTACTTTTGCCGCCGCTGTTTCTATTGTTTTAATATCTTTATTTTTTACAGCTCCGTAAATAAGGCTGAATTTTGGAGCATACGCCGCTTCTGAATTATCAGTTATTTTCCAATACCCTGTAACAGAGCCTTCTCCCAACTTCCACATACCCAAAAGAGAACGTTTTGAGTGAACAACAGATAATCCGTCATCAAGTTTTCCAATTACAATGGCTCTGTTTCCAATTTGTTTTTTAAGTAGTATTTTTTCAGAAGGACCATAGTGCAGACCTTTTTCACAGGCATACATTACTTTTTCAGGGGAAAAATAAATCTGCTGTCCGCCGCCAAAGCGCCAAAAGCCAAGTACAAGTATTATAACTATAAATATTATTGTTTCCTTTTTCCTGCTCAAACATTGCCACCTTCTCTCAAAGGCACTTCAAAATACATTTTCCTGCCGCAGTAATTATAATCTATAATAAGCATTGCGGCTTCTTTTGGAAATCCTTCTATAACCGTGCTGTGTTTTGATATTATGCCGGCAGAGCTTGAACCGCTTGAACCAATATACTCAGTACCCAAATCATCTGTAATATAGTTGGAATTTATGTCAAATGACCAGCGCACACTGCTTGAAAACGGCTGATACCAAGTTTTATAATGCAGCTCAACACAGCCGTTATTATACAGTATGGCTTCTTCAAGCTTTAAATACATATCATCTATTTTTTCTGTTTGATTTACTTCAATGCGCGAAATAATCTGACTTTTATCGTATGAATAGCTGTAACTGCTGAATATAGAAAAAATTACTGTTAAACACGTTACAAAAACAGGCAGAATGCTTAAAAGTATAAGAATTATGGCTATAATTCTTGAAATTCTCCAAACATTTCCCAAAATACTGTTATGTGCCTCATTAAGTTTTTTCCCTATTTCATCAGCATCTCCCATACAGGCAATAACGGCTTTTTCCGCCTCTTTCCCGTTCATTCCTTCAGAAATAAAATCATTATACATATCTTCCATGTGTTCTTCTATCTCCCATTTTATTTCTTTGCGGTCGTATTTGAATTTTACATGGCTTATTACTTTGTTTAAATATTCCTCCCACAGTGTTTTTTCAGGCAAAGGCATGGCTTTTACCCCCAATCACTTTGTTAACCGAAAGAGAGAACACCTCCCACTGCTTTTTTTCTTCTGAAAGTTTTTTTACACCTAAAGAAGTAATTGAATAATACTTTCTTGTTTTTCCGTTTTCCGCTTCTTTCCGATATGACTTTAAAAGCCCGGCATTTTCCATTTTGTGCAGAACAGGATAAAGCGTTCCTTCTTTAAATTCAAAAACATTTTCGCTTTTTTCTTTAAGCTCTTTAATTATTTCATATCCGTAGCAGTCCTTTTGCTCTATAAGAGATAAAAGCATTAAAACAGTGCTTCCGCCTAAAAGTCCTTTATCAATATCCATAAAAACGCCCCCTTTTAAAGTTTTATATGTACTTACTTAGATATTCTATGTATAATAATTATACCTTGATTTTCTATGTATGTCAATTTATTACTCCTCTTTGTAATATAATATTAAAATATTTTTCATTATTAACCAATACAAAAAGCGCCGATAAAATTTATCCGCGCCTTAAAATAATTTACTTGTTATTCTTTTTCCTCGTCTGATATTATATCTTTGCTTACATCAATAAACATTTTATCTGACATGTCACTGCTCAAACTTTCAACGCTTTTAAGCTTGCGCTGTATCTGTCTTGTCCTAACGCCTACAAGCTTGTCAAGCTCACTGTTTGCTTCTTCAAGGCGTTTTTGAGTCTTTTCAAGAACATCACCGAATTTATTGAACTCAGTTTTAACAGCTCCTAAAACTTCCCAAACCTCACTGCTGCGCTTTTGTATTGCAAATGTTCTAAATCCCATTTGAAGACTGTTAAGAAGCGCTGCCATTGTGCTCGGTCCGGCAATATTAATTTTATACATTCTCTGCAAATCCTCAACAAGACCCATTTTAACAACTTCTGCGTACAGACCCTCAAACGGCAGGAACATTATTGCAAAATCAGTTGTGTACGGCGGGTCTATGTATTTTTCGCTTATATCTTTGGCAAAAGATTTAATCCTTAATGTAAGAAGTTTAGCGGCTTCGTTTATCTGACTTTTATCGCCTGTTTCATAAGCGTCTGTCAAATTAATATAAGCGTCTGAAGGAAATTTGGAATCAATAGGCAGGTAAACGCATTTGCCGTCGTCAGAAGGCAGTTTAATTGCGTATTCCACCGGATTTTTGCTGCCTTTTTTGGTTACAACATTTACTTCATACTGTTCCGGGGACATTATTTCTTCCAATATAGCGCCCAGCTGTATTTCACCCAGTATGCCCCTTGTTTTTACGTTTGAAAGCACTTTTTTCAAATCTCCCACACCAGTTGCAAGGGAACGCATTTCACCAAGACCTTTGTAAACCTGTTCAAGCTGTGTGTTTACAAGTTCAAACGACTTTGAAATTCTTTCCTCAAGGGTTTTCTGTAATTTTTCATCAACAACATTACGCATTTCGTCAAGCTTTTTGTTGTTGTCCTCCTGAATATATGTAAGCTTTTGTTCAACAGTTTTTCTTATGCTTTCCAGTTTATTTTCATTTTCAACAGCTGTTGTTTTAAGTCTTTCCTCAATTGTACTGTTCATCTGGCGCATTTGAGAAGCCATAGCGTCATGAATGCCTTTCATCTGCCTTAATATATTTTCACCATTTAATTTAATGTTTGTAAGCTGTGTGTCGGCATAGTCTTTTTGATTTTCGCTTAAAATCCCGCCCAGTGTTTTAATTGAACCATTAACACTTTCACCCAGCTCTTTCCTTAAAATGCTGTTGCTGTTTTCAACATCAGCTTTAACAGATTTAATTTCATTATTTAGGCTATCGTTATCAGATGATTTTTTTATAAACGACTTAATTATAAACGGCTCTATTAAAAGCAGCACAATTACAGCAATAAGTAAAATTTCCATATTAAACCTCTCTTCTTATATTTTTATAAAATTATATATCTGTTTTATCTAAATTAAAAGGAAAACATCAAAAAATGGCAGAGATAACCCTCTGCCGAAATTTAAAATATTTAATTTAGGTTTTAAAACAATTGTTTTATTCTCCGCGCCAATATTTTAATTACGCTTATTGATTTCAGGTTCTTAACCAGCGCTTTTATAAAAAAGCGTAACGTAAAAACTATTAATATTGCGCAACATAATTAAGCTTTATAAGCCGTATATGAAAAATGGCATTAATCAATAAGGCTTCGTTTATCAGTATTTGCTGAGCTGTAAAACTGCCTTTTATTTTTATACATATCAAAATCAGCTTCCTTAACCTGTTCTTCTATGCTGCAGTTCTTATCTCGCCATGAAATTCCTACTGCGCAGCTTATGCTGTTTTCCTTCATGCCTTTTTCTACAAGCAAAACAGCTGACTTAAATTCTTCTTCATTCATTTCAGTTTCTATTGCTAAAAATTCATCTCCGCCTATGCGGTAAGCTTTTCCCGGAAAAACCCTGCTTATTTCTTCAGCTGTATGGCACAGATAATCATCTCCGGCACTATGACCTAAAATATCATTTACACGTTTAAGACCGTTTAAATCAAAAAATGCTATGCCTAAAACAAACACTCTTTCGTTAAAGTCGCTTTTTTGAATAAGGTCCAGTTTATTTCTGTTGTTTAGCCCTGTCAAACTGTCCGTATAAGTCAAATTTTGAAGCAGACGTGATTGTTCTTTAATTTTATTTTCCTGTATTTCAATTGTTTTTTTGAGCTCTTCAATCTTTTCCTGCTGTTCTTTAACTTTTTTGGTTAAATAAATGTAGTCGTTATAAGAAATTTTAATTGGAAACTCTATATCTCTGCCCCCCCCCAATATTTTTATAAACATTAGAAAAGTTAATATAACAGCATTTCAAACAATTATAATACCATCTGAAAATTAAAACAACCTTTTGGTAAAAAAGAGAAACTACATCTGCTCCATTATATGTTTCAATACGCATGCGTCCGCTGCACAGATATATGCCATTTGAAATTTGTGTTGTATTATATTCTTCATCTGAAATATTGTATGCAGGCGCATTTTCATTGTATTTATTTAAAAATTCTTCAACTTCCTTTATTCCAGATGCGTAATTGTCTTCTTCCGGACCATTCCAAATAATATCTTTATCCATTTTGGATATAACGCTCTGCACATCTTTCTTACAATATTGTTTATGGATTATATATTTTGCAAGTTCTATAATTTTATATTCACTCGGTTTTTCTCCGCTGTTAATATCCATATAGCCACCCACTTTGTAAAGTACAGAATTATTATTTAAAATAATAATTTATATAATAAACCATTAGCCTGCCAAATAATAGTACTTTTTTATTAAAAAATTATTTTTTAGGCTTAAATAAACATACGCTATCAATTACACTCTTCCTTGGCATGCTGATTATTATCACTTATGGCGCTAAAAATACTGTCAACAGCTTTCTGAGCTGTATGCTGATTAATAATGCCTTCTTTTGCAAACGCCGCAACATACGTTTTGTCATATTCTGACTTTAAAACAACAAAGGCAATGTTCATATTCAATATCCCTGAATTTACAACAGCAACACATTCCTGCTTCTCATCATCCTTATCAAGAATACAGCCGACTTCATTAACAGCCTCTACAGCCTGATAATATGTTATTTTATCAAACACTGCCTTTACAGACTTTGTCGGCAGTTTTGAAGTTATTTTATTTACTGCATTTTGTGTTAACTTGCCATAAACGCTTGAATACTCAGCTACTGCCGAGCATAAAAATTCATTAATATAATCTTCTGCCGGCATAAAAATAACCACTTTTAAATAATTTTTGAACTATCTTCTTAATATAAGCTTTTTTAAAACTCTTTTAATTTGCTGTATATAACTATTTTTTCTTCAGATAATTTTATGTTATGTGTAATTAAATTAATCAACTGTTTTAACATCATGACAGCATTCCAAAAGCGCAACTGTTTCTATATGCACTGTCCTCGCAAACTGGTTGCATAATTTTACTTTAACTGTTTTATATCCTTTTTCCTCAAAAACAGCCAAATCCCTTGCAAGTGATGAAGGCTTGCAGGAAACATAAACTATTCTTTCAGCGCCGAAATTAATTATTTTTTCTATTGCCTTAGGGTGGATGCCTTCTCTTGGTGGGTCTACAATAATAATATCAGGCTTTTCACTAAGCTCGTCTACTTTTTTAAGAACATCACCGGCAATAAATTCACAGTTATTTATCCCGTTTCTTTTCGCATTTTCATTAGCAGCCTCAACAGCTTCTTCTACAAGTTCAATTCCTATAACATTACGGCTTTTTTCTGCCATTATCTGACCTATTGTTCCTGTTCCGCAGTAAAGGTCAAATACTGTTTTATCCTTTGCCTCTCCGGCATACTCCTTAACTATTGAATACAAAGTTTCAGCGCCTTTAGTATTTGTTTGGAAAAAAGAAAAAGCTGTTATTTTAAACTCCAGTTCAAAAAGCCTGTCTGTAAAATAATCCTGTCCGTAAATTACAGTTGTTTTATCGCTCTTAACAACATCAGCAACAGAATCGTTTTGTGTGTGAAGTATGGAACAAATCCTTCCCTGCAAACTAAGGCTTAAAAGCATGTCCTTAAAACTGTTTAAATCAAACTCCAAATCATTGGCAGTAATTAAGTTAATAAGTATCTCACCAGTATAAGCGCCTTTTCTTATTACTAAATGCCTTAAACATCCGTCGTGACGGGCTTTATGGTAAAACGAAACATTTCTTTTTCTGAAAAATTCTACAGTATTTTTTATAATACACAAATAGTCGCTGTCTATAATATTACAGTCTGTAAGGTTTACAACCTCATAATAACTGTGCCTTTTTCTCATGCCAAGAGCAAGCTCTCCGCCTTTTTGAGTATCTCCAAATGAAAACTCGCACTTATTCCTATATCCTTCAATACATGGGGCAGTAACAAGACCTTCATACTCAAAACCGTTTATGCCGGCATTTTCAAGAAGCTTTAAAACCTGGGTTTCTTTAATTTTATTCTCATTTTCAACAGGTATATTCTGATAAGAACAGCCGCCGCAAATTTCAAAATGCGGACACTTGCTTTCAATCTCGTAATCCGCTTTCTGTATTACTTCATTAAGCCTTGCCTCAATCATGCCGTTTTTCTTTTTGCCGACTTTAGCCAATACAGTCTGCCCCGGCAAAGTGTCTTTTACAATAACACTGTAATTTTCAAACTGCCCCTTGCCTTTATTCGGAAAATCAAGGGAATTTATTTTAACTTCTATTATGTCGTTTTTTTTAGGCATTATAAAATTCCTTTCTTAAATTTAATATTACGGCGAGTAATTAAACCTTAATTTTATTGTATTTTAATTTTTGTTATGCTATAATTTTCTTTGTATTAAAATTTTTAATTAGGAGTGTAGCAATTAATGTCAGAGCAATTAGAGCAAATAACTGTTGGTAGCATTGTAGAAGGCAAAGTAGTGCGCATAAAGGATTTCGGTGCCATTGTATCTTTAAGCGACGGAAGGCAGGGTCTTGTTCATATTTCAGAGATATCTAATTCTTATGTAAAGGATATTAACGACCATCTTAAAGTTAACGATGTAGTAAAGGTTAAAGTTCTTTCAATAGATGAACAGACAAAAAGAATTTCTCTTTCAATCCGTGCAGCCCTTCCAAAGCCTGAAACACCTCAGCGCCAGAATAACTATAAGCAGCGTGACTCAAGACCAAATTACGAAAATAAAAACCGCGAGATACATGGTCAGTCCACACCAAATCCGCTTTCAGACTTTGAGGAAAAAATGAAGGAATTCCTTAAACAGTCTAACGAAAAACAGGCTGGACTTAATAAACGCGCCAACAAAAGACAGTAAGCCTGCCATTATAACATAAATATGCGTGCCTAAAAAGGCACGCTTTTTTAATTATACTATATCAGCTGCGTCAGCCCAGACCCTGTCTAAATCATAAAACTCCCTTTGGTCTTTTAAAAACAAGTGTACTACAAGACCGTTAAAATCAAGAAGGACCCATGAGCCGCTTTGGTAGCCTTCTGTATGATGCAGCCTGATTCCGTTTAAATACAGCTTTTCTTCAACATTATCAGCCATAGCTTTAAGCTGGTTTATGTTGTTTCCGCTTGCTATAACAAAACATTCCGCAACTGAGCTTAAATTTCTTAAATCAAGTACTCTTATATTTTCTGCTTTTTTATCTTCCAACGCCTCTTTGGCAATTTTTCCGGCATTAATATAATCCATATTACTCCTCCAGATATTTCTTATAATATTCAAAAGCCTGTACGCTTAACGGATGCAAAGGCTTATTCCTTTCTTTAACATATTCAATGGTGTTTTTAAGTATAAAAGCCATAGCTTTATTTATATCTTCATAAGCAAGTTTTCTGGCTTCATCAAGAGTATCAAACTTTTTGCGCCCTTCTTCTATATAGTCAGCTATAAAAACTATTTTCTCAAGCAGCGTCATACCCGGTCTGCCTGTTGTATGATATTTTATGGCGTTAAGTATTTCCTCATCTTCAACCAAATACTCCCTTTTAGCAACCTCAGCGCCTAAAAACTGGTGAATAAGGTCTATATTCTTCGCCATAACATCATCTACCGGAATATGGTACTCTTTACAGAAACGCAGTTTCATCTCTTTTGGGTAATCCTTTGCGCAATCATGCAAAAGCGCGGCGTAAGACGCTTTTTCTATATCTGCGTTATATCTTTGAGCAAGTTTTTTTGCTTCTTTAACAACACCCATTGTATGTATATATCTTTCTAAAGATAAAGACGACTGAAGCTTTCTTTCCGATGTTAAAAAACTAAGCAATTTAAAAATCTCCCTGCAATCATAAATTATAATTCATTTATAAAGTCCGTTTTTAATTATATAGTCATAAACATTGCTGTTTACCATGTTTTTAATTGAAATATCACTTCTTATATTATCCCGTATCTCTGATGATGATACATTAACAGGCGGTATCTCTATAATATGAATATCCCCGCCATACTTACCAGTAAGCACATCAACATCTCTTTCAAGCTCTGCCGCCATGCAGCCTGGTCTTGTAACGGCGGCAAAAGAGCATATATTTAAAAGCTCTTTAAAATCCTTCCACATATAAATATAATGAAGCGCGTCTGCCCCCATTATAAAAAAGAACTTAACATCATTACCAAATATATCCCTAAGCTCACGTATAGTGTCTATAGTATATGTTTTGCCTTCTCTCTCTATTTCAATAGTAGATACAACAAAGTCTTTCTCACCCTCTACTGCCATATTGAGCATGTTAAGTCTGTGGAATTTGTCTGTTACATGTCTTTCATCTTTGTGCGGCGGATTTCCCGACGGAATAAAAAGTATCTTTTCAGCGCCTGTCTGTTTAAGCACAGATTTAGCTATTTCTATATGCCCCTTATGCACCGGGTCAAATGTACCGCCAAGTATAGCAAAGCTGCCGCAGCCTTTTAGTTTTTCAAGCTGGCTATCCATTAAAAACACCTCTGTAAAAAATTCTTTTTACATTATACTTTAATTGCGCTGAAAGTACAAGAAAAAGGCATACAATAAACTCTTACTAAATGTTAATTCATCTGCTATTGAAAGAGTATGTTTAATACTGTATAATTAATCCAATACTACTTTATCGGAGGTTTAATTATGATACGAAAAATCGAACCAAAAGACAAAAACGAGTATTTAAAAATGGCAACAGATTTCTATCATTCAAGTGCTGTTATTGCGCCGGTCGGGATTGAAAATATCGAAGCTACCTTTAACGAAATGATGTCTTCCGACAGGTACGTAGACGGATATTTTATTGAGCATGAAGGCAAAACAGCTGGCTTTGGACTTCTTGCCAAAACTTTTTCTCAGGAATCCGGCGGCATTGTTGTATGGATTGAAGAACTCTATATTAAGCCTGAGTACAGGAGCCACGGTCTTGGAGCTGAGTTTTTCGGCTTTATAACAGAAAAATATAAAACCGCTTCACGTTTCCGCCTTGAAACAGAACCAGACAACACAAGAGCTATTGCGCTATACAAAAGACTCGGTTTTGAGCCTTTTGAATATATACAGTTTAAAAAAGATAAATAACGCATTAAATTTAAAAGCACGGAACACATTAGTATTCCGTGCCTTTGTGTTATTAATTTTTATTTATTCATGTTTTCTATTATTCTGCAAATTATTTCAGCTCTTCCAAAAGGCGTCATAAGATAAAAACCGTCGCAGTAAGGCTCGACACGTTTTATAATTTCACCTGCTATTTTAATCCCAAGCTCAACGCTTTCCTCTTTATTCCTGTCTTTAAACAGATTTATAATCTCTTCACTTACATTTATGCCGGAAATTTCACTTTCCATAAAGCATGCGTTTCTGTAGCTTACAACAGGCATTATACCTGCCAGTATTTTGCCTTTAAGCTCTTTTTTCGCTCTTACAAGGTTATTAAAACCTTTTTCAGTCATAACCGGCTGAGTAAGAAAAACCTTAATCCCGTTTTCTTCTTTTTCTTTAGCTATTTTAAGCTGAATATCAAAATTAAGGGCATTAACATTAAGCGCTCCGCATATTAAAAATTTCTGCTCAAAAACAGTTTCGTTTAATGTTGAAATATATTTAGCCAGCATTCTTGAGTTAAAGTTAAATACGCTTTTTACCTCATCCCTCATAGCCGAAGGTATAGGGTCACCTGTTACTATAAGAACATTATACACCCCTTCAATATTAAGACCCAAAAGAAGCGCTTTTGTGGCGTTAATATTCCTGTCACGGCATGTAATGTGCGGAAGCGTGTCCAAATCCAGCTCTTTCTTTATTTTGCAGGCAAGTATGCTGCTGTCAACTCTTGCCTTCGCTATAGGGCAGTCTGCTATTGTAAGTATGTCTATTCCGGCGTCTTTCAGCATTTTTGCGCCTTTTACAAATTTTGAAATATCAGCGTCGGCAGGAGGGTCAAGCTCAACAGCTACAACCTTTTTCCCTCCAAAAAGCTTTTCATAAAATTGATTTGTCTTTTTAGGCTCTTCATCATCTTCTTCTGTGCTGTTTTCTGGATTTTCGTTTTCTGTTCCATTAAACCCTTTTTTAAGTTCCTGAACAGTTTCCTTTATATATTCCGGTGTTGTGCCGCAGCAGCCGCCTACAATTTTAGCGCCTTCTTTTACTATGTCCTTTATGTTAGCGGCAAAATATGAAGGGCTGCTTCCAAAATACGTTCTGTTGTCTATAACAGTCGGGTAACCGGCATTAGGCATAATGCTGAAATTTGCTTTAATCTTTTTAAGCGTTTTAAAATACTGCCTTGTATGGTGCGGACCTGAAACACAGTTAAGACCAACAAAATCTATATATTCACACTGCGCAGATTTTTTTATAATATCATAACCAAGACAGCCGTCTTTTGTATACCCGTCCGGCTGAACGGCATAAGATGTAATTATAAAGGCATTCGGTACACGTCCTTTAATATGCTTTGCTGTTTCGTATATGCCCTCATCGTTATAAAGTGTTTCAAAAAGGAAGTTTTCCGCGCCCAAAGAAATAAAAATATCTGCTGTTTCCATGTACTTTTCAGATGTTTCTTTTTCTCCCGAGCTTTGAACAGGTCCAATATCGGCAAAAACAAAAACGTCCCTGCCTTCGGCGGCTTTGTTCGCAATCTGCCAGCCTTTTTCTATTATTTTTTTTAAATAATCATAATCTCCGTCGAAATTATCCAAATTAGCCGCAAAAGTATTTGTTTTAATGGCTTTGCAGCCAGCGTTTATATATTCTGTATGTATGTCGTAAATCTGATTAGGATTTACAATATTTGCTGTTTCACATCTTTCAAAAGGCGTGCGGCTTTTAGCGGCAAAATACGTGCCCATTCCGCCGTCAAAAACAAGCACATTGTCCTTTAAATATTCTCTAATATCCATACCTTACCTCTTTGTGAAATTATTTTACCCTAATATTTCTTTAGCAAAATCAACTGTCTGTTTAGCGTCTTTAGCGTAACAGTCGGCGCCTATTTTTTTAGCATAATCCTCTGTAAGCACAGCGCCGCCGACAACTATTTTGCATTCATGTCCGCTTTTTCTTAATGCCTCTATAGTATCGCCCATGCTTTTAAGTGTAGTTGTCATAAGCGCACTTAATCCCACAAGCTTAACATCTTCTTTAATCGCTGTATCAACTACAGTTTCTACAGGTACATCACGCCCTAAGTCTATAACATGATAGCCGTAGTTTTCAAGTATTACCTTAACTATATTTTTGCCAATATCGTGTATATCGCCTTTAACTGTGGCAAGTATTATTTTGCCCTTTGAAACAGAGCCTGTACCCTTTGAAAGTATGCTCTTTTTAAGCACTTCAAAAGCCTCGCATGAAGCTGAAGCCGAATTTATAAGCTGTGGAAGGAATATTTCCTGCTTTTCATACCTTTCACCTACTTTGTCGAGGGCAGGTATAAGAAGGGTGTTTATAATATCCATTTCGCTCATTGTTTTTAAAAGCTCAGATGTTATTCTTGCAGCTTCCTCCTTCAAACCTTTAGATACGGCATAAGCTATGTCCAAATCCCCTTTTTTCTCATCGTCAGATTTTTTAGCGCCTGTGTTCTGGGATACTGTTTCATGCACCTGAGTTCTTCCCGCAAAACGCTCAATAAATTTTTCGCTGTTTGTATCCTCTCCGCTTAATACCTTAAAAGAATAAACAGCGTCCATTACCGCCTGCTGGTTAGGGTTAATTATAGGCAAATCAAGACCATTTGCCATTGCCTGTATAAGGAAATTACATGTTATAAACTCCCTTGCCGGAAGACCGAATGAAATATTGGAAACTCCTAAAACTGTGTGAAGCCCCATTTCTTCTTTAACGTACCTGAGAGCTTTAAGTGTTTCCACAGCCTGCTCCTGCTGGGCTGAAACCGTTAGTGTAAGACAGTCTATAAATACATCTTCTTTTTTAATTCCATGTTTTAAAGCGTTATCAAGTATTCTTTTAGCAATGTTTATTCTTTCTTCCGCGGATTTAGGTATGCCCTTTGAATCCATGGCAAGACCTACAACACTGGCGCCGTATTTTTTAACTATAGGCAGTATTTTGTCCATTACTTCCTGCTCGCCGTTTACGGAGTTAACAATGGCTTTGCCGTTAAATACTCTCAAGCCGGCTTCTATCGCAGCCGGGTCAGATGAATCTATCTGTAAAGGCAGATTCACAACAGACTGTATTGTTTTAACAACTTTTACCATCATCTCAGCTTCATCTATGCCCGGAAGACCAACATTAACATCAAGTATATCAGCCCCGGCTTCTGCCTGTTCAATTGCTCTTTCAGCTATATAGTTTAAATCGCTTTCCCTTAAAGCCTGCTGGAAACGCTTTTTGCCTGTAGGGTTGATTCTTTCGCCTATTACCCTGACGCCTGTTATCTCAACCATTTTCTGAGGCGAGCATAATCTGGAAACAGAATAAGCATTTTCTTTTTCTCCTTTATTTAAAGGCATTTGTTTTACCATTTCCCTTATATAATCAGGTGTGGTTCCGCAGCAGCCGCCGGCTATTCTAACGCCTATTTGAGCATACATTTTCATATACTCGCCAAACTGCTCCGGTGTAATGTCGTATTTATTAGTAAGCGGGTCAGGAAGACCGGCATTAGCTTTTATAACAACAGGCAGTGTTGTGCACTTGGCAAGTCTTTGAGCTAAAGGAAAAATCTCTTTTGGTCCAAGTGAGCAGTTAATGCCTACAGCGGCAACTCCAAGACCTTCAAGTACACATGCCATGGATTCAACGGTGCAGCCTGTAAATGTTCTGCCGTTTTCCTCAAATGTCATTGTTACAAAAATCGGAAGGCTTGTGTTTTCTTTAGCCGCCAATACCGCCGCCTTTACTTCATAAAGGTCTGTCATGGTTTCAAACACTATCATTTCGGCACCGGCTTTTTCACCGCTTACAGCCATTTCTTTGAATATGTCATAGGCTTCCTCAAATTTCAATGTTCCTGAAGGCTCCAAAAGCTCTCCTATTGGACCTATATCAAGGGCAACAGCGGCAGATGTGCCGCTGCATGCTTTTTTAGCCGCATTAACAGCCGCAGTTATAACTTCATCTGTACTGTAGCCTGTTCCGTTTAATTTGTGCGCGTTTGCGCCGAATGTATTTGTATAAACAATATCGCTTCCAGAATTTATATACATTTTATGGATATTGACAATAGTTTCAGGCTCTGTAATGCACAATATTTCAGGTCTTTCTCCAAGCTTTAAGCCTGCCTCCTGAAGCATTGTACCCATTGCCCCGTCAAGAAACACAAAATCCTTTTTCAAAATATTATTCAGCTTTCCCACAAACAACGCCTTCCTTCCTGAAAGAACAGTTTTCAAACATTAAACAATACTCACAGCCTTTAAACCTTTTTTCCTGCTTTTTATCTGAAATACCCATAATTGCAGTTACTGATTTTCGCGGTATCATAATGCCGCTTGCGCTTAAACTTACGCCTATTGTTTTAGATGTATTTAATATAGCGCACAAGTCTTTCTGCTGTTCAAAAGGCATGTCGCCATATCCCGGCGAAAATCTGTCAGTTAAAAATAACCCCTGCTCATTAACTCTTTTTTCCAATTCCGACTGAAAATTATCACATACGTTTTCAACGGCACTGCTGGCGCAGCTGTCCAGTATAAGCGCCCTGTATATTTCTTTAATTTCGTACCTCCTTATTAAATTTTCAATTTCAGAACCAATAGTTGCAGCCATTACAACAGCCTTTCGGCAGTCTTTAAGCAGCTCCTTTATGTTATCTCCGCCAGGTATAAAGTTTGTGCCTTCAAACACAAAACTTTCATGGCTGAAATCAAACACTTTATAAGTTACTTTAGGCTGCGCTGTTTTTATAATCTCTTCTGAACAGCTTTTTATATCTTCCTCAAGCTGTTGGTCTACTTTTCCGCCTTTATAACCCAAATATTTTAAAACTTCGTTTCTGTTTATATTTTTTAAGTAATTTTCCAATTTTCCGCTCCGTTTTTATTGTTTAAAAGACTTTATTACATTAAATACCTGCAAAGATGTATTATACAGATTATATTTTGCATTTTCCTTTTTCATAGCTTCCTCAAGCGTAACAACTGAGCGCACAATGGGAAAAAATGCGTCTATTCCGCCATCATTGCACTTTTCGGCGCCTTTTCCTATACTGCCAGAAAAAGCTATAACAGGCAGGCTGTATTTTTTTGCCATTTTAGCTACTCCGCCGGGAGCCTTTCCCATAACAGTCTGAAAATCAAGTCTTCCTTCTCCTGTTATTACAATATCAGCTGTTTTTATTTCTTCTTCAATTTTAAGCAGACTGAGCACAATATCTATTCCCGGTTCCAGTTTTGCATTAAGAAAAGTCATTAACGCATATCCCAATCCGCCTGCCGCGCCGGCTCCAGGAATACTTGCACAGTCTTTATTTACAGCATTTCCACATACATTTGAAAAATTCAAAAGCGCACAATCAAGGTCATGCACCATTTTTTCGTCGGCACCTTTTTGCGGTCCAAAAACAGCTGAGGCTCCGTTATGTCCGCAAAGAGGATTTGTAACATCACAAGCCGCTTTGAAACTGCAATATTTCAGCTCTTTTAATATATTTTCTGCGCTTATATTTTTTACATTAAACAAGTCACGACCGAAAATGCCGCACTTATTATTGTTTTCATCTTTAAATTCAACTCCAAGCGCAGAAAGCATTCCCAGTCCGCCATCATTTGTAGCGCTTCCGCCAAGACCTATTACAAAATCACGCACTCCTCTTTTGACTGCGTCTTTTATAAGCTCACCCACACCGTAAGTTGTAGTGTTAAGCGGATTACGCTTATTTTCAGGCACCATCGGCAAGCCTGAAGCTGACGCCATTTCTATAACAGCCGTTTTTCCGCTGTTTATAATGCCATAAAAAGCCTCAACGCTCTCTCCTAAAGGTCCTTTTACAGACACATTTATTTTTTCTCCATTTAATGCGTTTATAAGCGTGTCAACAGTGCCTTCTCCGCCGTCGGCGATAGGAAACACACAGGCATCGCCTTTAAACACATGCTCAAAAGCTTTTTTAACCGTATTTCCGGCTTCCGCAGATGAAAGGCTGCCCTTAAAAGAATCTATAGCAATTACAGCTTTCATACAGCACCTCCCAAATTTATAATCTAAAAATAGAATATTGGTAGTATTTTACCACATTAAAACATAATTTGCTATAATAGCCGCAAAAAGAAGCTCCTTAAAGCAGCATAATTTTTAAAGAGTTTATATAAACATAATTTTTGTGATATTATACCGCAAAATATTAAAAGTAAAAAATCCGGCTCAAATATATTTTAAGCCGGATAAAAGCATATTATTAAAATAAATCTCTCAATATAAGTGTTGTAACTCCCTCATTTAGTCCCAGTTCCATTCTTTTTACCTTTGGATGGGAGCGGTACTCTTTTCTTACCATTTCTTTAAGTGATGAGCCGCCGCGGTAACCGTGAACAATATCTATTCTGTATACATCACTGCCGGCTTTTTTAAGAACACTGTCTATATAAGTTTTAGCCTGAAACCTGTTCATGCCATGAACGTCTATTTCTATAAATCCGCTGTCCATGTTATCAGTCCTTTAGAGCTTTTACTTTGTCAAACTCATCTGTAATTTCTTTTGAAGGCGCTTCTGTTATAAGGCTAACTACAATTATAAACAGACACGCAATAATAAATGCCGGTAAAAGCTCATAAATATTCCAAATTCCGCCCATCGGCTTAATAAGGTATTTCCAAATAAATACCATAGCGCCGCCTGAAATCATTCCGGCTATTGCGCCATATCTGTTTGACCTTCTCCAGAAAAGAGCAAAAAGCACAACAGGTCCAAATGAAGCGCCAAAGCCTGCCCACGCAAATGAAACTATGCCGAAAACCGAACTATCCGGATTTCTTGCTATAATTGCGGCTATAACAGATATAACAAGAAGTGTAATTCTTGCCATTGCCATAGTTCTTTTAGGCTCGTTATTAACATCAACAAAAATTCCGAATATATTTTTTGACACCGCAGATGATGCCGCTATAAGCTGTGAATCAGCTGTGGACATTGTAGAAGCCAAAATACCGGCTAATATAACACCTGCCAAAAGAGCCGGAACAATGCCTATCTGGCTTAAAAGCGATGAAATTTCTACAATAATTGTTTCTGAAGCTGAACCTTCAAGGAACTTAATAGCGCCTGCATTTGTCATTGCAAGACCAACTACACCTATAAATATCGCAACGGCAAGGGAAATAACAACCCAAACAGTGGCAATTCTCCTTGAAAGCTTTAGCTTATTATGGTCGTTTATAGCCATAAATCTTAAAAGTATATGCGGCATGCCAAAATATCCAAGTCCCCATGCCAAAGTTGAAATCTTAGTAATAAAGCCATAAGACGAAGCAGTGTTTGTTTCCAAAGAATATGTCGCGCTCATTGAAAAATAACCGGGAAGGTTTTTGGCGTTTTCAATAACATTATCAATACCTCCGGCTACATGCACGCCAAAAACAAGCACTATAATAAGCGCTGCTGTCATAACAATGCTTTGTATAAGGTCTGTTGTGCTGGCAGCCAAAAATCCTCCAAGTGCTGTATATCCAACAATTACAACAGCGCTTATTAGCATAGCCATTAAATAGTCCACACCAAAAAGACTTGCAAAAAGTTTGCCGCAGGCAGCAAAGCCAGAAGCAGTGTAAGGCACAAAGAATATAATTATTATAGCCGCGGAAAGAGCCATAATAATATTGCTGTCGTCACGGTAACGGTTTGAAAAGAAATCAGGTATTGTAATTGAATTTTTGCACACCTGTGTGTATCTTCGTATTTTTTTAGCCACAATAAGCCAGTTTACATAAGTTCCAATCGCAAGACCTATGGCTGTCCAGCCTGCATCGCATATACCAGTAAGGTAAGCAACCCCCGGAAGCCCCATTAAAAGCCAGCTGCTCATATCAGATGCTTCAGCGCTCATAGCCGTAACAATAGGTCCAAGCTGTCTGCCGCCTAAATAAAAGTCATCGGCGCTGTTATTCTTTTTTGAGCAAATGGCTCCCACAACAAGCATACCTATAAGGTATACTCCTATGGAAATCATTATGTAGATTTGATACTTTTCCATTTTAATTACCCCTCTTAAAGTTATAAATTTGTAAAATTATTTGGATTATATCACAAATCAAATTAGAACGAAATACAGAACTAAGTATAGACTATATTCTATACTAAAACAGCAGTTTAACAAAAAATTCATTTTAATTTCAATTATAATTACCGTACTATTTATAAATTATTTATTGTATATATTTTCATATTAATATTAATACTACGCTCTAAACTTCCAGAAAAGCATTGGAAATATTTTTTCCGAATACTGTAAGAGGGAATATTCCCCGCTGCATATACACCAATCATATAAAAAAGCTCTCTCGCACATAGCATACACCTTAACAATCTCATTAACAGATATATCATTTCTTATTTGTCCTCTCTGCTGCCCTTCCAGAACTATCTGCCTTAAAACTTTAAAATAAATTCTATTATGATCCATTAAGTGTTTTTCTCCTTTTGTAACAAGCTGTGAAGAATAAAGCCTTGCCAAAAGGTCCAGCGAGATACTGTTGTCTATCATTTTAAAAAGCTCCCTGTTTAAATACATCAGTTTCTCAAAGCTGTCCATTTCCTTATCCATTACTTCCATAAGCTCTTGGTATTTTTCATCAAAAAGAATTGAAAGCGAGCTTAAAAGAGCGTCTTTGCCTTCAAAATAATGATAAAAAGAGCCTTTTGAGGTTTGTGATTTTTCTATTATTTCCTCAACTGTTGTATCATCGTAACCCTGCTCATAAAATAGCTCCCATGCTGCTGAAATTATCCGTCCTTTTGTATTTCTTGAGTTCTTTTTAGACATATTTTTCCCCCGTAAAGCTGTATTTTACTAAATTTTAACATAAAAGCAAAAACGGATAAACCCCAAAGTTTATCCGCTTTATATTATTCATTATTTTTACTCGGCAGCCTTATCAACTGAATCAAATACTATAAGAAGGTCATCAGGCTGTACTTTTTCCCCTTCTTTTACAAGCACCTCCTTTACAGTGCCCGCAAATGTTGAAAGTATGGATGTTTCCATTTTCATAGCCTCTACAGTAAGAAGAAGGCTGTTCTTTTCGATATGGTCACCGGCTTTAACAAGAATTTTACCTATTGTTCCCGGTATAGGTGAACCAACATGAAGTTCGTTTGATTTATCAGCTTTAGGATGTTTGTCAACAGTTTCTTCAGCTTTCTTGTCAACTACAGTTATATCACGTGTTACGCCGTTAATCTCAAATGTAAGCGTTCTTACGCCCTCGGCATTAGGCTCACTCATTTCGTTGAACTTAATAATAAGGTTCTTGCCTTCACCGAGTTTAAGCATTGTTTCTTCGCCTTTGTTAAGACCATAGAAGAAAACATGGCTTTCAAGCCTTGATACATCATTATAATACTCAAGGTGTTTGCAGAAATCATCAAATACCTTTGGATAAAGAGCATAGCTGATAAGATGTTTCTTTTCAACCATGTTTTCAGGAAGCTGCTGGAGTATATGTTTTTTAATTTCCTCAAAATCAGCAGGCTCAAGGCTTTTTCCCGCTCTTTCTGTAAGAGGTTTTCTGTCTTTAAGTATAATTTTTTGCAGCTCTTTCGGAAAACCGCCATCAGGCTGACCTACCATACCCATAAAGTACTCAATTACAGAGTCTGGATAAGAAAGGTTCCTGCCTTCTGTAAATATGTTGTCGGCATTAAGTTTATTCTGGTACATGAATATTGCCATATCGCCTACAATTTTAGCAGTAGGTGTAACTTTTATAATATTGCCGAAAAGCTCGTTTGCCTGTTTGTAAAGCTTTTTAATTTCCTCAAAGTCATCATCATTTCCGCCCATAGCCTTAACCTGTGCAAGAAGGTTTGAATACTGTCCGCCAGGTATTTCGTATCTGTAAATTTCAGTATTAGGCGTTTTAAGGTTGCTTTCAAAGCTGTAATATACTTTTCTTACATCAGCGTAATATTTGCTAAGCCTTGCAAGTTCTGTGCTGTCCAAAAGCGTATCTCTTTGAGTGCCTTTAAGTGCCTCAACAATAGAGTTCATTGAAGGCTGGCTCGTAAGGCTTGACATAGCCTCAATAGCAGCGTCAGCAATATCAACACCGGCTTTGGCAGCCATAAGAACAGTGCTTACACCGTTTCCTGTTGAGTCATGTGTATGAAGATGAACAGGTATTTTAAGCTCAGATTTAAGCGCTGTAAAAAGCTCTTTTGCGGCATACGGTTTAAGAAGACCAGCCATATCCTTAATAGCAAATATATGGCAGCCCATAGCTTCAAGCTCTTTAGCCTTTTTAATATAATACTCAACTGTGTATTTCTTCTCCTGCGGATTAAGTATGTCGCCTGTGTAGCAGATAGCGCCTTCAACAATTTTACCTGTTTTAAGGGCTTCTTCAACAGGCAGCTTCATATTTTCCATCCAGTTAAGACTGTCGAAAATTCTGAATACGTCAACGCCTCTTTCAGAAGCTTCTTTAATAAATTCTTTAACTACATTATCAGGATAGTTGCTGTAGCCTACTGTATTAGCCGCCCTCAAAAGCATTTGGATAAGTGTGTTAGGCATTCTTTCCCTTAAATCCTGAAGCCTTATCCATGGTGATTCATTAAGGAATCTGTAGGCAACATCAAATGTAGCGCCGCCCCATGCCTCAACAGAAAACGCGTTTCTCATAACCTGGTTTGTAAGAGGCGCAACCTTTACAAGGTCTATTGTCCTCATACGCGTTGCCATAAGCGACTGATGGGCGTCACGCATTGAAGTATCTGTTATAAAAAGACGTTTTTCATTAAGTATTTTTTGCGTAAAATCTTTCGCGCCGAGTTTTAAGAACTCATCACGTGAGCCTGTAAATTCGCCTGTTTCAAAAAGTTTAGGCGCAGGTATGCTTACAAAATCAGGTTTTTTGCCCTGCATTTCATTTACCATTCTGTTGCCTATAAACTCTGCAATCTTAGTTGCTCTGTCTTTGCTTAACTCTATTTCAAAAAGGCTCGGTGTTTCCTCAATAAATGTAGTTGTGCATTCGCCTTTAATAAATGTTTCATTTTTAAGTACATTTATAAGAAAAGGAATGTTTGTTTTAACTCCCCTTACACGTGTTTCTCTTAATGCCCTAATAGCCTTGTTTGCAGCTGTTGCAAAATTTCTGTCGTGAGATACAATCTTAACAAGAAGGCTGTCATAATATGGTGTTATCTCAGCTCCTGTATAAGCTGTGCCGCCGTCAAGACGAATACCGTTTCCGGCGCCTGAACGGTAAACAGAAATTTTGCCTGTATCAGGAAGGAAGTTGTTTGCCGGGTCCTCAGTAGTAACTCTGGCTTGTATAGCATAGCCGTTGCAAATAACATCTTTCTGTGATTTAATATTTATTTCCTCAGAATCCAAAGGATATCCTTCTGCAATAAGTATCTGGCTTCTTACTATATCTATGTTTGTAACCATTTCCGTTACAGTATGCTCTACCTGTATACGAGGGTTCATCTCTATAAAATAGTAATTCTGGTCAGCATCGACAAGAAACTCAAGTGTACCTGCGTTTTTGTATCCCACATGCTTAGCCAGCCTTACCGCGTCGGCAAACATTCTTTCTCGCACTTCCTGCTTTATAGTAAAAGCCGGAGCATATTCAACTACTTTCTGATGCCTTCTCTGAACAGAGCAGTCTCTGTCGAAAAGATGAACAATGTTTCCATACTGGTCGCCTAAAATCTGCACTTCCACATGCTTTGGCGCTCTAAGGTATTTTTCAATAAATATCTGCTCACTGCCGAAAGCCTTTTTTGACTCTGTTCTCGCTTCGTTATATTCCCTTGGCATGTCTTCTTTTTTATTTACTATTCTCATGCCGCGTCCGCCGCCGCCGTTTGAGGCTTTAAGCATTACAGGGTAACCGATTTTATCAGCTACAGCAATTGCTTCTTCCTCACTTGTTAATGCGTGGTCAACACCAGGTATTATCGGCACGTTGCACTCAATAGCCATTCTTTTGGACGAAATTTTATCTCCCATAGCGTCCATACTTGCTTTGTCAGGACCAATAAATACTATTCCGTTATCAGCGCATGCCTGGGCAAAGTCTGAATTTTCCGATAAAAACCCATAACCAGGATGAATAGCGTCAACATCTTTTTCTTTGGCTATTTTAATAATGCCCGGAATATCAAGATATGCTTCTATGGCGCCTTTTGTTCTGTCAAGCTCATAAGACTCATCAGCTTTTGTTCTGAAAAGAGAATATTTGTCCTCTTTTGAGTAAACGCCTATTGTCTGGATATCCAACTCATTAAGAGCCCTGTAAACCCTGATGGCAATTTCACCGCGGTTTGCCACAAGGACCCTTTTAAAGTTCTTAATTTTTATATTCTCCATTCTAATCCCTCCAGAATGTTTCTTATAATTACTAAATTGTAAACTTTAAACCTTATGTAAGTATTATAATATATGTATACACATTAGTAAACTATATTTTATTTACACCTTCCATAAGTATAACTTATATCATATTGTATTTTCAAATAAAAACTTCCGAAATAACCTCTCTTATGTATTTTTTAGGGCAGATTTCAATATTAAGTTTATCAATATTTTTCAGATTTTTGTATGCTTCTTGTGAAATATAGACTTTATTAAATCCCATTCGGTTTAATTCTTTTATACGCAGTTCTGTAGAAGGGACTTTTTTAATCTCCCCTGTAAGACCTACATCGCCTATAAAAGCCGTTGTGCTTTTAACAGGTTTATTATAAAAAGATGACGCAATGCTTATTAAAACAGCCATATTGGCGGCAGGCTCGCGTAATTTCAGACCGCCTACAGCTTTAACAACGACATTCTTATCGAATAAATTTACAGAACATCTTTCTTCCAATATAGAAATTAAAGTATTCAGCTGCTCTCTTTTTAAAGACTCGCCAATTCTTTGTGGGTAAGGCGTAAAGGAGCGGGAAACAAGGCTTTCAACTTCCACAATAATAGGTCTTGAACCTTCTCTCACTACTGTTATGGCGCTTCCGCTTACCGCTTCATTATCTTTTCTTGATGTAACAAAAAATTCAGAAGGGTTGTCAATAGACACCAGACCTTCTTCCACCATAGAAAAAAATCCCATTTCCCCGGTGCTGCCAAACCTGTTTTTTGTAGCCATAATGCTTCTTAGCTCATCTTCATTGTTTCCGTCTATAATCAATACTGTATCAGCCAAATGTTCAAGGCTTCTTAAACCTGCAAGCTCATCGCTTTTATTCATCTGCCCTATAATAATAACCGCAACAGGCTTAAATCCGCCTTTGGCTATTTTCACAAGCTCACCGGCGCACTCCATTGTCTGGGTAGGATTTCCCGCTCTGGCAGGCAGAAATTCCGAAAGGGCAAATGTTTGTATACTGTCTACAATTACTAAATCTGCATTTGTTTTTTCCACAGCTGTAATTACGTTATCCATACTGTTGTCTGCCATAAGCCACACATTTGAGTTTATATCACTTAAAATTCTGTCAGCACGGCTTTTAATCTGGCTTTCGCTTTCCTCGCCTGAAGCATAAAGCACATTAAGACCTAAATTTGCAGCCGCGTTTGAAATTGCAAGGGCAAGAGTGCTTTTTCCTCCGCCCGGAGGTGATGTTAAAATAGTTACAGAATCCCTGACAAGACCTCCGCCAACGACTCTGTCAAACTCACTTATACCTGTTACTATCCTTTCACCTTCGCCGCTTTGAGCTGTTTTAAGCCGCAGAACACGCGCCTGTTTTTTTCTTTTATCATTTACCGCGCCCTTTTTGCTTTCTCCGCGCACAGTCTCTTCAGTAAATGTATTATACTCTCCGCATTTCGGGCAGACTCCCATCCATTTAGGCGAAACAGTGCCGCAGGATGAGCAGATATAAACGGTTTTTTCCTTCATTTTAAGAATCACCTCATATTAATATTCCCTTATGGTAATATATCAATTTAATAAAACCGCTGTCAATATTAAGCCGTATTTACTTATGAAAAATTAATTAAAACATAAAAGTAAACATTTTATTCACATTTTACTTATATACAAAATGATTTTAAATTGGTATAATAACTTATAAATACTCAACCGTCCAATCGGCATTGTATTATAATTTTTAGGAGGGTAGTTAAAATGGCAGTTGTTGATGAGTTAATTCGTTTGGAAGATAACGGGGCTCTTAGTTTCGGTGATTATACATCTGAGACAAAAAAGAAAGTGCCTGATTTTAATGTTAATGGTGATGTTTATTATGTAAAAACTTATAGCGAAATTACCAGGCTGGAAAAAAACGGCAGGCTGCTTCTTGAGTCAGTCCCAGGCAGCGCTATACATAATTTTACTGAAAATAAATCATTGGTTTCATTTTCAATAGAAGGCTTAGGCGACATACAGATTACAATGGAGCTTGAACCGGAAAATGAATACCGTGTTGTAGTTGACGACTTTAACATCGGAAGCGTAAACTCCGGTTTATCCGGCAAAGTTTCATTCAGCGTTGAGGCTGACGGCAATTCTAAAAATGTTAAACTTGAAAAAATGTAATTAAAACGGTCATACAGACCGTTTTTTTTTATGGAAAGCATTTCATAACTTTATATTTTAATTATTTGAGATAATAAATATATAAAAATATAAAGGAGGAAATTAAATTGGATATAACAAATTATTCCGAAGAAGAATTTATCAATCTTCCTCTTCCCGCCCAAAGAAAAATTATATCCGAATCAGTTCAGTCTTTAACAGATGCCGAAACAAAAGAGCTTTATGAAGAACTGGCAAAAAAATTTTACAGCTCAGGAAAAATTAAGTATTAAAATAAATATTTAAGCCAAATTAAATCTTTTGTCAATGCAATTAAACACAAAAAGAACGGATAACCTGTATCCGTTCTTTTAGCATTTTACGCTCTTTCTTTAATTTCTTTTGTAATTCTTTCTATAAAATTATCAAGACTCTGCTGTCCCTCTTCTCCGTTTTCTCTTGAACGGACTGAAACAGCGTTTGCCTCAACATCTTTTTCACCAACAATAAGCATGTAAGGCACTCTTTCGTTTCTTGCCTCCCTAATCTTAAACCCGATTTTTTCTGCCCTGTGGTCTGTTTCAACTCTAACACCGGCTTCATCAAGCTTAGCGGCTACACTGTCGGCATAATCAGCAAATTTATCTGAAATAGGAAGAACCTTAACCTGTACCGGTGAAAGCCATGTAGGGAGCGCGCCTGCATAATGCTCTATAAGTATGCCTATAAATCTTTCAATTGAACCAAAGCATACTCTATGAATCATAACAGGGCGTTTCTTTGAGCCGTCTTTATCTGTGTAAGTAAGGTCAAATCTTTCAGGAAGGTTCATATCAAGCTGTATTGTACCACACTGCCATGTCCTGCCTATTGAATCCTGAAGGTGGAAGTCAATCTTAGGACCATAGAATGCGCCGTCGCCCTCGTTTACAACATAAGGCATGTTATTTGCCTCCAAAGCGCCTATAAGACCGTTTGTAGCTGCCTCCCAAGCCTCATCAGAACCCATGCTGTCTTCAGGTCTTGTAGAAAGCTCAACATGATATTTGAAGCCGAAAAGTTTGTAAACACTGTCTATAAGACCTATAACCTTGCTTATTTCATCTTTAATCTGCTCTTGAGTCATGAATATATGGGCATCGTCCTGTGTAAAGCATCTAACTCTCATAAGACCATGAAGCTGACCGCTCTTTTCATGTCTGTGGACAATGCCAAGCTCGCCTATTCTTAATGGAAGGTCTCTGTATGAATGAAGTTCCTGTTTATAAACAAGCATACCGCCAGGGCAGTTCATTGGCTTAATAGCGTAATCCTCATCATCAATCACTGTTGTATACATGTTTTCTTTGTAGTGATCCCAGTGACCGCTTCTTTCCCAAAGCTGTCTGTTAAGTATAATAGGTGTTGAAACTTCTACATAGCCTGCTTTTTTGTGTATTTCTCTCCAGTAATCAATAAGCGTGTTTTTAACAACCATACCCTTTGGAAGGAAGAATGGAAATCCCGGTCCTTCCTCAAGAAGAGCAAAAAGTTTAAGCTCTTTGCCTAATTTCCTATGGTCGCGTTTTTTAGCTTCTTCAAGCATTGTAAGGTAAGCGTCAAGGTCGGAAGCCTTTGTATAAGCTGTACCATAAATCCTTGAAAGCATTTTATTCTTTTCGTTTCCTCTCCAGTAAGCTCCGGCAACGCTCATAAGTTTAAAGGCTTTAACAGGTTTTGTGCTCATAAGGTGAGGACCTGCGCAAAGGTCTACATAATCGCCCTGTTTGTAGAAAGAAATAACAGCATCTTCAGGAAGGTCGTTTATAAGCTCAACTTTATAAGGCTCGCCCTTTTCTTCCATAAACTTAATAGCCTCAGCCCTTGGAAGCTCAAATCTTTCAAGCTTAATGTCTTCTTTAACAATTTTTTTCATTTCTTCTTCAATGTGTTTAAGGTCGTCTTCCGTAAAAGGCGTTTCCCTGTCAAAATCATAATAAAACCCGTCTGCAATAGCCGGTCCTATAGCAAGCTTTGTTTCCGGGAAAAGTCTTTTAACAGCCTGAGCCATAATATGGCTTGCTGTGTGCCTGAAAGCTTTTTTGCCTTCTTCATCATCAAATGTGCATATCTCAACCTTAGCGTCTTTGTCTACTATAAACCTAAGGTCTTCTGTTTTGCCGTCTACAATGCCGGCACAGGCATTTCTTGCAAGTCCGGCGCTAATGCTCTCTGCTATTTCAAGAACTGATACAGGCTTGTCAAATTCCTTAACAACACCGTCTTTAAGAGTTACATTAATCATAAATCTGTCTCCTTTTTATTTTATTCAGACCCGTCAACTCAGGTCTGTTGGATTTTTATAATAAAAAAAGCCCGCGTTCCTTTTCATAAGAAAAGGGACGAGAGCTGTTATTCCCGCGGTTCCACCCTGATTGTGATACACCACTTAATTATAGCTTTTAACGCAGCTATGCGGACTTGATTGGAGTCACTCCGGGGCAGTTTTCGCATAAGGGCGGCTTAAACGCTTCCAGCCAAGGCGTTTTTCTCTTTAAAGCGCTTGTTTATGTTACTCTTCCCATCACCGTTTTTTCAGTATAAAAGCATTATATCACACAAAAAAACTGTGTCAATACAAATTATATTATATCAGTTCAAAACAAAATTATTCCTGTAAAAAATAAGACGTATTTACGCTTTGTAAAGTAACGCAATACGCCTTAAAAAGACAATACAAATAAGCAGATATTATATTCAAGAATTTTCAATCCTTTTCGTCAGTATTTTTTAAGCTTACTTTTTAACGCCTTTTTCCCTTTGAGGTGCATTTTTTGTATTTTCATTAAATACTCTTGATGAAATAAGCATATCGCAGAGAGAATTAATTACAACTTTTTCAAAATTCATGCCAGTCACTCCTTTTTTATAATTAACTTCTTAATCTGTTTAGTATTATACAGCACTATCATTACAGCCGTATTACAGCTCTTTCACATTAAAATTACAATTTTGTCTTTTTATAATTAAATTATATACAATACAGGTGTTTAATATATGAAAAAAAATTGAACTTTATATGTGCTAAAAGTAAATTTTATGATATACTATCCCCGAAAAAAACAAAAAATACAGTTTTTACTGTAAGGAGCTGATATAATGTTTTACGCTGATTACCATACACATTCAAACTTTTCTTCCGACAGCGGTACGCCTATGGAAGAAAACATAAAAAAAGCTATATCTTTGGGGCTTAAAGAAATTGCAGCTACAGACCACATAGACTTTGACTATCCCGACCCTGACTATCCTTTCCTTTTTGATTACAAGCCCTACTCAAAAGAAATAGACCGGTTACGGGAAAAATACTTTGATAAAATAAAAATATTAAAAGGTGTTGAAATAGGCATACAAAATCATGTAGTGCCGCAGATTAAAGAGCTTGTAAAAAACAATCAGTATGATTTTATAATAGGCTCAACACATGTTGTTCAGGACGGACTGGACCTTTGTAAAAATGATTTTTTTGAAGGAAAAGAACAGCAGGAAGCTTACAGGGAATATTTCGAGGAAGTTTTATACAATGTTGAACATTATGACTTTTTCAATGTTTACGGTCATATTGATTTTGTAAACCGTTACGGCGGTTACGAAAATAAAAAAATAGACTATGCTCTTATGAAGCCTGTAACAGACAAAATATTTAAGACACTTATAGCAAAAGAAAAAGGCATTGAGATAAACACGTCTGGCTTCAGGTACGGCGTAGGCGGACCGCACCCGGCTTTTGAGCTTATTAAAAGATACCATGATTTAGGCGGAAAAATAATCACAGTAGGTTCAGACACACATAAACCGGAACAAATGGCTTATAAATTCGATGTTGCATACAAAATGCTTAAAGAAGCCGGATTTGAGTACATAACTGTTTTTGACAACAAAATACCAAGCTTTGTAAAAGTATTCTAAGGAGGATAAAAATGAGAAGGAAAGACCGTGAAAAGGATTATGATTTTGGGTTATATGTAATAGACAAAAGTCCTTATGCCGTTTTGGCAATGATAAATGCTGATGATAAAACTCCCTACTGCATACCTGTAAGTGCCGTAAGGATTGATAATGCCATATATTTCCATTGTGCTTCAGAAGGGCTTAAAATAAATAACCTTATGGCTGACTCAAACGTATGCATATCCTTTGTAGATAATGTAAACCCTATATCTGAAAAATATACTACCGAGTATGAAAGCGCCATTGTTAAGGGCACAGCTGAAAATATAACAGATGAGAACGAAAAAATAGAAGCTTTGCGCGCTATATGCCTTAAATACGCCGCAGACAATATGGGTAACTTCCAAAACGCTATAGACAAACTGCTGCCGCGCACTTTAGTTTTTAAAATAGTAATCAGGGAACTTACAGCTAAATGCAACAAAATGCCGAACCGCTGAAAGCTTAATTCTAAATATTAAATTACAAAATAAAACGGATGCGAAATACCTATTATATGGTTTAAATTCACATCCGTTTTTAATTTTTATTTAGTTATATACAAAATTTTAAAAGTAAATTTTAAAAACCGTATACTGATATTATTTAAGGTTAAACCATGCTTTCATTCCCGGATACTCTGCCGCATCTGCAAGCTCTTCCTCAATTCTTAAAAGCTGGTTGTATTTTGCAACACGGTCGCTTCTTGCAGGAGCGCCTGTCTTAATCTGACCTGCGTTTACCGCAACAACAATATCAGCTATTGTTGTGTCTTCTGTTTCGCCTGAACGATGGCTGACAATAGCTGTCATGTTGTGTCTGTTTGCAAGCTCAATAGCATTAAATGTTTCTGTAAGTGTTCCAATTTGATTAACTTTAATAAGTATAGCATTGCCGGCTTTTAAATCAATTCCTTTTTGAAGTCTTTCTGTATTTGTAACAAAAAGGTCGTCGCCTACAAGCTGTACTTTGCTTCCAAGCTCTTTTGTAAGAAGCTGCCAGCCTGCCCAGTCCTCCTCTGCAAGACCGTCTTCAATTGAAATAATAGGGTATTTGTCGCAAAGGGCTTTCCACATTTCAACCATTTCTTCGCTTGTTCTTACAATCTCTCTGCCTGCCATTTTGCTTTCGCCCGGGAAGTGGTATTTGCCGTCTTTTTCGTCATAAAGCTCGCTTGTAGCAGGGTCAAGAGCTATTTTAATATCTTCGCCCCAGTTATAGCCGGCTTTTTCAACCGCTTCTTTAATCTGGTCAATTACTGAATCAGGTGTAGGAAGGTCAGGAGCAAAACCGCCTTCATCGCCTACTGCTGTTGAAAGACCTTTGCTCTTTAATACATTTTTAAGGTTATGGTAAACTTCCGCGCACATCTGGAGAGCCTGTGAAAAACTGTCGGCGCCTACAGGCATAATCATAAATTCCTGAAGGTCTACTGTGTTGTCGGCATGTTTGCCACCGTTCATAATGTTCATCATAGGAACAGGCATTCTTTTGGCGTTAAATCCGCCGAGGTACTGGTAAAGCGGCATATCAAGAGCTTCAGCAGCTGCTTTGGCAACAGCCATTGAAACGCCTAAAATGGCGTTTGCGCCAAGCTTAGCTTTGTTAGGTGTGCCGTCAAGAGCTATCATAGCTTTATCAATTGAAACCTGGTCAAGGGCGTTCATGCCTATAATTTCTTCTGCTATAACTGTATTTACGTTATTAACCGCCTTTAAAACGCCTTTGCCCATATATCTTTCTGTATCGTCGCGCAGCTCTACAGCCTCAAAAGCGCCTGTTGACGCACCGGAAGGCACAGCAGCACGCCCCATAATACCGCCGTCAAGTGTAACTTCAACTTCTACTGTTGGATTTCCTCTGGAGTCAAGTACTTCCCTTGCGTATACGTCAATTATTTCCAAGTATGTTTTCATTTTTACATCCCTCTCTTTTGGTTTTATTCGCTTATAAGAAGTGTCTTTCCTGTCATTTCTTTTGGTACAGGAATATTCATTATATCAAGCAGGGTAGGCGCTATATCAGCAAGCCTTCCGCCTTCTCGTAATTTAATTCCGTCTGTATAGTTTACAAGTATAAACGGAACAGGATTTGTTGTGTGTGCCGTAAAAGGCTCGCCTGTTGAATAATCAATCATCTGGTCGCTGTTTCCATGGTCGGCACATATAAAAAGCACAGAGCCTGTGTTTTTAACAGCCTCAACAACTCTTCCTACACATTTATCAACAGCTTCAACAGCTTTTTCGGCTGCCTCAAGCACGCCTGTATGCCCTACCATATCGCTGTTGGCGTAATTAATTATAATCAAATCATATTTTTGAGCATTTATATTTTCAACAAGTGCGTCTGTAACCTCGTAAGCGCTCATTTCCGGTTTAAGGTCGTAAGTTGCAACCTTTGGTGAAGGAATGAGTATTCTGTCTTCGCCCTCATAAGGCTGTTCTACACCGCCGTTAAAAAAGAAAGTTACATGAGCGTATTTTTCTGTTTCAGCCAAACGCAGCTGCTTTTTTCCCAATGACGATAAATATTCACCTAAAGTATTGTTTAATGTCTGCTGTTTAAAAGCAACTAATTTATTTCCTATCGTTTTATCATACTCAGTAAAGCATACAAAAACAATGTTTTCCGGTCTTTTTTCTCTTTCAAAGCCTGAAAAATCATCATCACAGAATGCTCTTGTTATTTCCCTTGCTCTGTCAGGGCGGAAATTAAAGAATATAACCGAGTCGTTATCACTTACAGCGGCACATCTTCTGCCTTCCTCATCTACAATAGCGCAAGGCACAACAAACTCATCTGTAACACCTGCCTCATAGCTCTTTTCCATGCACTCCTGGGCGCTTAAAGCTGTATTGCCTTTGCCTGATGTAATAACATCGTAAGCCTTTTGAACTCTTTCCCAGCGGTTATCCCTGTCCATGGCATAATATCTGCCGGAAACAGTTGCAATTTTTCCTGTGCCTGTTTCACGCATTTTCTCTTCAAGGCTTAATATATAGTCTTTTCCGGACTGAGGCGGTGTATCCCTGCCGTCCATAAAAGCGTGAACAAAAACTTTTTCAAGTCCGTTGTCTTTTGCAAGCTTTAAAAGGGCATATAAATGCGAATTATGGCTGTGCACGCCACCGTCTGAAAGAAGACCGAATATATGAAGCGACGAGTTATGTTTTCTGCAATTTTCAACAGCTTTTAAAAATTCCTCATTATTGAAAAAATCTCCGTCTTCAATAGACTTTGTTATTCTTGTAAACTCCTGATATACAATCCTTCCGGCGCCTATATTTAAGTGACCGACTTCAGAATTACCCATCTGTCCTTCCGGAAGTCCAACGTCAAGACCGCTGGCATAGCCTTTAACACACGGATATTCCGTCATTAAAGAATCAATAACAGGTGTTTTTGCAAGCTTTATGGCGTTGCCCTCCGTTCTGTCATTAATGCCAAAACCGTCCAGTATCATCAATACTGTAGTTTTCATTTGTCCATCCACCTTATTTTATAACTTTTTTATAACTTTTTTATAACTTTTCTCATAACTTATTTTAAATAATTAACTATCTGCTCAAATTCTTCTTTAAGGCTGGCTCCGCCTACAAGTCCGCCGTCAATATCGTCCATTGCAAAAAGCTCAGCCGCGTTTTTGCCGTTTACGCTTCCGCCGTACTGGATACGAATTTTTTCAGCAGACGCTTCGCCGTAAATTTCTTTTAACACTTGGCGTATTGCGCCGCATACTTCCTGCGCCTGCTGGCTTGTGGCTGTTTTGCCTGTTCCTATTGCCCAAATAGGCTCATAAGCTATTACGACTTTTTCGGCATCAGAAGCGCTTAAACCGTAAAGACCTTTTTTTATCTGGATACGTATATGCTCAATAGTAATATTCATTTCTCTTTGGGCAAGAGTTTCGCCGCAGCACATAATAGGTATCATTTTATGCTCAAGAACTTTTTTGACTTTTTTATTAACTGTTTCATCAGTTTCGCCAAAGTATTCCCGTCTTTCGGAATGACCTATTATTACATACTTAACACCGGCTTCTTTCAGCATAAGAGGTGAAATTTCCCCTGTATATGCTCCGCTTTCCTCAAAATATACGTTTTCAGCCCCAAGGGCAATATTTGTTCCTTTTAAAACTTCACCAACTGGTATTATATCTATAAAAGGCACACAAAAAACAACATCTTTTTCATCTGTGTTTACTTTGTCCTTTAGTATTTTGGCAAGCTCAACCGCTTCTGATGGAGTTTTATTCATTTTCCAGTTGCCGGCTATTATTTTTTTTCTCATGGGTCAAATCAAACCTTTCTTATATTACTTATCGTTCACAGCTTCTACACCTGGAAGCGCCTTTCCTTCAAGAAATTCAAGTGACGCACCGCCGCCTGTAGAAATATGGCTCATTTTGCCGCCGTATCCAAGCTGATTTACAGCCGCAGCGGAATCTCCGCCGCCTATTATGGTTGTAGCGTCTAAGTCTGCCAGAACCTTTGCTATGGCATTTGTGCCTTTTGCAAAATTTTCAAACTCAAATACGCCCATAGGACCATTCCAAACAACTGTTTTGGCATTCTTTAATGCGTCAGCAAAAAGCTCTCTTGTTTTTTCGCCAATGTCAACGCCTTCCCAGCCGTCAGGTATTTCACTTACAGGCACGGTCTTAAATTCCGTATCATTTTTAAACTCTTTAACAATAACAGTATCTACCGGCAAAAGAAGCTTTACACCTTTTTCTTTTGCTTTAGCCATCATTTCTTTGGCATAGCCAATTCTTTCAGAGTCAAGAAGTGAGTTGCCAACATTATAGCCCTGCGCCTTAATAAATGTATAAGCCATACCGCCGCCTATAATAAGTATGTCTACTTTTTCAAGAAGGTTGTTTATTACATTTATTTTGTCCGCTACTTTAGCTCCGCCGAGTATAGCTGCAAAAGGTCTTACAGGGTTATTAACTGCGTTGCCGAGATACTCAATTTCTTTTTCCATAAGGTAGCCTACTGCCGAAACAGGTATATATTTTGTAACGCCTACTGTTGAGCAGTGCGCCCTGTGGCTCGTGCCGAAAGCGTCGTTTACAAATATATCGGCAAGAGATGCCAGCTCCTTGCTGAAATTATCCTCGTTTTTAGTTTCCTCTTTTCTAAATCTTGTATTTTCAAGCAGAACAACATCGCCGTCTTTCATCTGGGCTACTGCTTTTTTAGCATTTTCTCCTACTACATTGTCATCAGCAGCAAATACAACTTCTTTGCCTAAAAGCTCGCTAAGCCTTTTGGCTACAGGCGCAAGTGAAAGTTCTTTTTTAACCTCGCCTTTAGGCTTGCCCATGTGCGAGCAGAGAATTACTTTTCCGCCGTCTGAAATAAGTTTTTTTATTGTAGGAAGTGCCGCCGTAATACGGTTGTCGTCTGTTATTTTTCCGTCTATAACAGGGACATTAAAATCACATCTGACAAGTACCCGTTTACCTTTAACGTCAATATCATTTACAGTTTTTTTATTGAGCATACTTCTATTCTCCCTTCCGATAAATTGGCTTTTTAGTTATATTAACCACTAAAGCTGTGTAAATACATATAATTGCGTAAAAATTATTCTTAATTAAACACTATAAGCAATAATATGATATAAAAAGCTAATTAATAAATACCAATTTTTTCCACTTAAAAGTATTATACAACACAGCTAATGAACAATCAAGTAAACCATAGAGCCAATATTATGCAAAAAGCCAGATTTATTTTTATTTTTAATAAAATTTTTCAATAATTTACTTATTTTTTTACATTGGCAATTTAATATAAAAAAGCGGAGCGTTTTTACGCTCCGCATAAAGTATTTTAATATAATTTTTTATTAATTCTTTTCTTTTAAAATTCTGTTGGCTGCAAAACCTGTTCCTAATAAAGCATAAAATGTAGGCATTACCTGCACTGTTGAGTCGTTTACAAGACCGGCTACTAAAAAGCCGCATACCGCTACAAATACTCCGGCGCCCATAAAGCTTATAAAGCCCGAATACTTGTTTTTACTGTATATCTTAAAACTGTCTATCAAATAATACCCAAATATGCAAAGTGAGGCT
>CALWRF010000016.1 GCA_944383885.1 uncultured Clostridia bacterium | reverse complement strand
TTCCGGTCACCGAGGCTACCCAGCCGGAGGAAACCCCTAAACCGGAGCCGACCGAAGCGCCTGAACCTTACGAGGGTGAGCCGTTTGAAGAGGAAGGCAATGTCTCTACCCGCGATCTTCTCTATGACAAAGCGACAAACAAGCAGTTTATCACGATCCAGACGAAGGCTGGCAACACCTTCTATATCGTGATTGATTATGATGCTCCCATCAACGAGGAAGAGGAACAGTATCAGACCTATTTCCTCAATATGGTAGATGAAAATGATCTTCTTGCCCTCATGGATGAGACAGCGGCAGCCGAGCTAACGACCTGTACCTGTGATACCAAGTGCGAAGCGGGTGCGGTCAATACGGAGTGCCCTGTCTGCAAGAACAACATGAGCGAATGCACCGGCACAGCGCCCGAGCCGGAACCGACCGAAGAGGCGAAACCCGAGCCGGAAGTGTCGGAAAATAAGTCGAATATCGGCTTGATTATCGGCGTGATTGCTGTTGTCAGCATCGGCGGAGGGGCTTACTACTACTTCAAGTTTGTGCGCGGCAAAAAGAAGAAAGACGAGGATCTGGACTTTTTCGATGATGACGGCTATGAGGAAGAGCCTTATATCAATGAGGATTGTAAAACAACATAAAGAATGTCAAAAATGAAAAACTGCAAAAAGCTGGGTAAACCAGCAAAAACCCGTTTAAATCAAGGTTTTTTAAAAATTAAATAATGATTTTGTCATTCTTAATGCATAGGCAAAAATAGTCAAAAGCAGTCCGAAAGGGCTGTTTTTATTTTTTGAAGAAAAACTGTTAAAAAATCTTCAACTATCTTCAAAATGCCTTTAAATCAAGGTTTTCGAGCCTTTAACGAGTTTAAGAAGGCATAAAACGGAGGCTCAAAAATTAAAATGATTAACGAACAAAGATTAACGAACTGCCAATTTAGTTCGTTAATCAAAAAAGCCTTTAAAATCAAGGGGTTGAAGACCACAGTTTAAAAATCTTCAAAAAAACATGCATTAAGAATGACAAGGATTAAAAAAGCAAATCTACCTTAATTAATGTGTTTAGTAATATATATTACCAAATGCGGGCAAAAAAATAATGGTAATATATATTACTTTATTAACCTATCATATCATTTTCCTCTGAATGGGATAATGTGCCCTTTTTGGTTATACGATGTTCAGCCCATATTTCTCGCATATAAGATTGAATTTCATGTTTGCCATAATCGTCAACTTCTCTGTAAATATCAATTAAATTTTGTTCATCAATAGATAAATTAGAAATTTTTTCTTTAGCTTGACCTTCCGTTTTCCCGAAAATCAAGTAATCAATAGAGACATTTAAATGAGTTGATAATTTAATTAATATATCTCCTCTTGGCAAAGCGCCATTTTTCCAAGTACCAAGTGAACCTGTACTTATATTTAAGGTTTTTAATAGTTGTGTTGGTGTTATGTTTTTATTCTTACAAGCGTTCTGGAAATTTTCGTAAAACAAAATATATCTCTCCTTAACTTATTATAATGAGTTAATTTATAAAAATATCTTGATTTACTCATTTAAATGAGTTATAATAAATTTAAGTAATACATATTACAAAGATTTTATCAGAAAAAGGGGGGATTTAACAGGACAATTTAAGCGTTTTATAGGATTTTATAGTTTTGAAAAGGAGGGATTTTATGCAGGAAGTGAAGATTTTTGAAAACGCCGACTTTGGCGCAGTACGGGTAACTGAAATTAACGGCAAACCGTATTTTATGGCGAATGACGTGGCAAGATGCTTGGGCTATGCTGAACCAAAAAACGCAGTTTCAAGGCACTGCAAGGGGGCACTGAAACAGTCCTACCTTACAGATGGTGGAATGCAAGAAGTAAACTTTATACCGGAAGGCGATGTTTACCGCCTTATTATACGTTCCAAGCTTCCGGCGGCAGAGAAGTTTGAAAACTGGGTTTTTGACGAGGTGCTGCCAAACATAAGGCAAACAGGCGGATATGGGAATATTGATATACAAGCCGTTATTGCAGAATCGGTTAAACAATCAGTGAGCGCCGTTATTAAGGAAGTTCTTCCAATGCTGTTAAAAGCGGAAATGTCAAAGTATTACAGACGCGATTATAGAGGCACAATAGAAAAAGCCGACGTGGGAGTGAGGAATGAGGCCGACGAGATGATTTTCTCCGGAAGATTTACATATTCTGAGGTGGCAAGATTTTTAAGGGAAAATGGCGTGAAAACTACATATACGTCTGTATACAGATACGCCAAGAAAATGGGACTTAGGTAATATAAGCTTTATAAGTTTATATTTTAAAAACTTTGTTTAAGAAGGGACGTGAAAATATGGCAGGACGGAACGGGAGCTGGAAGCGAACACGATTATCAACAAAAATAAATGAAAAGCTTGCACGCAAGGGTTTGACAAAAACAGAGCTTGCAGCCACTATTGGCATAAGCCAAAGTCAGCTCTCGCAAATTGTATATGGCAAAAAAAGCGGACCTGCAAGTGAGAGATACCTGAAAATGATACTGGAGTATCTCGGTATAAAAGAAGGCAAAAACAAAATTGCCTAATAAAAAAGCTCCCAGCCAGTCGCAGCTGGCTATAATCGGGAGCAGTGAAAAATTAATTTTCACAAATATTATACTGCCAAAAACGGATTTTGAAAAGAGATATTTTTTCGGCGGGACGTAAAAACTTAAAAATTACATATTGTGGGACTTCCCATTGTTCCGCCGGTATGCGGGAGGTTTATTATGACAAACGAAAAATGGGAAAAGGTTCAGGAAAGTTTGAGAGCCGGCAGGAATGTAAAACTTTTAGTAGACGGGTATAGCATCGAGCTAAGGATAGTTAAATTTAGGAACTACTCAGTGGGCGTACTGCCATTTATAAATGGAGAGTACAAAAGCGAATGGCTTTTGAGCGACTGCGAGGAGCGCAGGCGGTTTTACAGAACAATAAAAGGCTGTTTAGCGTCCGAGCGTGAACAGGAGAGAGTTTTGCAGGAAGCCGACGAGGAAGAGTATAGCAAATGGCTTAAGAAAAATACCTATTACGAGTATCGGGCCGTATGGACATCGTTGGAGCTTATGCGGATACACTTTGAAAGGAAAAATGTAAGCATTGAACTGCTGCAAACTGCGACTAATTAAAAGGCGGGTGAATTTTAATTGAAGATAGGTTTAAGAAAATACTATTTTACATTTGGAACAAGCAGCAAGTATCCATACAAAGGCGGCTGGGTAACGGTATACGCTGTAGACATACATCATGCCATAAAGCTGTTTAGAGAAAAATATGCCGACAGAGATAATTATGGATGTCTTAACTGTGCCGACTATTACAGTGAAAAAGAGTTTACTTTAAAAGAAACGGGAAATTTCGGGGCCTATTGCCATGATGTGATTATGCCGGAGGGAGCCGAACTTGATGACTATAAGAATGAAACAAGAAATTATTACGGATGTGATTTTGGAAAACTAATGGGCTTTAATGGGTGTGGCAGTTGCCCGATTGATTGTGACACAAGAGACAGATTTATTACTGAAGATAACAAAAATTGCGAACATAATTTTATGCCGGAGGGAGCTGAACTTGATGACTAAAGAGGACTGGGCGTATGTTGAGGAACACTTAAAAAACCCACACAAGATAGTAAAGATTAACTGCGACGGATATATATTGGGGCTGTGTCTTCAACAGATTGATGTATATAATCTTGCTATTTGTGTCTATGTAAACGATGTATTTAAAGGGAAATGGCTTCTTAACGATTGTGAAGAACGCAAGAGGTTTTTTAGAAAAAGCCACAAAAGCATATTAACAGCTAAGGGAAAAGCGGAGTTTAAGAAGCTCTCTAAGAAGAAACAGGCCGAATGGCGAGAAAGGTACTTTTACGATACATACATGCCTTACTGGACATCGTTTAGAAGTCTTAAAAAGCATTTGATTGAAAATAATGAGAGTATTGAGCTGATAGAAATAAGATAGGAGGATACACCAATGAAAACATTCTTGACTATGTCGGAAGACGAAATGTTGAATACGGTAAAAAGTATTGTTAAAGAAGCGTTTGTAAGAAATATTAAAGTCAATGGCTTGAATTGTTCTGCCGATGAACTTAACAAGTGTATTGAAGAAAAAATCAGTGAAGCTAAAATTTTTACCGCTAAACATACGGCAATAGAGATACTTGAAAGAATTTTGGTTTCGCCATCAATAAATTTAAGTTATGAGAAAAGAAAAGCCATTGTTTATGAACTAACCCATGACTTAGTAAAAGACTGCAACCATAAAGAGCTGGCAACGGGATTAACAATGGCAAGGTTTGGACTTAATCAGAAAGATTATAAGGCTATTTATAACTATAAGCAAGAAAACCGATGAGGCTACTATTTTCTATGTCTTCGAGGTTTTGCATACCAATCATCTCTTGCACCCGTAAAAGATACGAGATTTTCTGATTTAAAAACAGCCATTAACTGAGAGAGTATATGTGGCGGAATATCAGTTTTTAAAAGTAAAGAATCTCCTTGAAATATATAAATGGTAGATATGTAAGTTGGAGGGTATATTTCGTAATCATTTGAAGATATTTGGAGTGTTTCAATCATATCGTCAATAACTCTCATATCTATATCCCATAAAACAAATGGAAGGTATGTAAAATTTGTAAATATTAATACGCTTGATTTGTTGCTTATAGGGATAGATATATTTCTTAATTCTGATAAATCTTGATTTAGTTTGTCAAGGTCGTATTTAGCCATAATATGAGAAAATCTTTTAAATTGTTCTTCTAAAGCGAATTTTATACTTGGAAGAACTTCGGGAACATATTTTTTTAGATTGGCGATTGAGCATAACTGAAGAGCATACGGTAATGAAAAATCAAAAATTTGCCTTGGCATACAAACCACTCCTTTAAGATGTTATTTTAATAAAATTATAAACGAAAAGAATGTTATAGACAAGGTGGTGATACGGTGGAGGAGACATATTTGACAGTAAAGGAGCTGGCTGAGCTGAAGGGCTGCACCGAAAGGTATATACAAAAAAAGATACAAGAAGGGGTAATATTAGCTGAACAAATTGAAATTATGCAGCAGGGACCAGGTCGAGGCGGCATACAGTACCGTATCCCTTTAAGCAGCCTTGACAGTAAGCTTCAAAGCAGGATCAAACGACGTTTAACGGCAGCTAAGAAAGCAGCTGAGAAAAACTCTGGCTTAATTAACAAACAGCCGGATATAAATTACGAAGAACTGACAGAGACCGAAAGACAGGAAATTTCAAAGTGGAAAAAAATAATAAATGAATGGCAGCAGTTTAGAGCTTTAAAAAAAAGCAAGGTTGAAGCCGATGAAGCATTTATTGAAATGGCACAAATCAGTTATCCCGATATAAAAATTAACCGCCGGATATTATATCGCAAGGATAAAGCAATGAGAGAAAATGGCGATACAGCCCTTATTGATTGCAGAGGAAAGCATAAAGCACACGCAAAGAAACTTACAGATGAAATATGGAATATATTTGAGTACTACTACTTAGACCAAAGCCGAAAGACTGTAAAGTTATGTATGACATTAACTGAGCTGAACTTGAAACAGCTGGGCAGAGAGGATTTACTGCCTCTTCCGTCAGTAACAACATTTCAAAGAGCAGTAAGCTCAATTCCAATACCATATATTAAATATTTCAGGTTTAGTGAAAAGCAGTTTATAGGCGAATGCGCGCCGTATATAAAACGAATGTATGACGACCTTGAAAGCAACGATATATGGGTAGCTGACAACCATACATTTGATGTTATGATAAACAAGAATAACGCTCCTGTAAGGGTGTATTTAACGGCATTTATGGATGTGCGCAGCAGAAAAATGACAGGCTGGTGCGTTACAGACGCCCCGTCATCCGACGCTACCATATACGCCCTTAAGAAAGGCTGTGAGAAATACGGTGTGCCAAAAATGCTTTATACGGATAACGGACGGGAGTTCCTGTTCCATGACCTGGGCGGCAACGGATTCAGGAAAAGGCGCAAGACTGGAGAGCCGCTTAAACTGCCGAGCATACTTGATGATTTAGGCATAGAATTCAGAACGGCACTTCCGAGAAATGCTCGAGCAAAGGGCATTGAGAGAGCATTTTGTACTGTTAAGGAAACATTTTCAAAGCTATATGAAGGCTATACAGGCGGAACAATACTTGAAAAGCCTGACAGGCTTAAAACGGCAGTAAAAGATATGAAAAGCCTTGCTGCTATAGATGAGTTCAAAAAGCAGGTTGATACATATATAACGGGATATTATAACAAGCACACACATAACGGAGAAGGAATGAACGGCAGAAGTCCTGATGAAGTGTTTGCAGAAAATCTTATTGAACAGAGAGTTCTGCCAAAGGATAAAGCAGACTTGATGTTTATGCGGTACGCAAAAAGCAATACAGGCATGCTTAAGGTGGGTAAAAACGGCATAAGCCTTAAATTTTACGGACAGGAGCTTCAATATTGGAATGAAGAACTGTGGCGCTTATGGTTCGGGAAAGATGTTTATGTAAGGTACTCGCCGGATGACTTGAGCACCATACGGGTTTATGACGCTCAAAAGCGTTTTATATGCACAGCCCATATAAGAAATGCCGTAAATTATAAGGCTGACAAGGAATCCATAAAAGAACTGACCAGAGAAAAGCGAAGCGCCGTTAAAGCCATAAAAGCATATAAGAAAAATAAGGCTATTGAGGCTAAAGAAGCTCTTGAACTAATTATAAATGAAGCGGCAAGAAACAGTGAAGCACCAGAGATTTTAAATCCGAATATTGTGTCGCCTATATTTAACAACGAAACATCAGAGCTTCCTAAGGCTTCAGGAGGAGATAACACAGTTATAGACCTTGCTGTTATGACAGAGAGACTGCGAAGAGCAAAGGAGGAATAATTAATGAGCGAGGATAAGATTAACACATTAACGGTTGAAGAGGCTGTAGAAGCGTTAAAGCAATATAAAGAAAAAACGGGCTTAAGCCAGTCTAAGATAGCCAAAAAGATGGGTGTGTCCGAAGCTGTTGTAAGCGGCTTTTTATCTGGTTCTTATAAAGCTATGGAGAGCATTGTGCCGAAGGTTCAGCAGCTTATCCGGGTGGAAGATAAGAAAGAGGTAGCGCCAAGGGAACCGGATTTTAAACCGACAACAATAAGTACAACTGTTTTAAATCTTATATCCTACTGCCATGTAAGCGGAAAAATAGGCATAGCTTATGGTGATGCCGGGGTTGGTAAAACAATGGCTATACGTGAATATAAGAAGCATAATCCAGACACAGCAATAGTAATAACAATTAGCCCGTGCTTTGCGACTATGACAGGTGTTAACGAGCTTCTTGCTGATGAGCTGCACGTACAGGAAAAGATTTCAAGAAAAATCCAAAAAGAGGCTGTAAATAAACTAAGAGGGAGCAATAAGGTTGTAATTATAGACGAGGCTCAACATCTTACAGTCAGGGTTATAAACCACCTTCGCTGCATAGCAGATGAGAGCGGAGTTGGCATGGCGTTTATAGGAAACGAAGAAATATATATAAAAATGCGTGGCAGCGGACAAGCCGCTTACGCACAGCTTTACAGCCGCATAGCCGACCCGGAGCACCTTCTTACAACAGACATTAAAAAAGACGATATACGTCTGCTGTTTGAGGATATAGATATGCCGGATGAAGCACTGGACATACTTTATAAGATAAGCCATACGGGCTATGGCATACGAGGTGCTGTAAACGTATTTTTAAATACAGCCTCGGCATTTGGCGAGATAACTACAAGCGGAATAGCTCAGATGGCAAAGAAAATGAGTATTGTATAAGGACGGTGTAGATATGAAAAATGGAAAAAAGCTTACAAAAAAGCAGAAAATATACTTAAAAGCTAAGGGATTAAACAGTGACAACTGGCTTATATGTAAAGACACCAGTCAGGAAATGGTTCTGCAAAATAAAATATCTGGAAATATCAGGCAGATAAGAAAGGTGATGTCTGAAAATGCTTGAGGATGTGCTTAAAAGATACACACCTGCACAGCGTAGTAAGATAAATGAGTTTTTCCGGGTCCTTGCGTTAAGGACTCGGAAGTCAAAAAGAATATCAGAAAGCCGAAAGGAAAATATCCTGAAGTCCTGGGAAAAGTATGACATTGACGTTGTGCTTGACGGAATGAACACATTTTTGAATATGACAACAACAGCAGCCCATAATGAAAAATATGTGGGCGGCATTATACGCAACAAGCAAAAAAATAAGAAGGTGAGTAGTGTTGGACGATGTGCAGGAGATAATATTACGGATAAAAAGCACGATGAAATCTGTAGAGAAGGAGAGCGGCTTAAAATTGGAAAAATCAGAGAAAATGATCTCAAATGCGAGTTCTGAATGTCCCCTCGGGCTTTGCGATGGCAGTGGAGTTATATTTGATTCTTCAGGGAGAAACGCGAGACCATGCGACTGCATTAAGATACTAAGTAAACGCAACAAGCTTAATTTTGCCAATGTTCCGGAAGAATTTAAAGAATTAAAAGTCGGAGAATTTGAAACTGAAATATATGCTGCTGAAGATAACAGAGAAGCAGCGCGTTCAGCTAAAAAGTGGTCAATAGAGTATGTTAAGAAGTTTGATATATTCAGTCAGGACGGCAAAGGACTGTATTTTTACAGCAGTGAAAAAGGCAGCGGAAAGACCCGGCTTATGATAAGTGTAGGAAATGCCCTTATAAATATGTACGGTGTAAGTGTAAGATTTATAACAGCCAATGACCTTCTGGATAATATAAGGTTCAGCTTTAACAAAAGCAAAGAAGAAGGCGAAAAAGATACATACGAGGCATTAATGAACGATTTTAAAATCATAGACGTGCTTATGCTTGATGATGTAGGAGCAGAAAGACCTTCAGACTGGGTGAATGAGGTGTTTTACAGCATTTTAAATGACCGAATGACACATAAGAAAGTAACACTGTTTACATCAAACTGTGACTTGGAGAGCCTGCCCTATAATGGCAGGATAACAGACAGAATTTTTAAGATGGCACTTCCTGTTAAGATGCCTGAGGAATCGGTACGGCGAAAGATAGCACTGACAGAAAATGAGAAGTATTTAAAAATGATAATGGAGGAATAAGCATGAACGAATTAATTGTATCTTTTATGATGGGCTGGGGATTTGCCGTATGTACAATGTTTATAGGCTGCAAGATAGAACAAAACGAGATAAAGAGACTTAAGCATTATAACCGCCGTAAAGATATGGAGATTATAAAATTAAAAAACGAAAAGGAGGACAGGTCTTATGAAAAATATGGAGCTTAAAAACTGGGATGATGTAAACAGAGCTCTTAAGCTTAAAGGCGAATGTGAGCTTAGTATTGATACTCTTGAAGCAGATATGAACCTTAAAATTAATGATATTAAACAGGAGACGGAAAGGCTTTCCAAACCTCTTAAAGAAAAAATAAAACAGCTCGAATATGAGATTAAGGACTTTACAGAAGAAAACAAGTCAGAAATAGATGGCAGAACAAAAGTTCTTATGTTTGGCAAGGTAGGCTTCAGGCTGAGCAGCAGTGTATCCGTACCAACAAAGAAGCTGAGCAAGATAATTGAAAATTTGAGAAAATTCGGCATGGAGAACTGTATAAAAGTAACTGAAACGGTAAACAAAGATATTTTGGGAACATATTCAAATGCCGATATAGCCAAAGTTGGAGCTGTTAAAAAAGTCGAGGATAAGTTTTGGTGCGAAGCGGACAAGGAAAAAATACGCGGGTGATAATAATGACAAAAATAACAACAGCACAATGCCGGAAGATACATGCACTTGCGAGGGAGCGAGGCATAGACAGCGATATGCTCCATGCACATGTCTACAGCCTGACAAAAAAGGAAAGCCTTAAGAATTTAAGTATTACTGAGGCAATAAATGTTATAGACAGTCTTTCTGGAACGGATACAGGCAGGATTACATACCGCCAAAAGGATTTTCTCCTTAAGCTTTGTATAAAGCTTAAATGGACTGACGATAAAGAACAGCCGAACATTGATATTTTAAATGGCTTTATAAAGGGGCAGACAGGCGCACCAGATATAAACTGGCTTACCAAAAAACAGGCCTCAAAGGTTATAGAAGCAATGAAAGCCATGGCTGAAAAAGACAGGAGAAAAAACGAAAATGGCTGAAGCGGATATTTTAAGCCTTATAGCTATTGTATTAGCTGTAAAATGCGTTATTAAATATATAAAGCAACATGTTAAAAAATAAAGGCTTATAATACCGATGTTTAAAAAGCCTTTAAAGCTGGTTAAACGTATAATAATTGTGCAATATATTTATATAATTATTTTTGGAGGTGATACATTATGGGTCTAAAACGCGATGAAATAAAACTGACTGATTTAAAAGAGCAGCACAGGCAATATGCCGAGGTAATAGGCGCTGAGAACCTAATATCACTTGCCAAAATTTACGGCGGAACAAATATTTATATTCCACAGTTAAGTGAGCTTTTAAAAAATCAAAAGTATTCATGTATAATTAAAGAATACTCCGGTGACAACGTAAAAGAGCTTGCACGAAAATATAATGTTTCCGAAAGGACGGTATACCGATTAGTTAAAAATATTATTAGAAAAGCTAAAACCAAACCTTTTGAAAGTCAGATAACTCTTTTTGACAAAAATAATTGACTCTGTCAGAGTGAACTGTCACAAAATTTATTTTATAATACCATTGGAACGTATAGTTCTGATGGTATTTTTTATTTGTGAAGAAAACAGGGTGGTACAATGGGTGAGCTTGTAAAATCGGCGGCTAATCTTGGTATCGCAGCTGTACTGCTTTTTATATTTGTGGAGGCATTTTTAAAATTTTATCAAAAGCAAACAGATAGAAACGAAAGTTTATATACGCAGTTTACCGAGGATGCGGCTAAACGTGAAGAACAGTACAGGCAGGACATAGAACGCCAGAAAAAAGAATATAAACAACGAGAAAATATACTTGTAGCTGAAAGTACAAGGCGAGAAGAGCTTCTTAAAGAGGAGTCAGCTAAAAGGGAACTCCTGCTTAAACAGGAATCAGCCAAGCGCGAGGCAGCTCTTATAAATACAATAGAGGGCTTTTCAGTTACAATGGAAAAAATCTCAAAAACTATGGAAGATATGAAAAATACTACTGAACGGATGAAAGACCAGATAGGCAGCATAGAAAATAAAATTTACAGCAAGGGGGCAGATGAATTTGGAAAATGATAAAGCGTTTGAAATAGCGCAGGCTAAGGGACTAAGGGGAGACATTATTAATACACTTTACGCTGTATATCCTCAAAATGTAAGTACATCTACATTAAAAAGCATGTTAAGGTATAAAGGCATCAACAGTGAATCAGACATAAAAAAGGCTTTGTACTACCTTGAAGGCAGAAAATATGTTTGCATTGAGCGTGAGGAAAACTACTGGGATTCAAGCCTTGTGCTTTTGCCATGCGGAATTAATCTTGCCGAAGGCGATTTTAATGATATAGGAGTGAGCATAGATGAGTAAGGTTCTTGATGTTACGGAGAAACAAATATTAAGAGGATTTTGTCTTAAAATATGTGAACAGGCGGAACCGCTGGGAGCCGGAACGGAAGTAATATACGCAGTGCTTAAAAAATCGGGTTATGGCGCATACGAAAAAGCCGATATAACAGAAGCTTGTGAATACCTTCAAAAAAAGGGATTAGTACGTTTGGAACTGGTAAAAAACGATATTCTTAATATACATCGCTGCATAGCACACATTACGGCAAAGGGAACTGATTTGATTGAAGGCACAATAAAAGAGGAAGGAATTGAGCTTTTATGAGAAAGAATCGAAGCCACAGCAAAATAGACCGCCTGCCGGAGGTGCTTAAAAGAGAAGTGGAAAACAGGCTTCTTGAAGGACACACATACGAAGAAATAGCCGATTACCTTAAAGGCATGGGACAAGACATACACTACTCAACGGTGGCCCGCTTCGGCAAGCCCTTCCTTGAAAAGTTTGAGGCAGTGAGAATGGCTAAGGAATATGCCCAAATGCTGGCGGAGGACAATCCCGACAGGCCCACAACAGAGCTTCACGAGGCAAACAACGCTTTAATAAGCCAGATAGTAATGGAGGCCCTTATTAATCCGGACGTTAAGGCAAGCGAGAAGCTTAAGGCTGCCAAAAACATAGCTCTGCTTCAGAGGGCGCAGGTGGCCAATGAAAAGCTTAAGATAGACAGCCGCAAGGCCCAAGGCGATGTTAAAGCCGCTCTTAGTAAACTTAAAGAGCAGGTATACAGCGAAGTAGGTTTAAAACATCCGGAAATAGCGGAGGCTATTATAAAGATAGCTGATGAGATTGAAAAAGAATCCAAAATATAAAATCCGCCGTAAAACGGCTTTTAAGGCTGTTTTATTTATTATAGATAAGTTATAAGAGCTAAAAACCGTTAAAGGAAATTAAAGGCATTTTAAAAGGAATTAAAGGGTGTTTACAGTTTAAATAAACAGCAAATTTTAAAAAGCCGAACTGCGCCCAAAAATAATCCGACAGAAATGGGAAGTGTGGACGATGAAAAAACAAAAAGCGCCAGAGCTTAAAGAATTAAAAAAATTACTTCGCAGAAAGAATATATCTTATAAACGCCTATCAAAAAGATTGAATATCAGTGTTGACGCAGTAAATAATAAACTTAACGGGTATACGCTTTTTAATTCTATTGAAATTTTTAAAATATCTAAATTCTTAAATATTGAAGAAGGCATTATTTTTAAATATTTTTGGAGCGATTGTAATGAATAATTTTAAAAACTGGAAGGAGCAGGCAAAAGCTCTTTTTTTTATTGAAAAATTAAAGATAACAGAGATAGCGAAAAAGACAGGCATTTCAAGAAAAAGCGTATCAAGATATATCCATTCTCTTTCTGGATATGCCGAAGAAGCTGAAAGGCGAAGCAAAGACAGTGCCTCTAAAAGAAAGGAATATAAACGCAGCTGGGACAGGAAAAACAGACCTAACAGATATTCGGTTATAGACGGCGATACAATACGCAGGGAGCATGATGTGGCTGCTGCTATATTAAGCAGGGAGAAATACAGGTGATTGAATGAGTTTTATAAGTGAAGCGGCTGAGGCTTTAATAAGTCTTCAAAGAAACTCTGGTGAAGATAAAATTTCAGATAAAAAGATAAAAAGCCTTATAGCGCCGTCATTTTACACTGTGCACGACGACTTGAAAAAGGGACTCCACACCCATTACTGGCTTAATGGCGGCAGAGGCAGCACAAAATCATCGTTTATATCAATAGAGCTTATAAGAGGCATTATGTCAGATAAACTGGCAAATGCTGTTGTATTGAGGAAAGTAGCCGACACACTTCAAGGCAGCGTATATGAACAACTTCTCTGGGCGATAACGGCACTTGGTGTTGAGGATGAATGGCACGAGGCAAAAAGTCCGTTAAAGCTGGAATATCTGCCTACTGGTCAGAGGATTATATTTAAAGGTGCGGACAAGCCGAAGAAAATAAAATCAACTAAATTTAAAACCGGGTACTGCAAGTATATATGGTATGAGGAAACTGATGAGTTTACGGGTATACATGAAATACGAAATATAAATCAGTCCCTTATGAGGGGTGGCGACAGATTTGTTGTATTTTATTCGTTTAACCCGCCTAAAAGCCAAAGGAACTGGGTTAACAAAGAAATGCTTGAAGAACGACCTGATAAACTTGTACACCACAGCACATATTTAACGGTACCGAGGGATTGGCTTGGTGAGCAGTTTATAACGGAAGCTGAGTATTTAAAGAAAGTAAAACCTGATAATTACAGGCATGAGTACTTAGGTGAAGTAATAGGTACAGGCGGAGAGGTATTTACCAACCTTACAATAAGGGAAATAACCAAAGAAGAAATAAGGTTCTTCGACAGAATATCAAGGGGTCTTGACTGGGGCTACGCCTCCGACCCGCTGCATTATACGGTAAATCACTATGACAAAACAAGGCGGAAGCTTTACATATTTTTTGAGCTTCACAAGGTGGGAATGAGCAACAGAAAAGCGGCAGGATTAATAAAAAAAGAAAACAAAAATAATAAGCCTGTTATCTGTGATTCCGCAGAACCAAAGAGCATTGCCGAGATAAGGAGCTATGGCATTAACGCTATAGGCGCAAAAAAAGGACCGGATAGTGTGGAATACGGCATTAAATGGCTTCAGGACCTGGAAGAGATAGTAATAGACCCTGTCAGATGTCCTGAAACATTTAAGGAGTTCAATAATTACGAGCTTGAACCAGACAACGATAACGGGTTTAAGGCAAGATTTCCTGATAAGAACAACCACTCAATAGACGCTGTAAGATACAGCAGGGAATCTGACATGAAAAATATAAGGGTGAGATAAATTGTACATAACAGATATGAGCCTGTTGAATGCAAAACTATCAGCAGCAGGCGTTATTAGTGAAAGCAATATAATTAAATATATACTTGAAGAAGATGTGGCAAACAAAAAAGATATGTTTATTGGAGAAAGGTATTATAATGCAGAACAGAACAGTATCCATAAACAGTATAATCAGGCAACGGTTTCCGAAACAGAAGAAACTAACGGTTATGAAAAAGAAGTCATGAGAACATTTAAGAACCCCAACAGAAGCAACCACCATAATGTTAACTGTTTCCACCGGCTGCTTGTAGACCAGAAAGTAAGCTATATTGCCGGGCGGGAGCCTACAATAAGTGTTGATGGTTCCGAAACAGACGGAGCATTAAAGCCTTATGCCGATATGGTAAGCGAAGCGGCTGATGAAAATTTTAACGAGGTTTTGCAGGACTGGATTACAGGAGCGAGCAATAAAGGCTATGAGGTGCTGCATTTTTATTACAATAACGAAG
>CALWRF010000015.1 GCA_944383885.1 uncultured Clostridia bacterium | reverse complement strand
TAGGTGGCTGCCGGAATCAAAGAATAATCCTCGATAGCTCAGCGGTAGAGCAACCGGCTGTTAACCGGTGGGTCGTAGGTTCGAATCCTACTCGGGGAGGTGTTATTTAGGCTCGGTGGTCAAGCGGTTAAGACACGGCCCTTTCACGGCTGTAACCCGGGTTCGATTCCCGGTCGAGTCATTTTAACTTAATATCTGGCGTCGTAGCCAAGTGGTAAGGCAAAGGTCTGCAACACCTCTATCCGCCGGTTCAAATCCGGCCGACGCCTTAAAAGAAAAACCTTGTAAATTCAGCATTTGTTGAGATTACAAGGTTTTGTTTTTTTGTTATCCATGTAATTTTTTTATTTTAAGGGACTGTTTGGGGACTATTAACAACAAAAGCAGCTTTAAACTACCTTAAAGTACATTAATTACTTTATTTTTTTATATATGTTATCCATTACACATATATTCAGCATAATAAATTTATCATAATATTACAAGCTGTTCAGCTAATGCAGCATAGTTAGTTTTTTGCGTGATAAGAATTTTAGTGTATTTTGAAATTTATTTAATAACATTTATGAGAGTTATATTCAGTGTTTTTTAATTTATTGAATTTTTCTAACTTTTTCTAACTTTTTCTAACCTTTCTGACCATTTTGGACTTTCTCAAACTATTTTAAATCCGCGAAAGTGGTCGCTTTTGTTATATGGGCAATTTATATAATCAAAATAACTGTAAAAAGAGCTTATGCTTTTATTTTTACAGACACCGTTTTTGTTGAAGCGGCATTTTTTAATACAGCGTTTAATCATTTTATCACCTCAAATTAATTATTCTCATTTATGGTTAATTAATTCATTCTACTTTAACAGATAGGTTACAAATGTTAATTTTTTGTTTCTTTTTCCTGCAAATTTAACACAAACCTGCGTTTTTTTGATATAATCGTTCATGTTTTTAAGGAGGTTGTATCAATTATGCGGTTTTCAATTAAAAGAATTATTCCGGCATTTATTACGGCATCCATTATACTTGGGTCCGTAAGTAATATATATGGCGCTGTTGTAAACATGGATTTGGTTTATGACGGGGTTAAACACAAATACAGCGCAGAGGAAGTAAAAATCACTATAGACGGCAACGCTTTGGCAAGTTTAGATGTGCCGCCTGTAATTATAAATGAGCGTACTATGGTTCCTGCAAGAGCTGTATTTGAAAATATAGGCTGTGATATTGCGTGGAATGAGTCTACTCAAGAAGTTTACATAATGCACAATACTGACTTAATTGTGCTTAAAATAGACAGCAACGAAGGTACGAAAAACGGAACACCTTTTTATATGGATACCCCGGCTAAAATAGTAAATGACAGGACATTAATACCAGTGCGGGCTGTTTCAGAAGCTATAAACTGCCAAGTAGGCTGGGACGATGTTACAAGAACTGTTTCTATTTCAACATCTTCGACAGAAAAACCAGATGATAATGATGAAAACAGTACAAGTGACAGTACAAATGAAAATACGGGCAGCACATCAGGAGAAAATTCTGAAAATAATAACGGCAGTTCTTCCGGCAACGGCACTATTATAAACCCTATTGAACCGGGGGATAATAATAACTCAAGCACATCTGACAACAGTCAGTCATCAAGCGGAAACACATCTTCTAACGCACAGACTATAAGTATAACAGGCATAACTATTCCGCAGGCACAAAGCGCAGAACAGAAATTTACAATTAATTCAAGCGGTGAAATAGGAGCATATAACAGCTTTGTGCTTGAAAACAACCGTCTTGTTATTGATATAGAAAATGCGGACATGAATATTGCAAACACAAATATAACAGCTACTAACTCAACTATTGTTTCAGCTGTAAGGAGCGCGCAAAACCAGACAGAGCCTACAAAAATAACAAGGATTGTTTTTGACCTAAACTCGCCTGCTGATTACAGTGTAAACCTTTCAAGCGACAAAAAAAGCATAGAAGTTTTATTTGCAGTAAGCCATGTTTCTAATATAGCCTTAACATCGAGTGATGGGGCGGATTATGTAAATATATACGGCGACACAGAACTTTCTGTTGAAACATACATGCTTACTAACCCTGACAGAGTAGTTATTAATGTGTTTAATGCCGTATCTTCATTAAAAGACACTTATGACGGAGACGACTGCAATTATGTTAAAGATGTGAGGACAAGCCAGTATGACGCAAAAACCGTACAGATAGTAGCTGATGTAAACAGGCTTGTAGAGGCTGAGGTTATAAAGAAAAATGGATATACTTCAGTATGCATAACAAGGTCTTCTTTGGATAATATTTCTTATAATGCTTCAAACCACACGCTTACGCTGCTCAATGCTTCGGATATAAGCAGTTCGGATATTACACAAAATGATAACTATATGGGCAGAACATATAAGCTTACTTTAGACGGAGATTACAGCGAGCATTTTGGAACAGGAACAATTAAATGCAATGACGAATATTTAAGCTCAATCAAAGTAGGTCTTGATTCTAACGGGAATACATATTTTGAGGCGTATGAAAATAAAATAGTAGCCGTAAAAACTAAGGAGTACTCTGACAGCATTGAAATATCATTTGTTTCACCTAAAGAAGTGTATGATAAAATAGTTGTTATTGACGCAGGTCACGGCAAAAACGACAACGGCGCAAGCGGCAATGGTTTAACGGAAAAGAATGTTAACTTACAGATAGTACAAAAGCTTTATGCCCTTTTAGAAGCAGACCCTGACATTAAAGTATACGCTACAAGGCTTGATGACAGTTATCCTACAAACGCCAGCAGGGCACAGATGGCAAATGAAGTGGCAGATTTATTTGTTTCCATACATCAAAATTCAAGCACCTCCTCAACTCCTCAGGGAACAGAGGTATTGTATATGAATCATACAAATGAATTATCGGTGCCTTCTTCAAAGCTTACAAGCAAAGCAGCCGCTCAGATAGCCCTTACATGGGTAATTAACGCTTTAGGTACAACAAACAGGGGTATTAAGGAAAGACCGGACCTTATTGTACTTAACCAGACAAATGTGCCGGCTATACTTATTGAAACATGCTTTATTTCAAACCCTGATGATGCGTCTAAAGTAAATAACGAGGAAAACATAAATAAACTTGCAGGAAATATTTACAGCGCTATAAGCAATATGCTCAACGATTATGATTTAAGATGAGAAAGGCTGGTTATAATGAAAATTGTATTTGCCACAAAGAACGAAGGCAAAGTAAAAGAAGTTATTAAAATGCTTAATACAGATAAAATAGAGCTTATAACAATGGCTCAGGCAGGCATAGATGTGGATGTAGAGGAAGACGGCGCTACATTTGAGGAAAACGCCATGAAAAAAGCTGTTGAGATAATGAAAATATCAGGTATGCCATCTATAGCTGATGATTCCGGACTTGAAATAGATTACTTGAACAAACAGCCGGGCGTACATTCCGCAAGATTTTTGGGACATGATACTTCTTATGAAATTAAGAATAAAAAGATACTGGAAATGCTTGAAGGCGTGCCGGATGAAAAACGCACAGCACGCTTTGTAAGCGCTGTATGCCTTGCGCTGCCTGATGGAAGGACAATAACAACAAGAGGCACTATAGAAGGTGTTATAGGGCATGAAATAAAAGGCACCAATGGTTTTGGCTACGACCCTATATTCTTTATACCTGAGATTAATAAGTATTCCGCCGAGCTTACAACAGACGAGAAGAATGCAGTAAGCCACAGAGGAAAGGCTATAGCCAAAATGCGTGAGAAGATATTGGAGATAATATGAAAGTTTTAGTTATAAGCGACACCCACAGGTATTTGCACAACGCCGAAGATGTAATTAAACTCTATGGAGGAAAGATTAACGCAGTTATTCATTTAGGCGACTTAGTTAATGATGTTAAGCGCCTTAAAATAAAGTTCGGCAATATAAATTTTTATAATGTAGCTGGAAATAATGACTATGATTCAGGTGTGCCTTATGAAAAAATGATAACTATTGATGGTAAAAAACTGCTTTTGACACATGGGCACAGGCAGAGGGTAAACTACAGCCTTTTGCAGCTGGGTCTTTGGGCGGAGGAAAAAGAGGCTGACGCTGTGCTGTTTGGACATATCCATGCGCCTGTAAGAGAGTATTATAATAATGTGCTTATCTGCAATCCTGGAAGCATTTCGCTGCCAAGAAGCACAGATTTTCCTACATTCGGCATACTTGACATAGATTTTAATCACAGACTTGATTTTTCAGTTATGGGTTATATGGGAAATGGCGAAGTTATGCGTTTAGACAGGTTTTAATGCCTGTCTTTTGCTTTATATACTATTGAATATAATATAAAATTAATTAAGAATTTAAAGACATAAAATATAAGCAGTATTTTTTATAAGACTGTATAAAAATTTTGAGATGCCGGATAAAGCAAGTAAAAAAACAAACTCCAGTAATAAGTAATTATACTCATGCATTGGAGTCGCTGATTTTTTAAATTGAAATATGTATCTGCAATTACTAAATACAAGGCAGGCAAAACAAAAAATAAGAAAACGGCATTTAATCCGTTTTGCACAGCGAAATACTGAAATTTAACTGCTGGAATAAGCTGCTGCAAGTATATGGGTTTAAAAAAGCTGGTTTTAGCAAAACCGATGACAGATGTTTATTTATCATTCTGCATGATTGTTAAAATAATCAGGGAATAACGCTTTTTATGAAAGCTTGGTAAATTTATGAAGCGTTTTTTATGGAATGGTTTTAATACCAAGCTTATAGTATGCGCGGTGTAAAAAACAGATAATAATTATGAAAAGTTTTACTCAAAAAAATTCAAATTTGTGTTGACAAATGATGTTAATATGACTATAATATATCTTGTTGATTGCGGGTGTAGTTCAATGGTAGAACGTCAGCCTTCCAAGCTGAACACGTGAGTTCGATTCTCATCACCCGCTTATGGATCAGTAGCTCAGCTGGATAGAGCAACGGCCTTCTAAGCCGTGGGTCGGGGGTTCGAGTCCCTCCTGATTCACTTAAAAAAGCACTGTTTTTACAGTGCTTTTTTTACTTTCTGTCTTTGTATTTGCTATAGTTTCCAAACTGTATTGCCGTTTTTAATTGTTTCCAAAATCTTTATATTTCTGATTTCTTCCAAACCGGCGGAAAGAGGATTTTTATCAAGCACTGTATAGTCAGCATTTTTTCCTTCGGCTATGCTTCCTTTTGAGTTATGCTGGAAGTATTGCTTTGCGGCGTTAATTGTAACCGCTTTAACAGCTTCCAAAACGGATATTTTTTGGTTTTCGCCAAGAACACTTCCAGAACGGCTTTTTCTTGCGGCGGCACAATATATGCTTTCAAACATATCCGGCGGCATAACAGGCGTGTCCTGATGAAGTGTAAAGTTAATGCTGTGGAGTGCTGAGTTAAGAGGGCTCATTTGGCTGGCTGTGTTGTATCCTAAGTTTTTTACGTGCATGTCGCCGTAATGCAGTATGTGCGATACAAAAAATGAAGCGGAAATATTAAGGCTTTTAAGACCTAAAAGGTGAAACGGATTAATAAATTGTCCGTGTATTATAACAGGCGAGCAGTTTGATATGTCGGCATGCTCAATAGAATAAGTTTTTACGGCATTAATAAACATATCACAGGCTTTGTCGCCATTTGCATGGCATAATATTTGGCATTTATTTCTGTAAGCTGTATCAAGAGCGTTTTTAATGCCTTCATCTGTAATTGAGCATTTACCGAAATTATTATTTTCACCTAAATAATGCCTGTACATAAGAGCGGTTTTAAGCTGAGGAGAGCCGTCTATAAATATTTTAATACCGCCTAATTTAAAATGCGGGCTGTTTATGTCTTTAAAATATTCAAGCGCTGAAGCATAGTTTTCAGGCGCAGTAAAAGCAATAATATCGCCTTTTATAATGTTTGTTTTAAGGGCAGTTTTATAAACAGGCAGCATTTGGCTTGTAAGGCAGCCTTCCTGAAATGTTGTTATGCCGTAAGAGAAATAAATATCCTGAGCTTTTTTTACAGCTTTTAAAATAATTTTTTCATCTGATACAGGTATAAGCTTTAAAGCGTTTATATAAGCGTTTTCGTATAAATATCCTGTTTTTTCGGCTTCTTGAATTTCATCTGAAAAGCCGTATAAATTCTGCTTTATTATTTCAAGGGCTTTTGAGTTGAACATTCCGCCATGACCTGACTGGTGCTGCAAAACAACAGGAGTGTTTGGTGCTATTGTGTCTAAAACGGTTTTGCTTATTTCGTTATTTTGGCTTAATACCGGAAAATCCCTGAAAGCAGTCAAAGAATTACCGTCTGAATTATTGCTCTTTAAATAAGCAGATATTTTTTCCTTAATTTCTTCATTATTTTTACATTCTTTAAATGACGGCTGTATAAGCGATATGGCAAAAGCCATAAAATGGCTGTGGGAATCAAAAAAAGCCGGCATTAGCGTGTGTCCCTGCAAATCTATGATTTCTGCTTGCGGATATTTGGCTTTTAACGCGTCAAATATGCCGATTTTGTATGTTTTACCGTCTTTAACTAATACAGATTGTTCCTGAGTGCAGGTATCATTTAAAAGTATGTTGCCATTATAAAAAAGTTTTAACATTTTGTATCCTTTCCGAGCTTATGGCTCTTAATAATGTTACTGTTATTTTTATCTGATACTGGGTTTTTATCCGGTTTATTTGATATGGAGTAAAAATGTATTGATATTGAAAAATTTTTGATAATGTAGTAATATATATGTTGTCAATTTGATTTTCGGAGATGATAGAATGTCTGTTTTGGTTTTGGGCGGAGCCGGTTATATTGGCTCACATACTGTATATGAGCTTATAGATAATGGATATGATACAGTAGTGGCTGATAATTTATCAACAGGTCATATACAAGCTGTTCACCCAAAAGCAAGGTTTTATAAAGGTGATATAAGGAATAAAGAGTTTTTAAATGATTTGTTTAAAAGAGAGAATATTGAAAGCGTAATTCATTTTGCGGCGTATTCACTTGTAGGCGAAAGTATGCAGGAGCCTATGAAGTATTATGATAATAATCTTTACGGCACAATTAATCTGCTTGAGTGCATGGAAAAGAACAATATAAAAAGCATTGTTTTTTCATCAACAGCCGCTGTATACGGCGAGCCTGAAAGAGTGCCTATTGCGGAAAACGATGCTGCAAACCCAACAAACACATACGGCGAAACAAAGCTTTCAATGGAAAAAATGATGAAATGGCAGAGCAACGCCAAAGGTCTGCGTTTTGTGGCATTGAGGTATTTTAACGCCTGCGGCGCCCATGTAAGCGGAAAAATAGGCGAAGACCATTTTCCGGAAACACATCTTATACCTATTATTTTGCAGGTTCCTAATAAAAAACGCAGCTCAATAACAATATTCGGCAATGACTATGATACGCCTGACGGCACATGCATAAGGGATTATGTCCATGTAACTGATTTGGCAAGGGCTCATATACTTGCAATGGAGTACCTGAAAAAAGGCGGAAAGAGCGATGTTTTCAACCTTGGAAGCGGCGTTGGATTTTCGGTTAATGAAATAGTAGAGGCAGCAGAAAAAGCCACCGGTTTTAAAATACCTAAAGAGTTTGGGCAAAGACGTGCTGGAGACCCCGCAAAGCTTATCGCCTCAAGCCAGAAAGCAAAGGAAGTCTTACTCTGGAAGCCGGAATTTGATAATATAGATGAAATTATAAAAACGGCTTGGCTGTGGCATAAAAACCATCCTAATGGATATGATAAATAAAATATACTTTTTACTGTTCTGTTAAAAGCAGGCACTGCCTGTTTTTATATAGCGGTTTAGGCGCAAAGCCCTGCCTCGGGCAGACCCTTCCTGTGTAAAAATAAAGGGTCTTTTAATGCGCGGGTATGGCGGAATTGGCAGACGCGCAGGATTTAGGTTCCTGTGCTGGAAGGTGTGTGGGTTCAAGTCCCACTGCCCGCATTGTAAACCCCTTGAATTTCAAGGGGTTTTATTTTTTTGTTTTTTATAGCCTGAATTAATAATAAATGCGAAATTTATATATTTATATTAATTTTTATTATACAAGATTCAATTATATTATTGACAACTAATTTATATTAGAATATACTAACAAATATGGTTTATTAATATGATTTATGAAAGAAGATGATTATATGCCTTTATCAATGGCTGATATTGGTGAAAAATACATTATTAATAAAATAAGGGGTAAAAACGAAACAGTGCGTTTTATAGAAAACCTTGGTTTTGTAGAAGGAGCCGAGGTTATTGTTGTTGCCCAAATACACGGAAATATTATAGTTAATGTAAAAGGCAGCCGGGTTGCTATAGGCAGGGATATGGCAGGCAAAATTATAGTTGGATAATTTAATTAATTTTTGCAATATAGTTAGCTTGTGCTAATTATGAATAGCTTTGTAAAAACTTTTATAAGAGGGGATGAAAATTGTCTAAAACTGCTGATAATGTAAAGCTGCAAAATACAAATGAACATGACAGATATATTCAAATGCAGATAAAAAGGGATGCAATACTGCAAAAATTAAGGGATAATGGTTACAGAATAACGAAGCAGCGGTTGATTTTAATTGATGTTATATTGGAAAATGACTGCTCCAGCTGCAAAGAAATATTTTATAAAGCTGTTAAGTTGGACAGCAATATAGGTGTGGCAACAGTTTACCGCATGATTAATGCCTTGGAGGATATGGGCGCTATAAACCGCAAAAATATGTATAAGCTTTCTGAATCTGAAGATAAAGGCTGCAATGAACATATTTATATAATATCGCTTGAAGATGGTAGCAGAAAGACTCTTACTTTTGAGCAGTGGCGTAAAGTGATTAAAACGGGTCTTTCAGCCTGTGGTTTTGCAGGAAGAAAAAAAGTATTGTCTGTCGAAATAAAGGAAAAACATGAAAAACAGCAGCTTATTGATAATAAATATCGTTAAAGCGTGTTATAATTGACGGCTTTTGTCATATTTTGCTATTATACTAATTGCGTTGTAAATGTCTTATAAATCGGCTGTAAATGGATTTTATATACATAAAATATGAGCCTGAAGTGAGGGAGTGATTAAATGAAACATCATAAATTTTGGGCGTGGGCATGTGTTGTGTGTTTTTTAATTACGGTTTATACAGGTTATAAACATAAATAAGGAGGAATTTAACATGTATGATTTTTTGTGCAAGTCAAATATAAAAAAAGCCGGACTTTTTGCAGGCGGCATTGTTTTTGGTACAGCGGGGATAAAAATACTTGCAAGTTCCGACGCTAAAAAGTTTTATACAAACTGCATTGCGGCGATGTTAAGAGCTAAGGATTGTGTGAATAAAACAGCTGTAACTGTTCAGGAAAATGCTGAAGATATGCTTTACGAGGCTAAAAAAATAAATGAGGAAAGATACGAAAAAGAACAAAATAGTTTTGAATATGATTCTCAAAATGACACTGTTGAGCAATAATTAAGTTAAAAACAGGGCTGTTTGACAGCCCTGTTTTTTATGAGGTGGTATAAATTGGATTTTAAAATTAAACATGACGTAAAAGGTCGGTTAAGGGTGCATATACTTCAAAAAAGAATGACATACTGCCAAGCTGACAAACTAATGTTTTATTTGCAGGGCTTCAGCTTTGTAACATGTGTAAAAGTTTACGAAAATACATCAGACGCGGCAGTTTTTTACAGCGGCAGCAAAGAAGATGTTATTAAGGCTTTGAGGAGCTTTAACTATAATATTGAAATAGACGAAAGCCTTCTATCTAATTCAGGCAGGGAGCTTAATTCACGGTATAAAGAAAAGCTTATAACCAAAACAGTTTTATATTTAGGCGGAAAAATATTTGTGCCTTATCCAGTAAGGTCGGCATATACCGCGTTAAAAGCTTTAAGGTACATATATAAGGGTGTTTTATCGCTTGTTAAAAGAAAAATAGAAGTAAGTGTACTTGATGCGGCGGCAATAGGCGTTTCGGTTATCAGGGGAGAGATGAATACAGTTGGTTCTGTAATATACCTTCTTGGTGTTGGTGAAATTTTAGAAGAATGGACGCATAAAAAATCTGTAGGCGATATTGCAAGGAGCATGTCGCTTAACATAAAAAAAGTATGGCTTGTCAAAGATGGACAGGAAATGCTTGTTTCCTCTTCAGACATACAGATTGGCGATAGAGTTGTGGTAAGAATGGGAAATGTAATTCCTTTTGACGGTATTGTATATTCGGGAGAAGCGCTTGTTAACCAGGCGTCATTAACAGGTGAGGCTGCCGCTGTAAGAAAAGAGGCAGACAGTTATGTATATGCCGGCACAGTGCTTGAAGAAGGCGAAATAATAATAACCGTTAAGGAAACTACAGGCTCTACAAGGTTTGAAAAAATAGTTACAATGATTGAAGAATCACAAAAACTTAAATCAAAAGTGGAAAACCGCGCCGAGCATTTAGCCGACAGCCTTGTACCGTATACTTTAATTGGCACAGGAATTGTGTGGGCTTTAACCCGAAATGCAACAAAAGCTCTTTCTGTGCTTATGGTGGATTTTTCATGCGCTTTAAAACTGGCTATTCCCCTTTCAGTGCTTTCTGCGATACGGGAGGCAGGCAGGTACGGAATAACTGTTAAAGGCGGAAAATACCTTGAGTCCGTTGCAAAAAGCGATACAATAGTTTTTGATAAGACAGGAACGCTTACAAAAGCGCGCCCAACAGTGAAAGAAGTTTATTCTTTCTGCCGGAAAAGTCCAGATGAAATGCTGCGCATAGCCGCCTGCCTTGAAGAGCATTTTCCGCACTCAATGGCAAAAGCTGTAGTAAAGGCAGCTAAGGAAAAAGGTCTGGAACACGAGGAAATGCATTCAAAAGTGGAGTATATAGTAGCTCACGGCATTGCTTCTTATATTAATGAAACAAAGGTAGTAATAGGCAGCTATCATTTTGTTTTTGAAGATGAGAAGTGCACTGTAGATGATGCGTATAATGATTTGTTCAAATCACTGCCTAAAGAGTATTCCCACTTGTATTTAGCAGAAGACAGCAGACTTTCGGCTGTAATATGCATAGAAGACCCGCTGAGGGAGGAAGCTGCGACAGTAATTGAAGCCTTAAAAAATGCAGGGATTAAGAAAACTGTTATGATGACAGGCGACAACAGCCATACAGCCGAGGCTATAGCGAGAAAAACAGGTATAAGCGAGTTTTACTCCGAAGTGCTGCCAGAAGACAAAGCCGCTTTTATTGAAAAAGAAAAATCACTTGGCTCTGCGGTTATAATGGTAGGCGATGGAATAAACGATTCGCCGGCTCTTTCAGCAGCTGATGTTGGAGTTGCCATAAGTGACGGGGCTGAAATAGCAAGGGAAATATCGGATATTACAATATCTGCCGACAGCCTTAACGAAATAGTAACTCTTAAAGTATTAAGTGGCATGCTTATGAGGCGTATAGACTTAAATTACCGCTTAATTGTAGGTATAAACGCGTTTTTAATTGTTTTAGGAATAGGCGGTTTTATAACGCCTGCATCATCAGCGCTTTTGCATAATGCGTCAACGCTTGCCATAAGCGTTAAAAGCATGAGAAATCTTTTATAACAGCCATAATGCAGCATAATTTTATAACATAATTTTATAACATAATTCTATAAGCGTCTGTATGACGCTTTTTTTGTTGTAATTAACTGTTGATGTTAAAATAACAGACAGGTATAATACAGTAAAAAAACTATTGAAGCGGTGGAATTTATGATACGGATTAAAAATATCAAACTTAGGTATGGGCAAAATAAAGACGGGCTTTTGGCTATGGCTTGCAAAAAGCTTAAAATTAAGCCGGAAAGTGTTAAAAGCTGGAAAATATTTAAACAATCCCTTGATGTAAGGAATAAAGCCGATATATTTTATATATATACATTGGATTTAAAAATAAATAATGAAAGCGGTGTGCTTAAACGTATTAAAAATGCTGATGTGCAAAAAGCGGAATATACAAAATATGAATATCCTAAACTGGAAAATACGCCAAAAGACAGACCTATAGTTGTAGGTTTTGGTCCGGCAGGAATGTTTGCCGCGTTAATATTATCTCAAATTGGTCTTAAACCGATAGTTTTTGAGCGCGGCAAAGATGTTTATGGCAGAATGAAAGATATACGTCTGCTTATGGAAGAAGGCAGGCTTAACACAAACAGCAACATTCAGTTTGGCGAAGGCGGAGCAGGAACATTTTCAGACGGAAAGCTTACAACAAGAATTAAAAATCCGCGCTGCCGCAAAGTTTTGGAAGAATTTGTTAGCCATGGTGCGCCAGAAGAAATTATGTATGTCCATAACCCTCATATAGGAACCGATAGGCTTGTTGATGTTGTTAAAAGCATAAGAGAGGATATTATAAGACTTGGCGGGGAAATAAATTTTAACAGCACTGTAACAGAAATTATAATTGAAAACGGCGATGTAAAAGGTGTTGTTGTAAACGGCAAAGAAAAATTTGCCGGCGAAAATGTTATATTGGCTTTGGGTCACAGTGCAAGGGACACATTTGAAATGCTTTATAACACTGGCGTTAAAATGGAGCAGAAACCTTTCGCCATTGGCGCAAGGATAGAGCACAGCCAGGAAATGATAAACAAATCCCAGTATGGCAAGAGCGAGTTGGCGGACTTTTTTGGACCGGCGGAGTATAAGCTTACATATACAGCCTCAAACGGCAGGGGCGTATATACATTCTGCATGTGTCCCGGAGGTTATGTAGTTCCTGCCGCAAGCGAAGAAGAAATGACAGCCGTAAACGGAATGAGCTACTATTCAAGAAGCGGCAAAAATGCAAATAGCGCGCTCTTAGTTCAGGTAAACACGGAAGATTTTAAATCGTCCCACCCTTTAAGCGGTGTATATTTTCAAAGAGAAATAGAAAAAAAAGCCTATATTTTATCAGGCGGCGGATATAAGGCTCCAGCCCAAAGGGTAGGCGACTTTTTGGGAAATTGCCCAAGCAAAGAAAATGAAGTTGAAACTACTTATAAACCGGGTATAACTTACTGCAATTTAGATGAAATATTCCCTGAATATGTATTAGAAGCCATGAAAGAAGCCATACCGGCTATGGGCAAAAAAATTAAAGGCTTTGACAGTGCGGGCGCGCTGCTTGTGGCTCCTGAAAGCAGAAGCTCATCGCCTGTAAGAATATTGCGTGATTTAAAAAGCGGTGAAAGTCTGTCGGCAAAAGGTCTTTTTCCTTCCGGCGAAGGCGCTGGGTACGCCGGAGGCATAATGTCGGCAGCTGTAGACGGAATACTTTCAGCGGAAATGGTTGTAAAAAGAATAAATAATGATTATTAAATGAAAACAGCTTTCAATTTTGAAGGCTGTTTTTTAGTTAACACAACAGCTGCATTATGTGCAAGATGTTTATGTTTTTGTTCACAATACAGAAAAAATAATTGTCAATGTCTAATTTTGATGTTTTATGTAAATAAAAAAAAACTAAAATTGCGGCGTAAAGCTTGTATTTTTATTACAAATATATTACAATGTGGATAAAAGTGGAGTAAAGTGGCTCTAAGTGGTTGATAACTTCCACACACACTTTTTGTTGTTCGTATGTCCTTTTTGTTTCGGTGGTGATTCCATGCTTATAGGTGAATATCCGCATAATATGGATGCTAAAGGAAGGATTATTGTGCCTTCAAAATTCAGGGAATCATTAGGAGATAAATTTGTTGTTACAAAGGGCTTGGACAACTGTCTTTTTGTTTACCCTATACAAAGATGGGAAAGCATTGTTGAAAAGCTTAAATCACTGCCATGGACAAACAGTGATGTAAGACGGTTTGCCAGGTTTTTTACTTCAAGTGCCGCCGAGTGCGAGATAGATTCTCAAGGAAGAATACTTATTCCGCCTAATTTAAGGGAATATGCCGGAATTGGAAAACAGGTAGTTTCAATAGGCGTTGTTGACAGGGTGGAAATTTGGAGCAAAGACAGGTGGGAAAGCTACAACAATGAAGAAAATTTTGTTGATAACAGTTTAGCGGAAAAAATGGCTGAGCTGGGGATTTAAAGTTCAGGGGAGATTGTTTAATGGAATTTCGTCATGTTTCGGTACTGTTAAATGAATGCATAGAAGGTTTAAACATAAAAAAAGACGGAATATATGTAGACGGTACGCTCGGAGGCGGCGGACATTCCCTTGAGATAGTAAAAAGGCTTGATACAGGACGCCTTATAGGCATTGACCAGGATACAGACGCGATTAATGCTGCTAAGGAAAGACTTAAGGAATATGAGGAAAAAATAACTTATATCCACAATAATTTTGTTAATGTAAAGGAAGTTTTAAACGGTTTGGGAATTGAAAAAGCCGACGGATTCCTTATTGATATAGGCGTATCGTCTTTTCAGCTTGACGAAGCTGAAAGAGGATTTTCGTACATGCAGGACGCGCCTCTTGATATGAGGATGGATAGCAGTAACCCCCTTTCGGCTTATGATGTCGTAAACGGATATTCTGAAGACGAGCTAAGCCGTATTATTTACAGTTACGGCGAGGAGCGCTGGGCAAAAAGAATTGCGCAGTTTATAGTTAATGAAAGAAAAAACAAACCAGTTGAAACTACTTTTGAACTTGTTGAAATTATAAAAAAAGCCATACCCAAAGGCGCGAGGAAAGACGGTCCGCATCCTGCGAAAAGAACTTTCCAGGCAATTAGAATTGAAGTAAACAAAGAACTTGAAATTTTGGAAAAAACTATTGACGATATGACAGACCTTCTTAATCCTTCCGGAAGACTTTGCGTTATAACTTTCCACTCATTAGAAGACAGAATTGTTAAAAATGCCTTCAAAAAGCAGGAAAACCCTTGCACATGCCCTCTGGAGTTTCCGGTGTGCGTATGCGGCAAAAAGCCAAAGGCAAAAATAATTACACGAAAACCGGTGGTTCCTTCTCAAGAGGAATTAAGCTTTAATCACAGGTCAAGAAGCGCCAAACTAAGAATACTCGAAAGAATATGAAAAAATCTGGGGGGGGGTAGTAGAGATTAGTATGGCTAAAAGGCACAAAAATTCATATTTGCCTTCATATTATAATACGTCAAGCAATGCTTACGATTTTGACCATAACATATATGAGAAGGAAAATGAAAGACAGAAATCAGAAGAAGAAAGAAGACTCCGAAAACAGGCTGAGGCTGTAAAAAGAAAAAGTTTTATACACAGAGCTAAATTTACTGCCGCCATATTTTTTGTTTTCGCCGGATGCATAGTTACAATGGCGTCTAACGCAACAGTGGACAGGCAGAGGGTTATTAATAACAATTTGAAAGATGAGCTCTCCAGCCTTAAATCAGAAAACACAAACCTTCAGTCAAAAATAAACGACAACACGGATTTGGCTTACATAGAGCGTGAGGCAAAAACAAGACTGGGCATGACTGAACCGCAGCCATATCAAATAGTGTATATCGACGTACCTAAACAAAGCTATACTGTTCAGTATGAGGCTCAGGCTGAAGAAAAAGATGACGGATTTGGCATAAGCAAGTTTTTGGATGTAATTAAAAGTGTTATTAATTTTAAGTAGCATATTTGAAGCAGAGGAATGATTATATGGATAAACGAAAAAGGATAAAAAGTAGACTGGTTTTTATCCTTTTTGTGTTAATTACGGTTTTTGCGGCATTGGGCGGACGGGTGTTTTACCTTAAAACCGTGCATGGCGCTGAATATGAAACAGCCGCTAAACAACAGCAGGTAAACCGTTATGATTCTATAATATCCCCTAACAGGGGCGCTATTGTAGACAGGAACAATCAGCCGCTGGCTATAAGCACAAGAGTTTACAACATAATACTTGATGTAAGGGTATTATCCGACTATCCGGCGCAGGAGCAGGAAAAAACCGTTAATGCCTTAAGCGAAGTATTGGGTCTTGACGCCGATACTTTAAAAAGTTATCTGGTAAAAGACCCGGCTACAGGAAAGCCGGCGCTTGACACAAACTGGAAGGTTCTCGCAAAAAAACAGGAACCGGAGATAAAAGAAAAACTTGAGTCTATGGAAATAAAAGGCGTTGTGTTTGAAAACGATTCAAAACGCAAATACCCGGCAGGCTCTTTGGCGGCGCAGGTAATAGGCTTTACAGGCACTACAAACTATGGTCTTGAAAAAATGTATGATGAGGAAATGAGCGGAATACCCGGCAGGTCATTTATTACATACGACGGTACGGAAGGCGCTGTCCAGCAGGAAATCCCGGCTACAGACGGGAATACAATAGTAACAACGCTTGATTACAATATTCAGTCGTTTGCCGAGGAAGCCGTTAAGCTCGGCATGGAGGAATACAACCCGGAAAACGCGGCGGCTATTGTAATGAATCCTCAAACAGGAGAAATTTTGGCTATGGCGTCAGGACTTAAATTTGACCCTAACGACCCAATGGCAGTTCCTGACGGCTATGATGAAGCGCAGTGGGAAGCTCTTTCAAGTGAGGAGCAAAATGCGGTATTGGCTAATGTTTGGAAGAATTTCTGTATTTCAAGCACTTATGAGCCGGGGTCTATATTTAAGCCGTGTGTTGCCGCGGCGGCTATTGAGGAAGATATTATTAAAAACTCAGATACATACTACTGCGGCGGCAAAAAGAATGTTGCCGGTACAGATATAAACTGCCATTTGAGAAGCGGACACGGAACACTTGATATTGAGGGAATTATAGCTGAGTCATGCAATGTAGGCATGATGGATATAGGCGAAAAAATGGGCGCTTCACTTTTTTATAAATATCAGAAAAATTTCGGCATAGGCGAAAAAACTGGCGTTGACCTTCCTGATGAGGTAGACGCGTCAAGCCTTATGTATAGCGAAGACCAAATAAGGAGCACAGAACTTGCCACAATGTCTTTCGGTCAGTCTTTTAATACAAATACACTACAGATACTTAATGCAGTGGCTTCTGTAATAAACGGCGGAAATTTAATGAGACCTTATATAGTTTCTCAGGTGGTAGACCCTGACGGCAATGTTGTTAAGGAAACAAAGCCGAAGATTATAAGAAAAGTTCTCTCTCAGGAAACATCAGACATAATGCGGAAAGATATGGTAGCCACAATTGAATACGGCACTGGTAAAAAAGCTAAAATTGAAGGCTATACATACGGCGGCAAAACAGGTACTGCGCAGCAGGCGCCAAGAAGCGAGGAAAAGTACACAGTTTCATTTATAGGCTTTGTTCCTGTTGAAAATCCGCAGTATATCGCCATAACGCTTATCCATAAACCGGAATATTACGCAGACGGCGTTACAACAGTTGCGCCAATGATGAAAAGCCTTATGGAAAACATTATTAAATATGCCAATATTGAGCCGAGTTATGAGGTTGAGGGCAGGCAGAGCAGTGAAAGCGAAAAGGCTGTTGTTGCAGACTATACTGGAAGCGCCCTTTTTGACGCTCTTGCCGACCTTGATGCCAAAGGTCTGACTTATGAAGTAGTGGGAACTGGGACAAGCGTTGTTAACCAAATGCCTCACGGCGGAACAGAGGTTGACGCCGGAACTAAAGTACTTGTTTATGTAGAGGAATCCCAAAACAATAATTCGCTTAATGAAATTACAATGCCTGACGTAAAAGGAAAAACACTTGAGGAAGCACAAAAAACACTTGAGGAAGCTGGTTTAAATGTTGAATATACCGGTGAGAGCACAGGCGTTGTTCAAAAGAGCGAGCCGAGTTACGGCACAAAAGTTGAGGCAGGCACAAAAGTTATGCTTACAATGATTAATGATGAGTCATCAGATAATGCTTCTGACGTTGGAAACAGTGGCAGTCAGGAAAAAATGGAAGACTCTTCAAGCTCTTAAAAACCAAAATATAAACATAAGCGCACAATAAAATAACATAAATACAAATTCGCTCCAATAAAATTAATAAACAATATTTTTGCGGAGCGGATTTGCTATGGAAAAAATATCTGTAAAAGTAAAGAAAAAACTCGCGTTCTGCCTGATTTTTACACTTCTTTCAGGGCTGTTCCTTATAGGCAGGCTGATTTATATAGAAGTATTTGAGGCAGGCTTCCTACAGCCGCTGGCTTATGAGCAGCAGTCAAGAGACAGGCTTATTTCACCTGTCAGGGGCAGCATACTGGATAGGAACAATGTAGGCATAGCTGTTACGGAGTCGGTTTGCTCAGTAAGCGCTGTGCCGGTGCAGGTTAAGGAAAAAGAAAAAACAGCCCGGTATTTAAGCGAAGCATTGGAACTGGACTATAAAGAAATACTTGATAAACTAAATGAAAATGTTGCCCTTGTGCGTATTAAATCTAAAATAGACGTCCAGACAGCCCAGAAAATACGTGAAAAAGACCTTGACGGAATTAATGTAGATGAAGATGTTAAAAGAGTATATCCCTTTAAAAACCTCGCTTGTAAGGTTATAGGTTTTGCCGGAAAAGACAATCAGGGCGTAACAGGTCTTGAGGCAAAGTACGACGAGTATCTTGCCGGCAAACCGGGCAAAATACTTACAGTAACAGACTCCCAAGGGGTTCAGATAAGCGATGAACAGACAAGAATCGCGCCTGAAAACGGCAGTAACCTTGTTATAACAATAGACGCTTCTGTCCAAAGGTATGCTGAGCAGACTATTTCAAAAGCCGTAGAGGCAAAAGGAGCCAAAAGAGGGATAATAATTGTCCTTAATCCGCAAAATGGCGAAATTTACGCAATGGCGGAATATCCAAATTTCGACCTTAACGAGCCTTTTGAAATAAACGACCCTGAGCTTAAAGCCGTTTGGGATACATTAAGCGATAAGGAAAAAACAGACTCTCTTAACAAAATGTGGCGCAACACAGCCATTAATGACACTTATGAGCCGGGGAGTACATTTAAAATAGTAACTTCTTCCGCCGGGCTTGAAGAAAAAGCTGTAAGTGTTGATGATACATTTGTATGCAACGGCTATTATATAGCCGGCGACAGACAGATTAAATGCTGGCGGTATCCAAGAACTCATGGTCAGGAGACATTTGTTCAAGGCGTTCTTAACAGCTGCAATCCGGTTTTTATGGCGGTAGCCCAAAGGCTGGGGGCAGAAACATTTTATAACTATATGGTAAAATTCGGTTTTACACAAAAAACAGGTGTGGACCTTCCGGGTGAAGCGGTTGGAATTATCCATAAATTAGAAAACATAGGTCCGGTGGAACTGGCTACAATGTCTTTTGGACAGTCGTTTCAGATAACTCCGCTTCAGCTTTTAAGGGCAGCTTCTGCTATTGTAAACGGCGGAAGATTAATTACACCGCATTTTGCCAAAGCCGTAACAGATGAGGACGGTAATGTAATTAAAGAGTTTGAGTATCCATTGGGTGAACAGATTATTTCAAAAGAAACTTCTGATACAATGCGCGGCATACTTGAAAAAGTAGTGGCGGAAGGCACTGGCAATAAGGCGTATATACCGGGCTACAGAATGGGCGGCAAAACAGCTACAAGCGAGAAGCTGCCGAGGAAAAGCGGAAAATACATAGCTTCTTTTATGAGCTTTGCTCCTGCTGAAGACCCTCAGGTAATGGCTTTTGTGCTTATTGATGAGCCGCAGGGTGTGTATTACGGCGGAACAGTTGCCGGTCCGGTTATGAAAGAGCTTATGAGTAATATTATGCCGTATTTTGGCATAGAGCCGGTTTATAATGAAAGCGAAAGCCAGCTTGAGGAAGCTAAGACTTCTGTTGTGCCGGATATAACAGGTCTTGAAGTGCAGGAAGCTAAAAAGCTTGTATCCGACGCCGGTCTTACATATTTTATAAACGGTGAGGGGAATACTGTTTTAAGCCAGTTCCCTTTAGGCGGCGCTGAGGTAAATTATAAAAGCGAGATAATAATAACAGCCGGAAATTAAGTTTTATTTGAAGTTTATTAGATATATTTAATTTTTTGTGTATTATTTTTATAAATTTATTGTATAAGTCTGAATTTTGATGTACTATTTGTTTTTGGAAAAATTAATCTGACTAAAAATATAATCGGAGGCGGTACAATGAAGCTTAGTGTGTTGCTTAAAAATGAAAAATACAGTGTTATAACAGGCAGTGACGATATTGATGTAACATCTGTTGAGTATGATTCACGTAAGGTTAAAAACGGTTCTGTTTTTGTATGTATTACAGGTTTTAAAACAGACGGGCATAAATATATTGACTCGGCTGTTAAAAACGGCGCGGCGGCTGTTGTAGTTGAAAAAGATGTAACCGTGCCGGAAGGGGTAACATGTATAAAGGCTGATAACACAAGACACACACTTGCTTCAATGTCCGCTCAGTTTTATAATAACCCGTCTGAAAAAATGCGCCTTATAGGCGTTACGGGCACAAACGGCAAAACAACAACAACGTATCTTATAAAAAGCATACTTGAAGCGCAAAACCGCAAAACTGGGATTATAGGCACAATCCAGAACTGTATAGGCAACAAAGTTCTCCACGCGGAGAGGACAACGCCTGAAAGCCTTGAGCTTCAGGAACTTTTTGACGAGATGTATAAAGAGGGCGTTAACGATGTAATTATGGAGGTTTCTTCACATTCGTTAGACCTTCACAGAGTTGACTGCTGTGATTTTGATTTGGGTATTTTTACAAACCTTACGGAAGACCATTTGGATTACCATAAAACTATGGAAAACTACCGTGACGCTAAGGCTATACTTTTTGGTATGTGCAAAAACAGTGTTATTAATATTGATGACCCTTATGGTGAATACATGCTCTCTAAGGCGGCAGGAAATGCACTTACAACAGGAATTGAAAATAAAAAAGCCGACATGAACGCTGTAAATCTTGTTATGAAGCCTAACGGTGTGGAGTTTGATGTGGAGTATAAAAATCAGAAACACCATATTATATACAGCGTGCCTGGAAAGTTCAGTGTTTATAACGCTTTGGCAGCCGTTGCGTCAGGCATTGTGCTTAATGTGCCTGTGGACACAATTATTGAGGGCATTAAAAGCGTAAAAGGTGTAAAAGGCCGTTTTGAGCCTGTTAAAACATACAACGACATTACGGCTATTGTGGATTATTCACATACGCCAGACAGTTTGGAAAACATGCTTAATACCGCAAGGGAATTTGTAAAAGGCAGAATTATAACTGTATTTGGCTGCGGAGGCGACAGAGATAAGCTTAAAAGACCTATTATGGGTGAAATTGCCGGAAGGCTTTCGGATTTCTGCATTATTACAAGCGATAACCCAAGAAGCGAGGACCCGCAGGCTATATTAGACGAAATAGAGCCGGGAACGGCTAAAACAGGCTGTGATTACGTGAAAATATGCGACAGAAAAGAAGCGATATTTTATGCCGTTAAAATGGCAAAACCACATGACTTTATAGCCGTTGCAGGCAAGGGGCATGAGGACTATCAGATTTTTGCCGACAGGACAATTCATTTTGACGACGCTGAGGTATTGCTTGAAGCTTTTAAGGAGATAGAAAAATGAAAAGTTTTAACATTGGCGATGTTTGCGCTGCGGTAAGAGGAAGCCTTTCAATGTGCGGTTTTGAAGAAACTGTTATTAAATCCGTTACTACAGATTCAAGAAAAATTACAGAAGGCTGCCTTTTT
>CALWRF010000014.1 GCA_944383885.1 uncultured Clostridia bacterium | reverse complement strand
AAATATGCAAAGTGAGGCTATAAGTGAAATAACACCTGTATTTACAGCCGTACCTAAGTACATGTTATGCGGCTTGTCAACAATAACATTTCTTGTGTCGCTGAAATAGCCTATATTATACTTTCCGGCATAATCAGCCTGTGGAAAATACATAGCAAATGTATCGGCACCATGTCCTATTAAAACAGTATCTTTAATTAAAGGCAGCGTCCTTGACCAAATATAACCTCTGTATGTGGCAAAATCCTGACTGTTTTCAAAGCCGAAACTTTCCACTTTATCCAATTTAGCGCCTTTGCCAGATGGTGTTACAAAATACAGTTCTCCATCCAAATCCGCAAAACGCCATGTCGCATTGGCTGTTTTAACATTAACTATTTTATATCCGGTATCTTCAAGTTCTCCCTCTGATACCTGCATATAATCAGTATTTAAACCAATTTCGGAACCGTCTGCCCCATAAACGCCTAAAACACGGCCATTTTCTGTTTTAATTGTCACTTCAGTGCCCGAAAAATTAAATATTATGTCGTTTCCTTCTGTTATTACATAGTCAATATCAACATATTTAATACCTTCCTGCTGGGCATCATCTGCGTAAACAGTTTTAGAAAACAGTGACGCAACAGGTGTAACTGTGTTAATCTCTCCCATTATAGAAGGAAGGGAAACGGCTGCCGAAATAACGCCGGCTATTATAATAAGCAAAATGCTTGTTTTCCATTCTATAAGCTTTTTGTTAAACACAATAATGCCTGCCAACGCTGAAATTGTAGCGCCAACCATACCGCCTAATGACCTGGCATTAAAAAGCGAATAAAACATAAGCGCAAGAAGCACGGCAAAAGCTATTTTCCACTGAACTTTTTTATTCCAAATTATAAGCATAGCTGAAATGCATATTGGAAACACCATAAAAAACGATGAATAGTTTTGGTTTGTAAAAAACCATCTGACTGAATCAACCGCTCCAGATACTTTTAAATTCGCCATCTGGCTTATTTCAGAACTCATATAAAGCCAGCTCGGCAGATTATAAATATTAACGCCGAAAGTCTGCAAAACTCCCCAAACGCCGAGAACGGCGCAGCAGCCTGAAAATATATAAAATATAAGTTTAAACGCCCTTTCATCGTTAATCATGTTCATGGCATAAAAAGTAATTGCCATATATCCTATTAAGACAAATGTATTCTCGTATCTTTCATAAAAACCAACCGCTGCCATGTGCTTATAATCAGCTGCCATATATGATATAAATGTCATTAATGCATAAATAATCATAGGTATATATACTTTGTTTTTATATATTCTGGCATTGCCTGAAAAAACCGATATAACCATATAAATAATTGATATTACAGAAACAGCTATAAATACCTGCATTCTGAAATAAGCATAAATATCAATTACATATTCCTCATTTCCATACCAAAATGTGCCTTCAAGACCGGTTTTTACAATAACCGCATGAGCTATGAAAAGAAAAATTGAAACAAGAAATATAACCGGAAGAGCCGAAATTATATAACTTTTGCTTTCTTTTTTTAAACCGCTGCTGTTCAAATTTATACACGCCCCTTTTTCTTTCTATGCGCCGTAATTTCATTATTATTAACTCCCTGTGTGCTTTCCGGGAGAAAAAGAACTTTAACAGTCATCATCATCAGCTTTAAGTCAAGCAAAAATGAATATCCTGCTATATACATCAAATCCCACATAAGTTTATCATACGGGTCTGTGTTGTATCTGCCCAATACCTGTGCATAGCCTGTAATGCCAGCCTTTATTTTAAGCCTGTACTTAAATTCAGGTATATATTTTTCATACTGCTCCACAATTTCAGGTCTTTCCGGTCTTGGTCCTACTATAGACATATCACCTTGAAGGACATTAAAAATCTGAGGTATTTCATCAAACCTTGTTTTTCTTATTAACTTTCCAATAGGTGTAATCCTGCTGTCATTTTTCTGGGCAAGTCTTGCAATACCGTCTTTTTCGGCATTAACAACCATACTCCTGAATTTGCATACATAAAACTCCCTGCGGCCTATTGTAAGCCTCTTCTGCCTGTAAAAAACAGGTCCTCCATCATATAATTTAATAGCTGCCGCAACTATAAGCATAAAAGGCCATAAAACGGCTAAAGCCAGTATCGAAACCGTTATGTCAAACGCCCTTTTAACAAATTCATCCAAAAGCGAAAGCTCGCCTTTGTTGCATACAAGAACAGGCATGTCCATAAGGTTTAAGGCATAAGAATTTTTAAGTACTATTTCTGCCACATCAGGTATTATAAAAACCGGCATTGAATTATCAAAACAAAACTCAATTATTTTCTTTTTTACATCACCCTCGACATCGGCAAGTATTACGCCATCATTTGGTTCTAAATTCTCAAGTATATAATCCAGTCCCTGTTTAATGCCAATTTGCTTTGTAATATGGAACTTATAGTCATAAAAATTCATTTTTTTAATAAGCTCTTTAGATAAATCCGTTTCACATATTACAGTCATATTTCTTACAATATTTCTTTTTCTAAACCTTTTATTGCACCAAATGCTCCAGAAAAAAATAAAAAACGTATCTATAATCGACATTATAATTATAGGAACAAGCGGAACAAAGCGCCTGTCTATAAGGCATGTTTGAAAATACGCAAAGGCATTTACCATAACCATAGCCAGAAACTGCGAATACATAATTTCAGATATGCGGTAGTATCCAATTTTATGTCCGCCGTAAATATTTGTAAAAAAGAAATACAGCCCGCCATACATGCCGAACATAAGAGCTGTTCCTTTTTTATATAAAAATCCTACAACAAGATTATATCGGTAAAAACAAAACCAAATTACAGCGAATATAGCTGTCATGCCTAATACATTAATCAAAATTTCCCAAACAAGTATAAACTTGTTTTTACGCCTCAAATCGGTCACGATATTTTCCCCTTTAATAAAGAGTTATTTGTATTTTTTTGGAAAAAAAGCGAAAATCCTGTTACACCGTTACTTATTTTATCACCAAAATTATATATTGTAAACCAACCAAAATACAAAATGCCATTTGAAAAATTTACAGTTCAGAAAGCGCTTTATATTTAATTAAAATAAAACATATATAAAAACAGCGGATTTACAGCAAATATATGCTTTTTTAAACCCACTGTTTATTATTTAACTAAATACTAATAAATATCATTATGTTTTAATTAATCATAATTTTTCTTTTTAAACCGGATATATATAGTACGCATACAAAATTCTGCCTTATATACATATATTAAACTGTACTTCATATTTTCTGTCATACAGTTTATCTTTATTAAAAAAGCTTAACTCTTTTTATAACATCGCATTTAAACACAGTACATAAAGCTTCAGCATTTGTTATATATTTGCTTTTGCCATAATATTAATAAATCAATAATATTACAAAAAAACCGCAGACATAAGCCTGCGGTTAATATCGCCTATTAAAATGCTTTGAAATTAAAGAAGATGCGCTCTCATTTCTTCGCCGCTTAAAGTTGAAAGATAAGCCGGAGCAATATCAAATACAGTCTTGCAGCCTGTTTGTCCTTCTTTGTTTAATCTGTAAGCGGCTCTTGCATAAGCTACAAGTACAGATGATGTAAACTCTGGGTTTGAATCAAGTTTAAGGCTGTACTCAATAATATGAGTATTTTCACCGTTATGTCCTGTTTTACCGCTTCTTATTACAAATCCACCGTGTGGAATGCCAGAATGATTGCGTTTCATTTCTTCCATATCAATAAAATGAACCGTTGTGTCGTAATCTGAGAAGTAGTTAGGCATTTCTTTTATTTCTTTTTCAATTCTTGCCTTATCAGCGCCTTCCTCAGCTACAACAAAACATTCCCTTGTATGTTTTTCTCTTGTTGTAAGGTCTGGATTTTCACCATTTCTTACTGCTTCAAGAGCAGCAGGAACAGGAATTGTATACTGTCTTGCGTCAATTACGCCTTCAATCCTTCTTACAGCATCTGAATGACCTTGGCTGACACCTTTTCCCCAGAAAGTATAATCCTTTCCGTCTGGAAGTATGCAGTTAGCATAAAGCCTGTTTAAAGAGAACATGCCAGGGTCCCAGCCAACAGATATAATGCCGATTTTGCCGCTGCTTTTGCATGCTTCATCAACTGCTTTAAAGTGCTCAGGAATTTTTGCGTGAGTATCGAAGCTGTCGATAACATTGAAATATTTTGCGTATTTTGGAGTCTGCACTGGAAGGTCTGTAGCACTTCCGCCGCAGATAATCATAACATCAATTTTATCTGCCATTTTTTCAGCATCGTCAACACTGTAAACTTTAGCTGTCGGAGTAGCAATTTCAAGGCTTTGCGGATCTCTTCTTGTAAAAACAGCGGCAAGCTCCATGTCACTGTTCTGCTTAATTGCGCTTTCTACACCGCGACCTAAATTGCCGTAACCTAAAATACCTATTCTAATACCCATTTTAATTCCACCTTCTGTTATACTTTAATTTATTTTAGTTATATAAAATTCAAATTTGTTTTAGTATAGCACACTAAACTAATCAATACAATAACTAATGTATACATAAGTTATTTGTATTGTTTTCTTAATATAAAATAAGCAGGGCAAATATTTACCCTGCTTAAAAATATTATTTTTACGCACCAAATGCCTTTTTATCCCTAAGGCGTCTTTCCTCAATAGCCTTTTTAGCTATCATGTCTTTTACCTTCATTAATCTTGTTGTGGAAGCACGCTCGTTTTCATCAAGTTTTTGCATAATAAACTTAATTGTTTCCTGATAGTTAGGAATCATTACGTTTTCAAGGGCATTTACACGGCGCCTTGTACGCTCAATTTCCTGCGCCATAAGCTGCGCGCTTTTTTCACTTTGCGCTAATTTTAAAAGCGGTTCCATAGCCTCTGAAAACGCCTCCATAGACAAGTCAAGCTCACCTGACGTAAAGGCAAGACCATAAGGATAAATATCGTCTTGGTTATTGGCTGCCTTAAAATCAAACTGAGGGACATTAACGCTCATAACATTTTTTTTGGAAACATCAACAGCTATTTTCTGTTTAGGCATCATAAGGGCTTCGCCTAAATATTCCTCACTCATAACAGCTCTTGCAATTATAAAGCTTTTATATGCTTTTTCGAGAGCCTTTTCAGCTTCTTCCCTGAGTTTTTTATTTTCTTTAACAATGTCAAGGAACTGTTTCATAAGCTCATCAAGTTTATCTTTAAGGAGTTTATGCCCCCTTGTGGCTGTTTTAAGCTGTCTTTTAAGGCGTGTCATTTCCATACGCGTTGGATTAACATTTAATTTAGCCACACCTATCACTCCTCAGGCATATATTTTTCAAGATATTCGTCACGGATACGTTTAAGCTCACTCTTAGGAAGCATAGCAAGAAGCTTCCAGCCTATCTCCAATGTTTCCTCAATAGTCCTGTCTGTTCTGAAACCTTGTGAAACGTATTCTTTTTCAAATTCATCAGCAAACTTGGCATAAATAAGGTCTATATCTGAAAGTGCTGACTCACCAAGAATAGCCATAAGTTCTTTAGCGTCTTTACCTCTTGAATAAGCCGCATAGAGCTGGTTCATTGTGTCAGCGTGATCTTCTCTTGTTTTGCCTTTTCCAATACCTTTATCTTTAAGACGGCTGAGGGAAGGAAGAACGTCTATAGGCGGCTGAAGACCTTTTTTGTAAAGGTCGCGGCTTAATATAATCTGACCTTCTGTTATATATCCTGTAAGGTCAGGTATTGGATGTGTTTTATCGTCTTCATGCATTGTAAGTATAGGAATCATTGTAATAGAACCATCAATGCCTCTTTTCTTGCCGGCTCTTTCATACATTGTTGCAAGGTCTGTATAAAGATAGCCAGGGTATCCGCGTCGACCAGGAACTTCTTTTTTAGCGGCTGAAACCTCACGAAGAGCTTCAGCATAGTTTGTAATATCTGTTATTATTACAAGTACATGCATGTTCTGCTCAAAAGCAAGGTATTCAGCTGCGGTAAGCGCCATACGCGGAGTTGATATACGTTCTACAGCAGGGTCATTGGCAAGGTTGACAAACACTACTGAACGGTCAATTGCACCTGTTTCCCTAAAATCGCTGATAAAGAACTCTGCATCCTCAAATGTAATGCCTAAAGCGGCAAATACAATGGCGAATTTTGAATCTGTACCTCTAACTTTAGCCTGACGGGCAATCTGAACAGCAAGGTTTGCGTGCGGAAGACCGGAAGCTGAAAATATAGGAAGCTTCTGACCTCTGACAAGTGTGTTAAGTCCGTCAATAGCTGAAACTCCAGTTTGTATAAACTCCGAAGGATAATCCCTTGCCGCCGGGTTAATAGGCGCGCCGTTAATATCCATTCTCTTTTCAGGTATTATTTCAGGACCGCCGTCTATAGGCTTACCCATACCATCAAATACACGGCCGAGTATATCAGGCGAAACACCAAAATCAAGGCTCTTTCCAAGGAAACGCACTTTTGAGTCTGACATGTTAATGCCTGTTGAGCTTTCAAAAAGCTGTACAAGGGCTGTGTCACCGTTTACCTCAAGGACTTTGCATCTCCTAATTTCGCCGTTAACAAGCTCAATTTCCCCAAGCTCGTCATATTTAACGCCTTCTACTCCGCTTATAAGCATAAGGGGACCGGCGATTTCCTGGATTGACCTGTATTCTTTTATCATTCTTCCTCAGCCTCCTTTGCTATAAGATCGGCAAGCTCTGATACAATTTCCGATTCTATAACATCGAATTCTTTATCAACATTAGATTCTTCTATATATTTAGCACGACCTATCCTTTCAAGCACAGGCAGCTTTGAAATTTTGTTTATTGAAACTTTTTCTTTAACAGCTTTAAGTCCCTCATCGTAGAATTTAAGTATAAGGGAAAGCATTCTATACTGTTTATGAAGCGATGTATAAGTATCCACTTCATGGAAAGAGTTCTGATGAAGGAAATCTTCACGAATAGAGCGTGTTACTTCTAATATAAGCCTGTCACTGTGTGAAAGTGAATCAACACCAACAAGCTGCACTATTTCCTGAAGCTCTGCTTCTTCCTGAAGAAGCCTCATGGCTCTTGCTCTGTGTTCCGCAAAGTCTTCCTCTATATTTTTATCTGTCCAAGCATCAACCTTATCCTGATAAAGTGAATAACTTGTAAGCCAGTTAATAGCCGGGAAGTGGCGTTTGTAAGCCAATGAGGAATCAAGACCCCAGAATACTTTAACTATTCTAAGAGTTGCCTGGCTTACAGGCTCTGAAGTATCGCCGCCCGGAGGCGATACGGCGCCTATAGCAGTAAGAGAGCCAATTCTGTTTTCATCGCTGCCTAAGCAGTGCACCATGCCTGCCCTTTCATAAAACTGCGCAAGACGGCTTCCAAGATATGCCGGATATCCTTCCTCACCAGGCATTTCCTCAAGACGACCGCTCATTTCACGCAGCGCCTCTGCCCAACGTGATGTGGAATCCGCCATAAGAGCCACGCTGTATCCCATATCACGGAAATACTCAGCTATTGTTATGCCTGTATAAATTGATGCCTCACGCGCGGCAACAGGCATATCAGAAGTATTGGCAATAAGAACGGTTCTCTGCATAAGGCTCTCGCCTGTACGAGGGTCTTTAAGTTCCGGGAACTCCAAAAGAACGTCTGTCATTTCGTTTCCACGTTCGCCGCAACCTATATAAACAACTATGTCCGCATCTGCCCATTTAGCAAGCTGATGCTGTGTAACTGTTTTGCCGCTTCCGAAAGGTCCTGGTATAGCCGCAACACCGCCCTTTGTAATAGGGAAAAATGTATCTATAACTCTCTGACCCGTAATAAGAAGCGACTCCGGACTCTGTTTAGCCCTGTAAGGTCTTTCTTTACGAACAGGCCATTTCTGCATCATAGGAACTGTTACATCAACGCCTTTTTCATTTGTTACAACGCAGATTTCCTCTTCAACAGTAAATTCGCCTTCTTTAATTTCTTTAATTGTTCCGTTAAGCTTAGGCGGTACCATTATTCGGCATTCAACAACGGCTGTTTCCTGAACTACGCCTATAATATCGCCGCCTTGTACTTTATCGCCCTTTTTTACAACAGGCTTAAAATACCATTTCTTTTCTCTGTCAAGAGCAGGTACCTCAACGCCTCTATGGATATTAGCCCCGCTGGCTTCATATAGCTTTTCAAGAGGGCGCTGGATACCGTCGTATATAGTTGATATAAGACCAGGTCCAAGCTCAACGCTCATTGGACGGCCTGTAGATACAACTTCTTCGCCAGGACCAAGACCACTTGTTTCCTCATAAACCTGAATTGAGGCCTTGTCACCGTGCATTTCTATTATCTCACCAATAAGGTGCTTATCAGAAACCCTGACAACGTCGAACATATTGGCATCTCTCATGCCTTCAGCTACAACCAGTGGTCCTGACACCTTAACTACTGTGCCTGTACTCATTTTTTATCACCACTCGATTCTTTTATTTAGGTCTATTAATTATCTCCAAACAAAACATCTGCACCTATAGCGCGTTTTGCCGATTCTCTAACTTCGTTCATGCCAAGGCCCATACTGCCGGTAATGCCAGGTATAACAATAATAGCCGGAAGCTCATTATCCTTATACCTGTTAATGGCGTCTTTACCCTGAAGAGAGCATTGCTCAGTAATATAAATTATGGCATAGCCTTCTTCAACCAGCTTATGTATGGTCTTTTTTATCTCATCGGCTTCATAAACAGGGAAAACATCTATACCTAAAGCGGTAAAACCCATAACTGAGTCTTTGTCTCCCATAACCGCAACTTTATACATAAGCATCCCTCAATCTTTCTTTTATTACCTCAGTATCAATGCCGTTTAATTTGCCGTTTACAATAATCCTTACTGTTTTTACCTCTGTTTCTACAGCATATATAAACGCCAAAAGCGGCTCTACGGTAAGGCTTTTGTACTTAGCATCACGCATAAACGCCATCAAATAATCATCACAGCTTTTTTCAAATACAGTAAATCCTTCATCCATTTTAAGCGCAAGGTCATTGTAAGCCGTTTCCTTAAATCCGCCTGAAGCGCCATCTGCGTTAAATGCTTTTTTAAATGTGTCAAGACTTACCGTACCGCCATGGACAAAAACAGATTCAAAGTCTGAAAAAGTTTTTTTCATGTTTTTAATACGGTTATAGCTCTTTAGATTTGTAATGTCGCAAAGAGATTTTACATAGTTTTCAACAAATTTTATTCCGCTTTCTTTGGCAACTTTAAGCATATCCTTAAAAGCCGCATTATCCATTACATTATCTATCGCCTGACCGCTCTGGGATTTAGCGTACTGTTCATAGCTTTCAGTTATAGCCTGTGCCATGTTTTCAGTAAGGCAGCCGTAATTTTTAGTTTCAAAAGCCTCTTTCATATCTTTAATATCAATTGTTGTACCGCCTACAAGATAGTTTTCGCCATTAATAGATGAAATATCCGATTTAACAAGAACCTTTAAATTCTGATAGTCATTTTTAAGCAAAAATACATCTGGAAAATGTTCTTTTGGCACAAGTTCTTTTACATCGGAATAAGCCTTTGCCAAACGGTTTGAAAGTGCTTTTTCATAATTTTTAACATCTATGCTGCTTTCTCCGCCGTATCCAGCATCTGAGAGTATTTTAAACACTTCCATTGCAGACTTGGACTCTATAAGCTGTGTATATGTCTTTTCCGTAAGAAGAGAATTTTCAAGCATTCTGATTCGCGCCACGGCAAAAGGATAAATTTTTTCTCTGCCCATTATGGCACCTCCTTAAGCAAACAGTATTCCTGCTGCAAGCTGTAATATATCTTCCCGTTCTACGGTAATAATTGACTTAAATGAATAATTGTATTCAATATCTCCATTTTTAACGACAAAACCGCCTTCAATATCTCTTGTCTCGTCAGAAACTTTGTAGCCCATTTCTTTTGCTTTATCTCCAAAAGCGTCCCTGTCTTTTTTAGAAAAAATAAGTTCAGAACCTTCCTGCATTCCAGCTCTTTTAATCATGCCTAATATAATATTCTCATAGTCCTGACCTGTAAGTGAACAGAGCTTTGTTTCAGCTTCTTTTAAAACTTCTTCAAGGCATTCCTGCTTTTTAGCCAAAATAAGCTTTTTAGCCCTCATTTCAGCGGCAGAAATCTCTTTTGCAGCAGCTTTATTCGCTTCCAAACGCGCAGTTTCATCGAACTTGGCTTTTTCCCTGTCAGCCTTCGCTTTAGCCGATGATATAATTTCGTCAGCCTTTTTTACAGCTTCAGTTTCTACAATATTCGCCTGCGCCTTGGCATCGGAAAGGATTTTGTCTATAATATTCTGTCCGTTACCCATAGGAGCCTATCCTCCTTTTCATATATTTTATCAGTTAATAACATATTAAATCAGAAAGTAATGCTGTTTATCATAAGGAATGAGATAAGAAGTGCAAGTACGGCGTATGTTTCAACCATAGCTGCAAAAATCATACCTTTAGCAAGCTCGCTCGGTTTTTTGCCAACAAGCATAATGCCGGCAGCTGCTGCCTTTCCCTGGGCAATAGCAGAAAATATGCCAACAAGACCTACAGGTGATGCTGCCGCAAGAATATAAGCGCCCTGAGAAACAGTAATGTCAACCATTCCATCGCCGCCCAAAAGACCTACTTTAATAAGTATAATAAAAGCAATAAGCAGACCATAAATACCCTGTGTGCCAGGAAGAGCCTGAAGAACAAGCACCTGACCGAACTTATTAGGGTCTTCAGAAACAACGCCTGCCGCAGCCTCGCCGGCAATACCAATACCTATAGCGCTTCCTATGCCCGCAAGTGCAGCTAAAGCCGCGCCTAATAATGCGTAAAACTGTCCGCTGAAATTAAATAAAGTTAATGATTCCATATTACTTTTCCTCCTTTAATATCTCCACATACTTGGTTTTTCTGCTGAACGGATTAAACGGAGTTCCGCCGCCGTCAAAAAATTTACCGAAAAACTCTACGTACTGGAGTCTGCTTGAGTGCACAAATGTACCGAGTGTATTTATAGCAAAGTTAAATATATGACCTATAACAAATACCACAACCATAACTATAATACCAAGAATTCCGCCGCCTACCATTTTGCCAAGCGTGTTTATAACCTGTGAAACAACACCTGTTGCAAGACCAAGGGCAAGAAGTCTTGAATATGAAAGTACATCAGATAAATAGCCTGTAATACCGTAAAGGCTTCCAAAACCGCCTACTATCTTTCCCAAACCTTTTTTGTTCCTTCCGCCTGTAAGGATTATGCCTAAAGCGCCAATTATAGACATCCATTTTCCTATCTCTGTAGCTATAGGCGCTATGCTTGAGCCAAGGGCAAACACAACCAAACCTATAAGCAGAAGATACCAAAGGAATATGTCGCATACAGCATCTATCGCCTGACCGTTCTTTAAAAGCAGATAAGCTTTTAACCCCATACCTATAAATATGTGGATTCCGCCTAAGGCAAGAGAAAATACAAGAAGCCTCATAGGCTCGTCAACCGGGTTAAACCATAAAGGACTTATGCCGAACATATCGCCGAACCATCCGCCGAACAGTGCGCCCCATATAAAAGTTGATATTCCGCAGAACATAAACATTTTAATAAGCCGCTTCATAATGCCTTCAAGTCTGTAGCGTTTAAGCAGAATATACGAGCCAACGGAAAGTATAATACCATAAGCCGCATCTGAAAGCATAAGACCGAAAAATATAAAATAAAACGGCGCCAAAAACGGCGTAGGGTCTATATCGTTTACGGAAGGCGTTGAATAAAGGTCAGTTATAGACTGAAACGGATCCGTAATGGCGTTTTGTTTAAGCAGTATCGGCATATCCTCGCCTTTTTCCGGCTCAGTAACCTCATAATAACATTCGTATTTATCAAGAACGCCTTTTACTTTTTCAACAGCTGATTTTATTACCCAGCCGTCAAAATAAAATGTCTTTTCTGTCCTTAATATATTGGACAGTATTTTACATTTATCTCTTTCAATAACTAAATCGTCATAGTAAAACTCCAATGTTTCGATATTTTCCGAAAGACGGCTTATTTCTTTTTCAATCTCAGAAAGCTCGCTTTCAACATCTTTCAGGCTGCTGTTGCAGACATCTGTATTTTCTTTAGCGGTTCCCACAATATCCGCAAAAGAAACTGGATTGAAGTTTTCCTGTCTTAATATGTTCAGGATATTTTCTTTGTCCTCTTTAAGACAGACAGCTGCGGCATAAGTTATTTTGTCGTCTTTTGAAACAACTTCAATAACACATCCGCTGCCTTCTTGCGAAAGACGGCTTTCAACATCAGCCGTCACAACAGAGTTTGGGAATGTTCCGTGCATAATTGACGAGTATCTTGTTTCTTTCATATCCAGATTAAACTCGTAATCCAGCCACGGCTTAAGCTCATAAATTTCAGTTGTAAGAGCTGTCTGCTGCGCTTTAAGGCTTAGTACTTTTTTATATTTTTCATTAACTAAATCGGCGAATTTTTCAGCTTCTTCAGGTTTAGAGTTCTTTTCTTTAAACTCAGCTTCACTTACAGGCTTTCTGCACTTAATAAAAGGTTTTTTACCTGTAAAGTACTTGTCAAGAACTTCCAAGGCTGAAGAAACCTCAGAAATCTTCATTTCGGTATTTAAACCTGAATTCTGATCAAAATCACGTTCAATTAATGCCGCCCATTCACTGTCTGACAGCTTCTCATCCTGAGAGTTGATTTCACAAACCCCAAGAGTCATAAGCTCTTTAAGAACATCGGATTTGTTGTCGTTAAGACCTATGACGCTGAGTTTACTCATTTCAACTATCGCCATCTATACCCACAACCTTTCCAATGACAGCATCTACCGCTTTTTGTCTGTTCCTGTCGGCGGTATTTTTTACTTCGTCACAAACTTTAAGAGCGTCTGCCATTATTTTGTCTACTTCAGGCTTTGCAGCCTCAATAGCTTTTTCAACGGCTGCCTTTTGTTCTGACTTAGCGCTGCGTCTTACATCGGCAATCAAAGTATCGGCTTGAGCTTTAGCAGCGGATATAACTCTTAATGCATTAGCGTCAGCTTGGGCTTTAATAGAATCAACTTCATTTTCAGCCTCTACAATATTCTTGATTACTTCAAAAGCCATTTTTATCACCTCTCTTATTTGGACCGTATTGCATTTAATTATTTAATGCAATATGCGGCGTAGTGCAGGAACATCTGTTGGCTAAGCAGCATAAACAGAATTCCTGATTATATATATTTATCCGTTTTTGCGGAAAAAATATACCTGATAAAATATAATGCAAAAACTTTAAAACTATAATGCAAAGAGATTAGGTTGTTAATTTTTTAACTATAAAAAATTCTAAATAACCTCTATTTTCAATATGCTGTATTGTGGCTTTTTATTTTAAATTTATAGATTTTTTACACAATTTATAATATTATTTATGCCAAAATAAAAACTATTACAATGTTTAATTATAAATTAATTAACTGCTTTTGTCAATATTTAAACCTTATTATGATTTTTTTCATTTGTAAAAATTAATTTGCACTATATTTAATTCTACATTTTTTTATTTGTTATTAATTTAACTAAAATATATTACAACTTTCATAGAATAAAACGCTAAAAATAACTCTAAAATATAGCAGTTGAACAATAATAATTGTATACAACTTTATACTAAAACATAAACAATACAAATTAGATACTAATTTAATATATTTTTTGTTTTGAAAAGTTTTAAAATAAACAATTTAACCCACATAAGGCACATTTTGCCTTAAAAACAAAAAAAATAAACTCCAGACAAATAAAAATTGCCTTGGAGTTTTGTTAATTTATTATCTTTCACCTAATTTTAAGTTTGGGTTAGCGTTCAAGTCAAGTCCGCTTCTTACGCCTTTGATATATTCATAGTATCCGGCTGAAGCTATCATAGCGGCATTATCAGTACAGAAAACAGGTGACGGGACATTAAGTGAAAATCCATTTTCATCGCAAAGGCGCTTCATTTCACTTCTTAAAGCCGAATTTGAAGAAACGCCGCCTGCCATAGCTACTTTTGCCACACCTTTATATTTTGCGGCAGATATTGTTTTTTGTGTAAGTACTTCAATAACGGCTTTCTGAAAAGAAGCTGCAACGTCATTGACGTTAATCTCACTGTTTGTCATTTTCATTTTGTTAATATAATTAAGTACAGCTGACTTTAAGCCGCTGAAGCTGAAATCGAAACTGTTTTCCTCCAAAAACACTCTCGGAAACTCTATTGCATCGGCATTGCCCTTTTTTGCCGCAGCGTCTATTTTGGGACCTCCCGGGTAGCCCATGCCTATAGCTCTTGCCACTTTATCAAACGCTTCTCCCGCCGCGTCGTCACGTGTTCTGCCTAATATCTCAAAATCATCATACCCATTTACATATAAAAGGTGTGAATGACCTCCGGAAACTACAAGCGCAACATAGGGCGGTTCAAAATTTATATCTTCAATGTAATTGGCACATATATGACCTTCAATATGATTAACTCCTACTAAAGGCTTGTTAAGAGCGTAAGCCAGTGCCTTTGCCTCTGAAACGCCCACAAGCAAAGCCCCTACAAGTCCAGGACCGTATGTAACGGCAACAGCGTCTATATCTTCAAATGCAACCCCGGCTTCTTTAAGCGCACTGTCTATAACATAATCTATATTTTCAATATGTTTTCTTGAAGCTATTTCCGGCACAACTCCGCCATAAACCGTATGAACAGCGATTTGAGACGAAATTATATTGCTCATTACAATCCTGCCGTTTTTTACAACAGACGCAGCCGTCTCATCACAGGAGCTTTCTATGCCAAGTATTAAAATATCATTATTATCCTTCATAATAACCTCCCATAATGGCAATTAATTACCAAAATATATCGTTTTGTTCATGCCGTCATAGCCTACAACAGTATTTGCAAATATTTTGGAAGCATTATCCAAAAAACTTTCAGGCTCAGAAAGAGAAGGGCTGAAATGAGTAAGCCAAAGCTCTTTTACTCCTGCCCTTAAAGCAACCATGGCAGCTTCGGAAAAAAGCATGTGCTTATTCTCTATCGCTTTGTTCTTTTTCTCGTTTTCACCATACATGCCTTCGCAAATAAATAAATCTGCCTTACAAGCCAAATTAATAAGCTCATCAAAAGGTCTGCTGTCGGTACAGTAAGCTATTTTAATGCCTTTTCTTTCATTTCCCATTACCATATCAGCAGTATATTTTTCGCCATTATATTCCAAAACCCCCTGTTTTTGGATAACAGACCACATTTTTTTCGGTATATTAAGGGCTTTAGCTTTTTCAGCGTCAAATTTACCCCTGCGCCTTAAAGAAAAACTGTAAGACAAACAATTTACTGAATGCACAGCCGGCACAAAATCAATATCAAGCCCAATAACATTCAGATGCATATTTTCTTCAAGCTCAATATATTCAATTTCAAACGGCAATTCCTGAGCTATCCTTAAAAGACCATCTGCTGCAAATTTTAGTCCTTTAGGACCTATAAGTTTAATTTTTTCCTCTCTTCCGGAATTAGCTATAGCAAGAAGCATTCCCACAAGACCAGATATATGGTCGGCATGATAATGCGTAAAAACTATAGCATCTATTGCTTTAAAGCCCCAGCCAATTTTTTTTAACGAAACTTGGGTGCCTTCTCCGCAGTCCACAAGCAAAAGCCTGCCGTTAAGACGCATTATCATGGATGATAAAAATCTATCCGGCATAGGCATCATGCCGCCTGTGCCAACTAAAGCCACATCAAGCATATACAGCACCTCTCACTTTCAGTAAACAAAAATATATACAAATAAAGAAAAAAGCCTGATTTTGAGTTCCAAAACCAGACTAATAACTAACCTAGGGTAGCAGGATTCGAACCTGCGAATGACGGAATCAGAATCCGTTGCCTTACCGCTTGGCGATACCCCATTAAAAGCGCGAAACGAGATTCGAACTCGCGGCCCTCGCCTTGGCAAGGCGATGCTCTACCACTGAGCCATTCGCGCATATTATGCAGTCGAGGGGACTTGAACCCCTACCCAGTTTACCCGGACTAGATCCTTAGTCTAGCGCGTATGCCAATTCCGCCACGACTGC
>CALWRF010000013.1 GCA_944383885.1 uncultured Clostridia bacterium | reverse complement strand
AAAGTAAGATTTAAAAATAAAACATGGCTTATAACTTTCTTACTTGCTGTTTTGGCTTTTATATATCAAATATCAAGGCATGTTTTATAAAGTTCCGCATGTAGCGCAGGATATGGCGACACATCTTATAGCGGCAGTAATTAACATACTTGTAGCATTAGGTGTTGTTATAGACCCTACAATAGCCGGAACAAGTGGCAGCGAGCGGGATTTAATGTAAAAGAAGCTTAAAAAGTATTTAATATATGCTAAAAAATTACATGGCAGCCGCAGTGCAGAATTGTCAAAGCACTTTGTTAAAACAGTCTTTGGCTGCTCCGTTTCTTCGGAGTACATACCTCCTTCATTTTAGGGGGAAGGCGGCATTATTGATACATATTAAGTTTTGTTATTAATGATAAAAATTGATATGCTCATAATTGCTGCCCTGAATTTCAGGATAAAAAATAATCGCCATTCTTAGTCTTGAAAATAAAGGGCGATTGTAACATTAACCGAGGCTTAAACGTCCGTTCAAAACCCACTGCAATGGGCAGGCGGCTGCCAGCCTAAGCTAATTATAACATATTAAAATTATTTGCAGAGCACTCGCTTTTATAGTGTGTTCTTTTTTGTGATATTAAGAAAAACAAAAAGCTGCCTGAACCACGGCTGCGGCTTGAATATTATTAATATATTTTTAAAAACCCGGTTTTTTAAACAATATTTTGATTAAAAATGTTATAATTAAAAAAACAAAAGGAGTGATTTTTATGTTAATAACAACAACGCCGGATATACCTTCAAAGGAATATGAAGTACTTGGTATAGTTAAGGGCTGTACTGTACAATCAAGGAATATAGGACATGATATAGGCGCCAGTCTTAAAACAATAATCGGCGGTGAAATTCAGGGATACACTGAGATGATAGAAAAAGCCCGTGAAGTTGCCCAGGAAAGAATGATAAATGAAGCACGCAGCATGGGTGCAGACGCTGTTATTAATGCAAGATTTGCTACTTCTTCTGTTATGCAGGGGGCTTCTGAGATACTTATGTACGGAACAGCTGTTAAATTCAAGTAAAAAGGCTGTGTTTTTTGTATTTAAGTCAGTATTTGATTAATATTTTTATTTTAAATCTTTTGGGCAAAAGATGGTTTTGCCTTTAAGAATAATTTACAAGCTTGATTTAAGAAAGAAAATGCCTTCAGCATGCGGTGGAAACTTGCCTAAAGTTTAAATATGCCGTATATGCTGAAATAATGATTTAATAATATAGGTATAATGCGGACAAAAAGAGCAGTTAAAATGATGTAATTCCTAAAAGACTAACTTTTTCGGATAATATCAAATCTGCTCTTTTATTTGTACGGGTATACAAACTGAATTGGTATGTTTATTAACTGTATAGGGGCAGTTATATTAATAAAAATATAATAACTGTGGTTAAGGATTTTTGGCGGCAATAATACTTTTTCTGTATTGAAAAACTATAGTGTTTTGCTATAATGAACTGGAGTGATTTATTTGGGGAGGGTATAAATATGAGAAGGGAAAATGATTTGGGTCGCGATTCTATAGGACCTTTAGTACTGCGCCTTGCGGTGCCGTCTATGATAGCGCAGTTTGTAAATGTGCTCTACAGCATTATAGACAGAATGTATATAGGAAATATAAAAGGTATTGGGGATTTGGCTTTAGCCGGCGTTGGCGTGTGTGGACCTATAGTGACGCTTTTAAGCTCATTTGGAACTCTTGTGGGTCTTGGCGGCTCAATACTTATGGCTATGCGCTTAGGTGAGAACAACAAAAAAATGGCTTATAAGCTTTTATCAAACAGTTTTCTTATGCTTACAGTTTTTTCAGTTGTGCTTACTGTAGTTTTTCTTTTAATTAAAGACCAGCTCCTTATGTGGTTCGGCGCCAGTGAAACGACATTTGAATACGCTGATACATATTTAAGCATATATACGGCAGGTACGTTTTTTGCGCTTATGGCTATGGGTCTTAATTATTTTATAAATTGCCAGGGCTTTTCAACAGTTGGAATGACATCGGTTGTTATAGGCGCTGTGTCAAATATTATATTAGACCCGGTTTTTATATTTGTTTTTGATATGGGTGTTGCCGGAGCCGCTTTGGCTACTGTTTTAAGCCAGTTTTTTTCATGCGCTTTTGCGGCGGCGTTTTTATTCAGCAAAAGACCGCCTGTTAGGATTTCATTCGGCGGATATGATTTTAAGCTGTGGCTGAAAATTATTTCTGTCGGGCTTTCGCCATTTTTAATATTGGCTACGGACAGTGTTATAATTATAGTAATGAATGCTGTTTTGCAAAAAGCCGGCGGCGCACAGGGCGATACGCTTATAACATGCGTAACAATTATCCAAAGCTATTTTATGCTTATTACAGGACCTATGATTGGCATAAGCGGCGGAACACAGGCTATTATAAGCTTTAATTACGGCGCGGCGCAAAGCGGCAGGATACGCCGCGCGGAAAAAGACATACTTATGCTGTGTTTGGCGTTTACAGCTATAATGTTTGTTGTTTCAAGAACGGTGCCGCAGTATTTTGTTCAGATATTTACTTCCTCACCGGAGCATATAGAGCTTTCGGTTTGGGGCATAAAGGTATTCACACTTGGCATTATACCTTTAAGCTTTGAGTATGTGCTTGTAGATGGTCTTACGGCTTTAGGGCGCACTAAAACGGCATTATGCATTTCCATGTTCAGAAAATGCTTTTACTGCTTTAATGTTGTTTTATTTGCTTTTGTATTTACGGCAAAAGACGCGTTTTTTGCCCAGCCGGTATCCGACTTTACTGCGTCGGTTATTTCAGTAACAGTATTTTTGCTTGTGTTTAACAAACATCTAAAAAAGAGAGAGGAACGCTGTGCTGCTGAGGGAATAGGCTTAAAGGCAGAATAATGCCTGAATTTATTAATACAGCACCAAAGCGCGGAATTGCAATTAAAATGGCGTTCCGCGCTTTTACCTAATTATTTCTAACTATTTCTAACCTTTTCCGACATTTTTCTGCTTTTATGCTGTTTTTTGTTTTTTGCGTTTTGTACTATGGTATTAAGTTTATATTATATAAATAAGATTGTTAAATTAAATACATGCAACTGAAAAAATGAGTAATTTAATTGTAATCAAAATTAAGCCTAAATTATTTAACAATAATATTTTACATTTTTTGTGCAAAATATACATAATGAAGTCTGCTTTATATTTTGTGTTCAAATATTTAATAATCAGACATATTTTCGGACTGAAAAGGATTTTAAATTAACAAAAACTTAACTAAAAGTTATTGCAAAAATATTCCGATGGTGTTATATTTACTTAAGAGGATATAGGGCTTTTGGTCTGGTCTTCATACTGTTAAATTAAGGCAGACTGGTATATATCCTGAATTTAATGTTAATTATCCGACATTTATTGTTGGAAGTTTATTCCGTGTTTGTATGCCGCGGAATTAAAAAAATAGAAAAGGAGAATGTTATTATGGGACAGTTAGACGGAGTAAAAGTTGTTGAACTTGCTACATTTATTGCCGCTCCTTCATGTGCAAGAATTCTCGCAAGCTATGGTGCAGATGTTATTAAAGTAGAGGCTCCAAGAGGAGATGACCTTCGTACAGCCGCAAGACAGTATTATTATCCGGCTCCAGAAGGCGATGAAGACCTTGGCATGAATGTACAGAACTTTAATAAAAAGGATTTGGCTATCAACCTTAAAGACCCTAAAGGTATGGAAGCTTTCTTAAAACTTCTTGAGACAGCTGATGTATTTATTACAAACAACAGAGTTAAATCCCTTGTTAAAATGGGACTTGACTATGACACATTGCATAAAAAATTCCCAAGACTTATCCATGCTTCTATTCTTGGTTATGGTGAGGAAGGTCCTCTTAAAGATAAACCAGGTTTTGACTATACAGCATACTTTGCAAGAGGCGGTATAGCTAACTCACTTATGGAAAAAGGCACATCACCATGTAACGCAGCTTCTGGATTTGGTGATAACTATGCTGGTATAGCTCTTTCTTCAGGTATCTGCGCTGCTCTTTACAGACAGGCTAAAACAGGCGAAGGCGAAAGAGTTACAGTAGGTCTTTTTGATACAGCTATTTACGGTCTTAACTGGCTGCTTGGACCTGTAAACTTCGGCAGTGAGCTTCCAATGACAAGAAAGCACACAAACAGCGCTACATGTACTACATACAAAACAAAAGACGGCAGATGGATTCAGCTTGCTGTTATCCAGTACATGAAATCTATTGAAACTCTTGCTAACGCTCTTGAAATACCTGAAATACTTCAGGACGAAAGATTCAATCAGTACGAAAACATGCTTCAGCATATTGAGGAGCTTGTTGACATTATTGAAGTTGCGTTTGCTAAAAAGACACTTGCTGAGTGGCAGGATATTCTTACAAAAGCTGATGTTCCTTTTGAAACAGTTCAGACAATGGAAGAAATCGCAAACGACCCACAGGCTTGGGCAAACGATTATATATTCAAAAAACCAGGTCCTGGCGGAAAAGATGTATTCTATATCAGGACACCTATCGTATTTACAGAGCAGCCTTCTGTTAAAGAAGAAAGCGGCAGAGGACGTTCTCCAAAACTTGGCGAGGACTCAACTGAAATTCTTAAATCACTTGGATATGATGACGCAGCTATTGATGAGTTAAAAGCAAACGGTGTTGTTGTTCAGGGCTGATTTAATTAAATTTATAACCGGACGGATTTGCCGTCCGGTTTTTTTATGCGGTAAATTTTAATAGCCTTTTAAATGTATTGTGTATAAAAACCAGAGCAAAACAGATTTTTTAATTGTAAAATAAGCAAATTTTTGTTATATTCCCGGCTCAGGCAAACTATATTATATTATCCCGTTTTGGACATGAAATAATTATTTCGGAGGCTGTGAAATGGATAATATTTTAGTATACGTTTTGTTCGCTGTGGGGTTGGTGCTTATAGTTAAAGGCGGAGATATGTTTGTTGACGCTTCTTCCGAAGTGGCAAAGCTTTTAGGTGTGCCGGAATTTATAATAGGCGCTACTATAGTAAGCTTTGCAACAACAACACCGGAGCTTATAGTGTCAGTTATGGCGTCTTTAGACGGACGCCTTGACATGGCTGTTGGAAACGCTGTAGGTTCTGTTACGGCAAATACAGGTCTTATAATGGCGCTTTCTATTGTTTTTATGCCGTCAAGAGTTGAACGCAGAATGTACGCGCCTAAAAGCTTAATGCTGATTTGCGCTGTACTTTCGCTGTGGCTTTTGTGCGCTAAAGGCACTCTTTATGCTAAAAGCGCTGTAGTGCTGTTTGTAATACTTGCTCTTTACATAACGGAAAATATTCAAAGCGGAAAGCGCAAAATGGTTAAAACAACAGGGTATATTTCAAAAAAGGGTATTTGCTGGCAGATGCTGTACTTTGTAATAGGCGCCGCAGCCGTTGTAATGGGTTCAAGGCTTTTAGTTGATAACGGCTGTATAATAGCCCGGATTTTAAAAGTGCCGGAAAATGTAATAGCTATAACAATTGTGGCTATAGGCACATCGCTGCCGGAGTTGGTAACGGCAATAACTGCCATAGCCAAAAAAGAGGCTGCATTAACAGCCGGAAACATTATAGGCGCCAATATAATTGATACAGCTCTTATACTGCCGGTATGCGCTCTTTTAAGAGGCGGAAGCTTTGCTGTTAGTCCGCATACAATACTTTTAGATATACCGGCGTGTTTGGCAGTTGTGTTAATAGGTCTGCTGCCAATGCTTATAACAGGTAAATTTAAGCGTATACAAGGTTTTGCGCTTATTGCGGCATATTTAATATATATTTATACAGCCTGTTTTGTAAGCCCTTTAAATTAGATGATTTTAAGCAAAAACCGCTCACTTTAAAATTTAAGTGAGCGGTTTTTTATAACTTACTTTATTTAATATAATAAAAACTGTCAGTTTCTTCGCTGCCTCTGTCAAAAAGGCTGTAATAGTTAAGGTATGTGTATTCTTTAACAAGTTCCTGCTGGTACGGTGTGAGGTCTTTTTCATTGTCGCGTACAGTAATGTTTCCGTCTTTATCTACAATGGCTATATTTGTAAAAACAGGAAGCTCGCTTCTTAATTCGCATAAGAACTGCTGATAGCCGGTAAGTGGTATACCTGCTACTTCCGCTGTTAATACGCCTAAGTAATTGGAGCTTATGCGTATGTCGTCAGCTTCAGGTATGTCATAGTTTGCCCATATAAAAAACGGCGTTGTGTACTGCATTAAAACCTCTTCGGTAGTGCGCTTATCAAGGGCTTTGCCGTAAAGGTGGGTATAAAATTTTTGTCCCAAAGGCGGCTGGTGGTCGCCAAAAAATACTATAAGCGTTGGCTCGTCAACATTGCTGTAGTGTTCAATAAGTTCTTTAATGGCGTCGTCGCTTTCGCGTATTAATGAAAAATACTGTTCAGCTGTTGTTGTTTTAGAAAGCACGGCGCAGTTGTCAACAGGTGTTATGTGATATTTCTGTCCAGCCCATGGCTTGTCATAAGCGCTGTGGTTCTGCATTGTAACATTAAAAACAAACTGCGGTTTGTCAGAGTTATCTGTAATGTCAAATATTGTTTTGTAATCAGATGAATCGCTTATGTATTTTCTAATTATTTCACCGTTTTCCAAGTCTTCGGAGAAAATTTTGTGGTCGAATTTAAAACTGTCGTATACATCAGGTCTGTTCCAGCCGGAAGCCAGATAAGGATGGAAGGCTGTTGTTTCATATCCTTGTGATTTCATCTGCTGGACAAGGCTCGGCGCATCGTCTTTAATGTAAAGCTGGTAAGCTACTGTGCCCTCCGGCAGAAATGAAAGGGAATTGCCTGTAAGGTATTCATATTCCACATTAGCCGTTCCACCGCCTGTAACAGGTGAGTACATTCTGCCCTTTATTGTGTTTTTCTTTAATGAATGGAAAAACGGCGCCGGATCCTCAGAAAGCGAGAGGTTTTCAAACTCGGCAAAATCGTCAAAAGATTCGTTCATAATAGCTATAATATTAACGGGTTTTGTGCCGTTTTCCGTTTTAAAGGCGGCAAAACCGTCGGACAAATTTGAATTGCCAGATGTAATATTTGTCTGTATGTCTTTAACCGCATCTATGCTGTAGCCCGTTGGTTCCGATACATGGCTGTACCTTAATGCTGTAGTAAAATTAAGTATAAATCCGTTTGCCTGTGTTTTCCACTGCTGGGCGTATATGCCAATAGATGGAAGCATAGGCGTAAAGAAAAATACTATTGTGTATATAGCCGAAACGGCTAACGCCGGCATATACAGTTTCTTTTTAATTCTTATAAATCTGTTGCCGCAGCAGCGGTAAGTGCATATAACCTGAAGTATAAATGCCGAGCAGGCAAGAAGCACATCTTTATCCGGCGTAAAGTCGAAATTACCGGAAACATTAAGGGCAGTGCGCAGCGTTATTACATCGCATGGGAATATAACCGTGCCTCTGAATGTAAGCACATAGTGGTTTATAATGCCTATAGACGTAAATATTAAAGCTGCTATAAAAACGGCTATTGTAAAGCGCCTGACAGCGATAAGTGCAACAATATATACCATGTAATACCATATAAGGTTAAGGAATATCTGATCCGGCGTAAGGTCGTTTAATATTGCGTTGCCGTTTAAGAATTCCACTATGTAAAATGAAATTAACGGCATTAAAACAAAAAACAAAATGTTTATATTTTTTTCTGCCATGCCGCTGACTGAAAAAAACGCCGGATACGCAAGCAGCAAAGCAAAAAGCGCTGAGTATACGCAGGATTCTTCGTTGCCAGCTTTTATAAGACATTTAAAGAACAAAAACATAATTAAGCCTATTGCTAATGCTATGGTTGTCCTTTTGCGTGAAAATTCAAATGCCTGACATATAGAGTTAAATATCCCCCGTAAGTCTGTATTTCTGATATAGCCCAATACCCTGATGCGTTTTTTTATTTTTTCTTTTCCTGAGATTATTTCGTTATTTCTTTTGCGTAAAATATTTTCAATTGTATCCATACTCAATACCTCATTAAATAAAAAATTTCTTTAAGGATATCAAAAACAATATATGTTTATAAGCAGTATTTTAATCTAATTTTAACGTAAAATAAATAGTTTTTTTATTAAAGTTTATTTAAGTTAATTATTTAGCAATAATTACTATGGATTTTTAATAAAAGTACAACTATTTTCAATTTGTGTCAATGTTTTTCGTAAAATAAAACATGTATTTTTTGTAAATATGTTGACAAAGATATCCACTGGTAATATAATCACTAAATTGGTAACACCAATATTAAATTTTTTAATTATTTATTTTATATGAATGGTTTTGTGATGTATTTTGAGTAATTTAAAGAACGAAAAGTCTTATGAAAAAGTTATTGATTATGTTAAAGACAACATATCAAAAGGAAGTTTAAAAATAGGCAGCAGGCTTCCGTCGGAAAGGGATTTGGCTGTTAAGCTTAATGTAGGCCGTTATACTGTAAGGGAGGCAATGCGCGTTATGGAAAACATGGGCATTGTAGTCAGCCGCAGAGGAGATGGCAATTATATATCAGGCAATTTCAGCCAAAGCCTTTTAAGGTTCGTATCTATGTATATACTTTTAAAAAAACCGGACTTTTCCGATATAAATTCCATAAGGCGCGGTCTTGAGAGCGAAGCCCTTTCATCGTTTACGCTTAATGCCGGAAAACATGATATTGAAAAGCTTTGTTTATGCCTTGAAGGCATGAAAAAAGGCGCAAACGAACAAAGCGCTCATTGGGATAACATGTTCCATGAGTATATAACGGGTTTTTCAAAAAACAGCATACTTTCAGACTTTGTTTCTGTAATGTCGGAAGCCGTTGAAAAAAATATAGGCTCGCTCTGGACTGATATTTCGTACGAAAATAAGGCTGCTGTCCTGCGCTGTCATACTGAAATAATTAAGGCTGTTGAAAATGGCAATGTTTCAGGCGCATTAAAGGCTTTGAGCCTACATTATGACATAGTTGACAATATATTTAAAGACAGGGAGGATGCAATGTGAAGTACTTAAATCAGATAGCTATAATTTTTGGCGTATCTTTCGCCGGTGAGATAGTATACAGATTTTTTGGTCTGCCTATACCGGCGAGCATATACGGTTTAATAATAATGATGGTGCTGCTTGAAACTAAAATAGTTAAGTTTGAGCAGATAAAAGATGTCGGCTCTTTTATGCTTAATATTATGATAGTTACTTTTGTGCCTTCTACTGTAGGCGTTATGACGGCTGTTGAAGACCTTAAATCATTTCTTATACCTATACTTATAGTTCTGTTTATAGTAACTGTAGTTGTAATGGTTGTAACAGGCAGGGTTTCGCAGTTTGTAATTGAAAGAAGGTGCGGAAAAGATGAATGAGATATTTACTGAGTCAGCGTATTTCGGGTTCTTTTTAAGCCTTTTTGCCTATTACATAGGCGTTGTTATTAATAAAAAATTTAAGTCGCCTATATTTAATCCGCTTCTTATATCTGCAATACTTATTATTGCTTTTCTTGCCTTGGCTAAAATTGATTATGTTACATATAATGCCGGAGGTCAGTACCTTACTTATTTCCTTACGCCATGTACTGTATGTTACGCTATACCGCTTCATCAGGAGATGCAGAAAATCAGGGAAAACAAGCTTGCAATAGCCGTAGGTGTTGTTACTGGCGCCCTTACAAGCATGTTTTGCGTTCTTGTTGTTGCTCTTATATTTGAGCTTACCCATGAGCAGTATGTAACTCTTTTGCCTAAATCAATAACAAGCGCTTTCGGGTACGGTATAAGCGAGGAGTTAGGCGGCATTTCTTCCATAACTGTTCCTGTTATAATACTTACGGGAGTTGTTGGCAATGTTTTCGGTCAGAGTATATGCCGTATAGCCGGTATAAGAAACAGAATAGCTGTGGGTCTTGCTTTCGGTTCTTCTTCCCATGCATTAGGCACAGTAAAAGCTCTTGAAATAGGCGAGCTTGAAGGCGCTATGAGTTCTATATCAGTTGCAATTTCGGGTATATTCACTGTGCTTGTGGCTTCATTTTTCGCAGGGCTTTATTAAAAATTCTATTATTAAAAATACTTTAAACACATTAAAGCGCCGGAAAATCCGACGCTTTTTTCTAACTTTTTTATAGCCTTTTCTAACGCTTCCTAACTTTTTTAACTTTTCCTGACTTTTACTGACCATTTCAGCTTTGCCGCGTTGTGCGAATTATTATATTTTTGTGCTTTTTGTGCTTTTGCATTTGTAATGTTTAAATGCTGTTAAGCATAATTGTTGTAAATATGGCTTTGTTGTTTTATAATAAGCTTTAATATGCGGATTTTTGTAGTTTTATGTATTAAAAGAATATATAACGGAGGCGTTTTATTATGGAAAGGAAAAACTGCTTTACATATTATGACGAAAAAGAAAAGTCACAGCTGGAAAATACCTGTAAATTATATATGGATTTTTTAAGCAGGTGCAAAACTGAACGTGAATGCGTTAAAGAAATAATTGCCATGGCAGAAAAAGCGGGCTATAAGGATTTAAAAACAGTTATATCATCAGGCGGAAAACTTAAAAGCGGTGATAAGGTTTATGATGTATGCATGAAAAAAGCCGTCGCGCTTTTCAGAATAGGCAAAAAAGGCATTACAGAGGGTATGAATATTTTAGGCGCCCATATAGATTCGCCAAGGCTTGATATTAAGCAGAACCCTGTTTTTGAAGACGGGGAGCTGGCTTTTTTAGATACTCATTACTATGGCGGCATAAAAAAATACCAGTGGGTAACACTGCCTTTATCCCTTCACGGAACAGTTGTTAAAAAAGACAGTTCTGTAATTGATATTAATATAGGCGAAGACGAAAACGACCCGGTTTTCTGCGTAACTGATTTGCTCATTCATCTGGCACAGGAGCAGATGGAGAAAAAAGGCGCCCGTGTTGTAGAAGGCGAGGATTTAAACATACTTATAGGCAACGAGCCTGTAAGGGGCGATGAAAAAGAGGCTGTTATAGCTAATGTTTTAAAGCTTCTTAAAGAAAAATACAATATTGAGGAAGAAGACTTTGTTTCTGCCGAGATAGAGGCTGTTCCGGCAGGAAAGGCAAGGGAAGCCGGCATTGACAGAAGCATGATTATTTCTTACGGTCAGGATGACAGGGTATGTGCTTTTACATCTCTTAAAGCCATGCTTGAAGTTGAAGAAAGCGAAAAAACAGCCTGCTGCCTTCTTGTGGATAAGGAAGAAATAGGCAGTGTGGGTGCTACAGGCATGCAGTCAAGGTTTTTTGAAAATACAGTTGCCGAGGTTATGGCTCTTGCAGGGGAATATACAGAGCTTAATTTAAGACGCGCCCTTAAAAACAGCCGTATGCTTTCTTCTGACGTCAGCTCGGCTTATGACCCGGCTTACGCTTCAGCTTTTGAGAAAAAGAATGTGGCATTTCTTTCCCACGGCATGGTTTTTAACAAATTTACCGGAGCAAGGGGAAAAAGCGGCTCAAACGACGCAAATGCCGAATATCTGGCTGCTCTCCGCCGTATAATGGACGATAATAATGTGCATTACCAAACAGCGGAACTGGGTAAGGTAGACCTCGGCGGAGGCGGTACAATAGCCTATATACTTGCTCTTTATGGCATGGAGGTTATAGACAGCGGCGTTGCGGTTTTAAGCATGCATTCGCCGTGGGAGGTAACAAGCAAAGCCGATATTTATGAGGCTGAAAGAGGATACAGGGCATTTTTGGTTAATGCCTGATATTTTCTGGCAATTAATATTGGTTAAGCTGCGTTTGACTGGTCCGGTATTGCTTTTTTAGGAGGATGTATGGCTGAGTTTAGAAGAAAAAAGGCTTTTGTAGATAAAAAATATTGTGTTTCCTGCGGCTGCTGTGTTAAAGTATGCCCAATCAGCGCCATAAGCATTTACTGCGGGGTATATGCCGCTGTTGACAAAAGCAAGTGTGTAGGCTGCGGAAAATGCGCCAAAGCCTGTCCGGCATCGGTAATAGAAATAAGGGAAGTGAGGGAGGCTCAGTAAATGAAAAAGCAGTCAAAACATTGGTATGATTATCTTTATATTTTTTCGGCGGCATACCTTATACTGGGTTTTTTCAACATACTCTTTGCCTATTTGGGTCTTATCTGCTTTTTTACGCCTTTGGCAATAGCCGTAATAGACGGAAACAAACTATACTGCAACAGATACTGCGGCAGGGGTCAGCTTTTTTCTCTTTTAGGCGAAAGACTGGGTCTTTCATCAAAGAGAGATGTGCCTAAGTTTATTAAAACAAAATATTTCAGATATGGATTTCTTATATTTTTTATGGCGATGTTTATAAATATGCTTTTTAATACATATCTTGTTTTTTCAGGCGCAAGGGATATGCAGGAAGCTGTTACTCTTTTATGGACATTTAAACTGCCGTGGAACTGGGCGTATTCCGGCACAGTGCCGCCGGGGTTGGCGCAGTTTGCTTTCGGCTTTTACAGCGTAATGCTTACATCAACTGTGCTTGGCATAATAACAATGATTATATTTAAACCGCGCTCATGGTGCGTTTACTGCCCAATGGGCACAATGACGCAGGGTATATGTTATTTAAGAAACCGCGGCAGGATTAAAAAAGAAGAAAACAGCGTATCAAAATAATTAAAACGTCAGTATTTGGTTTTTAATTACAGTAAACATCAAAAAGCTTTTGAGTTATTTAATTTAAGCGCTGGCTTGTACATCTGACGGTTTTAAGTTTAAATGCCGTATAAATTTAATTTAAAATAAAAAACACTAAAAACAACAAAAAGCACGAAATACGGCTAAAAAGTATTTCGTGCTTTTGCTTATTAAATAGTAACAGTATTGTTATTTAAAACATTATGCTGCTGTATCAGCTTCAGGCTCCTCAACAGTTTCCTCAGTTGTTTCTTCTGTTGTTTCCTCAACAGTTTCATCGGCAGATTCTTCTGCTGTTTCCTCAGCTGTATCTTCAACGGCTTCCTCTTCCTCAGCTGTTTCCTCCGCAGGCTCTTCAACAGCTTCTATGCTCTGGTCAGGAACAGCTTCAAGGCTCAAATCACCGGAAAATCCCAAAAGTTCCATAATATCAACAATATTTTCGCTCTCAGGTGCTGTAATAACAGCCTCTTGTGTAGGCTCAGCTGTTATTGTGCCGTCTGCCGTAAACTGGAATACGCCTTCAAGACCCATATCCATGTTAATTGTTACTGTATCTGTAGTTGTATTGATATCCATTGATGTAACAACAGCGCCGTTTTGTGATGCTGTTATTTTAATGCCAAAACCTGTTATATTATCTAATGTATCTGTTGAAACAATGTACTGCATTGTAAGGTATGCTCCGTCGCCAAGGTCTGTAGTTAAAGATGAAACATATCCTCCGTCTGATGGCTTAAATGCGCTGTCTGAGAACATTCTCATCATTGAGCTGTATGTTTCAATCATTACATTTGATGCAATTACATCGTCCATAGGAACTAAATCAAGGCATAAAAGCATTTGGTCTTCAAAGGACATGTCTTTACTTTGGATTATTAAGCTTTCAATGTTGTCAAAGCCCATCTGGCTGTATAACTCAGCTATATCAAGCTTAACCCATGTGTCATTTGAAAGACCTAATGTTTCAAATAAGTTTGATGTAACATAAAGGACAAGGTTTTCACCGTCTATAATAAAGTTGAATGTCATATTTTTAAACATTTCAGCCTGTCCTTCAACAATGGCTTTTTCTTCATCTGTATAGCCTTCTGTTGCTATGTCGATTATTCTTTCAAGGTCTCTTTCGTTTAAGTTAATGGCGCACTCAAGTTCAGCGTCTGTAGCGTTTGCAACACCGTTAAGCTGTATATCGCCTGAAAGGGCAATACCGTCAGCGCCGTCATTTGCATTCATGCTGAAATTAATAGTGCCGGCAAGCTTCTGGTTCTGGTCGTATGACTGGTTGGCAAAAGCCATAATCTGGTTTGCAAGTTCAAAGGAGCTGCCGTTGTCAGCAATAAATTTATCTTTGTCAATAATTATTACAGCGCTGTTTTCGCTGTCCCAGCCAACATTGCAGTCAAGAGCCTGGGCTGCGAACCTAACAGGCACATAAACCATGTCGTTGTTTATAAATGAAGGGGCGTCAGTTGTAATTTTGTTAAGAGCGCCGTTTTCCGTAATTGAAACAACATCTCCGCCTACAGCAAGTGAAACAGTTTTTTCTCCGTCAAATGCTGTTACAGTTTTAGATGAAGGCGAGTACTCAACTTCAGCGCCTAATGACTCAAATATGCTTCTTACAGGAACATATACACGGTCATCTCTTATTATGCCTTCAGCGCCGTCAATTTTTGTTCCGTTGATATAAATTTCCGGACTGCTCCCCTCGTTATCAGCTGCCATAACAAAAGTGTATGATGATACGCTCATGCATGCACACATTGCCAGCGCCATTGCCTTTTTAAAAAATTTCATAACAATGCCTCCTTATAATGGTGTTTTTAATTTTATTCAATTCATTTTAACATACTAAACAGGCTAATAATATTACAAATATATTAAATTTTGTAAAACTGTGTTAAGTTGAATGTTTTTAATAATCGGCATAAAATTATAATTTCATTAGAGAAATACAGGTGCTAAATTATGTATAAAATAAATGATTATTTATATAATATTATGTTGAATATGCGGCACATTAAATTCGTATTAACAAAAAATGTTTAAAATAAACTTAATAAATATATAATAAAACGGAATATTTATATAAAAAAATAGTAAAAAATGTAAAGTTAAAACTTTTTAATATTAATTGATAATTTATTGACAGTTCAACATCTTTGTGTTATCATACAACTGCGAATAAAAGAGCGAATACTGTATACAACACAGCTGAATTTAACTCTAATATATTAAAATACAATTATAATGTTGTTTTGAAGCATGACAAATTATCGTTAAGGGTTGTTTTTGACATAAAATGATTTTTCATCCGACATTAACGGACTGACCGCCATACCGGCATGTTAGTTCTTTTTTGCATTAATATTAAACTTGTTTTGAGGGTAAATGTTAATTAAATAACATTAATTTAATATACTTTTATTAATCAAGGGGGATTATTATGAAAAAAAGAGTTTTATCTGTATTAATAGCAGCTTCAATGGCTGTTGTTGCTTTTGCCGGATGTGGCTCAAGCTCATCAACAACATCAGGTTCAGCTTCAGGTTCAGCCGCAGCTTCAGGTTCTGCTTCAGCTTCAACATCAGCAGCTGCTACAGGTGAGGCAGAGTATGCCATGATTTCAGGCACAACAACACCTGACAACCATCCTTACAACTTAGGTCTTGTTAAGATGAGTGAGCTTTTAAGCGAAAAGACAAACGGCGCTGTAACTCTTGACGTATTCGGCAACTCACAGCTTGGAGGCGAAAGAGACCTTATTGAAGGTCTTCAGCTCGGTTCAGTTCAGGTAACATGCGTTTCTACTGCTCCTCTTGCTGGCTTTACTGATTCATTTTTAGTATTCGACCTTCCTTTCATTTTTGAAACATCAGAGCAGGCAAGGGCTGTTATGGACAGCGAAATAGGCACACAGATACTTAACTCAGTTGAAGAACAGGGCTTAAAAGGACTTGCATGGTTTGAAAACGGATTCAGAAATATTACAAACAACGTAAAACCAATTACAGTTCCAGACGATTTAAAGGGTGTTAAGATTAGAACAATGGAAAACCAGATACACATGGCTGCATTCCAGATTATGGGCGCTGACCCTACACCTATGGCAATGGGCGACGTATTTACAGCTCTTCAGCAGGGTACAATTGATGCTCAGGAAAACCCAGTTCCAATTATTGAAACAAACAAATTCTATGAAGTACAGAAATATATCTCAATGACAGGTCACCTCTTCAGCCCGGCTCCTGTATTTATAGCTAAAGACTATTATGACAGCATGCCTGCTGAGTACCAGACAGCTGTTACAGAAGCAGCAGCAGAGGCTACACCTTACCAGAGAGAGCAGATTGATGAGCAGAACGTAACAGGTCTTGAGTCACTTCAGGAAAACGGCATGGAAGCAAACGAGCCAGAGAAAGCTCCATTCCAGGAAGCTACAGCTCCTATATATGAAGAGTATGTTAAAGATGGCGCAGGCATGGTTTCACCTGACATATATGCACAGGTTCAGGAAATAATTGCTCAGTACCCAGCTCAGTAATTTAGAAAGTTTATCAATAATTGATTTGTATATAAACAGTCTCCTAAAAGGATTTTTTACCCTTATTTAATCCTTTTAAATTAAAAGACTTCGGCTTAAACCGAAGTCTTTTTTTTACATTTTGGATATTGTATTTTCAAGTATCTGTGTGGCGTCAAGTACGCAGCTGTGGCAGTCTCTCAAAACAGTTCCTGTTTGTATGCCTTTTAAGTCTTTACATACAACTGCTTTGTTTTTTTCCATAAATTCTTTTGTAATTCCGGCGCAGAGCTTAAAGGCGTCTTTCCTGCTTAACCCAGCCTGCTGCGCTTTCATGCCGGCAATCATTACAGCCGCGCTTACAGCGCCGCAGCTGCCTTCCATATTGCCCATTCCTACGCCAAGCCCACTGGTAAGGTTAAACATAGTTTTTTCGTCCATGCCGACCTCATCGCTGAAAGCGCATGCCAGTGCCTGAGCACAGTTATAGCCGTTATAGTGGTTGTCGCCGGCTTTTTCAATTCTGCTGTTTTCCATTTTAGATATCTCCTTACATTAAATTTTAATATACATTGTATAATATTATTTAATTTTTTTAAACAGTTATTTTAAACTGCCGCCCGAACAGCGTAAAGAAGATTAAAAAAACAGATTTAAACGGGAATTTTAAAGAGGGTATTTTATACAATTTTTGAATATAAAAGCGGTTTATTTTTTTAAGTGGTTTTAAAATTTGTTGTTTATTACACCAATAACTGCGTTGCTGAATAAATGTTTGTATAAAACGCCATGGGGCGAGGCTTGTTGCACAAATATTAGAAACAATAATTTAACTATATGCGTTATTGATAAATGAATATATTTTATTTTATAAGTTTAGACTTATTTTTGACTTATAATTTAATTATTTTTTATAGAAAATGCTTAAATTTTAATTTTAAAAATTAAAATTTAATTTATTATTAAAATTTTAAATACTGTTTTTTGGGGTATAAAATTAAAAAATCTCTCTAATATTTTAAAAAATTATACTTAGGTTAGATATTGGGCATATTCGTTGACACTTTCTTTACTGTAATGATATTATAACCCTGCTTACAGAAACAGTTATAAACAGTTAATATAAACGGGTTTTAAAAATTGAATGAAATAATGTGTTAAAGCATTATTAAAAATAATTTTATTTTTACTGTTGTGTGTAGGTGCAGAAATGATTGAAAAGGGGAGTTTTTATGAAAAAGAAAGTATTATCTGTATTAATAGCAGCTTCAATGGCTGTTGTTGCTTTTGCCGGATGCGGCTCAAGCTCATCAACAACATCAGGTTCAGCTGCAGCTTCAGGTTCAACATCAGCGGCTGCTACTGGTGAAGTAGAATATGCCATGATTTCCGGTACAACAACGCCTGAAGAACATCCTTACAACTTGGGTCTTAATAAGATGAGTGAGCTTTTAAGCGAAAAGACAAACGGAGCTGTAGCTCTTGACGTATTCGGCAACTCACAGCTTGGTAACGAAAGAGACCTTATTGAAGGTCTTCAGCTTGGTTCTGTTCAGGTAACATGCGTTTCAACAGCACCGCTTTCAGGTTTTACAGATACATTTTTAGTATTTGACCTTCCTTTTATTTTTGAGACATCAGAGCAGGCAAGAGCTGTTATGGACAGCGAGGTAGGTACTGAGATATTAAATTCTATCGAAGACCAGGGAATTAAAGGACTTGCATGGTTTGAAAACGGATTCAGAAATATTACAAACAACGTAAAACCTATTACTGTTCCTGATGACTTAAAAGGCATTAAAATAAGGACAATGGAAAACCAGATTCACATGGAAGCCTTTAGAGTAATGGGCGCTGACCCTACACCTATGGCAATGGGCGACGTATTTACAGCTCTTCAGCAGGGTACAATCGACGCTCAGGAAAACCCAGTTCCAATTATTGAAACAAATAAATTCGGCGAAGTACAGAAATATATCTCAATGACAGGTCACCTCTTCAGCCCGGCTCCTGTATTTATGTCAAAAGACTATTATGACAGTATGCCTGCTGAGTACCAGACAGCAGTTATGGAGGCGGCAGCAGAAGCTACACCTTACCAGAGAGAGCAGATTGATGAGCAGAACGTAACAGGTCTTGAATCACTTATAGCAGCCGGCATGGAAGAAAACGAGCCGGAAAAAGCACCTTTCAAAGATGCTACTAAATCTGTATATGATGAATTTGTAAAAGATGAAGCAGGATGTGTATCACCTGACATATATTCCCGCGTTGAGGAAATAATTGCTCAGCATCCAGCTCAGTAAGCTTATTAAACATAAAACCCTTAAATAATTTTTACCCTTAAAAACATTTAAAACCCTTAAAATTAATAATTTACCCTTAATTAATAATTACCCTATTTTATAAATCCCTTGAATTATAATGTTCAAGGGATTTATTTTTTTGCGCATTTATTTTTTGCGGAAGGTTATAATCAATTTAAAAGGAATAAGGTTTTTGTAAAATAATGTAAGAATTAAGTTGATTTTATATCTGTTAAATGGTAATCTCATTTAAAAACAGCTTAAACGGAGGTTTTAAATGGATTTTCAGATTCTTTATTTTATTAATGAGTTTCATTTTGAAGCTTTGGATAAAATAATGGTTTTAATAACACACATGGGCACAAAAGGCATATTCTGGATACTTATAGGCGTTATACTGCTTTTGTTCAAAAAAACAAGAAAGTGCGGCTTAACAGTCCTTATTGCCCTGTTATTTTCTCTTATAGCAGGAAATATACTGCTTAAAAATATTGTAGCGCGCCCAAGACCATGCTGGATAGATGAAACGGTAAACATGCTTATAGCTGTGCCGAAAGATTATTCTTTCCCGTCAGGTCATACATTTGCGTCATTTGCGGCAGCGGTAAGCATATTCCTGTATTATAAAAAAGCCGGTGCGGCGGCAGTTGTACTTGCTTTTTTAATAGGTTTTTCAAGGCTTTATCTTTTCGTGCATTTCCCTACAGATGTTATGGCAGGAGCTGTATTGGGAGTTTGCGCATCATACGCCTCATACTTTATAGTAAATAAAATTTATAAAAGCATTAAATAAAATATTCGATTATGGCGCAAAACCTATAATGACTATGTTAACATTAATATGCCTTTATTGTATAAGTTATGCAGCTATGGTTTTGTAATTAAATTATAAGCAGTGTTGATATTTAACAGACAGCACCGTATAAGTTTTTAAATAATGTCCGCAAATTGTCTGCTATTTTACTGTTTTTGTTTTAAAAATAGGTGAAGGAAATGAATAAAATGAGCTGCAAAAAATTGTCCTTATGAACATAGAAGCCAAATCCGCATGGGCGGCAGCGTCTGTAAAAATAGGCGCCTTAAATAATATTTTAATGAAGACAGCTGCGGGGGCTTATATGCTTTATAATAGGGCTGATGCAGGAAGTCTGGCTGATGAAAAAACAGATGAAAAAACAGACAGGATTTTTTCCGGAAAAATATTAAAAATATCTGCAAATAAAAAACCGCTTTTATAATCAGAAGCGGTTTTTATGTCTGCCTGTTTTATTTATAAGAATCGTTGCTGCGGCTGTGTTTAAAGAAAAAGAACGCCGGCGGCAGGAGAAAAACTATAATAAATGAAGCCATTATAAGACCGGCGAATTTAAGCGCTTTAACCGCCTGTAAAAAAGCGTAATACATATCGTTTTGAAGTATTCCTTTCATAATGTTATACATTTGTGAGCCGGGTACAAGAGGTATAACAGACGGCACAAAAAAGAGCGTAAAAGGCATGTCAAACTTGTGGGAGCATACTCTTGAAAAAGCTGCCACAAAAAGCGCTGCCGCAAAAACACCCAAAGACTCAAAGCCTGTTGCGTGGTATAGCCATATATAAATTACCCACGAAATGCCGCCGCACACAGTGCAGTGAGGTATTTTTTCCCGCGGAGCATTAAACAGTATGGCAAAAGAAAGCGACGAAATGCCAGCAAATATAAAATCAGTAAATATATTATCGAGTATCATTTTAACACCTCATATTATGCAGCTAAAAAGCCACAGCGTTGTTATAACGCCTGTTGCTATGCCTACAGATGTAACAAGCGCCTCAGTAAGCTTAGCGTTTCCTGCTACATAATCTCCGTAAAGCAGGTCCCTTACGGCGTTTGTTGCGGCAAAGCCGGGCACAAGGGGCATAAGAGAGCCTAAAATTACACTGTTGTAGCTGTCCGCTATGCCTATAATATAAAATATATACGCTGTAAAAGCCACAACTGCGCTTCCGGCGGCATTGCTTAAAAATACTGATATGTCGTACCTGCCCAGTATTTCCATAACTATGCCCTGAAATATTCCGGCTAAAAGGGCAACAAAACCATCTGCTACAGTTCCCCTGAAAAGCATTGTAAAAGAAAGGCATATAAGGCTGTAGGCGGCTATCCTGACATGCACTTTGAAATCCGTAAGGGAGTCTATATCCTCAAGGGCGTTTAAGCATTCATCCAGTGTTTTATTTTTTTCTATATAGTCAGCGGCGAGCCTGTCGCAGGCAATAACTTTTTCAAGATTTATCCTGCGGCCGTAAGCACGTTTTAATTCAGAAAAAGTACCGCCTTTATTGTTGTGGAGCGTTACCATAACACTTGTGGGTACGGCAAAAACTTCGGCGCTGTGTATGCTGTCTGAAGCGGCTATACGCATAATGGTCTGTTCTGTCCGCTGTATCTCGGCGCCGTTTTTAATCATAAGCGTTCCTAAATTAACTACAAAATTAAGGAGCTTTTTTTCATTTAAGTCCATACTATCTCTCCGTGAAAAACAGCATAAAAGCTGATTTAAGCAAACTTTAATAATTTTATTGGCTATAAATAGATAATAATATATGAATTTATTTTATGCAATGGCTAAGTTCAAAGTATTTAAGACGCAAATATAATATACACATATAAAAAACAGCCGTATTTATGGTATAATTTAATGAAACATAAGTAAATATATTAAATATAAAGGGGTGTTGTCATGGATACAAAAGAAGCTGTTAAATTAAGGCATTCCGTAAGAAAATATACAGATAAGCCTATAAAAGGCGAAACACTGAAACATCTTTTAGACGAAATAAAAGCCTGTGTGCATGAAAGCGGTTTAAGCATACGCCTTATTAAAGATGAACCAAAGGCGTTCAGTTCATTCCTGCCGGGATATGGAGTTTTTAAGAATGTAAAAAACTACATTATACTTTCAGGTCCGAAAACTGAGGACTTAGACGAAAAAGCCGGCTGGTACGGCGAAAGGATAGTGCTTAAAGCAACACAGCTTGGTCTTGATACATGCTGGGTAGGGCTTACGTTTAAAAAAAGCGTCGCTAAAAATTATGTAAAAGACGGAAACAAAATTGTATGCGTAATAGCTGTGGGCTATGGTGAAAACCATGGTGAGATGCACAAAAGCAAAACGCCGGATAAGGTGTGCGTTTTAAACGAAAAACCGCCGAAATGGTTTAAAGAAGGCATAAACGCAGCCCTTTTGGCGCCGACTGCCGTAAACCAGCAAAGGTTTAAGTTTTATTTAAACGGTAATAATGTAAGGGCTGTTGCGACAGGCGGTTTTTATTCCAAAGTGGATTTGGGTATTGTTAAATATAATTTTACCATAGGCGCCGGAGAAGAAAATTTTAACTGGCAGTAAATAAAAGCGGATATAGGCAGGAGCGCCTATATCCGTTTTTAAAATGTAATACTGCCGCCGTAAACAGTTTGCACAGCCGTAACAGGGTGCTCCTCCACAGACCATAAATTAAGCGTATTTGGATGAGCGTTAAAAGACGGGAAATCAGAGCTTGTTATATCCAGTCTTAACATTGTGCCGCTTTTTATTAATGCCGCAACAGTATTAAAGTTTATAGTAATTTTAACTTTCTCATTTGCCTTGTATACTCCCAAATATTGTTTAAGTGTTGTAATGCCGCTCCTTAAATAATATGCTTCTCCGTTTTTTTCAACAGTAGAGAGCCTTGCATAAAAACATGTATCCGGCGCTGAGGAGCTGACGCATATTTGTACCGAAACAGGGTTTTCGATTAATACATCTTCTTTAAAAGGCTCGGATACAAAAGATAAAACATCGCTTCTGTATCCCGGTTTTGGAATACGTCTTCTCCCTTCTGCTGTGGTTTTATGTTTGTGGTACATATAATCTATCATTATAACTTCACTTCCGCAGCTCGGGGCAGGGTTTTTAGGGTCGTATTTATATTTTAATGGCATAGGTTCTTTTTCAGTCTGGCTTAATGTTTTATCTGAAGTATTTATATACAGCCTCCGGGCGCCTTTTTCTTTGAAGCTTTTAAATATACGGTAATCATTTAAGCCGTAAACATAGGCGTTTATTGAACCTTCATATACTGGCTGGAAATAATCCTGTCCCTTTAAGTGGCGGTTAAACCAGTTTAGCTTTGAGCGTATAAATCTTCTGCCTACAGGCTCAAAGGCGTTTTTTTCGTCTAAATCTGAACACAGACCCTGTTTGTGGTTAGTTGGAGTTATTACCATATAGCTTTTGCTTTTTATTTCTTCCGGCATTTTTTCCCATGATTTAAGCATTCCGCCAAAGTGGGGGTCGTACCAGCCGGCATGGGCAAGTATTGGCACTTTAATGTTTTCGGGTATGTCTTTAAGTATGCCGTAGGCTCCGTTTTTATAAAGTTCATTGTCTTTATCTTCGCCTAAAAGCCACTGCCTGTACCAGTCAAGCTTTTTGCCCAAAACAGCTTCGTCGGCGTACATTTGGGGCGAATAGTTAATCATTTTATAATAAGCCTCATCGGCTGAAATATTCATGTTTTTTATGCCTGAGTTATATGCTGTCCAGCCGGAGTAGGCTTCTATATGGAACATGCCGTTTGTGTAAAGCAAATCATGACGGTAAGGGCTGTAAACTTCAAAATTAAGTGTTTTAACTTCCGGCGGCAGCAAATCGCAAATTATATACTGGCACATTGTAAGGTACGATGTGCCTGTCATGGCAATGTTTCCGTTGCAGTATGGCTGGCATTTAATATAATTTACTGTGTCTGTTCCGTCGCCGCGCTCATTTTTAGCCGGAAACCACTCGCCTTGGCTGCCAAAACAACCGCGGCAGTTCTGGGCTATGCATATATAGCCGTAAAAAGCCATTTCATGAAAAAACCTGAGGCTTTGAGGTCCGTAAGGAGTACGCATAAGTATAACGGGCAGGCTTTGAGCACCGACGGGAAAAGCTCCGTGGCACAAAAGATTAACACCGTCGCGCATTTTAATGTAAAAAGAACGTATTTCAATTTCATTAAACACCGGTTTAATGGGTATGTCGTCTACAATCTCCTTTATATAAGGTTTTTTATATATTTCTGAAAATTTAAGTATCATAATACACTTCCTTTGATTTTTAAAACTGATTTAGGGCATATAATTATTAAGTAAAAGCTGTGGAATGGTTTTGCGTTTTATATGACAAATATTTAACATATATAGTTAAAAGATTATAATAAAAACATTACTATTTTAATATATTAGAGTAAATTATTAAATTTTGTACTGATTATACTAAAACTTATAAATATTTGCAATTGTCTGCTCATTCGGCATAAATGAGAAATAATTAACATACTCAATCATTTCTCTTGTAAAAGACATGCCTATATGGTACAATTTATTAGTAAATTGTGCTTTAATTTATGGAAATTAAAGGGGGAAAATAAACAAATGGCAAAAAAAAGTGATATTACAACAAAAGGTCTTGAAAGAGCTACCCACAGAGCGCTTTACTATTCAATGGGGCTTCTTGATGAGGACCTTGAAAAACCAATTATAGGTGTTGTTAACGCCCAGAACGAAACAATGCCTGGTCACAAACATCTTGACATAATAGCAAGAGCTGTAAAAGACGGTATTATTGCAGCAGGCGGTACTCCTATTGAGTTCCCTACAATCGGTATATGCGATGGTATTGCGCAGGGCAACTACGGTATGCATTACCCTCTTGCAAGCCGTGAGCTTATTGCGGACTCAGTTGAGTGTATGATGAACGGTCACAGCTTCGACGCTATGGTAATGATTCCTGACTGCGATAAAATTACACCTGGTATGATTATTGCCGCTGCAAGGCTTGACGTACCTACAATTATCTGTTCAGGCGGCGTTATGGCAACCGGCTGCATGGACGGCGAAAAAGTAGGCTACACAGACCTTATGGAGGCTTCAGGTCTTGTTCAGAGAGGTATTAAATCTCATGAATGGCTTAATGAACTTGAGCACAGAGCGCTTCCTGGCTGCGGCGCCTGCAACCTTCTTGGTACAGCCAACTCAATGAACTTCCTTACAGAGGCTCTCGGACTCTGCCTTCCTGGCGCTACTCTTCCTGCAATGAGCGGCATGAAGCTTGCTGTTGCTAAGAGGACAGGCATGCAGATTATGGAGCTTTGGAAGAAGGGCATTACAGCTAAACAGATACTTAACGAAAAAGCTGTTCATAACGCGCTTGTTGTTGACATGGCAATCGGCGGTTCATCAAATACAATGCTTCATCTTGCTGCTATCTGCAACGAGGCTGACATTCCTTTCAGCTTTGATGAAGTAGAAAGAATAGCGGCTATTACACCGCACCTTGTAAAACTTAAACCATCAGGTCCTCATTACCCTGCTGACTTTGATAACGCAGGCGGTGTTACAGCCCTTATGGAAAGGCTTAAAGAGTATGGTCTTATTGAGGACAACCTTACAGTTACAGGCAAGACTGTTTATGAAAACATTGCTGGTCATGTTGTTAAAGACGAAGACGTTATCCGCAGCAAAGAAACAGCTTACAGCCTTACAGGCGGTCTTAAAATACTTTACGGAAATCTTGCGACAGAAGGCGCTGTTTGTAAAAAAGCCGGCGTTGTGCCTGAAATGCTCAAACATACAGGTCCTGCAAGGGTATTTGACCAGGAAGAACCTGCTGTTAAGGCTATATATAACGGCGAAATTAAACCTGGCGATGTAGTAGTTATCCGTTATGAAGGACCTAAAGGCGGTCCTGGCATGAGAGAGATGCTTACACCTACATCAGCTATTATAGGTATGGGTCTTGGTTCATCTGTTGCCCTTATTACAGACGGACGTTTCTCAGGTGCTACAAGAGGCGCAGCTATCGGTCACGTTTCTCCGGAAGCAGCTGAAGGCGGACTTATTGCATTTGTAAAAGACGGCGACAGCATTTCAATCGATATTGAGGCAGGCGTTGTTACACTTAATGTGCCTGAGGAAGAAATCGAAAAGAGAAAAATAGGCTGGGAGCCTCATAAACCACCTGTTAAACCAGGCAGCTATCTTGACAGATATTCTAAGATGGTTTCATCTGCTATGTCAGGCGCGGTATTTAAAAGATAATTCAGATTAAAATATAAAGCGGGCTTACTTATGTAAGCCCGTTATTTTTGCTGCATTATTGTTTTTATTACATTACAATTAAGGCAAACAATAAAATTTGAGAGTTATTAAATTTATGTGAAAGGCGGTAATAAAATGGGCGTGCTTAACTGCATAATACGCCGTGAGGAAGAACGGGACTATGAAGAAATATCTAAGGTAATAGAAAAGGCATTTAAGCCAATAACATTTTCAGACCATAAAGAGCAGTTTTTGGTTGAACGAATTAGAAAAAGCGCAAACTTTATACCAGAGCTTTCTCTTGCAGCCAGCTACAAAGGCGATGTTGTGGGGTATATACTTTTTTCTGAAATAAAAATAGGAAATACAAAAGCCCTTGCCCTTGCGCCGGTTGCTGTTTTGCCAAACTATCAGCAAATGGGCGTAGGCAGCATGCTTATTAAAATTGGACATAAAGAGGCAAAAAGGCTTGGTTATGGCGCCAGTTTTGTTGTAGGGCATAAAAAGTATTATCCCAAATTCGGCTATAAACAGGCTTCTGATTACGGCATATTTCCGCCTTTTGAGTGCCAACCGGAAAATTTTATGTGTTTGGAGCTTGAAAAAGGCTCTCTGGAAGGTGTAAAGGGAGTTGTGGAATATCCAAAGGAGTTTGAAATTAAATAATAAAAACTAAAAAATAAAAATCCCTGCCTTTATTAACAGCAGGGATTTATTTTTACTTTATATTTTCTTTTTCAACTGCCAAACGCGCAAAGCCATTAATACTGTAGACTTTGATTTGGCTTTTGCCATCTGTTATAAGATTAAAATAACAGTTGTAAACATGCCTTTGCTTAATATTTTTCATAATGCACGGCATGCAAGCCTTTGCTGTGATTATTTTGGTTATACTTGCAGTCTGTGCTTTTGCATGTGCAGTTAATTTCCATTTAAACGCTCTGAATAATTTAAAGCATCACCATTTGTCGGCTTTTGCTATAAATTGGCTTATTACATCGCAGGAATGGTCAAAAAGCGCTTTTTCTTCCTGTGTAAGTGAAATTTCTATAATTTCCTCAATACCGTCTTTGCCTATAACGCAAGGCACTCCAGCAGAAACGCCTGTGTGTCCGTACTGACCTTTTAAGAGGGCGGAAACAGGCATAACGCGTTTTTCATCTCGTAATATTGCTTTTATAATTTTACATGCCGCAAGACCTATTCCAAATTCTGTGCATGACTTGCCGTCTACTATCTTAAATCCGCCTTGGCGTACTTCTTCCATAATTTCTTCTTTGCTTATACTGCCTATAGTGTCAGGGTTTTCCCTGCAAATATCCTCGTATGATTTTCCGCCGAAATAGACATGCGAAAACGGCACCATAGACGAATCACCATGCTCTCCCATGCAGTAAGCCTGTATTGAGTTTCTGTTATAGCCTGTTTTTTCGGAAAGGACTCTTTTTAAACGTGAGCTGTCAAGTGATGTGCCTGTGCTGAATACATGGTTGTCAGGAAGACCTAAGCGCTTTCTTAAATGGTCGGCTATAATGTCTGCCGGGTTGGAGATACTTACTACTATGCCGTTAAAACCGCTGTTTTTAAGCTTTGGTATAATATCCTGAAGTATTTCCATTGTTTCGTCAAACATCTGAAGGCGCTTTTTGCCCGGTACAGGCTGTGTTCCTGCTGAAATGACAACTACATCGGCATCGGCACATTCTTCGTATCCGCCTACTTTAACTGAAATATTTTCGTTAAGCGAGCTTACACTGTCATAAAGGTCAAGAGCGTGGGCTTGGGCTTTGTTCTCGTCAATATCAATAAAAACAAGCTCGTCAACAACATTCATCATCATAAGACTGGAACCTACATGGCTGCCTACATGTCCGGCGCCTATAATAATAACTTTCCGTGGTTTAATTCCCATTTATAACATCCCCTTTAATTAGTAAGTTTTTTGTATTCATTTCTGCTGATTGAAAATACAATGTGCGGCATATCCATACCGTAATAATGTTTTGTAATCTGTCCGCGGGCAAGCATGCCGTTGCGTATTGCCGTATTTATAGAAGCTAAATTATTTACGCGTATTATGGAGCAGACCTCCTCTGCCAAAAGAGTATCAAAGGCATAATTACGGCATGCCAATGCGGCTTCTATGGCATAGCCTTTGTGCCAGTAAGAACGGTTAAAAAGATAGCCGACTTCGTAAACTTCCCTGTCGCCGGCATTCTGCATTGTAATTCCGCACTGACCTATAAGTTTGCCTGTGCTTTTTAATATAACTGCCCATAAACCAAAGCCATACTTTTCATATCTGTTAAGCTGGTCGTTGAGCCAATTCATTCCTTCTTCCTTGCTGAATGGGTGTTCATAGGCATACATTGTTCTGCTGTCGCCTAAAATTTCCATAATACTGCTGAAATCATCATTTGTAAGATGCCGTAAATAAAGGCGTCTTGTTTCAATTACCATATTTATCAACTCCATTGATACAATAGCACAATTATTTTAATAATTCAATTATTACAGACAAAAAACTTTATTGCTTGAAAACTTTTTTGGTTTAAAGCATAACACTTTAAAGTTTTGCGCTTTAAAGTATTGAAATTGAAAAAACTCTGTGCTATAATCAATGACACCAATTTAATTTGGCTTTATTACAAAGAGGTGTTAAAGGGGGATATTAAGTATGAAAAAAAATTTCAGGATTATAGCGGCTGTTATGACAGCGTCTTTGTTATTGGCTTTTACGGGGTGCGGTTCCTCTGGAAGCTCTTCAGGCAGCGGGCAGGCTTCTGCTTCGGACAAAACATCTTCTGCGGCTGCTTCAGGTGAGGCGTCTTCTGAGCAGATTAAAGTCGGCATTTTGCAGTTAAGCGAGCATGACGCCCTTGATAAATGCCGTCAGGGTTTTCTTGATTATTTAGCTGAAAATGGATATACAGACGGGGAAAATATAGTTTTCGACTATCAAAATGCGCAGGGCGACCAGTCTAACCTTAAAACTATAAGCCAGCAGTTTGTAAATAATGAATACGATTATCTTGTAGGAATTTCAACTCCGGCTACACAGTCTTTAGCCACAGAAACACAGGAAATACCTGTTATAGGCACAGCTATAACATCATTTGAAGCCGCAGGTCTTGTTGAAAGCAATGAGGAGCCGGGCGGAAATGTTTCCGGCGTTAACGACGAAACGCCTATCGCAGACCAAATGGCGCTTCTTAAAGAGCTTATTCCAGACGCGCAGTCAGTAGGCATTATGTATAATTCCAGCGAGGTAAACAGCCAGGTTCAGGCTGAAACAGCGCAGGCTGAGGCTGAAAAGCTTGGACTTACTGTAGAAGTAAGCACAGTGACAGGCTCAAACGATGTTGCCCAGGCTGTTGAAACAATGGCAGAAAAGGTTGATGTTATATACCTTCCTACAGACAACACATTTGCTTCAACAATGGCAACAGTAGGTCAGATTTCCGAAACAAAACAGATACCTGTAATTGTAGGCGAAGCCGGCATGTGCGATAACGGCGGTCTTGCAACAGTAGGTCTTGATTTTTATCAGCTTGGATTGCAGACAGGCGAGTTTGCCAAAAAAGTATTTGAAGGCGGGGATATTTCAACTATGCCTGTTGAGTACCCTAAAACAAACAATGTAACTGTTAACAAAGACATGGCGGATAAACTGGGGATAGAAATACCTCAAAGCGTACTTGACAAAGCTGATTATATAATAGAAAACGGCGAAACAACAGCTGTTGAAAAATAAGAAATTAAAAATAAAGGCGCCTTTTCGGCGCCTTATTTTTGCGTTGAAAAACAGTATATATTGTGGTAAATTCACAATAACAAAACAAAAGGAAGTGTCTTTATGTATAAAAACGTGTTTTTTGATTTAGACGGAACGCTTATAAACAGTATTTATGACATCTGCGACAGCGTGAACTATATTTTAAATAAGTACGGCTGCAAAAAAAGAAGCCTTGAGGAAGTAAATTCATTTGTGGGCAACGGTCTTAAAAAGCTGCTTTTGCTTTCTCTGCCTGAAAAAAGAGCTGACTTTGATTTGATTTATAATGATTTTAAAACTTATTATTTCTCACACTGTCTTGTTAAAACAAAGCCTTATGCCGGCATAACGGAAGTTTTAAATAAATTAAAGCTGAAAGGCATTAAGCTTGCTGTAATTACAAATAAACCGCAGTTTGCAGCTCAGGAAATATGCGATACGCTATTTAAAGGCATATTTGATTCTGTTACAGGAGAAAAAGAAGGCGTCGCAAGAAAGCCTGAGCCTGATATGGTTGATATAACACTTAAAAAATTAAACGCCGAAAAAAATGAAACTCTATATGTTGGAGATTCGGAAGTCGATATTTTAACAGGCAAAAACTCCGGTTTAAATGTACTGAGCGTAAGTTACGGCTTTAGGGATAAATCTTATCTTAAATCCCATGGAGCTGGTGATATTGTGGATAACACGGTGGATATCTATGATTTTATAGTTAGTTTTTGTGGATAACATTTGTAAAAACTGTAAATTGATTAATATAATTGTGGATAAATATGTTTGCAAACATTGTGCTTAAAATGTATACTTATTATAAACACAATAAAAACCGGAAATTAGGGAGGCTTGCTTAATGAAAGATTTTAACTATTTTATGCCGACTAAAATTTATTTCGGCAGGGACTGCGTTATTAAAAATGCCGATGTCTTTAAGCAGCTCGGCAAAAAGGCTGTTATAATAACAGGCAGGACATCAGCCAAAAACAACGGCTCCCAAGCTGATGTTGTTAGGGCTCTTGAAAGCGCGCAGATTAATTATTTTGTTTTTGACCAGATTGAGGAAAATCCGTCTGTAAACACTATTGAAAAGGCAGCCGCAAAAGCTGTTGAGGAAAAAGCCGATTTTGTAATAGGCATAGGCGGCGGCTCGCCAATGGACAGTGCAAAGGCAGTGGCTTTTTTAGCCTGCAATCCTGATAAGCCGGTGGAATTTTTGTTTGAAAAGGGTCAAAGTCCGCATCTGCCTGTAGTTGAAATACCTACAACAGCAGGCACCGGCAGCGAAGTTACGCAGTATGCCATATTAACAGTGCCTGAAAAGAAAACAAAAATGGGCATAGCCAAAAGGACATTTGCTGACGCAGCATTTCTTGATGTTAAATATTTTGAATCTCTGCCTGTTGGAGTAACAAGGAACACCGCTGTTGACGCGCTTACACATCTTATAGAAGCGTATCTGTGCTCGGAAAACGGATTTTTAAGCGATGTTATAGCCGAAAGAGGCATGGAGATTTTTAAAGACTGCAAATACCCGCTTTTAAAAGGCGAATTTGATACCGAAACACGTGAAAAACTGCTTTTAGCCTCAACATTAGGCGGTATGGCAATAGCCCAGTCACAGACATCTCTTCCGCACGCAATGGGGTATTACTTAACTTTCTTTAAAGAACTTCCTCATGGCGCGGCAAATGCCCAGTTTACAAAGGCGTATATGGATTTTGTGCCGGAACAGGACAGGGTTGAAAAAATACTTTCAATACTTGGCTTTGAGAGCACCGCGGATTTAGACGGATTTTTGGAAAAGCTTACAAAGCGCGTGCATTTTACCGAAAACGAAATAAATTATTATACTGATGAGATTATGAAGATTAAAGGAAAGCTTGCCACAGTGACAAAAGAAATAACAAGGCAGGATATGTATAATATGTTTAAAGACAGCAATAAATAATATTCCGGCTTAGAGGTTACATATATCTGATACTTTTAATGCGCCTGTTTTGGCTGCGTTTGGAATACAGCAGCATATACAGCAGTATAAAAGACCGCTTTTTAAAATGTAAAAGCGGTCTTTTTGCGTAAGTTTATTTGTTAAGTTCGTCAAAAATTTCTTTAACAGTTGTAAGCTTATTGAGCCTGTAAGCGTTTTCACCGCAGAATATAAGTGAGTCATCTGCTTCGTCATTGCTTCTTACAGCACGTATAAGCGCCATTGTAATGCAGTAAGGAGTTGTTGCCGGGTCACATTTTTCAAGACATCTGAAACAGTGCGTTATTTTCTCGCGCTCTTTTTCACGCAGTTTGACATAGGGATTCCTTATAGCCCTGCCCGGCATGCCTACGGGGCTTTTAACAATAACAATGTCATCCTTTGTTGCCTTTAAGTAGGCTTCTTTAAAGCTCATAGGCGCGTCGCATTCATAAGTTGTAACAAAGCGTGTTGCCATCTGCACACCGTCTGCGCCTAAAGACATGTAGTGGTCAATATCGCTTCTGTCAAAAACACCGCCGGCAAAAAAAACCGGTATGAATTTTCCTGTTTTTTCGCCGTAAGAATGAACATAGTCTATAATTTTTTTAACTTCTACGTCGTACTGCTCTTTTGTAAGGCTGACGGCTTCTTCCGGAGTAAAGCCAAGATGCCCTCCGGCTTTGGGTCCTTCTATAACAATAAAGTCAGATACGCGTTTGTAGCGTCTTTCCCAAAGAGTAAAAAGAACCTTAGCCGCTTTAAGTGACGAAACAATAGGCGCAAACTTAACGCTTGTGCCTTTTAAAAGCTTAGGAAGCTCCACCGGCAGACCGGCGCCGGAAATTATGGCGTCTGCGCCGTTATCCACACAGCACTGGACATATTTATCGTAATCACATGAAGCGCGCATTATATTTACGCCAATAATGCCGTTATTTGAAATTTCTTTAGCTCTTTTTATATGTTCGCCCAAAGCCTTTAAATTGGCTCCAAGGGGATTTGTTTTCCATTCCTCACGGTCAAAGCCGGGCTGGGCTGCCGATATAACACCCATGCCGCCTTCTTTTGCAACAGCCCCGGCAAGGGAAGAAAGGCTTACGCCTATGCCCATACCGCCTTGAATAATGGGCACTTTTAAAGTTAAATTCCCTATATTAACCGGTTTAAGCTTCATATTAACATCTCCTGTATATTAAATTAACTTGTAATTAAGCTGAATATTGAACATGTAGTTTAGATTACTATATTATATGATTTAAGCATTGTCAATATGTGGCGGTGAAATTTAACTTACAGTTATTTTAACGCTGTTTTGTGTAGTTTTACTACAAAGGCATTTAAAGCCCGAAAAGGTTTTATGATATACGGATTATATAATGATATATTATGAACAGAGTGTAAATTTTTAATCAACACTGCTGTTTATTTATGTTATAAAAGGATATTTGTGGTATAATAATCATAAAAGATTTTTAATCAAGTTTTTTTCTGCAAACCGGCATGCGCTTTTTATGTGCATTGTGCTGTTTAAACCGCTTTTTGTTTTAAAAATTAATAAAATGGTGTAAAATAGAATAGTGCCAAAAATATCTGTTTTTATGTGTATTTATCCATAAGGCTTAATAAAAACCCAGCATAATATATTTTAAATAAAAAAACAGCGCTTTTTTTGCGCCCTAACCATACTTGACTAATAAGAAATAATCAATTATACTTTGACTATCAAAATATTTGGATAATTAAGTCAATTTCAGGGTGATTGCATTATGGACAGCATTTGCCGCTCGTTAAATGAGCTTATAGTGGATATTTACAGCAGTATTGTTAAAATAGAAAGCAACGCATTTAAAGCAGGGCGATTTAAAGATGTTTCCATTACGGAAGTGCACACAATAGACGCTATAGGAATGTATGAGGCAAAGAGCATGAGTTCTGTATCCAAAAGTCTTAGGATAACTATGGGCACCCTGACTGTGGCTGTTAATAACCTTGTTAAAAAAGGATATGTGGAACGGTTCAGATGCCAGGATGACCGGCGCGTGGTTAAAGTGCGTTTAACAAAAAAAGGCCGGCTTCTTTACAGAATACACGCTCAGTTTCATATACAGCTGATTAAAAACTGTACTCAAAACCTTACTAAAGAAGAAATTAATCTTCTTTATGGAGCTCTTAAAAAGCTGGACCGGTATATAAAAAACGAATTTTAAGCCGGTATAAAAAATTAAATATGGGAGATTGGTCATGTATTTTACTAAAATTACTGCTACAGGCGCATGTGTGCCTGATATGATTGTAACAAATGACGACCTGGCTAAAATTGTTGACACCAACGATGAGTGGATAAGCTCTCGAAGCGGAATAAGAAGACGCCATTTTTCAAAAGGCGAAAACACTTCGGATTTAGCCACAGGGGTTGCAAATGAACTGATTAAAAAGGCTGGCATAGACCCTTTGGATATTGACTTAATAATTGTTGCATCAGTTTCAGCCGATTATACAACGCCGTCTACGGCATGCCTTGTTCAGGGAAATACAGGCGCTGTAAATGCCGTTGCGTTTGATGTAGGAGCCGCCTGCTCAGGTTTTATATTCGGTCTTTCAATAGCCGACAAATACATAAAAAGCGGTATGTATAAAAACGCCATTGTAATAGGCGCCGAAGTGCTTTCAAAATATCTTGATTTTCAGGACAGAAGCACATGTGTGCTTTTTGGCGACGGAGCCGCAGGCGTATTTGTTGAAAGGACAGAAGAAAGGACCGGTCTTCTTGCTGAGGAGATGGGCAGCGACGGAGCTAAGGCAATGGCTCTTACAGGAGGGCTTGCTCCGGCTGGAAACGCATTTAACGATGTTTCAAGGCAGGCAAAAAGAGACCTTTATATGGACGGAAGGGCTATATTTGATTTTGCCACAAGAACAGTGCCTAAGTCAGTAAAGCGCCTTATGGAAAAAGCCGGCGTATCTTCTGACGATTTGGATTTTGTGCTTCCGCACCAGGCAAACAGCAGAATAGTTGAAATTATAAGCCGCAAACTTAAAATACCTATGGAAAAATTTTATATGAACATGGACGAGTACGGCAATACATCTTCTGCCAGCATACCAATAGCGTTAAATGAAATGGTTGAAAAAGGAATAATAAAAAAAGGCGACATTGGTGTGTTTACAGGTTTTGGGGCTGGTCTTACATGGGGTTCCATGCTTATTAAGTTTTAATTGGGCTTAACGCATAAATTAATTTATATTTACTTTATAACAGGAGGGTTTTATAATGTTTGAAAGAATAAGAGAGATTATAGCGGACCAGACAGGAAAAGACGCAGATGAAATTACAATGGATACAAACGTAAAAACAGACCTTGAGGCTGATTCACTTGACCTTTTCCAGATAATAAACGATATTGAAGACGAGTTTGACATTAAAATTGAAAATGTAGAAGGCATTGAAACAGTAGGCGATGTTGTTAAGCTTGTAGAAGAAAGCAAGAAATAATCAGGAATTTGAAATAAATGTGAATTTAAAACTAATTAGATTTTTAAAAAGCGGGTGGAATTAATAATGTACGCAGATATTTGCGGTTTGCTCAATATACAATATCCTATAATTCAGGGGGCTATGGCGTGGATTTCAGACCCGAGCCTTGTTTCTGCCGTGTCGGAGGCAGGCGGGCTTGGAGTCCTTGCAACGGGTCATCTTGATGCTGAAGGCTGTGTTAAGGCTATAAAAGAAATAAGGGAGAGGACAGATAAACCTTTTGCCGTAAATATCATGCTTTTAAGCCAGTTTGCAGATGAAATAGTTAAGGCGGTATGCGAGCAGAAGGTCCCGGTTGTTACAACAGGCGCTGGAAGTCCTGGAAAGTATATTCAGATGTTTAAGGAATCAGGCACAAAAGTGCTTCCTGTAGCGCCTTCGGTAGCTATTGCCAAAAGAATGGAAAAAGACGGCGCCGACGCTGTAATAGCAGAGGGCTGTGAGTCCGGAGGGCATGTAGGCAAAATTACAACAATGGCGCTTGTTCCTCAGGTTGTAGACGCACTTAACATACCGGTTATAGCGGCAGGCGGCATAGCCGACGGAAGAGGAATGGCGGCGGCAAGAATGCTCGGCGCTTCAGGCTTCCAGATAGGCACAAGATTCCTTGTGGCTAAGGAGTGTACCGTTCACCAGAATTATAAAGACAGAATTATAAAGGCAAAGGATATAGACACAACAACAACAGGCGCCTCAACAGGTCACCCTGTGCGTGTAATAAGAAATAAACTTGCCAGAAAGTTTGAAGAACTGGAAAAAAACAATGCTCCGGCGGAAGAATTGGATAAGCTTGGCCGCGGCGCTTTAAGAAGAGCCGTGGTAGAAGGCGATATTGAAAACGGTTCAGTAATGAGCGGACAGATTGCCGGACTGGTAAATAAAGAACAGACTGCCGAGGAAATAATTAAAGAACTTTATGGGCAGTACAAAGAAGTAATGAAAAATACAGCGGTTTAACCATTACTTTATACATCATGCGTAAAATATTTGGGTTCGGTTTTAAAACGGGCCAAAGGGCGTGCGGCTAAAAAAGCTGCTGCCCTTATTTGTAATTACAATTAATTATCCGAGGTGTAAATTTATGAAGACAGCTTTTATGTTCAGCGGACAGGGCGCACAGTATAAAGGCATGGGCAGAGAGCTTTGCGAAAACTTTAAATGCGCAAAAGAAATATTTGAAAGGGCAGATAACGCTCTTGGTTTTTCAATTAAAGATATTTGTTTTGAAGATGAAGAAAAATTAAATAAAACAGAATTTACACAGCCTGCTATACTTACTATGAGCACAGCCGCGCTTAAAGTTATTGAGGAACACGGCATTAAGGCAGACTATGCCGCAGGCTTAAGCCTTGGCGAGTATTCAGCTTATGTATGCTCAGGGGCTTTTGACTTTGACGAAACTGTAAGCGTAGTAAGAAAAAGAGGCCGTTTTATGACAGAGGCTGTTCCGGAAGGCGAGGGCGCAATGTACGCCATACTCGGTCTTGACAGAAAAACAGTAGAGGATACCTGTGAGGAATACAAACAGTACGGCTTTGTTTCGCCTGCAAACTATAACGCCCCGGGACAGATAGTAATAGCGGGTAAAGCTGAAGCCGCGGAAAAAACAGCGGCTGCTTTAAAAGAAAAAGGCGCTAAAATGACAGTTAAGCTTAATGTAAGCGGACCGTTCCATACGGCGCTTTTAAAGCCAGCCAGCGATAAGCTTGCCACAGAGCTTGAAAAAATGAATATTTCAGACATGAAAATACCTGTTATAACAAATGTTACAGGTACTGTTGTAGAAAATAAAACGGATATTATACCGATTCTTATAAAACAGGTTATGAGCCCGGTTAAATGGGAAGATACAATAAATTACTTGGCGGCTCAGGGCGTTGACACATTTATTGAAATAGGTCCGGGCAAAACTTTAAGCGGTTTTGTAAAACGCACAGTAAAAGGCGTTAAAATATATAATGTTGAAGACATGAAATCACTTGAAAAGACATTGAAAGGTTTGGAGGAAGCGTAATGTTGAAAGATAAAACAGCCGTAATAACAGGTGCGGCAAAGGGCATAGGCAGGGCTATAGCCATAGCTTTCGCCAAAAAAGGCTGCAATATAGTGCTTAATTACAGAAGCGCCGTTTCAGAAGACCTTGTTAAGGAAATAGAGGACTGCGGTGTTAAATGCCTTGCTGTTAAAGCAGATGTCAGCAATTTTGAACAGGCGGAAGCGCTTATAAAAACAGCTAAAGCAGAGTTCGGCTCAGTTGATGTGCTTGTAAACAACGCAGGCATAACACGCGACGGGCTTATTATGCGTATGAGTGAGAAAGATTTTGACGATGTTATAAATACAAATTTAAAAGGCGCTTTTAATACTATAAGGCATGTAAGCAATATAATGCTTAAACAGAAACAGGGCGCCATAATCAATATTTCTTCAGTTGTAGGTCTTATGGGCAATGTAGGGCAGGCTAACTATGCTTCTTCAAAAGCCGGTGTTATTGGTCTTACAAAGTCAGCGGCAAGGGAACTTGCCTCAAGAGGCATTACAGTAAATGCCGTGGCTCCCGGCTTTATTACAACAGAAATGACAAGCGTTTTAAAAGAAGACATTCAGAATAAAATGATTGAAACCATTCCGCTTAAAAAAGCCGGAACGCCTGAAGATGTGGCACAGGCTGTTGTATTCCTTGCAGAAAACAGGTATATAACAGGTCAGGTGCTTAATGTCGACGGCGGCATGGTAATGAACTGATGGGGGTGCATTTTATGAAAAGAAGATGCGTTATAACCGGTATGGGCGCCGTTACGCCTTGCGGTAATACAGTTGATGAATTTTGGAATAATATTAAAAACGGCGTAAGCGGCATAGACTATATAACAAAGTTTGATACGGAAGGCTTTAAAGTAAAAATAGGCGGAGAGGTTAAAAATTTCGACCCGGAGCTTTATGTGTCCAAAAAAGAAGTAAAAAGAAATGACCTTTATTCATTATATGCCGTAGCTGCCGCACAGCAGGCTTATGATATGAGCGGTCTTAAAGATGAAGATATAGATAATGACCGTTTCGGCGTTATAGTAGGCAGCGGCATAGGCGGACTTATGACAATAAACGAGCAGATAGTTAAGCTTGTGGAAAAAGGTCCGTCTAAAGTATCTCCGCTTTTTATACCAATGGCTATAAGCAATATGGCAGCCGGAAATATTTCAATAAGGTTTAAAGCGCAGGGCATAAGCGAGAATGTTGTTTCAGCCTGCGCTACAGGCACAAGCTCAATAGGCGAGGCATACCTTAAAATAGTTGACGGATACCAGGATATAATGATTGCAGGCGGCGCTGAAGCATCAATTACGCCTATAGGCGTTGCAGGCTTTACAAACCTTACGGCGCTTTCCACAAATCCTGACCCTAAAAAAGCCAGCAGACCTTTTGACAAAAACCGCGACGGTTTTGTAATGGGCGACGGCGCAGGAATGCTTGTGCTTGAAGAAATGGAGCACGCGCTTAAAAGAGGCGCTAAAATTTACGGCGAGATAGTAGGCTACGGCTCATCAAGCGACGCTTATCATATAACAGCCCCATGCCCAGACGGAAGCGGCGGCGCTAAGGCTATGAGGTACGCTATTGAGGAAGCCGGAATTAAACCGGAAGACATAGATTATATAAACGCCCACGGCACAAGCACGCCTGCCAATGACGGAGCCGAAACGGCATCTATAAAACTCGCTCTTGGCGAGCACGCTAAAAAAGTTGCCATAAGCAGCTCAAAATCCATGACAGGCCACCTTTTAGGCGCAGCCGGAGCTATAGAAGCTATTGTATGCGTTAAGGCTATAGAAGAAGATTTTGCCCCGCCTACAATTAATTATGAAACACCTGATGAGGAATGCGACCTTGATTATGTGCCTAATGTGGGCAGAAGCATGAAAATAAGATATGCCCTTTCCGATAATCTTGGTTTTGGCGGACATAACGCCGTATTATGCTTTAAAAAATGGGAGGGCAGATAAAAAATGAATTTTAACGAGGTAAAAGAACTTATTTCAATAGTAGACGCTTCAAGCTTTAAAAATTTTGAGCTTACACTTGATAACTGCAATGTAAAAATGAGCAAAACAGGTTCCGCGCCTGCTGCCCCTTCTGTTCCGGTTGAAACAATAACACTTTCGTCAGCACCGGCGCAGGGCGTAACTGTGCCTGCCGCTTCGCCTTTGCCGGCTAAGGAGGAAGTAAAGACAGAAAGCGTTACCGAGGAAAAAGAGGATAAGAGCGGAAATATAGTAAAGGCGCCTCTTGTAGGCACATTTTACGAAAGCCCGGGACCGGGTAAGCCTGTTTATGCTCCTGTTGGCGCCAAGGTTAAAAAAGGCGACGTGCTCTGCATAATAGAAGCAATGAAAATAATGAATGAGGTAGTAAGCGAATTTGACGGCGAGATTAAAGAGGTTTTTGTTCAAAACGAGCAGCTTGTTGAATACGGTCAGCCTTTATTCAGGATAGGTTAAGGAGGTATTTTTAATATGATGGACATAAAAGAAATTATGAAAATACTTCCACACAGACCGCCGTTTCTGCTTATAGACAGAGTTGAGGAAATAGTAGAGGGCGAAAAAATAGTTGCAGTTAAAAACGTAACTATGAACGAGCCGTTTTTTGTTGGACATTTCCCTCAGGAGCCTGTAATGCCGGGAGTGCTTATTGTAGAGGCTATGGCGCAGGCAGGCGCTGTTGCCGTGCTTTCAATGGAGCAGTTTAAAGGCAAGACAGCATACTTCGGCGGCATAGATAAGGCTAAGTTTAGAAGAAAAGTAGTGCCTGGCGACACTCTTAGAATAGAGGTTGAAATTATAAAACTTAAAATGAATGCCGGAATAGGCAAGGGAACAGCTTATGTAGACGGCAAAAAAGCCTGCGAGGCTGAAATTACATTCCTTATTGGATAATACGAGGTGACTTATAAGTGTTTCAGAAAATATTGATAGCTAACAGGGGAGAAATCGCTGTTAGAATAATAAGAGCCTGCCGTGAAATGGGAATAAGCACAGTGGCGGTTTTTTCCGAGCCTGACCGCGATGCGCTTCATACACAGCTTGCAGATGAGGCCGTATGCATAGGTCCTGCCAAAGCACAGGAAAGCTATCTTAATATGCAGAACATAATAAGCGCCGCTGTAGCCACAAAGGCGCAGGCTATACATCCGGGATTCGGATTTCTTGCTGAAAACTCCATATTCGCCGGCATGTGCGCTGAATGCAATATTAAATTTATAGGACCTGACGCCGATATAATAGATGCCATGGGCAATAAATCCAACGCGAGGGAGCTTATGAAAAAAGCCGGTGTGCCTGTTATACCGGGAAGCGACGGGGTAATAAATAATATTGACGAGGCTAAAGAGTGTGCCGCAAAACTCGGCTATCCTGTAATGGTTAAGGCTTCAGCCGGCGGCGGCGGAAAAGGCATAAGGATAGTGCGCACTGAACAAGAGCTTGAAAATGCTTACGAAAGCGCCAAAACAGAAACAAAAGCGGCTTTTGGCGACGATACCATGTATATGGAAAAAGTAATAGAAAACGCACGCCATATTGAGATACAGGTATTAGGCGATGAGCACGGGAATGTAATCCATCTGGGTGAAAGAGACTGTTCTCTCCAGAGAAGGAACCAGAAGGTTTTGGAAGAATCCCCGTCGCCTGTTCTTTCTGAAGAAACAAGGAAGGCTATGGGCGCGGCGGCTGTTAAGGCGGCTAAAGCTGTAGGGTATAAAAGCGCCGGAACAATAGAATTCCTTTATGATAAAGACGGCAATTTCTATTTTATGGAGATGAACACGAGAATACAGGTTGAACACCCGGTAACTGAAATGGTTACAGGCATAGATATAGTAAAAGAACAAATAAAGATAGCAGACGGGGCGGAGCTTGGCATTAAGCAGAAAGACGTAAAAATTACAGGTCATGCCATAGAGTGCAGGATAAATGCCGAAAACCCGGATAAAAACTTTGCGCCGTCACCCGGAACCGTAGATTATCTTCTTGTGCCGGGCGGCACTTTAGGCGTAAGGGTAGACAGCGCGGTATATGCAGGCTGTTCAATACTGCCGTATTATGACTCAATGATAGCCAAAGTTATAACTTACGGCAATACAAGACAGGAAGCCATTGAAAAAATGCGCCGCTGTCTTTATGAATTTGTAATCGAGGGCGTAGATACGAATATTGAGTTCCATGAAAAAATACTTACTAACGAGAAATATCTGGCAGGTCAGTTCGATACTGGATTTATCGCCCGTGAAATTATTAAATAAGGTGATTAGACATGAAGCTTTTTAAAAAGAAAAACTATATACCTATCGGCAGAACGGTAATGCCTGACTCAAAGGGAGAGAGCGTTAAGCCTGTAGAGCGTGAAGAGCCTGTAATTCCAAATGGAATGTGGGTAAAATGCCGGTTCTGCGGCGCTCTTGTTTATAAAAAAGAAATGGATCAGTTCCAGATATGTCCTAAATGCGGCGGACATTTCCGTATTTCGGCTAAGGACAGGCTGTCTATAACATGTGATGAAGGCACATTTGAAGAACTTGACCCAAATATGACATCAAAAAACCCAATGGACTATCCTGATTATGACAAGCTTATAGCTAAAATGCAGGAAAAGACCGGTCTTAAAGAAGGCGTTTTAACAGGTATATGCCAAATAGACGGATATAAAACGGCTGTGGCTGTAATGGACAGCAATTTTATAATGGCTTCAATGGGTTCTGTTGTAGGCGAGAAAATAACAAGGGCTATTGAAAAATCAACTGAATTAGGTATCCCTATAGTTATATTTACGGCTTCAGGCGGCGCCAGAATGCAGGAAGGCATAATTTCACTTATGCAGATGGCTAAAACAAGCGCAGCTGTAAGACGCCACAACGACGCCGGTTTATTATACATTACTGTAATGACAGACCCTACAACAGGCGGCGTAAGCGCCAGCTTTGCCAACCTTGGCGATGTTATATTAGCTGAGCCTAAAGCGACTATAGGCTTTGCCGGAAGAAGGGTTATAGAAGGCACTATAAACGAAAAGCTTCCAGATGATTTCCAGAGTGCTGAATTCCAGCTTAAACATGGTTTTGTAGATGCCATTGTTGAGCGTAAAGATATAAAGAATGCTTTAAGCAGGCTCTTTAAGCTTCACGGTATTAAAAAAGAAAAGGAGGCGGCTGAAAATGAGTAATGCTTCTGAGATTTTAACAAAATCAAGAATGGTTTCAAGACCGTCGTCCCTTGAGTTTATAAACAGCATATTTACAGACTTTTTTGAGCTGCATGGCGACAGGCATTTTGAAGATGATATGGCTATGGTAGGCGGTTTGGCTATGCTAAACGATATGCCTGTTACTGTAGTAGGCATACAAAAAGGGCATACAGTAAAGGATAACGTGGAGAGGAGATTTGGCTCCCCTAATCCTGACGGATACAGGAAAGTTGTACGCCTTATGGAGCAGGCTGAAAAATTCCACAGACCTGTTATCCAGTTTATAAATACATCAGGCGCTTACCCTGGAAAAGGCGCTGAAGAAAGAGGACAGGGCGAGGCTATAGCCAGATGCCTTTATGTTTCAGCAGGTCTTAAAACACCTGTAATAAGTATATTTATAGGAGAAGGCGGTTCAGGCGGCGCTATTGCCATGGCGGCAGGCGACAGGGTCTGGATGCTTGAAAACGGAATGTACGCTGTTCTCTCGCCAGAGGGCTTTGCCAGCATACTTTGGCGCGACCCTACAAGAAGCGGTGAAGCCGCTGAGCTTATGAAAATAACGGCTAAAGACCTTCTGCAAAACGGCGTTATAGAAAAAATAATACCTGAACCGGAAGAAGGGATTGAAAATAACCTTCAGTATACGGCAGATATAATAAAAGAGGAGCTTGTAAAAGAGCTTAAAGTGCTTTGCTCCAAAACAACGGAAGAGCTTTTGGAAGAAAGATATAAGAGGTTCAGAAAATACGGCGAGTTTAACGAATAATGGATATTAAAATAAAAGGGCTGGGAAAAGGTTTATAACCTTAAATCCCAGCTTGTTTTTTTGTTAAATATTAATTTTTTCGGCAAGCTTTGCCCTTACTTCTTCAATTTCTTCGTCAGTAAGGTCAAGCTGTTTCCAGCTTACATTTACACCGTCGTTTTCATAACGCGGTATAAGGTGAAGGTGGAAATGGTTTACGGTCTGCCCGGCTACAGGACCGTTGTTCTGTATAACATTCATGTTCTCAAAACCAAATGTTTCCTTCATAACAGGCGCGATTTTTGCAGCCAGTCTGAAAAGCCTTCCAGCCATGTCAGGGTCAATCTCGAAAATATTGGCAACATGTTCTTTAGGCATTATAAGCACATGCCCTTTGTTTGAAGGGAATCTGTCTAATATTGCCTTAAACTCATCATCTTCGTAAACTGTGGCTGAAGGTATGCCGCCTGAAATTATTTTGCAGAATATGCAGTCACTCATTTTAAAATGCCTCCTTTTTGCGGTATAAGTTATTAAGCTTTATAAAAATTATACCACTGCCCTTTTTTATAATCAAGGACGCCGTTTTAAAGGAAGCTTTGTAATAATGCTGCTGACTGTTAAAAAAAGTTATAAAAAGTTATAGAAAAGTTGTAAAAATTTGAAAAGAATTTTAAAATTAACTGCCGGTATTTTATTTGTCCTGTCCGCTGAACATGCTTTGGGTATAAAGCATTGTATCAAGTACGGCATGGTTCTGGTCATCATCCATAATTGATAACACCGTTTTGGCATAACTGCTGTAATACGGCTCCATAACGGAGGCTAAGTCACGGAAAAACCGGGCGCTTTCTATTTCCGCTGTTATCATGCTGTTAAAGGCGCCTGAAAGGGTTTCGGTTTCTTCCGGCATAAAAGTTTCGTCATTTTCAGTTTGAAATGTTTCTTCGGAAGAACTGATGTTTGACATATCCTCAATTTCACTTTTTATCTGCTCCAGAAGCTTTCTGCCCCTCAGTTCTTCAAGGTATATGCTTCTTACGGTTTCACGGTCTTTAGGACTGTAAACAGTATCTAATATTTTGGAATATTTTTCAGCAGCTTTTTCTTTGGCGCTGACAGCTGATTCAAGCAGGTCTAATATACGGCTTATGTCCTGGCTGTTTGATGGAAAAACATCGTTTTGTGCCGAAATAATGCCTTTTTCATCTTTTGCTTCAGCGCTTTGCGCGTTATAAGGGTACATTTAAAGTCCTCCTTCTGTTTTCCATATATTGAAAAATTATATAAACATGTATTTTTAAAAGTATATTCATTTTATTTAAAAAAATGAAAAAATATGTTTTTATATCGTGCCTTGGTATATAATAAAAATTATGAAAGTATTCTATAAAATATAGCGTTTAATGGATATATCTGGTATTATTTACTGTATAGATTTTATTGACTGGAGATGTTGTTTTTGAAAACCATAGTCCTTACAGGCGGCGGCACAGCCGGTCATGTAACGCCTAACCTGGCGCTTATACCGGAGCTGGAAAAAGCGGGATACAATGTAATATATATAGGCACGGAAAATGGCATGGAAAGGGCGCTTGTTGAAAAAACAGGCGTTGAATACCACTATGTTTCAACAGGCAAGTTAAGGCGGTATATGTCTAAAGATAACTTTACGGATATGTTTAAGGTTGTAAAAGGCATAGCCGAGGCAAAAAAGCTTATAAAACGCTTAAAACCGGATATCGTATTTTCAAAAGGCGGATTTGTTGCCGTGCCGGTTGTTTTAGGCGCTAAATTTAACGGTGTGCCTGTAATAGCGCATGAGTCTGATATGACGCCGGGTCTTGCCAATAAAATAGCAATGCCTTTTGCCAAAAAAGTTTGCACTACTTTTCCGGAAACAGTTAAATATATAGGCAAAAAAGGCATTCATACCGGAACGCCGATACGAAAAGAGCTTTTTGAAGGCAGCGCCGAAAAAGGCAGGGAATTGTGCGGTTTTGATAAGCAGAAGCCGATTATTATGATGATGGGCGGAAGCCTCGGCTCCCAAAAAATAAATAAAGTGCTGAGATATATACTGCCTGAAATAACTAAAAATTACTATCTGGTGCATATATGCGGCAAAGGCAACATTGATAAATCAATAAATATAAAAGGCTATAAACAGTTTGAGTATCTTACTGAGGAGCTGCCGCATGTTTTATCCTGCGCCGATATGGTTATATCACGTGCCGGCTCAAACTCAATTTCAGAATTTTTAGCACTTAAAAAACCAGCACTTTTAATACCTCTTTCAGCAAAAGCCAGCCGCGGCGACCAGATATTAAACGCCCAGAGCTTTGAAAAACAGGGTTACTCCCTTGTGCTTAAAGAAGAGGATATGACGCCTGAAAGTCTTTTGAAATCTGTAAACGACCTGTATTTATCAAAAGACAGGCTTATAAAAGCCATGGAAAAAAGCCCGGCGTCAAACGGCGTGGAAAATGTAATGCAGGTAATACTTAAATACAGTTAAAAGTGCTGGGTAGATAGAAAAAGTTACAGTAAAAGCTGTTAAAAAGATTATAAAAAAGCTGTAAAAGAACTAAAATTAATTTGACAAACATACTGTATATATTTAAAATTTATCCAGTGAAATAAAAATACTGATTGGAGTGTAGCATAAATGAAAAAGTTTATCTGTATGGCGGCAATAGCCGCAATGGTGCTTAGCGGCTGTTCATCAGGCAGTGATTCATCATCTGCTTCATCTTCGCAGGCAGCGTCATCCCAGACATCATCAGAATCGGCGTCTTCTTCATCTGCTCAGGCATCGGAAGAAGCTCAGGCTGAGTTTGACGCTCTTAAAGGAAAGCTTTTTACAGACGGCTCAAAATTCCCTCAGCTTGAGGAGCCGGAAAATGGCGAGGAAATAGCTGTTTTAACAACAAATAAAGGCGTAATTAAAATTAAGCTCTGCCCTGAAGAAGCGCCAAAGGCAGTTGAGAACTTTAAAGGTCTTATAAACGAGGGATATTACGATGGACTTACTTTCCATAGGGTAATAAACGGCTTTATGATTCAAGGCGGAGACCCTAACGGCAACGGCACAGGCGGAGAGAGCATTTGGGGCGGCAAGTTTGAGGATGAGTACAGCGGTGATATGTATCATTTTAGAGGCGCGCTTGCTTATGCCAACAGCGGCATGGACACAAACGGAAGCCAGTTTTATATTGTGCAGTCACCTGCTGTTGAAGAAGGTTATTTTGACTATATAGACAAAATAGTAGACCAGTACGGCGAGAGCGAAATCCTTTACGACTCAAACAGCGGTAAGATATTAAGAACAAACTATTCAGATAAGGCAAGAGAGGAATATAATTCTCTTGGCGGCACACCGTACCTTGACTTTGGCTATACAGTTTTTGGTCAGGTAATAGAAGGCATGGATGTGGTAGACTCTATTGCTTCTGTTGCGACAGACGAAAACGATAAGCCAACGGAGGATATTGTAATAGAAAAAGCTGAAATAGTTAAATATGAATAACTGAAAAAATAAAGAACCGGCGTATGCTGCTGTAAGCCGGTTCTTTTATATTGATTTTGCCGCCTAAGCCTTGCGCCTTGCGGTTAATAAGAATTTGTGTTAATATTATTTAATATATATGTGCGTAATATTAATGGTGTATTTTAGTAAAATATGTATTTAATATGGTTATTTAAAGACAAATAGGGGGATGGAAATGCAGAAGACTAAGTATATATTTGTAACCGGAGGCGTTGTTTCTGGTCTTGGCAAGGGCATAACAGCCGCTTCCCTTGGCAGGCTTTTGAAGGCGAGAGGCTATAAGGTTACAATACAGAAGTTTGACCCATATATAAATGTTGACCCGGGCACAATGAGTCCTTACCAGCACGGAGAGGTTTTTGTTACGGAAGACGGCGCTGAAACGGACCTTGATTTAGGTCATTACGAAAGATTTATAGACGAAAATCTTAATATAAACAGCAATACAACTACAGGCAAGGTTTACTGGTCTGTCCTTAATAAGGAAAGAAAAGGCGAGTACCTTGGCGCCACTGTTCAGGTAATCCCTCATATTACAAACGAGATAAAAGAAAGGATATACAGGGCAAGCAAGCTTAACACGCCGGATATTGTTATAACTGAAATAGGCGGCACTGTAGGCGATATTGAAAGCACGCCGTTTATGGAGGCTATAAGACAGGTTTCAAGGGAAATAGGCAAAGAAAACTGTCTTTATATCCATGTAACGCTTATACCGTACCTTTCAAAAGGCGGCGAAATGAAAACAAAGCCTACGCAGCATTCGGTAAAAGAGCTTCTTTCAATAGGTATCCAGCCGGATATTATAGTATGCCGTACAGAGCACGAAATAAGCTGCGATATGAAAAATAAGCTTTCGCTTTTCTGCAATGTTGAAAATGACTGTATTATTCAAAATATGGACGCCGACAGCCTTTACGAAATACCTGTTATGCTTGAAAAAGAAGGTCTTGCAAAGGTTGCCTGCCGTAAGCTTGGCATTGCCGATACAAAGCCTGACCTTAGCGACTGGCTTGAAATGCTTGAAAAAGAGCGCAATATGAGCGGCAATGTTAATATCGCGCTTGTAGGAAAATACGTAGAGCTTCATGACGCATACCTTTCTGTTGTAGAGTCGCTGCACCATGCCGGGATACATAATGGTGTAAATGTGGACATACAGTGGATTAACGCTGAGCACCTTACAGAGGAAAATGCTGATAAGCTTCTTAAAGACTCAGCTGGAATACTTGTTCCGGGAGGCTTTGGCGACAGGGGTCTTGAGGGCAAAATTACAGCCATTAAATACGCGAGAGAAAACAAAGTCCCGTTTTTCGGAATCTGCCTTGGAATGCAGTGCGCCGTTATAGAGTACGCAAGAAATGTGCTGGGTTATGCAGATGCTTTTACGGCGGAAGTAAACCCGGAGACAACCCACCCTGTAATCGACCTTATGCCGGAACAGAAAGATATTGAGGATATGGGCGGCACAATGCGTTTAGGTGCGTACCCTTGCAAGCTTTCGGAAGGCTCTTTTGCTTATAAGGCTTACGGTCAGGAGCTTATATATGAGCGCCACAGACACAGATATGAGTATAATAACGTATACAGGCAAGAGCTTATTGAAGCCGGAATGAGTGTAACAGGTATTTCGCCAAACGAAAAATTGGTAGAAATAGTTGAAGTCCATAATCATCCTTGGTTTGTAGGAGTTCAGTTCCATCCGGAATTTAAGTCAAGACCTAACAGACCGCATCCGCTTTTCAGGGATTTCGTTGCTTCATCTATTGAATATAGGGATAAATTAAACTGATTGTTTGAAAACTGCAAACAGACATAACGTAAATTAATAAAACTGACTTAAATAAACAGGTTTAAAAATTGAAAAGCCAAAACGATTGGGAAAAGTTAGAAAAAGTTAGAAAAAGTTGGAAAGTACTGGAAAAAGTGGGTTTTAAGGCGTTAAATACGCCTGCTGCCCGCTTTTTGCAGTATCGTGCTTTTTTGTTATAAATGGCTTATTGATTAGTCTGCTTCTTATTCTGAATGAAAATTTTTTAATATTTTTAAATGTTAAATAAAATTTCATAAAGTTTACAAATTTTTATTGTATTATATATTCATCAGGAGCGTTTGCACTGTGTATATATAAATTGTTGATAAAAAGGAGGCAGTAAAATGTATAATAAAGCTGTAAATAGTATAAAAGATGATAAATCGGAAAAAGTACTTGTATGCATTACATCACAGCTTAATTCCGAAAGACTTATAGACAAAGCCGCGCAGCTTGCCCAAGAAACAGGCGCTGAGTTCCATATTCTGCATGTGCAGCAGGGCGACAGTATTTTTAATAACAGCGAAACGCCGGATATGATGAATACGCTGTGCCAGTACGGAAGCGCAAAAGGCGGAACAATTCATTTTTACTGCGATGAGAATGTGGCGCTTTGCATTTCTAAGTTTATATCCCAAAAGCAAATAACAAAAATAGTAATGGGTCAGCCGCCGGTTAAAGATGTAAACGATATAAAAGAATTGCGCAAAGCTGCCGACAAAGTGCTGCATGAAATAAAAACCCCGGTTGAGGTAATAATTGTGCCGAGAGATGAAAATACCGAGGATAAGCATATTTTTATAAACATGAAAAATGATTTGAAGTTTGTTATTGCATAAAATCAAATAATATATTATTATTCTGTGTAAAGCTTATTTACTTGACTTTTATTAACTTACATACGAATTTAAAGGAGAGAATGAACAAATGAGTATTTATGAAGACTGGCTGGCAAAAGCGTTTACTAAGGAAGGAAGAAGCGTTGACGCTGTTTGGGATGTATACCTTCCTGCCGAGCAGAAAGTTTATGAGTATATACTTGAAAATAAAGTAACTGATTTAAGCGGAACTGTAACAGAGCTTGGCGAAAAGTTTAATATGTCCGCTGAATATATGATAGCGTTCATAGACGGAATAAATGATATACTTCCTGAAAAATACGATGTTAAAAAGCTTGATGAAAACTCACAGGTAAACCTTGTAATTGACTTTGAGAAGCTTTACAAAAAAATGGTGGAATATAAGGCTGAACATCTTTACACACTTAAACAATGGGATAATATATTCGACGAAACAAAACAAAAGGCACTTTATGCAGAACAGAGAAACAGCCGCACAATAGTTAAAGGCAAAAAAATAGGCAGAAATGACCCTTGCCCTTGCGGAAGCGGCAAGAAATATAAAAAATGCTGTGGTGCGAACTTATGATAACTGAATTTGAAAAAATAGATACTGAAAATATAAATAACGAAATTATTGAAAAAGCCGCGAGAATTCTTCAAAAGGGAGGTCTTGTGGCTTTTCCTACAGAAACGGTTTACGGTCTTGGGGCAAACGGCTTAAATGCCGATGCGTGCAGGAAAATATATGAGGCAAAGGGCCGTCCGTCAGATAATCCGCTTATACTGCATATAGGCGATATAAGCCAGCTTAAAAGCATAGTATCAGATGTGCCAAAAAAAGCACAGAAAATAATAGACGCTTTTTGGCCGGGACCTGTTACTATTGTGTTCAAAAAAAGTGAAATAGTTCCGAGCGCTGTTTCAGGCGGTCTTGATACGGTAGCCGTAAGATTTCCGTCTAATAAAACAGCGCGGCTTATAATAAACGCCGCAGGGGTGCCTGTTGCGGCGCCAAGCGCCAATACAAGCGGAAAGCCTTCGCCTACTAAAGCCGGGCATGTACTGCATGACATGGATGGTAAAATAGACATGATTGTAGACGGCGGAAGCTGCGCTGTTGGTCTTGAGTCCACAATAGTAGATGTTACAGGCGATGTCCCGGCGCTGCTGCGTCCGGGCGCGGTAACTAAAGAAATGCTGGAAAGGGTAATAGGTGAAATTTCCGTAGACCCGGCTGTTTATAAAATGCTGTCAAAAGACCAAAAGCCAAAGGCTCCCGGTATGAAATATAAGCATTATTCGCCTGATGCCGATGTAACGCTTGTTACAGGCAGTGAAAAAAATGTAATAGATAAAATAAATGCCCTTTGTATGCAGGATAAGAAAAACGGGCTTAAAACAGGCGTTTTATGCCGCGAAAAAAATACAGACAAATACAAGGCTGATTTTGTGCTGAGCGCCGGGGATAATATAGAAACGGCAGGGGCACGGCTTTTCGATATATTAAGAGAATTTGATACTCTTAAAGCCGACAAGGTATATTCTGAAGTATTTGATGAATCTGGAGAGGGTCTTGCGGTTATGAACAGGCTTAAAAAGGCTGCCGGGCATAAATTCATAGAGGCTTAATTATCTGTTTGCCCTGTTTTGGTTGATATTTGGTAAAATAAATGTTATATTTGAATATATGGGGTTAAAATAATTTTATTAATATAACTGTTTATTTTAAATATTTGAATAAGTATTTTGGGAGGACTGAAATGATAGCTTTAGGCTGTGACCACGGCGGTTATCCGCTTATGAAAGAAGTAATTAATTACCTTGAAAAAGAAGGAATTGAGTATAAAAATTTCGGCACATTTTCCGAGGAAAGCTGTGACTATCCTGTTTATGCAAAGCTTGCGGCAAAGGCTGTGGCAAGCGGTCAGTGCGATAAAGGAATACTTATATGCGGCACTGGAATTGGTATTTCAATAACGGCAAACAAAATAAAAGGCATTAGGTGCGCTCTCTGCCATGACTGTTTTTCGGCAAAGGCTACAAGGGAGCATAATGACGCCAATATGCTGGCTATGGGCGCAAGGGTTGTAGGTCCGGGGCTTGCCATTGAAATAGTTAAGGACTTTCTTAATACAGAATTTTCAAACGAGGAAAGGCATATAAGACGCATTAAACAGATAGAGGACTAAGGAGGGTGAAAAATGGGCAAGCTTTTTATATCAGAGCATCCGCTTATTAAGCACAAAATAGCTATGCTTAGAGATAAAAATACAAGCACTAAGGAATTTAAAGAGCTTATAAGCGAAGTGGCAATGCTGCTTACATACGAGGCTACAAGGGAGCTTCCTACAGTAGAGGTGGAAGTTCAAACGCCTATTGCTGCGGCTGAGTGCAGTAAAATTAAGCAGGATATAGTTGTTGTGCCTATTTTAAGAGCCGGTCTTGGAATGGTAGACGGTGTGCACAGCATACTGCCGGCGGCTAAAGTAGGGCATATAGGTCTTTACAGAGACCCGGAAACGCTTACACCTGTTGAGTATTACTGTAAAGTGCCTAAAGACCTTGAAAATACTAAGGTTTTTGTTTTAGACCCAATGCTGGCTACAGGCAAGACGGCGCAGGCTGCTGTTGAGTTTTTAAAAGAGCGTGGGGCAAAAGATGTTACAATAATCTGTGTCCTCGCGGCGCCTGACGGGGTAAAAACTGTTCAAAGCACATTTGAAGATGTTGATATTTACGCTGCCGCTTATGACACTATGTTAAATGATAAAGGATATATAGTGCCTGGTCTTGGCGATGCCGGGGACAGAATGTTTGGCACTAAATAATTTGGGAGAGGTTACTTTTGGTTCACGATTGGGTTTTATACATTGCAGCTTTTTCAACAGCTTTTGCCATATCTAATGTAATGACGCCGGTTGCCAAAAAACTGTCGCTAAAGTTGGGCGCTATTGACATGCCTAAAAAAAGGGGCATGCACAATAAACCAATGCCGAGAATGGGCGGTATAGCCATTGTTGTTGGTTTTATGGCTACGGTGATTTTGCTGTATAACTTTGTTGAATATTCAGAAGTAAAAAAACTTATAGGCTTTTTTATAGGGGCTGTAATAATAGTTGTACTGGGAATGGTGGATGATGTAAAAAATCTGCCGGCTAAACTTAAATTCGGCGTGCAGATAATAGCGGCATTAATACCTGTAATGTTCGGCATAAGGATACACGTTGTTATGTGGCCTGTTACTTACGCGCTTTTAAAGCTCAGCATACCTATAACAGTAATTTGGATTGTAGGTCTTACAAACGCCGTTAACCTTATAGACGGACTTGACGGGTTAGCCGCAGGCGTATCATCTATTGCGGCAATTTGCGTTATGGTGCTTTGCATACTTACAGGCGATGAAACGGCGGTAGTGCTTACAGCTGCCCTTGCCGGCTCCTGCCTTGGATTTCTGCCGAGGAACTTTAATCCGGCTGAGATTTTTATGGGAGATACAGGCGCTACATTTTTAGGATATACTTTGGCTGTTACAAGTATACTTGGGGTATTTAAGGGGTATGCTATAATTGCGCTTATGGTAAGTGTTCTTTCAGTTGGGTTCCCTATATTTGACACGCTGTTTGCCATGACACGCAGGGCGGCTAAACACCAGCCTATAATGCAGGCTGACAGAGGTCATCTTCACCACAAATTAATAGACCATGGTTTTTCCCAGAAACAGGCGGTTATAATTCTTTATGGAATAAGTGTTTTATGCGGTCTTGTGGCTATATTTATAGCTCTTAAAGACGCGACTACTGTAGTTGTTGTGCTTTTTGCCGTACTGGTATTAAGCTTATTAGTATATTATGTAAATCACAGATGGCGCAACAAAGATGAATAAAAATTAAAAGGAGGCTTAAAAATGGAACTTAAAGGAACAAAGACAGAGGCTAACCTTTGGGCAGCATTTGCCGGAGAATCTCAGGCAAGAAACAAGTACACTTATTATGCAAGCAAAGCCAAAAAGGACGGTTATGAGCAGATAGCGTCTTTATTTGAGGAAACTGCGAATAACGAAAAAGAGCATGCTAAATTATGGTTTAAAATATTAAGCGGCGGTGAAATCCAAGACACTGTAACAAACCTTAAAGACGCTGCTGCCGGCGAAAACTATGAGTGGACAGACATGTATAAAAAAATGGCTGAAGATGCAAGAGAAGAAGGCTTCGACCATATAGCATTCCTTTTTGACGGAGTAGCGGCTATTGAAAAAGAGCACGAGGAAAGATACAGAAAGCTTATAGAGAATATTGAAGGTGGACTTGTGTTCTCAAGAGACGGCGAAAGAATTTGGAAATGCAGGAACTGCGGACACATCGTTATAGGCAGGCAGGCGCCGGAAGTATGCCCTGTATGCTCCCATCCTAAGGCATTTTTTGAGATTAAAGCCGAAAACTATTAATAAAAATATCAGTGTTTTAAAAGAGCGTCTTATAAGGCGCTCTTTTTTTTCTAACTCTTCTAACACTCATACTCTTTTTAATATTTTCTAACTTTTTCTAACTTTTTCTGGCTTTTTAAAAATTAACTGTTTTTTTGATTTTTCATAATCAGTTCCCAGCCGGCAGGCAGTTATATAAACAAAATGCTGTTAATAAGCTGCAAAACAGGTGGAAAAACACCGGTTTAAAATTTTAAACTGTGGATAAACACAGCCTTGTTTTGCTTTGCGGCTGTGTTTGTGGTAAAATAGCTTTAATTGTATTTGCAGTGGTGTTTTGGAGTGGTTTTAGATATGCAGTTAAATGAAGATAGATACATAGAGCTAAGTTTGGATTTTGTAAGGAATATAATGCCTAAAGCTCCGGCGGTGTATACTGTTGTTTATCTCTTTGCCTTGTCTTTTGAAGGCAAAACAGATATTAAAACAGCCGCGGAGACGCTTAATATATCTGAAACAGATGTTAGAGCCGCTTTTATGTATTGGCAGGACAGGGGGTTAGTACGGCTTAACGGCGAATATATAGAAATATTAAAAGGCGGAATAAAAGAATTTAAAAATACGCATGAAAAAAGCGCTGTAAGCCGTAAAAAATATATTGTAAATGATGAGCAGCCGCATTATGCTCCTGAAGAACTGGACATGTATGCTGATAAAAATGCAGATGTAAAGGCTCTTTTTGAAATGGCTCAGTCAAAGCTCAAAAGAATGCTTACATATAACGATTTATCTTCTGTATTCTCGCTTTATCACTGGCTGGGGCTTAAAATGGATGTGATAGGCATTCTTCTTGACTTTTGCACAGAAAGAGGGCATCGCAATATGCGCTATATAGAACGTGTGGCTGTTGACTGGTGTGAAAGCGGTATAAATACAGTTGAAGATGCGCAAGAACGTATAAAGGCATATAACGGCGTATACAGACAGATTATGCGCGCTATGGGGCTAAGCAGCCGCGACCCGGTGCAAAAAGAAATAGACTACATGAAAAAATGGAGAGATGTTTATAATATGCCCATTGATATTATAGAACTTGCCTGCAACAGGACAGTTATGGGCATAGGAAAGCCGTCTTTTGGCTATGCGGATAAAATACTTCTTTCCTGGCACAAGGCTGGGGTAAAGACGTTAAGCGATGTTGAAAATATGGACAGGCTCTATGCGGAAGGCAAAAAACAGGTGCACAATACATCGGATACACATAAACAAAGCGTAAACCGCGCAGCAAATAAATTTACAAACTACAGCCAAAGGGAATATGATTATTCCGAAATAGAACGCCTTGAAATTCAAAGGCTTAAAGCGGAGGGGAATAACTAAATGCCTGACAGAAGCGATGTTTATAAGCAGGTAATTAAATATTTTGATTCACTTAGAACAGATGAACAGTCACGCCTGAGGCACAAAAGGGAAGAGGTCTATGCCGCCTGCCCGAGAGTGCGCCAGATAGAAAATGAAATATCAATTTTAGGCGTAACGGCGGCTAAAAACGCTATAGAGTCTAAAACGCCTGCCAAGGATATATCTGAGCTTAAAGAGAAAATGGATTTGCTCAGAAATGAGAAAATACAGGTAATGAAGAGCGCAGGATTTGACCCTGACTGCCTTAGCGTAAATTATAAATGCGAGAAATGCCATGATACCGGTTTTATAGGTCAGAGAGAATGCTCATGCTTTACACAGAAATTAGTTGAAATGGCTTACAGCAGCTCTAACATGAGGGAAATAACAGTTGATGAAAATTTCGATAATTTTAATATAAACTACTACAGTAATCAAACAGCGCAGGGCGATATGATGTCGCCTAAAGAAAATATGCAGATAATACTGAGCGTCTGCCTTGAGTTTACTAAAAATTTCAGCAAAAAAAAGGATAACCTGCTTTTTTACGGCGGACCGGGACTGGGCAAAACTTTCCTTTGCAGCTGTATAGCGCGGGAAATACTTGATAAAGGATATACTGTTTTTTATACAACAGCGCCGCAGCTTTTTAAAACAATAGAAAAAGAGCGGTTTAACCGTTTGTCTGAAGAAGATATTAAGACGGGTTTTTATGACGATTTGCAGTCTGTGGATTTGCTTATAATAGATGACCTGGGAACGGAGTTCAATACCTCTTTTACATCTTCCGAATTATTTGATATACTTAACACAAGGCTTATTAATAAAAAGTCTGTTATAATATCAACCAATCTTTCGGTAACAGATTTGCAGAATGTGTACTCCGAAAGGATAACATCAAGAATTATAGGCGAGTACAAAATAATGAAGTTCTTTGGCAAGGACATACGCCTTATAAAAAAATATTCTTTTAATAAATAAAAAACGAAAAATTAAAACGGTACGAAATTATACAGTTAAAAATTCGTGCCGTTTTTTTGTGTATTGTACTGTATTAACTTAGTATTTTAAAGAGAGCGATAAATTTTTTTTCGGCTTCAGGGAAAGGAATAAATGAAAAATCAGGGTTTGATTTAATAAAAGGTTCGCTCTTTAGCAGCTTTTCCCCTGTAAAATGCAGAAATTCATAATATAAAAGTGTATCGTCAATATCTTTAACATGTTTTAATTCTTTTTCACCGGGAATGTTTCCTGCATATTTGCTGTAAACGGCATTTTGAATATTTTTTTCAATATCAGAATAATGCGGTATATGCTTTTTAACAGGGCGTATTATGTCGGCAATATAAGCCTCGCTGGCATCATGGAGAAGGCATAAAAGGGCTGTATTTTTATCCAAATCACGGCAGAGGGCTTCTTCACAGCAGTGTATTGAGTGCTGGCATACAGAATAAAACTCCGGAAAATGCCCGTTTGCCCTTACCATAAGGGATAAAGCGTGAGCTATGTCTTTAATGTCTATATCATCAATATCGGGCTTCAGGGGATTAATATGCTTTTTAGAATATGTGGTTATATAATCGTTCATTTTTGCCTCCGGAAATTAAGTTGTTTATATAATATGCGCCGTTAAAATATTTGTCAACAACAATCAGCCAAAGACTTAAATAAGCCTTTGGCTGATAAGACATTAGTATAAACGAAAAGTTCCATTTTAATAAAAGATTTGAAACCCCATTGTATCTGTTTGAAATAAATTCCGCCTGCTGAGTAAATTTATGAACTTATTGCCTCCAATACAGGCGGACAGCAATTTGTATATGTGTTTATTTTTTCATGCCCTCTATATAAGCGGCGTACTTAATTTCCTCAAGCTTCTCGGCTTTTTTAAGAACCATTTCCTCAAGACCTTTTTTGAAGTCCTGAACTTTGTTATAAATATTTTCGTCAGATGCGCCTAAAATCTGGGCGGCAAGTATTCCTGCGTTCTGCGCGCCGTTAATGGCAACAGTTGCAACAGGTATGCCCGGCGGCATCTGGCAGATTGAATACAGCGAGTCAACGCCGCTTAATGTTGATGTTTTAACAGGCACACCTATAACAGGCACGCTTGTCATAGCGGCTGTCATGCCCGGAAGATGCGCCGCGCCGCCTGCCCCGGCTATTATTACTTTAATACCGCGCTCATGCGCAGTGCGCGCGTACTCATACATTCTATCAGGCGTCCTGTGAGCTGAAATAACTGTAAGCTCATAAGGAATTTCCAGTTTGTCAAGGAGTTTTGCCGCCTCGCTCATAACAGGAAGGTCGGAATCGCTGCCCATTATAATGCCTACCAATGGTTTCATATTTAATCACCTCACTGTAAATTTTAACATTTATACCGCTTTATTTAAAGCATTATATAAATAATTTTTTTGTTTTTATTTTATTGGTTATTTGTTATAATAATATTGATTACTTTCGTTTTGGAAAGGCGGCGGCATTTATGGAATTTGATGAAAAACTTCTTGAAAGAAAAAAACGTGTTAAGGAATTTATAAGCAGTCAGGATTATGTGCCGCTTAAAAGGGGCGAAATCCGCATAATGCTTCAAGTGCCTAAGGAAGACCAAGAGGATTTTGAGGCTGTAATAGACTCCCTTATATCTTCCGGCGAAGTTTATGAAACAAGGAAAGGCAAAATAGTTACGTCAAAATCTGTTAACCTTTTTCCGGCTGTTTTTATGTCAAATGCCAAGGGTTTCGGATTTGCAAGGCTTGAAGACAGCAACGACAATGATATATATATTCCGCCTGAAAGCTCCCTTAACGCCATGAATAAAGATAAGGTTCTTGTGCGTATTACAGAGCCTGCATTTGGCGGCAGACGCCCTGTAGGAGAGGTTGTAAAGATACTTTCACAAAAAAGGGAGGGTATTGTAGGCACATTTGACGAGGGCAGAGGCTTTGGCTTTGTTGTATGCGACGATAAAAAAATAAACGATATTTTCATTCCCAAAGGCTCAACAAAAGGCGCTGTTACAGGAAGCAAGGTAGTTGTAAACATTACAAAACGCCCGTCGCCAAATAAATGTGCCGAGGGCGAAATTGTAGAGATATTGGGACATAAAGACGACCCCGGTGTTGATATACTTTCTGTTATACGCCAGTTTAACCTGCCGGTTGATTATCCGGAAGATGTTTACGAGCAGACGGAAAATATGCCGGAAGATATTACAGAAGCGGAAATTGAAGACAGGGAAGATTTAAGAAATCTTGTAACCGTTACAATAGACGGTGATGACTCAAAGGACTTTGACGACGCCGTAAGCCTTGAAATATTAGAAAACGGCAATTATCAGTTAGGAGTGCATATTGCCGATGTAAGCCATTATGTAACAGAAGGCTCGCCTCTTGATAAAGAAGCGTATAAAAGGGGCACAAGTGTTTACCTTGTAGACAGGGTAATACCTATGATACCGCACAGGCTTTCAAACGGTATATGCTCCCTTAACCCGGACTGCGACCGCCTTACTTTAAGCTGCATTATGGAAATAGACCACGACGGAAATGTAGTAAACCACCGTATTGCAGAGTCTGTTATACATTCCTCCTGCCGCATGACATATACAAAAGTTAATAACGTAATTGAGCACCACGACAAGGAACAGATGGAGGAATACGCCGACTTTGTGCCTATGCTTGAGGACATGAACGATTTAAGGCAGATTTTAAACCATAAAAGGCAGCGCCGCGGCTCGGTTAACTTTGATTTTCCTGAGTCAAAAATAATTCTGGACGAAAAAGGAAAAGTTTTGTCTATAGGTCCTTACGAAAAGAACGCTGCCACAAATCTTATTGAGGAATTTATGCTTGTGTGCAACGAAACAATAGCTGAGGATTATTACTGGCAGGGTGTGCCTTTTGTTTTCCGTAACCATGACCAGCCGGACGAGGAAAAAATGGAGGGTCTTAAAAAGCTTATTTCAGCTTTCGGCTACAGGATAAAAGGCAAAGGCGACATACACCCTAAAGAAATCCAAAGGCTTATAGAAAAAGTAAGCGGAACGCCTCAGGAGCATATTATAAGCCGTATGGTTTTAAGAAGCATGAAGCAGGCAAAATATCAGGCTGAAAACATAGGGCATTTCGGTTTAGCGGCAAAATACTACTGCCATTTCACATCGCCTATAAGACGTTATCCTGACCTGCAAATTCACAGGATTATAAAGGAAATTATAGAAGGCACGCTTTCGCCTGAAAGAATACGTCATTATGACAGCTTCCTTGCTGAAGCGGCTTATCACTGCTCGGTAACTGAAAGGACAGCCGATGACGCCGAAAGGGAAACCGATAAGCTTAAAATGGCTGAATATATGTCAGACCATATTGGCGAGGAATACGACGGCATTGTTTCCGGCGTTACAAGCTGGGGCGTTTATGTAGAGCTTAACAACACTGTAGAAGGCATGGTGCCTTTAAACGAGCTTGAAGATGATTTTTATGAGTACGAAGAAGATAAAATGCGTGTTGTAGGAAAGAGAACAGGCAAAATTTACCGTTTGGGAGATGAGGTAAGGGTTCAGGTGCTCAGGGCAGATACTCAGGCAAGAACAGTTGACTTTTTATTTGCAGATAAAGACAATGAGGAATGCGAGGACGGAGGGAAAATAAATGGAGATTAAAAATACGGCTCTTGTGGGATTTGGCGCTATAGGCTGCGTATATGCCAAAAATCTTATAAAAAGCATTGGGGATAATTTTGTTGTTATAGCAGGCGGCAGCAGAGCCGGCAGAATACGCTCAAAAGGCGTTGCTGTAAACGGCGAGGAAGTTAAGCCAAGGGTTGTAGAACCTGAAAGCACTGATTATAAAGCTGATTTGGTTATATTTACAGTAAAAAACTATCACCTTGCACAGGCGCTTAAAGATGTGGAAAATGCGGTTAATGAAAACACGATTTTCTTAACTTTACTTAACGGCGTAACAGCGAGGGACGAAATTAAGGCAGCTTACCCAAACAATACCGTTCTTTACGGCATAGGCATGGGAATAGATGCCGTAAGAAACAATGAAGGCATTAAGTGTAAGTGCGAAGGCACAATACAGTTTGGCGAGGCAGACAACACTGTTATGAGCCCAGAAGTTAAGGCTGTAAAAGAGCTTTTTGACAAGGCGGGCATAGAAAACGAAGTATGCCCTGATATGATAAGGACAATATGGAATAAATTTATGATAAATGTAAGCACAAACCAGCTTTCGGCAATAACAGGCGCGGGATACGGCAGCTTCCTTACAGTGCCGGAACTTAATGACGCTATGCATCAGGTAATGACAGAGGTTATAACCCTTGCAAATAAAAAAGGCATTGCTTTAAAAGAAGAAGACGCTTACGCTTATGAGAAGAAACTATCTACATTTGACCCGGCAGGGAAAACTTCAATGCTTCAGGATGTTTTGGCAAAGCGCCATACTGAGGTTGACTATTTTGCGGGCGCTGTTATTAAATTCGGCAAAGAAGCCGGTGTACCTACACCGTGGAATGACAGGATGTACCTTCTTATTAAAACCATAGAAGGACTTTACTAAAACAGCTGGAAGGGAGGCATGCACTGTGGAAATTAAAAATGTGGCAATGGTGGGTTTAGGCGCAATAGGCACTGTTTTTGCAAGGCGTTTAATTAAAACGGCAGAAAGCTTTGCCGTTGTTGCCGGCGGAAGCAGGGGAGATAAAATACGCCAAAATGGTCAGATGATAAACGGCGAGCATATAACGCCGAATGTAATAGACCCGGAAGATAAAAGCTGGAAAGCAGATTTGGTTATATTTACAGTTAAAAATTATCAGCTTGAGCAGGCAATTAAAGATGTAAAAAATGTTACAGCCAAAGATACAATACTTCTTACGATAATAAACGGCGTTTCGGCAAGAGAGAGAATAAAAGCGTTTTACCCTGAAAACACAGTGCTTTACGGTCTTTGCAAAACAGACGCCGAAAGGGATAATACAGGCGGCATATACTGCTCTTATGAAGGGCAGATACAGTTCGGCAACGCCGATAATACTGTTTTAAGCCCTGAGGTTAAGGCTGTAAAAGAGCTTTTCGACAAATCAGGAATAGAAAGCGAAACACCAAAGGATATGCTGCGTGCCCTTTGGTACAAATTTATGGTAAATGTGGGGGTAAACCAGCTTTCGGCAGTAACGCGCTCAGGCTATGGCGGATTTGTAAGAATACCAGAGCTTAACAGCGCTTTGCGCCAGGTGATGGGTGAAGTTATAGCTCTTGCCAACAAAATGGGCATAAACATTACTGCTGACGATGCCGATGAGCATATACAAGGCATGGCTGACTCCGACCCTGACGGCATGACATCAATGCTTCAGGACGTTGTATCTAAACGGAAAACCGAGGTTGACTATTTTGCCGGTACCATGATAGAGCTTGGTAAAAAATATAATGTTCCAACACCATGGAATGACAGGCTGTATCTGCTTATCAAAACAATAGAAAAGCTTTACGGCGCAGAATGAAAAGTACTTATCCGGCGTTTTTTACGGCGCCGGAATATGATAAAAAAGAATTTAGTTGTGTTTTGCTTTTAATTGTAATAAATTGTAATCTAATCGTAACTTGATTTTTTTATTAATTATGATACACTGTAATAGCTGGAGGTGGTATTGTGGCTAAAGAAAAAAGCGGTAAACTGATAGCCCAAAACAAAAAGGCTTATCATGATTACTTTATTGAGGAAACTTACCAAGCCGGAATATCCCTTTCCGGTACAGAGGTTAAAAGCATGCGCGCGGGCAAATGCTCGCTTAAAGAAAGCTTTATACGCATTGAAAACGGTGAAGCCCTTATTTACAGCATGCATATTAGCCCTTATGAGCAGGGTAATATATTTAATAAAGACCCTTTAAGGACAAGACGCCTGCTGCTGCATAAAAAGGAAATAGCCAAAATAGCAAATGCCGTATCTCAGGCAGGCTATACAGTAGTGCCTTTAAAGGTTTACTTTCATAAAAGCTTGGTTAAGGTTGATATAGGCATTGCAAAAGGCAAAAAGCTTTATGACAAGCGTGAGGCAATAGCTAAAAATGACCAAAGGCGCCAAGCTGAAAAGGAGTTTAAGGTAAGGAACCTTACGCTTTAACAGGGGGATGTAATGGTTTCGACGGGAGTTCCAAAAACAGGGATAGCCATCCGCAGAACCGATGAGCTGCGTTAAAATCATGGGAATTTTAAAAAAATAAACGACAAAGATTATACTTTACAGGCAGCCTAAGCGCTGCCCGTCGGTCTTTAATCTACCGCAGTTGAAGTAACCGGCGTCATGCATGCGGTCAACTTTTTCGCCAAAGCTTTGAGGCGGAAAAAGATTTATGAAGCTACTAAGGTTTGCAGCCTGCCTTTGGGCGGTAAAACGAGGGAATGTTAAAACACAGGATGTGATGGGAGAAGTCCTTGCGGCGGGGTTTTCGGACAGGGGTTCGATTCCCCTCATCTCCATTTTGAAAAAGCACTGTATCCACAGGATACGGTGCTTTTTGTATGTTTAATTATATACACATCAATTGAAACATTAAAGATGCAATATGTTTTAATATATGGATATTTTTAAATGATGTATAACTTTAAATAAAATGTATTCTAAAATCTTTAATTTGATAGTTATATCAAAATACAATAATAAATATTGCTAAATATAATATAAATTAGGAAATTTAACAACATCAAAAAATATTTTTGTGTTAATTATATATAAAAATATGAATAAGTTGCTTAATTTTTTTTAAAGTGATATAATTTATGATGTATTGTGAATTTCGTTACTGTTTATAAAAAGGATGAGAAATATGGTTGTATATGAGTATATTTGCAGAATAGTATTTAAAAATAACATAGTATATGAATCTTTTTCAGAAAAAATGGCAAATTTTATTGATAGTTTAATGTCAGAAGATAATGAATTTTTAAATTTTCATATAAGCAAACGCTATAAAAACTATGTTTTTGATATGGCATATAAAATAGAAGAAGACAAAATATATAAGCCGGAAAAAATATATACTGTGCGTATAAGGACTATAGATGAAAGAATTGCTGATTATTTTGCAAAAAACATAAGATTCCATAAATCGGAAGAAATATGCTGTGTTGGAGGAGAAATCCGGGTTATACCTGAAAAGATATTGGAAACTGTGTATACACTTACACCGGCATTAATTAAATGCAAAGAAGGTTATTGGAAAGAAAATATACACCTTACCGAATATGAAAACAGGCTTAAAATCAACCTTGTTAAAAAATATAACAGCTTTACAAAAGAAAAACTTAATGAGGATTTTCAGCTTTATGACATTATAGAATTCAAGAACAAAAAACCCGTTAAAATAAATTACAAAGGAATAGTGCTTTTGGGTGACAAACTAAATTTTGTTGCCTCAAAAAATGAAACAGCACAAAAACTTTGGTATATGAGTCTTGGCACAGGAATATTGGAAAATAACAGCCGTGGCTGCGGTTTTATGAATTACAGATACCTTTAAAAGGTGGTGATTGAAATTGATTAATGAAGCGTTGGAAGCATTTAAAAGTTTGATAGATAAAAATGGAGATTCTATTATAATTGATTCATACATACCAAAAGATGGAACATACAGGCTTATTGAACTTACAGAAGATTCTTACAAAATAATAAAAACACTTGATATTAAAAATGATAAGAAAAATAAGACGGTTATAGGTTCTGAAGATGAGTATTATAAATACATCTGCCAGCTTGATTATTACAGTAAGCTTATTGATATGAATAAACCTGTTGATTCAAGCAAAATAATCCATACAAATAACTATATGTCTTTAGCTGTGAAGAAAGAAAATTTATTAAATAAAATTAGTGATGAAGTGTATAAGTCTTACTATGAAATACTAAGAAATCCACTGAAAAAATACGGTAAGAAGCCAAAAACAAAGCAGATATATATCAGCGAAGAAAAAGTTATTGGTATACCGCAGATAGATTTAATTAATAAAATAGAAAGCATTGTATTATTAAGAAATATATGGTCTGACATAGATTTAACTGGTAAGGATTATTTGAAAATATTTTTTGTACTTAATGACAAACAAAAAACACTTGATTTATATAAAAAAGAAAATAACAGATATATTATTCCTAATATATATAATAACAATGATTTTAATATTGTTGATGAAAATCAAATAATAGGATTTCCAAATAATAACATAGGTCTAAATAGCAAAAAGCCTTATCTTGAACATAAAACAAGAAAAATAAGCACGCCATATCTGGTTAATCAAAAAGACATACTGCTTCATGCAAAACTGTTCGATTATTTAATGACTGTTGTGTCAAGCGGTAATTACCATGTTTATATAGGCAATGGTAAAATAGAATATTATGACAACAAAAGCAAGCCAAAGTATTTTTCAAGTGCCTACTATATAAGGCTTAGAAAGGGTAAAAATGAAGCTGAAATACAGTATTCTGAAGCATTACCGGAATATAAACCAGAGCTGGATAAAAAGTTTAAACTTAAAAACTATATGTGTGTAGATGAAAATAAATCTTATATTGAATATGGCAAAAATTTAAGCGAACTTTGGGAATTAAAATATTTAATAGACAGAGTATTTTTTGAAGGAAAACTTGAAAATAACATTGACACAGACCCAAAAGATATATCGTTTTTAAACGACTCTATAAAAAAATATTTTTTAGAAGCGAGAAATTCACTTGCAGAATGGTTTTATGCTGGAAGTAAGAATAATGCCGTAAACGTTCTTGAAGATGTAACATTAAAAATTATTAAAGTATCAATAAGTAAAAATTTTATTTTAAGTGCAAAAGAACAGTTTAATTTGAGATGGTCTTTAATTGAGTATTTTTATCCGGACAGGAGGATAGGAGAAAGTATGAATAAAATAGTTGAGGATTTAAGGGAACATATAAATGCTCCAAAAGAAAAAAATTGGGATTTTAATTCAGACAAAGAGTATTCTTTTGCTGTTGGACAGGCTGTATATTACCTGATTTCATTGAGCAAAGGAAACAGCAAAGCAGAATCGGCAATAAATCCTTTTTTAAATGCGTCTAAAGATGAGGTTATTAAAAAACTTATAAGGCAGATGTATAAAAAATACAATTATTTAATTGAGGCAAATAATGGTTCAAGAATCAATAAATTATTAAGCCATATTATGCTTTATGAACCTGAGAAAGTATATAAAGAAGAACTTATGGCAGGTTTTGTTTCAAACAGCTTAATATATGAAAAAGGTTCAAAAGAAAAAAGCGAGGAAATATAAATGGAAATGGATAAACGTGTATATGGTGTTTTAGGAATATCTTCGATTATGGCTAACTGGAATGCGGACTTTTCCGGATATCCAAAAACGACATCAAGCGGTGAAACATACGGAAGCGATAAAGCTTTAAAATACCCTATGAAAAAAATGTGGGATAACGAAGGCAAAAATGTAGTTTATATTAAATCTATGAGGATTGAAAATAAAAAAGGAGATATTTCATTAATACCGAGAAGTTTAAAAGAGAGATATGAATATCTTTATAAAATAGATGATTTAAAAAACTGCAAAAATGCAGAGGAGGTACTTAAAAATTTATTTAGTGCAGTTGATGTTAAGAATTTTGGCGCAACATTTGCGGAGGCAGGCAATAACATATCAATAACCGGTGCTGTGCAGTTTGGGCAGGGATTTAATATTTATAAAGACAGTGAACCGCAGGAACAGTCAATACTTTCACCATTTCGTGATGCCAGCAAGGCAACAGATAAAGGAGAAGCTAAGAATTCAACACTTGGTACAAAAATTGTAAGTGATGAAGCTCACTATATGTATCCTTTTGTAATTAATCCTTTGGCATATAAAGAATATGTAAGCCTTGGAGTTACTGAAGGATATACACAGGAAGATTATGAAAACTTTAAAAGAACGGCACTTGTTTGTGCAACTGCCTATGCAACAAATGCAAAAGAAGGCTGTGAAAATGAGTTTGCGATGTTTGTTGAAACGGAAAAAGACTTGTACATGCCTAATTTAACGGAATATATAACATTTGAAAAAAATGATAGCAAAAATATAATAAATGTAAACTGCGGAGAGCTTTTGGAAATATATAAAGAAAAAATAAAATCCGTAGAAATTTATTATAATTCAAATACAACCGAGCTTAAGCATGATATAAAAAATGCAGAAATTTTTGATATTGTAACAAATAGAAAGTTATGAGCTGTATTAAGGTGGGACATATAATTTATGGAAGCTTTAAAATTCAGGTTAAGAGGCAAAACCGCATTTTTCAAAAATCCTGAAGTTAATTCATATTATTATTTTACTTTCGAGCAGATACATAAACCTGCACTTATTGGAATATTTGGAGCTGTTATGGGCTATAAAGGCTACGAAAGCAAGTATGATGATTATCCGGAATATTATGAGAAGCTTAAAGATATAAAAATAGCGGTGGTGCCAGAGTCGGAAAACGGGTATTTTCCAAAAAAAATACAGGTATTTAATAATTCAGTTGGTTACGCGTCTCAGGAAGAAGGCGGAAATTTAGTTGTAAAAGAACAGTGGCTTGAGAATCCTTCTTGGATAATATACCTAATGATTGACAGAGATATTTCAAAAATACTTGCTGACATGATATATAAAAGAAAATGTATATATATGCCGTATTTAGGTAAAAATGACCACCCGGCTGTTATAGAGGATATATCTTTTGTAAGCCTTGGTGAAAAAGATGGTAATGAAATTCAGAGCCTTATACCTAAGGACTATATTGTTTCTGAAGGCGGAGAATTTGGGTTTAAGTATGAGGAATATCTTCCGGCAGGATTGAAGCTAACAACCAATCAGTATATTATGAAAAAATTTTATTTTACAGACGCAGATGGCTTTGAAATAAAAGAGCAGGTGTTTAATGATGGTAAAAGAAATATCGTGTTTTTCTGATTTTAATAATGTTATAGATGAAAACGTAAATCTTCTTGCCCATACAGGAAAAAATTCCCCCGGTGAAACACTGGGGGAACATATTATGCGCTGTAATAAATATTTTAATAAAATATCGCAGGATAAAAATTTAAAAAGAATCATATTCGGATATTCCAGCAAATTAAGTTTTATAGAAACAGAAGAAGAGAAAGAGCTTTTATATGAGCTTTTTTATCAAATGGTAATATTCCATGATACGGGAAAAATTAATCCGGCATTTCAGAAAGAAAAAATGAATAATCCATGCTTTAAAAAAGATGAGTATATTGATGAACTGTCAGGAAGCGACCATTCATTTCTTTCATCTTTAATATACATGGATTATTTTTTTAAAAAGCTTGATTTATCAGATATTAGTGATTATAAGAAAAAACAGTTTAAATTTGTTGTAACGGAATTTTCTTATATAATATCAAGACATCACAGCGACTTAACAAAAATTAATGATTATTTCGGTAAAATTGCAGATAACTACGACGTTATAGATTTTTTTAATGATAATGCGGTTAAAGGGCTAAAACAAAAATTTTCAATTAATAGAAAATATCTAAAAAAATTTTTAAACAGCTACGAAAGTAATATATTTGTAAACAGAGATGAAGGCATAGCAAAATATTTTTTGCTGAGGCTTGCCTACTCAGTTCTTGTTTCATGTGATTATTATTCCACAACTGAATATATGGACGGTATGGAAAAACAGTACTTTGGAACAATTGAAGATATAAAAGAGTTTTATAATGTTTATAAAAACTCTGCTGTTTATAAATCTATAAGAAATTACGAAAAAAGCAATAAAAATACAAAAATATCTGATATTTCGGATATGAATGAGCTAAGAAGCAATATATTTTTAAATGCCGAAAACAGCCTTAAAGAAAGTATTTCAAAAAGTAATGATAAAGAAAATATATTTTTCCTTGAAGCTCCTACAGGAAGTGGAAAAAGCAATACGGCATTAAACCTTAGTTTTATGCTTATGGAAAACAGAAAAAAACTGTTTTATGTGTATCCTTTTAATACCCTTGTAGAGCAGAATAAAAATGTACTGTATAAATCTTTTAATGATGAAAATTTGAAAAACAAAATAACTGTTGTTAATTCAATTACTCCAATAGGCAATTCAAAATATGAAAATGAAACGGAAAATTATTATAAAAACGCGCTTTTAGACAGGCAGTTTTTAAACTATCCTTTTATACTCACAACCCATGTAAGCTTTTTTAATACTCTTTTTGGCGATAGAAAAGAAAACCTGTTTTCATTTTTACAGCTTATTGATTCTGTAGTGGTTCTTGATGAGATACAGAGTTATAAAAATTCTATATGGGCGGAAATAATTATATTCTTAAAAGAATGTGCAGATTTAATGAATATTAAGATAATAATTATGTCTGCAACTCTTCCGGAACTGGAACTGCTTGCCGGTGATGACTGTAAAGTTGTATATCTTTTAAAAAACAGCTGTGAGTATTTTAATAATCCTGTTTTTAAAAACAGAGTTAAGCTTTCTTATGAGCTTTTAGATACCCATTGCGACAACGAAGATTATTTGCTGCTTTTAAAAGAGCATATAAAGAAAAATTGCTCAAAAGGAACAAAAATACTTGTTGAGTTTATAAAAAAGTCAACAGCAGAAGAATTTTATCATGATATATGTTGCAGCGATGGTTTTGACATGCCGGTATTTCTTATTACTGGAGAGGATTCGGCACTTGAGCGTGAAAAAATACTTAAACCGATAAGAGAAAATACAGTTAAAGAAGTTCTTTTAATATCTACCCAAGTAATTGAAGCTGGTGTTGATATTGATATGGATATAGGATATAAAGATATATCAATACTGGATAGTGAAGAACAGTTTTTAGGTAGGATAAACCGTTCTTTTTCATCTGAAAGGCAGGGAGTGTGCTATTTCTTTAATTATGACAGTGAAAAGGGTATTTATAAAAATGATTATAGGAACAGTGCGAGTTTAAGCATTAAAAATCCTGAAATGAGAAATATTCTGGAAGAAAAAAGATTTTCATATTATTATCGTATGGTAATTAAAGCGCTAAAAGAAAATAAAAACGACAGTACATCTAAAGAAGGTTTAAAAAGTTTTTTTGATAACGATGTTGCAGGTTTTGATTTTACAAACGTATCGAAGCGTATGAGACTTATTGATGAGAATTTGATGACAGTTGATGTTGTATTGTGCCGAAAAATAGAAGATGAAAACGGCGGAATTTTAGATGGCTGGCAGATATGGAATAATTATAAAAAACTGCTCCAAAACAATCAGATGGATTATTCAGAAAAACAAGTGAAGCTTTCCCAAGTTCGCAGTCTTTTAAATAATTTTATTTATTCGGTAAATAAAAACAGTATTAATGCTGTATACAGCGACACGGCGGGTGAACTTTTGTGTTTTGAAAACGGCGAGGACTATTTTGAAAACGGAAAATTTAAAAGAAGCAAATTGGAATATGGGAATTTTATATAAAAATAAAGCAGGTGCTCTTGTGCGTGTAAACGGAACTCTGATTAATTATTATTTTCATTGTAAAAGACAGTGTTATCTTCATGGAAACAGGCTTAATCTTGAGGATAACAGCGAGATTGTTAAAATCGGCAGAGCAATTCATGAAGAAAAAAATATAACTGACAATACAGAAATATTAATTGATAATATTCGTATTGATAAAATTACAAAAGAATATTTAACTGAAGTAAAAAAGTCCGATGCTGATATAGAGGCGGCAAAATGGCAGCTTTTATTTTATCTTAAAGTACTAAAAGAAAAAGGAATAATAAGAAAAGGCAGGCTTGAATTTGTTGAAAAAAATAAATCAGACAAAAAAATAATTATATTGGAAATTACAAATGAGATTGAACAGAAATTAGATGAATATATAAAAGAAATTGATGATTTAATTAAAGGAGATGTTATTCCAGATAAAATCGAAAGCAGAAGCTGTAAAAAATGTGCGTATTTTGAATATTGTTACATATAACAAAAGGGGAGGAAAATGGGCAGTACAAGATATATAACATCTAATGGTGAGTTATCACGGAAAGATAATTCGCTGTGTTTTCGTAAAGGTGAAAAAAATGTATACATTCCTATTGAAAACACAAAGGAAATATATTGTATGGGTGAAATTTCTGTAAATACAAAAGTTCTTGATTTTTTAAGCCGCAATAATGTTGTAGTGCATTTTTTTAATTATTATGGATACTACAGCGGAACTTTTTACCCTAAAGACCAGTATCTCAGTGGCAGACTTCTTATAAAACAGGTAGAAAAATTTAATACATCAAGGCTTTATATTGCAAAAGCAATAGTAAAAGGAATAGGAAAAAATATATATGAAGTTTTATACCACTATTATAAACATGATAAAAAAGAAGTTAAACAAACCATTGATTGGATAAAAAATAATTTTTATGCTTATATTGACAAATCAAAAGCAATAGATGAGCTTATGAGCTATGAGGGTGAACTGTGGGAGAAATTTTATTTTAATTTTAAATATTTCCTGCCAGAAGACTTTATTATGAATAAAAGAGTAAAGCGCCCTCCGGATAACCCTGTAAATGCACTTATATCATTTGGGAATACATTGCTGTATACAAAAACAGTTTCTGCAATTTACAGAACACATTTAGATCAAAGAATAAGTTTCTTACATCAGCCAACGGAAAGAAGATTCTCATTAAGCCTTGACATAAGTGAAGTGTTTAAACCGGTTATTGTATATAAAACTATATTTGAATTAGTAAATAATAGAAGAATTCAGGTTGAAAAACATTTTGATAAAAATTTGAATTTTTGTGTGCTAAATGAAGAAGGGAGAAAAATATTTATAGAAGCATTTGAAGCAAGAATTGAATCTGTTTTTAAACACGCTGTGTTAAAACGAAATGTTTCGTATAGGACAGCTATAAAACTTGATTGCTATAAGTTAATTAAATATATTTTAGAAGATAAAGAATTTATACCATTTTCTTTAAAAGAAGGGTTCTGAATGAAAAAACAAATTAACTTTAATTATGCGTTTCTTTTTTACGATGTTGGGGAAAAAAGAGTCCAGAAGGTGTTTAAAATATGCAAAAAATATCTTTCTCATTATCAATATTCGGTTTTTAGAGGTGAAATAACTCCTTCTAATTTAATTTCTTTAAAAAATGATTTGAAAAAAATTATTTGCAACGATGAAGATTTTGTTTGTATTATTAAGTTGAAGAACGATAATGTTTTTGGTGAGGAAATTATTGGAAACAAGAAAAACAGCACAGGTGAAGATTTGATAATATAATATTTTTACCAACCGAAAAAAATAAAAATATAGAATTCATTGATAAATAAAGGAAAACGGAAAATAACAAAAAATGTGCTAAGGTTGGTAAAATTTATAGAAATGTAGTAAATAAAGGGTTTTTGGACATATAGTGTTTAGGAAATCTTTTAAAATCAAAGGATTAATAGTAACAAGAGTTGTTTTGAAATCCGTCTATAACGTCATCAAATTCAATCTTATTGGCGATTAATAGTAACAAGAGTTGTTTTGAAATTCAACAGTCTTATATGAGTCTAAGACGGTTGTTTTTGATTAATAGTAACAAGAGTTGTTTTGAAATTCTTTCAACAAAAGCCTTGGTAAGTTTTGCTGTTGCGATTAATAGTAACAAGAGTTGTTTTGAAATATGTGTCAGGAAAAAGGCGTTAATCCTGATGACAGATTAATAGTAACAAGAGTTGTTTTGAAATTTTGGAAAATTTTCTGGATAATCCTCTGTATCTGGGATTAATAGTAACAAGAGTTGTTTTGAAATGAGAGTGGGGACAAACCTTATATTGAAAAGAGGCAGATTAATAGTAACAAGAGTTGTTTTGAAATATGGTTAAGCATTGGCGGCGCAGTGTATTACATAGGATTAATAGTAACAAGAGTTGTTTTGAAATAATTCCAATTGCTTTTGAAGATATGTGCTGTAGTTGATTAATAGTAACAAGAGTTGTTTTGAAATTGCAGTTAAGGAGGTATAGTATAAAAATGAAGATGTGGATTAATAGTAACAAGAGTTGTTTTGAAATTTTGACGGAAATGTAAGTACAACAGGAAGTTTTGATTAATAGTAACAAGAGTTGTTTTGAAATTGCTCTTATATTGTCTGTTACCTTTTTACTAACCTGATTAATAGTAACAAGAGTTGTTTTGAAATGTTAATGTGGCGCATTCTGCATCACATACGCAGATGATTAATAGTAATAAGAGCTGTCTGTTTATACGTAATATCATATTTAGCGGCGCTTAATTATGCCAAAGGCAGCCTTACTGCTTTTTAAATGCGCAGCTGCAATACATGTATGCAGCTGCGCAATGATAATTTTTTTAGTCATTATGCGATATTGACACGGCTGATTATATATGTTAGAATTTCCCATGTGAACAGTTTTCCGCACGAAGCGGATATAATATAACATTGAATTTTTATGGCCACGAAGGCAGATATAGTCTGTATGACTATGTTTTGTTTTCGTGGATTTTTTTGTTTTAGGGAGGGTGTGTTTTAATATGAATAACGTAGACAGTTACTGGGAAGAACGCGCGGAAAGCTACAGCGAACAAAATAAAAACCAGTTTGACAGAAAAGAAAAATGGAAAAGCGTATTAAATAAATACCTGCCTGAGGGCAAAGACGCCAAAATTCTTGATATAGGCACAGGTCCGGGATTTCTTGCAATATTAATGGCGCAGGAGGGATATAATGTAAGTGCTGTTGACAGAAGCGGTCAAATGATTTATCATGCTGTAAAAAACGCACAGGATGAAAACGTATATGTTGACTTTAAAGTGGTAGGCGATGAGCTGCCTTTTGAAGACGGAAGTTTTGATATGATACTTTCAAGAGATGTTGTATGGATGCAGAAAGAGCCGGAAAAAACTCTTGAAGCATGGTACAGGCTTTTGAAAAAAGGTGGAACAATGGTTTATTTTGATGCTGACTGGTACGGTTATCTAAGAGATGATGAATCTAAAAAAGGCTACAAAGAGCATAGGAAAACTGTAGAGAAAAACAACGGCTTTGTTTATTCAAAAGCCAATGAAATGGAACAGATGGCGCAGGATTTTCCGCTTACTTACCATCCAAGACCACAGTGGGATGTTGATTTTTGGAACAGCCTGAGTACTGACGGCGTTTTATGCGAAACTAAATTAAACAGCTGTATTTATTCCAAATTAGAACAGCTTCAGTATGAAAAAAACCAGGAATTTTTAATCTGCGTAAAAAAATAAAGAAATAAGTAAATAAGGCGGTAAAATGAAACATTTAGGCACAGTATGCAAAAAAATAGCCTTGAGTGCTGTTCAAACATTAGTAATATTAACAGGCATAACTTTAATTACATTTTTTATACTGCATATTTCGCCTGTCAATCCGGCGGAAATTTATATTATGGGAAGCGGCGGAAATGTGGGAGAGGTTTCTCAGGAAGCCATAGAGGAGCAGGAAAAGAAAATGGGGCTTGATAAGCCGTTTATTGTGCAGTACGCTAATTGGCTAAATAATGTTTTCCATGGCGACTTAGGCACTTCTATGACTACATCAAAGCCGGTAAAAGACGAAATTATAAATCACGCGGGACCAACAGTTGTCTTAACTGCCGTTGCCCTTTTAATAACAGTTTTAATTTCAATACCGCTGGGGATTTACTGCGCTGTAAATAAAGATAAGGCTTTGGACAATTTTGCGAGGATATTTTCTTTCTTAGGCATATCTATGCCGTCGTTTTTTATATCGCTTATGTTTTTATGGCTTTTTGCCCTTAAACTACAAATACTGCCTGTTATTGCCCAAAGAAGCCTAAAGGGCATGGTGCTTCCTGCGGCGGTGCTTATTATTCAGTGCTCAGCTAAATATATTCGTCAGGTAAGAGCTGTTATATTGGAAGAGATGAATAAGGAGTATGTAATGGGTGCCGTATCACGCGGGGTAAGTGAAAGAGATATTTTGTTTAAGCATGTGCTTAAAAATGCGGCTGTTCCAATACTTACATGGTGCGGAACATACTTCGGCATTATGCTGGGCGGAGCTGCGGTTATAGAAACTATTTTTTCGTGGGACGGCATGGGCAAGCTGGCTGTAGAGTCTGTAATGCGGCTTGATTATTACATGATACAGGGTTTTGTGCTGTGGACGGCAGTTATGTTCTTAGCTGTTAATTTTGCTGTAGATGTTGCCTGCGATATTATAGACCCAAGGCTTAAAAGGGGGCGTATGTAATGGAACGCAAAAAATACCCTTTGTCGTTTTGGATTCTTACGGTTTTAATACTGCTTTTAATTTTATCCGCTTTATTTGCGCCTGCTTTGGCGCCTAACGACCCAAATAAAACAAGCCTTATGGACGCTTTAAAAGGTCCCAGCGCCCAGTTTCCGCTGGGAACAGACCCGTTAGGCAGGTGCCTTCTTTCGCGTATGCTTTACGGCGGAAGAGTATCCATATTCAGCAGTTTAATTATAACGGCATGTGTATTTGTTTCAGGCACTTTAATAGGTGTTTTTTCAGGTTACGCAGGCGGAATTGCGGACGCTGTTTTAACCAAAATCATATCTATTACACAGGCTTTTCCTAAAATAATACTTGCCATAGCCATAGCCGGGGTGCTGGGGATTGGCATTAAAAATACAATTATAGCCCTTTGTGTTGTTGAGTGGGCAGAATACGCCAGAATGGCAAGAAACCTTACACGCGGCGTTAAAGAACGTACATTTATTAAAGCCGCTAAAATATGCGGATACAGTCAGTTTAAAATAATATTCAGGCACATACTGCCTAATATTATACCGCCTTTAATTGTTAATGCTTCTTTAGGCATAGCATCAATGATAATGGAAGTGGCATCTCTTTCGTATTTAGGTGTAGGCGTTCAGTCGCCTATGGCGGAATGGGGCGCCATGATGAATACAGGCAAAGACTATATCCAAACAAATATATCTCTTGTACTGGTGCCGGGAGCCGCTATATTTATAACCGCGGTTATATTTAATCTTTTCGGTGAGAAAATAAGAGATATTTTGGATACAAGAAATTAGTTTAATCTTCAATAATATGATTTTTAAGGAGAATTTATGAAAATAAAATTATTTAAAATAGTAACTTTTGTTTTAAGTGCTGTTATGCTTACAGCCTGCGGCTCATCAGGCACAGGCGGCTTTCAGAGCCAAAGCGCTGAAACAGCGGCAAACACATCGGAAGCAAAAGATACAGCGGTATTTGCCGATACCCAGGGACCATCAAGCCTTGACCCGGCAGAAAGCTGGAACAGCTGGTATACATCAAGATACGGCATAACGGAAACGCTTTATAAGCTTGACGGCAGTCTTGTCCCTCAGCCGCTTTTGGCTCTTTCCTGCGAAATGGAAGATAATACAACATGGGTAATAACATTAAGGGATGACGTAACATTCCAAAATGGTGAAAAAATGACAGCTGACAGCGTTAAAGCATGCTGGGAAAGAACGCTCGGCAAAAATCCAAGGTTAGGCGAACTTTTATTTATAAGCCAGATAGAAGCCTCAGGTCAGAGACTTACTGTAAAAACAACAGAGCCTGTACCGGCATTTATAAACGGTCTTTCAGAGCCGCTTTCGGCTGTTTATTATGTAGCCGATGAAGAATCAATAGCCCAAAACCCGATAGGCACCGGTCCTTTTAAAGCAGTAAGCTATGAAGTAAATAAAAAGGCGCTTGTTGAAAGATATGACAGCTACTGGGGCGGCACTCCAAAGCTTAAATCGGCTGAGTTTAATATAATTTCCGATACAAACGCCCTTGTAATGGCTCAGCAGGCAGGAGAGAGCGACCTTTCGGTAAGTATACCTGGCACAAGCCTTGAGCTTTTTAATGACACGTCAAAGTATAATGTAGACGGAGTGGCAGGCTCAAGAGGCGAAGTTATATTTATTAATTACAGCAACGAATTTTTACAAGATATAAATATAAGAAAAGCCATAAGCATGTGTATAAACAAACAGGGCTGTGCCGATATACTGAATAAAGGCGCTTCGGTTCCAACAAACGGGCTGTATCCTGACTTTATGGATTTTGGGGCTAAAGAGGATTTAACCGGCGGGTATAATATTGAAGGCGCTAAAAAGATTTTAGCCGATTCAGGATATGCCGATACTAACGGCGACGGGATAGTTGAAAAAGACGGCAGACCTGTTTCGCTCAGGATTGTTACTTACAGCACTAAAGGAGAGCTTCCGATGTTCTGCGAGGAAATATCCTCAAGTTTAAAAGAAGCCGGAATTGACCTTAAAGTTGAGATTTATGAGTCGGTTGCTGAACAGGAAAAGACAGGGGATTTTGATTTGCTTATGGTAAGCTTTACCATGTGCCCTACAGGCGACCCGCTGTATTTTGCAAATATTGCGTTTAAAACAAACGGCAGCAGCAATTACGGGCATTACTCAAATTCTGAAGTTGACAGCATTATAAACCAGATGACATGCGAGTTTGATGCGCAAAAACGCACTGAGCTTGCTGAAGAAGTGCAGAGGCTTGTATGCGAAGATGTTGGATATATTGTTGTAGGTCATTCAAAATATATTTATGTAATGAGTTCTGATTTAAAAGGTCTTAAAACTAATCCTTCTGAGTACTATCTTCTTGACGCGCAGACTTATATTGAATAAATAAAAATGTAGTGAAAAAGTTATAAAAAAGTTGTAAAAAAGTTATAAAAGAGCAAAAAAGGTGTCGGAATGCTGGATATAAAAAATTTAAACGTTTATTACGGCAAAACGCATGTTGTGCGAGATTTAAGCTTAAAAGTTAATGACGGCGAAATTGTATGCATAGTTGGAGAGAGCGGCTGCGGAAAGAGCACCGCTCTTAAATCCGTTTTAATGCTGGATAAAAACGCATCTGTTACAGGCGGCAGCATTATATTTAACGGAAAAGATATTACAAAGCTGAATGCATCACAAATACGTAAGGTCCGCGGCTCAAAAATAGCTATGGTATTCCAAAACGCTGTTCTTTCAATGGACCCAACAAAAACAATTGGCAGTTTGTTTTGTGAAACTGTCAGGGCGCATAATAAAAAAGCACAAAAAGCTGACTGCCTTAAAAAAGCCGAAGACATAATGAAAAAACTGCGCCTTTGGGAAACGGAGCGTATATTTACATCATACCCTTTTGAGCTTTCAGGCGGAATGTGCCAAAGAATAGCAATAGCGGCTGCAATGATGAACACACCGCAGCTTATACTGGCTGATGAGCCTACAAGCGCCCTTGATGTAACAGCACAGGCTCAGGTTATACGCCTTTTAAAGCAGGTTAATAAAAACTTTAATACTTCAATGCTTATTGTAACCCATAATATGGGCGTAGCCGCCAACCTGACAGATAAAACGGCTGTTATGTACGCCGGAAGAATTATGGAAACAGGCAGTACAGATGATATAATAAACAACCCGTCACACCCTTACACAAAAGCGCTTATAAATGCCGTTCCGGAAATGAACGGGAAAATACCTGAGGCTATAGAAGGTCTGCCGCCGGAGTTTAACGATGATACTGCCGGCTGCCCATTTGCTCCTCGGTGCAGTATGTCAAAAGATTTGTGTTATAAAAAGCTTCCGCAAAAACATATACTGTCGGAAAGCCATGCTGTGTACTGCAACTATTGTTATATATAGTTTTTAGATAAAAAGCATTATAAAGAAATCTGCCGTAATAAAAGCCGGAATAGTTAGAAAAAGTTAGAAAAAGTTAGGAAAGAAAAGGGAACGCCGCCATGTGTCTGCTGAAAGTTACAGGACTGACTAAAACATTTAAAAACAAAAAAGACCGCGTTTATGCCCTTAAAGGCATAGATTTCAGTATAAAACAAGGCGAATGCTTAGGTCTTGTTGGAGAAAGCGGCTGCGGCAAAAGCACTGCGGCTGAAATTATCGCACGGCTTATAAAAGAAGACTCCGGCACAATAGAGTTTAACGGCGCTTATATAACAAGCGAAAAACGCCTTAAATGCGTGGGCAGGGACCTTCAAATGGTTTTTCAAAACCCAAAGGACTCTTTTGACCCAAAATACAGCCTTTTGGAGTCTGTTATGATGGGGGCTGATTCTTACAGAATATATTCAAAGATAGAGCTTATTAAAAGGGCAAAGGAGCTTATTAAATATGTGGGATTAAAAGAGTCCTATATGTATAAAGGAATAGGCGGATTAAGCGGCGGCGAATGCCAGAAAGCGTCTATAGCGCGCGCGCTTATATGCTCACCTAAGCTTATAATATTTGATGAGGCGACAAGCGCTCTTGATGTTTCAGTTCAGGCACAGATAATAGACATTATGCGCAGGCTTAAAGAAGAAAAGGGTGTTTCTTTCCTGTTTATTACCCATGACTTGGCGTTAACATCTTCTATATGCGACAATATAGCTGTTATGTATTCAGGAAGGATAGTAGAGTACGGAAAATGCCGTGATGTGCTGTGTAATCCAAAACACCCGTATACAAAGCAGCTTGTTTCATCAGTTCTGCCTGTTAACAGGAGATGTGATATTCCGGAATTTAATGCGTTAAGGGATACGCAATACGCACCAAAAGGCTGCGATTATTACGCTTTTTGCCCGAATGCCGATGAAAAGTGTTTTAAAAACGTATTGCATATGTTCCAAATTGAAGGAAGAAGCGTTTTATGCTGCCATGCTGATGACTAATGTCTGTATATGATAAAATATTTTTTACTTATGAGAAATTAAAGCATAAATAAATTATATACAGAATAAATATTTTGTTAAAGCTGAAACTAAATGTTGTAAAATATTCAGGGGAATATTGACATATATAGTTGTTAGTAATATAATATTACTTAGTGACAGATATATACTCAATTTCATGCCTTTAACAGCCTTATGAAAAGTATTTTATCAGTTAAATAAAAGAAATAATTTTTTATAAGGCAAATTTCCTCTCTAAGCTGCATGGGCTTGTAGCTTAAGAGGGAAAGCGTTGCGGTTGTAACCGCAAAGACAAAGGGTTCAAACCCCATCGAGCCATTAATTTTCAATCTGTTTAAAACACGGGCGCGCCGTAAGGCACGCTTTTGTTTTTTAATAGTTAATTAATTTTTTTTTAATTGGTTGATTTTTATTGTATTTATTTAATTTTAAAATTTCAACTAATCGAAAGGGGATATACTCTTATGAAAAAAATTCTGTTGACGGTTTTGGCTTGTTTATGTATTCACACAACATCGTTTGCTGAAGAAGTAGAAAGCTCTAATTTAGATGGTATAACAATTATACCTGCAATTGATACCAGTGAAGGTATTGAAACTGAAATAACGTATAAAGACGGGTATAAAGAAAGTATAGGTTCCGATTTTACAGCGCTTTTTGTTAACGGCAGCATTATCAGAAATTCAAATATTATAATTAAAGAAAACAGGGCTTTGGCGCCAGTTAGATATGTAACGGAAAATTTAGGCTGCGAAGTTAAATGGATACAAGAAACTCGTGAGGTTGAGGTATATAATGATGAAACTGTTGTAAAATTTAAAATAGGCAGCAAAACCGCTGAAGTTAACAATAAAAAAACCCAGCTTGATACTGCGCCTGAAATATACGGCGGCATTACTTATGTGCCGGTCAGGTTTTTAGCTGACAGCTTTAATTTTAAAGTTGATTACTTCAACGGAGTAAATAAGAATACAACACATATTTTCCCAAGAATTCCGCAGCTTATTGTAAGCAGTTATGACTCTTATGAAGCCATATCAAAGTCTGAAGCTGTGGAAATAGTTAAAGAACAGCTTATAGAGGCTTATAGAAAAACCTATGGAGAATATGTTCCATGGACTGAAAACGAAACATATAAAAATAACGGTGATGATATAAGAGAAGCCATTTATAATCTTAATGTAACTGATGAAAACGACCGGTTTTATACTATTCCTGTAGTGTTCGATTTTTGGGTGGATAAATATACAGGAGAGGTATATGTCTTTTATAACGGCATGGCTATGACTGTATACAAATTTAATCCCGCAAGCAAAGGGGCTTTGACTTTTGCCGGCTGAGCGCTCTTTTATATTTAAACGGCACGGTATAAAATATATGGCTTAATTAAGTGCTTTTATTTAAAAGAAAAGCGGCAGTTACCGGCAAAATATATAAATAAGAAATTCCGAAACAGAAGACGTGTTTTCGGAATTTTTTTATTTTTTAAATTTAATTAATTATATAATTTTTTATTCCGCAGGCTTTCTGTAAAGGCAGCAGGGGCAAGACTGAAATGTCCTGCCCCCGCTGCTGGAATTGGTTTAATATTTAGGGTTGTTTACTAAACAGTTTTAAATTATTAAAAAGAGTAATTAAAAAGAACAATCAGATTTGCGTAACTAAATTTCCTTCACTGTCAAACTCAAGCTCAAAAGGCTCTCCTGATATTGTAAGCTGCTGCCGTGTTTTGGCTTCAGGTATAAGAGCTTCGGAAATGAGCATATCCTCAATTTCAAGTGAGTTTTTAAGTATTATAATTCTCGGGTTATTAATATCCATGTTAAGGCATATAGCCATTGACGTCTGGATACATTCCTTTTCATTTTCGGCAATAAGCGGAATTTTATAAACCGAGCTGTCGTGGTCGGTTACGGCATTAGGATATGTATCGTCAAATGAAATCTGATGGAAGAACTTCATTGTACCTACGTCAGCCCTGCCCATACCGGTTGCGTTGCCGTGGGATTCTTCGCTTAACTCAAATATACCCATTCTTTCGGACTTTATGCCTATAGGAAGCCTTGAACGGCCTACTACATTAGGGTCCATACCGCCGCCGCTGTAATTTTTGCCTATTTTCTCAAGTATAAGCACATCGCAGGCATCAAGGAAAATTTTGCCCATAGCGGCTTTAGCCTCGTTAAGAAGCTCAGGCTCTTTTTCCGGTATTTCTTCCGGCTGGAGAAAAGCTATTTTGTAAGTCTTATCGAAAGCATTTTCCATTAAACCTACGCCTAAAATAACATTTGCTTTACGGATTATTTCACTGCCTATTGAAAACAGGCGCTCTGGCATTGCGTCATCTCCGGCAGAGTGGGCTACATAAGCGCCCGCCTGTTTGCCGAGACCTACGGTCATCATTTTCATTAAACCGCTTTCGTATTTGCCTTTAAAGCCTGTATGAGCTTTAATACGGTTAAGAACTATAATGCCGTCTGCCTCATAGGCGTTTTTATCTATCTGCACATCTACGTCTATTTCTTTGGCATAGCCAATTTTAACTGTTTCCATAGAAGAAATAATAGGGCATCCCATTGTTTCTTCTGTAATGCCGTAACTGGTTAAAATTCCTTTTTGACCTTCGGCTGTAGCGCCGCCGTGGCTGCCCATGGCTGGTATTATAAAAGGTTCTGCGCCGAGGGCTTTTACCTGTTTAACTATCTCTTTTGTAATGAGGGCTATGTTTGAAACTCCGCGGCTTCCGCTTGTTATGCATATTCTCTGCCCCGGTTTGATTTTATCTTTTATTTCAGGCTTAGAGAAGTTTTCGGCTATTAAAGATATAATATCCTGTTCTGAAAGCTCGTTATGCGGAAAATACTGTTTAACACGTACAAAACGAGGTATTTTCATCTGTTCTACTAAATGAGTTATTCCTGACATATATTATTCCTCCCCAAAAGCGCGGACTTAGTTTATCCGCATTTTATCAATATTTTATTGGCGCAGTACAAAATATGTTTATCCGGCATTGAATTTTAATATCCGGCATTATTTTTTCGCTTTATAAAAGATTTGCAGCGTATATAATTTTTTTAACCTTGTTATTTATAACATTTATAATATTCCCAGCATTCCCAAATCTTTATAACGGGCACCCCATCCGTTAATACAGTGCTTTAAATAATGCCTTCTTAGTTTTTGGCATACACAGACTATCATAAACGTCCGGTTTTATATTGTTGTCTGTTACGCGCATATTTTTATAAAAAATGTATAAAACTTAATCCCCAAGTATTTTTAAGTTTCTTTATAACTATTTTATAACTGTTTTATAATAAGAAATTTAAAATCAAGACCGGAAATATTTAATACTGGTTTACGGCATGAAATATTAAATATTCATGTTTTATAAAAATAAAATATTTCAGCAGACGCTTAAAGCTGTAAGGGCATAAATTTTAGCTGCTTCTACAAGCTCGTCAATTTTTACCCATTCGTTGGCTTTATGTATGCAGTCAAGGGTTCCCGGTCCGAACATTATTGCAGGAATTCCATTTTTATTAAAGAAATAATTGTCGCCCTGTGCTATAAAACCGCTTAAATCAGCTTCTTTTCCTGTAGCGATTTTCGAGTTTTCCAAAAGAGCCTTAACAAGCGGGCTGTCCTCTGGAATATGGACAGCGTTTGATGTGCGGGCGCAGAAATCGACTTCAGCATCAAATGCAGGGTCTTGGGCTTTAAGCTCAGAAATCATATCCCTTATGGCGCCTATAACCCCGTCGTATGTCTGCCCTGGAACAAGCCTTCCGTCAATTTTAAATACACATTCGTCAGGGACAATATTAATTCCCGTTCCGCCTTCTATTGTGCCTATATTAAGCGAGCCGTTTCCAAGGAGGGGGTCAGGCGTAAAGTCAACACCTTTTTTATCTATCATGTATATAAGTTTAGCGGCATTTACAACCGCGTTTACACCAAGGTGAGGTTTGCTTCCATGGGCTGTAACACCTTTTACTTTTATTTCCATCCACGCGCAGCCTTTGTATGCCACTACTACCTTCATTTCTGTCTGCTCGGCGTTTATGAAGAAGTCAGGAGATATAATTTTGTTTTCGGCAAGATAGCTCATGCCGTAAGGACTGCCTATCTCTTCATCAACTGTTGCTACAAACTGCACATTGCCTTTTAGTTTAATACCGCATTCTTTAAGAGCTTTTAATGCCATAAAGCAGCAGGCAAGTCCGCCTTTCATGTCCGCCGCGCCGCGGCCTATGAGATTGCCGTCTTTTACCGTAGGCACAAAGCCGCCTTCTGTTTCCCATGTGGTTTCATCAGCAGCTACAACATCGTAATGACCGCCCATAGCGAGGGTTTTTCCGCCGCCTGTGCCTGTATATTCAGCTACAAGGTTTGAGCCGCCTGGAGAGTGTGAATATTTCTTTGCCTCAATACCGAATTTTGCAAATTCTGAGATTAAAAAATCCGCCTCTTTATCATACATCTCGTTGGAGTTTTCCCTGCCTGATACAGAAGGCACACTTATAAGCCCGGAAGCTATCCTAACAAGTTCATCACGATTATTATCTATGTATTCAATAATTTTTTCCCTGTCTGTCACTTTTTTCTCCTTTTATTTTAACAAGCCTGTATTTACATTAATTAATCAGGCCCTTGTTAAAGTCAAGAGCCTGAAATAAGAAAGAGAGTAAAGCTGTTAGAGCCGTAATTAAATTTCAGCGTATCTGATTTCGCATATATCAGAAACGGCATATTTTTTAGCGCCATCCATGCCAGGAATAATTTCATCGGCATGCGCTATTACTTCTTCACGTGTCATAGGATTTGAAGGCGCTTCAAGTTTTTCTCTTGTAATTCCAACGCTTTCAAGCTCTATCCAGGCGCGTGAAGTAATATTGTCAAGGTCAATAGGCTTGCCGTATGCCTTTGCAAGGCAGAGTACGGCAGGAGAGCAGCCTATATCGCGCCCAGCTACAAGACCAATGTCAAATGCGCGGAGAGTATGCTCAGCCAGAACGCTCTTTGGCGCGGCAATTGCCGGGTAATCCTGTTTTACTGTTTTTGCGTATTTACCGGAGTTGTGGGCTGACATTCCGGCACGGTAAGCGCCTAAGTTCTTGCCGCCGAAAATTCTGCCGTGTCTTTCGCTTACAACCATGCCTATGCCTACTGATACAACTGGACCGGCTATACCTATAATAACTTCGCCGTCTGTCATAATTTCGTGTATGCCGAAATAAGGCGCAAGGATTTCTGTCATTTCAACCATGTTCATAACTTCAGAACCGCAGTTGTTGTTGGCAATACGGCCTGTCATAGTCATATTTTCGTTGTTAGGTCCTCTGTTGCCTCTGTCTTCTGCGCTTGGACCTCTGTGTAAAGGTCTGCCTTTATATTCGTCCATAAGCCACTGTTTCATGTGAGGCTCTTCTTTTATCATCTGGTCTGAATATGGAAGAGGGCTTATATTGAGATAGCCGTAATTTTGGTTAATCAGCCCGTGGTCAACTGATGCAACGCCTACAACGGCGCCCGGCGCCATAATACCGTCGCTTGTAACAGTTACGGCGTCCATATCAATAATGTCAACTGCGGCACAGTCATCTCCAAGAGCCTTGCCTATTGCGTAGCATGCTTCAAGGTCTGTTAAACCGCATTCTTTAACGTCTTTTTTGTCAATAAATACCCAGTTTAACGGCACCATATTGTCTGCGGCGCCCTGAGGAATAATACGATATTTAAGTTTCACAGCGGTGTCCCCCTTTGTTATTTTTTAATATTAGCGCGGCGGTCGATGATTTCTTTTACTCCGAAAAGATGAGTTTCAACTGTAGGGGCTGAAAGCATCATGTTTTCAAGTATAACTTTTTTGCATGTGCCGTCTTCTTCTATACCCTTAATAACAACTGTGTAGAGTGTTTCAGGATTTTCGGTTGTAAGGACTACCTCAACCTTTTTTATGTCTTTATCCTCTATTATTTCTGTTATTTCATCCTCAACACGACCTACTCTTAGGGAAGCAAGTTTTGCTGTTTTAATGTTTTCAAGTCCGCTTACTGAAAAGCCCATGTCAGGGTCGTTCTGTTTAGCGGCAGCCTCGATTTTTGTGTAAAAGTCCGGTAATCTTGTATGCATTAATTTCATTAAAAAGACACTCCCTTCAAAAATGCATTATATTTTTATAAGCAGCAATGTTTCTAAGCTGCAATATTTCGGTTTAGCTTTTTTAAAATACAATTAATATTTCCGGTGTATGACACAATATGTATTTCCGCTGAATTTAAAATTCTGCGCTTAGGGCGTTGTGCTGATAAAGCACTTAGATTAATAAAACATAAGTTTGGATTGTGTATAATGCTTTTAAATTTAATTTGTATTTTATATTATTGATTTTAATATAGAACAAGCTGAAATAATACAGCAAAACGTCGCAATTATATTGTGCATGTGAACAAATACAAATTTTTACCGCAATATAAAATTTTATTTATTTGACAAATAATAAGTGTTATAATACTTAATTATATGATTTTTTTTAGTATAACAGGAAGAAGGTAGTGTAGTTGCCTATTAGTGTTGAACAAATAGTTAATAATCTGCCGCCATATTACAGAATTCGTCTTGTGGCAGGAAAAAAGGGAATTTACAATACTGACATAAGCTGGGTTTCGGTTGTAGAGGACTATGATACAGAAAAATTTAAAAATACAAACCGTATAATACTTACTTCCGGAATGAATATTGAAAGCGAAGACGAAATTTTAAATTTCGCTAAAAATCTGCACAAAGTTAAGGTAAGTGCACTTTTTGTAAACATAGGGAAATATATAAAAGAGATACCGAAAGAACTTAGGAATTACTGTGATGAGGTTAACATTCCGCTTTATACCATACCGTGGGATGTGCTTATGAGCGATGTGGCAAAGGATATAATACAGGCTTTAATGCGTGAGGAAACAAAAAATTTAAGTGTTTCAGAGCTTATGCAGAGCATTATATTCAATACCGAAAATTTATCAAACCAGCTTAATAAACTGTCTTCTTACGGCTTTTCCGGCGAGGAAACATACTGTCCTGTAATTGTTAAAGTAGACGCTGTGCATGAAAATGACCATCACATGTTTTTAAAAAGTGTAAAAATGTGCTGCGAAAGGGCGGCTGATGAAACAGAAAATATAATAGTATCTTTTCTGTATAACAGAATAGTAACATTAATTGCCGTAGATGCAAATAAGGATAATTTGGATAATTTTGTTAAATACCTTAACGACAGCTTAAATATAAGGTTCTACAACTGCAAATCTTTTATATGCGTGGGACGCAGCGAGAGCATATATAAGCTTTCGGTTAATTTTAAGCGCCTTTTACCGCTTATGAATGTTGCTTTGAGAAATGAAATACATGTTCTGTATTACGATAAAATGGGTATGTATAAAATACTCTCGGAGGTCAGCGATATGTCTATATTAAAAGATGTTTATAACGAAACATTAGGCAGGCTTACCCAATACGACAGGGAAAATAATACAGATTTAACGGAGTATATTAAAAACTATATTTACTGCGACGGAAATGTGCAGACAGTTGCAAATAAATTTTTCGTACACAGAAATACCGTAAATAATAAGCTTAATAGAATTAAGGAGATAACAGATATAAATCCTATGACTCTTGATGGGAAAATAGTTTTTTCAACCGCCATAAAAATCTCAGAGCTGTATAATATATAGTGTAAAAATATGTTTTCCATATATACCAAAATTTTTTATAAAGCTGCCCAAAAATTGCCGGGATAATAAAAAACGACATACACATACTATTCCTGTAACACCGATTAAATAAAATTTTTATTTAAAAAGGAGGGCATTTAAAATGTCACAGAGTTCAAAAACAGGAAATAAAGTAAACGTGCCGGAAGCTAAGGGAGCTATGAACAAGTTTAAATATGAAGTAGCAAACGAAATAGGCGTACCGCTTAAAGACGGTTATAATGGTGACCTCACATCAGCCCAGAACGGCTATGTTGGCGGATATATGGTTAAAAACATATATCCCGAACGGAACAAAGAGTTTTTAAGAAATCTGCGCAGCTGTGATGGTCATGCATACGCAGTTACATATAGTTATTGTGTAGCTATATAACAACAAGAAAGTCTGATTTTGTATATGTTATTTATTTAGGCTGTGAAATTTTTAAATTTTACAGCCTTTTTATTGTGATGGCATACAGCCGCAGTTTAGTGCGTTGTAGCTTATATAAAGAAAAACGAAATAACACAAAATACCACTGCCAGTTAGATAAACGCAGGCTTTAGGAACCATAAAAATTTTAAATAAGGAAGCAGCATATTTTTTGAAATGACATAAAAATTAAATTATAGAATTTTTATCGGCTTTAAACAGGTATTTTAAGGCGAAAATATTTATTATGTTTTATTTGAGTTCTGTTTAAACTTTAAAAATTCTATATATATTAACAAAGACGATATATTTTCGGAACTAAGCGAGTTTATATCGTCAATTATGTCTTTAAGGGTTTTTCCGTTATATACACAGTTTGATAACGATGTTAAGTCGTTTTCGGTCATTGACAAGCCAAGAATATACTCAACAGAAACATTGTAAAGTTTTGCTAAAGCAGGTAAATGCCTTATTGGAATTTCCCGCTTGCCGCTTTCATATCTTGAGTAGTTTTGCTGTGTAATGCCAAGACATGAGGCTACATTAATTTGTTTAAAGTTATGTTTTTCTCTTAGATTTTTTAATCTATCGCATATTAAGTCCATATCTCTACACCTCATTGGAGATATTTTATCAAAATACAACTAAAATATGTGTATTATTGCCAATAAGATGTAAAAATATAATAATACACCTTAATATATATGAAAATGCCATATTGACAAAAAATTACAATATGTAATAAAATAGTGTTATTACAAATGGTAGTAATTTGAGGTATAAAAATGAAAAAATATATTAAAATTTCACAATCAGAAAAGTTTGTTATGGACGAAATTTGGAAATGTGACAGAATGGTTACAATTTCGGATATGGTTTCAATTTTAAACTCGAAGGGTGAAAACTGGGCATATCAAACAGTGGCTACATTTCTTAAAAGGCTTGAGACAAAAGGAATTATAGTATCGTCAAAAAAATCAAATGTTTTATACTACTGTCCGCTGATAAGCAAAGAAGAATATGAAAGCTTAGAGGCTAAAAACTTTGTAAACAAGAGCTTTGGCGGCTCTCTTAAAAAATTTCTGGCGGCATTTTCAAGTGATGACAAATTAAGCGGCAAAGACCTTAACGACCTGAAAGAGTGGTTTAAAGATGTTGATAATAAATAGGGTCTTTATAATGGTTTTGCTGCTTTCAATAAGCGGACTTATATTCAGCGCTGTTTATCTGCCGCTGGAGAAAATTGTTTATAAGCTTACTTCAGCAAGGTTTATGGTTTTTATAAACACTGTTGCCTTGTTCACTTTTGTTATACCTTTTTACTACACAACGTCATTATATGACGGAAGTGAGGCGGCGTTTACAAATTACAACGTAATAATTTTTGATGACACAGCCGCCTCGGACAGAATAATATCCTCTATACACAGTTATTTGGGCGCTGCCATAAGCTATGTTGATTTAATTTGGCTGTTGGGCGCTGTAATTTCTTTAACAGTTAACATAGTGAAATACATAAAACTGATTAAAATTGTTAAAAGCAGTTTTGCTGTTGAAAGCGATTTATGGCAGAAGCCATTTGAAAAACTTAAGAAAAAATATAAAGTTGATAAAATTTTTATTGATGTAAGCAACAAAGTGGACACTGTATGCACTGTTGGCTTAATAAATAAACACATAATAATTCCAGCGTATATGCTGAATATATTTGATGAAAAAGAAGCGGAATTTATATTAAGACATGAGTTTTGTCATGCTGTTCGCAAAGATGTTCCAAGAAAAGTGCTTATTATAATTCTTAATTGCTTAAACTGGTTTAATCCGATGTTTTATTTTCTTATGGAAAATCTATCAAACTGGATAGAAATGGCATGTGATGAGGACGCAGTGAAGGACTTGGATAATTATGACCGCAGAAAATACGGCGGGTTAATTATAAAGGTTTTAGAGGTCCAAAGGGATTTTGGGCTTGAAAAACAACATTATATAGCTGGCTTCAGCGGCAGTACAAAAAATTATCAAAGGAGGATTAACAGAGTTATGAAAAGCGGAGAAAAGAAAGGATTTTTAGGAAGGGTTTTAGTATCTTCATTGGCGCTTGCTTCAATTTTCACAAGCAGCGCTATAGCAAAGGAGGCTGACGGAGTTGTAAATCAGGTTTTTTCGGAAAAATCCATGGTTTATGATTTAGAAAATTTTAAAAAAGTATCTTCTGAAAACACAGATATGGCAGCAGCTGGAATTATTTTTGATGAAATAGATTTTGAAACTGGAAATTATAAAGAGTTCTCTGTTGATAGCAAAAGTGCATCTTCATATCAGATTATTTACAGTGATGGAAGCAAGTCAAGCGTTATTGTTGACGCCGATGCTGAGCCAAATCATCTTCACAATATAGTTGATATTGTTTTTAGCTATCATGTAAAGAACAGCGATGGTTCTTGCACAACAACATATTACGAGGGCAAGGAATGCACAGTTTGCGGTTTGATTTGGCAGGGCGATGTAATAAAGACAGTTACTGAGAACCCATGCACACATTAAATATATTTTTAAAACTGCCTGCGTTTTAGGCGCTGTTTACAAGGTTGTTATAGGAAACAATATTAAAATCAGGTAACATGGATATTATTGATATGGCGTCTGTTAAAAAAATTATAAGTGATAGCGCGGAAAAATAGTCGAAAAAATAAATGATATCCATAATTTATGTTACGGAATATGTTTATATATTAATATCAAACATTATATTGTGCCTGTTTACTATACATATTTATTTGCCATTATAAATGCATTGACATTTTTTGACTGTTTCTTTGCTTTGATGTACTTTTGGGAATTTAATATGATAGTAAATTCTATTTTAAGAATAAAAAACATAAATAGAAGAAAGTAAAAACAATAAATAAAAGTGGCATATACAATATTAATGTTTATGCCGCTTTATTTATATAAGTTAAAACAGACTCAAAAGCGGCGGCTTATACGCATAAAAATGCTGAAAAGGCAGCGCTGTTTTTAAATAGCCATTATGCCGCCCAATGAATTACCCTTACTGGGCAAAACGAAATTTAAACGTTATTTTTCTGCGTTAATTAACATTTATTGTTTATTTTTGTTGGAAAATGTAAAATCCGTATTATATTACTTGGTCTTTTTGGGCTTTTTTGCCTATGCTTGTCTAAAGGGGTTAAGAGTATGCCTGAAAGAGAAGCGTTGGCAAAGCATTTAAAAGAATTTCGTAAAATTAATAAGGAAACTCAGTTTGAATTCGCTGCCAACGTTGGCATAAGCATAGAGGAGTTAAGCTTGATAGAACGGGAAATAGCAAATCCAAGTTTAGACACACTGCAAAAGATAGCCGCGTATACAGGAAGCACGGTTTCGGAGCTTTTGCGGGTGGATAAAAATTAAAAACAGAAAGGAACAGGTTATGTATCAAAATCTTCTAAATTCTTACTTTATTTCTAAAGAGTATACAGAAAACGAAAAAGACAAGGATTATTTAAAGCTTATTGTGTTTTTGAAAAGCAATTTAAAAGAGGAGCAGTTTTTGGAATGTGAGGAGCTTCTTAACACAGCCATAATTAATAAAACGGAAAATGCATTTTTGTCTGGCTGTACGGCGGCGGCAAACTGTTTGTTCAGGTAAAAGCGGTCAATACAAAAACTTTGGTTTTAAATATATTTTTTGTTCTATTCAATACTTTCCGCTATGCTTTTCCTTTTTTTTAGTTTTTAAAATTCAAACTGCTTAAATAAGCGGCTCGTATATGTTATAAAAGTATAAAAGCTTTTTTCTAAACCGTTAATAGCCTTTCATATAATAATTTCAATTCTATTGTATAAAAATTATCTGAAAATTTATTTGCAACGGTGTACAAAGGGAACATAATAAAAAACTTAATAATGGACTGCCAATCTTACACAAAGTACCGCCCAAACGAGACTACGGGCGGTATTTTTGTATCTTGGCGGAGAAAGGAGGAACTT